>JBNKLP010000133.1:0-500 GCA_050292425.1 Candidatus Nanoarchaeia archaeon | reverse complement strand
CTTAAGGAAGCTCATCACTCTCATATCTCTCAAGAAGTCAACAAAGTGAAAGTGGATGTTGGCATTACTTGTGATTTGCTTGATGATATTCCTAAGATAGATGAAGTTTCAAAATCTAGCATATCTACCTCATGTGATGATTTACTTGCTATGCCATGCTCTTCAAATGTTGATTCATGCTTGAATGATTCTTCTTGTGATCCATTGCTTATTGTTGAGAATCATAAATTGAGAAATACCGTGGATTGTCTCACAAAGGCACTTGCAAATTGTCATAGGGGTAAAACACCTATAACAAGTTGTGGGAGTGTGTCATTCCCTGAAAATTCAAATTTGGGAAAAATTTAAAAGTTTTCTTTAAATCATTAATTTCAAACTAAAGTTTGTTACATTCATGCTGCCATGCATTATTTTGTACAATTGAGTGTTCTAGCTTTTGAATTCATTTAGAAATCATTTGAATTTGAATAGAATTCGTTTGAAACCAAGATCAGAAAATA
>JBNKLP010000132.1:0-501 GCA_050292425.1 Candidatus Nanoarchaeia archaeon | reverse complement strand
TCCCCTGTTCCAACCTGGGCTGTCCAGTTTCAGCCCAGTGCATCAGTACCTTTTATGATTTTCTAATCGTTTAATTCAATTCAAATCCAAATCAAGTTCAAACTTCTAAAATTCATAGGAACTTGAATAAATTCAATAAAATTATAAATTCAATTCTATATTTTGAATTCAAATATAATCTATGAAATAAAATTATAAAATATTTTTATTTAATTGTTAATCCTTGATAATTAGTTATTAATTCATAATTAATTATCTATAGCTCCAAAATTCATGAAAATTGAACCAAAAATTAGTTCTAAGCTGTCCAACCTTAGAACTCTTATTAGAACCCCTTGTTCATGAGTTATGACCATGAAAATTCCTTTTTTACCCTTGTTTAAGTACAACCTTATGTAATTAAGGTTTCTTTTAAAGAACTTAACAAGGTTTCACCATGAACACTTAGTGCTAATCCTAAAGCATAAGAACACCTCATGATTGGTCATTAGTAGTGTTAGG
>JBNKLP010000131.1:0-502 GCA_050292425.1 Candidatus Nanoarchaeia archaeon | reverse complement strand
TGTTAATTTTATTTTGCTTTTTTAGCCAAATGGATAACAACTTTAAAGATTTCTTGAAATACATCTCAATAAATTTGGAAAGAATTAATGAAAACTTAAAAGATCAAAACATCAAAAGAGAAATAAATAACATCAAAAAATATTTAAATGATACAAAAGACACAACAACTTTTTGTGCATGATGATTATCAACCTCGATGTGATGTTATAACTAATTATCTCGAAAATCTACCAATGCCATGTAAGTTCAATTCCTTTTTCAACATTTATTCTTTTGTTTATAAACTTTTTTTCTAATGAGAGCATTATTTTATGTTTTTTAGCAACCAGTGAAATTGCTACTCAAAATGATGAACATAAAATTAAGGACCTTGAATTAAAAGAAAAAGAAAAAGATGTTAAGAAAATAGCAGACGAAGAAAAAGATTTAAAAAGAAAAAACGAAGTTAAGGAAGAAATGAATTCGTCACTCATTGAAGATGAGCCATTACTGAAAACATTA
>JBNKLP010000130.1:0-505 GCA_050292425.1 Candidatus Nanoarchaeia archaeon | reverse complement strand
AATTCACCATACACATATCGTGCACATGAACTAATAAAGTTCATAAAAAATCTGAAAAAAATCACACATGTTCTTTTCCTTCTACTCCATCTGTGTATAAAATTTCAAGGTTAAACTCATTATAGTTTATCTGTAATAAAAAAGAGAAATTTCTGACAGAATTCTGACTATAGATCTGTCAGAAATTTTGTCTTTTTTACTGCTCCTTCGTTATTATGAATTTGATGTTGAAATTTTATACACAGATGGAGTAGGATGGAAAGAACATGTATTAATTTTTCAAATTTTTTTAACTTTGTGAATTCGTGTGCACGATATGTATATGAAGAGCCCATATACATAGGATAAATTCCCTTCCTGCAGATGAGATGAAATTCTGCTTGTTGTAGGATGTTGGATACTATCGTTGTACTTCTCCACTAATCTCTCCCAAGATGATTCCAAATCTAGATATGTAATTGTGGTGAGTAAAAGTTTAGGACAGAACCTCTTCTTTCACATAGGT
>JBNKLP010000129.1:0-506 GCA_050292425.1 Candidatus Nanoarchaeia archaeon | reverse complement strand
CAACTGCTTTTCTATTTTTCTAAACTGGATTAAAATTGTAAATTATGAAAACCACCCTTCTGGTGCTCCAAATTTTACAAAACTTTGCAATATGATAGAATGAAAGATATGGAACAATTACCCATTCGGAAGAAAGTTCAAATTTGAAACATAATTTGAATTAAAAATCTAAAAATAAAATCAAATTTGAATTTGGTTTGAATTTTAAAGGGGTTCAAACCTTTGAGGAAAAATTCCATAAATTCCCCAAAAATATTTATTGACATTATCTTCAATACTTTGAATTTAGGTTGACTCACTTGTATGCAAAAATTTGAAGTTCCTTTACAAGTGGCAAATATGACTTGGGTTATTAACATTCAAAAGGATGGATTTGAATTCAAATTCAAACTTAAACCAAGTTACATTAAAGATTACACATTAGAGGTACTGTAGAACAATGTAGCTACTACAGTGACACTAGGGGTGTCACACGGGACTAGACCATTCCCTCCAGTGTGGCCTTC
>JBNKLP010000128.1:0-507 GCA_050292425.1 Candidatus Nanoarchaeia archaeon | reverse complement strand
AAGAGAAGAAGATGTATGGACTTGAGAGACATTTGTTCACTAATGGCTAGTCAACAAGCAATCAAAGGGAACAATAGCCATGAGTGAATTGACATGGTCACAAAGACCGAGAAACTTCAAATATTTTGAAAATCACACAAGCTAACAATTTTAGATAGATTTTCAAAAGCAATTACTCTAGAGCACTCAGAAATTTTCAACTTTCAAGTAGTGTCCTTTAGCATATTTGATTTATACCTTATTTCAAAAGAAGGTTATCTTGACGTAACAAATGTCAAGTTTCATTGATTAAGGTATAAAGCAAATATCTAAGATCTTTCACAAGATAAGTAACAAATGCTTATCATAACTTGAGCAAGTTGAAAACTCAAAACACACTAGCTATGCAAAGGCCTAGATGCACACTATGATTAAATGCATTTAATAAAAATCAAGATGATCCATACCTTTGCCATAGATATAAATTTTCTTCATTCGGGTGAAGAGAAACCAACTTACTTGTGTCAT
>JBNKLP010000127.1:0-508 GCA_050292425.1 Candidatus Nanoarchaeia archaeon | reverse complement strand
ATCAAGGGTGACAACAATTTAAATACAAAGGAAGTGTAATGCAAAATAGCATTAAAAATATAATTCTATGGTTGTGTCTTTGTATTTTCATAAAATAGTTATATCTTTCAAAAGATTTAAAAATACTTAGAAGAAAATATCTTCTCTTACAACGATTTTTTCAATACAAAAGACGCATTAATCATCTATACTTATATAAGTATAGCCCACTACAAGTCATTTAGTGTAATTTTCTTGACATGCAAGGTGTCCACATTATCCACCAATTGTCAACTGCCACATCATTCATCAATTGTCAAATCACAATTACATCATGTCAAATAATCTTACATAGAAAATAAACTTTTAAATAATTAATCTAACTCATATGATATCCATTTTAAATTTTATTTTCACCGTTGTATTCTATGTGATGAGATGAACAAAACAAGATTCCACTTGCATATATTTTGAAGAATTTTTAAATTAACTTAATTTGTTCTATATTTGTAAATGTTTATATTTATAA
>JBNKLP010000126.1:0-508 GCA_050292425.1 Candidatus Nanoarchaeia archaeon | reverse complement strand
ACATTACCAACATCAGCGATTGCACAGTGCCTGTGATGCCGCTAATTCTAGCTCAGAAGCTGAAGCTGAAGATATGGTTTCATCTTTAGAAAATGACTTTGACGGTTCATGCATACCATTAGATTTTGATTTAAACGATTCATGTGTTGTAACATCAGATTTTGATTTAAGAGCCAGTTTTTATAAGAATCGAGAGCTTTTGATACACCAAGTCATAGATTTTTTTCATTTTCACAGGAAAGGGAGGTTTTGGTGAGAAAATAAGGAATCCAAATTATTTTTGAAAAATTTTGACCAGAAGGGGTTCTACAGGGTGTCTCAAAATTTTGACAATTTTCACCAAAATTCGCCAATTTTGGCTTTGATGCTTAATATTTCTGCTGTAAAAGCCAAAACAATCAATGTTACATATTGGTCTGTAACGGGAGACCATAGCACGCACATCCACAAAAAAAAATTAGGCGGGGGTGCCACCACCGCCCCCCAGGGGTGGTCAAAGTTCCAAAAC
>JBNKLP010000125.1:0-508 GCA_050292425.1 Candidatus Nanoarchaeia archaeon | reverse complement strand
GGATAGATTAGAAGGTCACCTTAATGCAACTAGGGCATCAATTCGACTCCTATAACCTAATGCACATCCAAGAATCATAAATGAGATAAAAGATAAATAAAACTCAAGGAAGGTGGTTAGATGCAATGGGGCTTGCCTTGTTCAGAAGCAATGTTAGTATCCACACAACTTGGCGCTTGTGGACCATCATACTCCTTTTTGCACCAGCTCCGCTTGAATTTCTAATTTTTGCTCTGCATGATCTACCCGCATATGTAAAAGATGGTCACAATTAAAAAGTAAAATGCATGGGGTGCAAAATGCAATATGCTGCATAACCAGCAGTGCCTTACTTAATTACTATCCTAAAAGCTATTTACTAATTTATCTCTAATTTTTAATTCATTACTATATATTAAGTTCTTAGAAACTTAATAACATGCATGCTATGAGTCCAAAATAGTTGCACGGTTTTATACATGTTATATACAACATGAGGAAGTATTATACCAAGGTTGAGTATTTTTCT
>JBNKLP010000124.1:0-510 GCA_050292425.1 Candidatus Nanoarchaeia archaeon | reverse complement strand
AACTAAAGACCACACTTCATTGCGCTTGAAGTTGTTCAATTCTTCTTACATAGCCACCACCCAATCCGGATCACGTAGTGCATCTTCTATCTTGAAAGGCTCAAAAGAAGAAACAAATGAGTAATATTCACAAAAATTTGCAACACGTGATCTAGTTGTTACCCCTTTCTCAATATCACCAAGTATGTTGTCGACGGGGTGATCTCTTTGAACGTTGTGGCATACTCTTGGATGTGGTGGTGCTTCTCCTTTATCCCCATCATCCTCATCTCCCCCTTGATCATTGCTCTCCTCTTGGTCTTGATAATTTGGTTCATCATCTTCTTCATGATTATCTTGATCAAGACCTTGTACGGGTGGAGTAGTATTATTTGGAAAAGTTTATTGAGGTTGATTACTTGGATCTTGTAGCCTTACATCGCCAATCATCATTCTTTGTAGAGCATCACATGGGGCTTCCTCATCATCTACAAGATCAAGATCAACTTGCTCATTTTAAGAGCTATTAGT
>JBNKLP010000123.1:0-512 GCA_050292425.1 Candidatus Nanoarchaeia archaeon | reverse complement strand
TTTTTTATTGTTGTTTATTTTTTATTTATGTTTAATCATTTATTTTATTCAAAATATTTGTTTGAATATGTAAAATTATAAGTTGTATTTGAACTTTTTTTATGATAAAACAAATCATAATAAAATATATAATAATTTTAAAATTTTGAATAAAACAAATATCAAACATAACTTAAAAAATTAACAGTGACAACAATTTAAATATAAAGGAAGTACATCAAGTAAAAAGGATGACAAATTTGGGATGATTGCAAAAGGAAATACTCACTTTTTTCCCTTATATTGCAAAAAGCAGGTCAAAGGGTTTGTAATATTTATGAAACTGTATGTAAAATATATGGTAAGCCTTCGTTGCAAAATGATGGTAAAGGAAGAGTTGAAAAAGTTAGGGATAAAATACTCTAGTGTTGAACTTGGAATTGTTGATATATTTGAAGACATCAGTGAAGAAACTCGAGAACAATTGAGTTTAAACCTGAAAAGATCCGGTTTGGAATTATTGGATAACAAAA
>JBNKLP010000122.1:0-515 GCA_050292425.1 Candidatus Nanoarchaeia archaeon | reverse complement strand
CAAAATCTAACAAGAGTGTATGATTTTCTGCAGGTTCTACACATCAAGAGGAGCTACTCTACCAAGAATGATTATTTTATTAGGCATATTTAATTTACTACAATTTATTTATTGCAAAAACAAAAATTAAATCATAGAAATTATTATGAGCAGAAAATAAATATGATATATTTTATACAAGCTAAAGGATATGATATGAATATGCATGCCAATATTCCATGTATGAACATGCATGGATTTTTGTAATTAATTATCTCAAGATTTGATTTAAGAGAATTTTCTATAATGCAATAATGCATAACTATGGATTTGGTCAAGCCTAATGCATAGATCTACTCAAGAGGATTCCAATGAAATTTATTTTGTATTTTTGTGATTTTTCTACAAGTTTCTATGGATTTTTGAAGTTGGAGCTAATTCATGAGATTTAAAAGAATTCAAAAATATAAAAGAAAAACAAATCCGGCCACTAGGCCACATTTTGCCCACAGGATGACTTCTAACGGGCCCGGTGC
>JBNKLP010000121.1:0-483 GCA_050292425.1 Candidatus Nanoarchaeia archaeon | reverse complement strand
GCGCTCGCGCGCCGCGTGCGTGGGCCGAGCCGCCGCCGCAGGCCGCGCCCCGCACTGTGCAGCTGGGCCGAGCTCGATTTCGGCCCAGTGCACCCGGTTATTTATTTTATTAAATTCTGAATTATTCAATTCATTCCAAATTCAAAAATTTGTGTAGGATTCATTTGAACTCGGAAAATTATGAAATAAATTTTGTTGGAAATGTTTAAATCTGTTCTATCAGATAAAAATATTATAAAAATAATTCATGTACCAATATTTTCTGTTAATTGTTAATCCATTTAAATTAGTTTAAATTTTCAGAAAATTCTTAGAAATTGTTATAAAATCCCTAAAATTGTGAAAATTGTTTCTAAACTCAAATTGGAAATTCCTCTAGCTTGTCGAGGTTGTGTAGCTCCTGCTCGTGGCATTTTGTTAGGGTTAGCCTCCTGCTTTCCGTTAGTTAGTCCGGAGGCTAATTTCTTTAGCGGTTTTTCTCGT
>JBNKLP010000120.1:0-520 GCA_050292425.1 Candidatus Nanoarchaeia archaeon | reverse complement strand
AATTTTACCTAAAAAAATATTCTCTATCCTTTATAATTTTCTACAATTTTTACAGTACAGTTTTTTACACCCATTGACCTCTATATACAACTACCCACTATTTTATATTATTTCATATAACTATCATATTTTATTTTTATTATTTAATAATAATATAGTCGATATAAATTACAAATCACAATTTCTAAAAAATGGATAATTCATTTTTTCTATTTTCCTTTGTTCTTTATGTTTTCTCTTCCTTTTTTTCTTTTTCTTTTCCTTTTTTAAATACAAGCCCTGAACCTGTCGAAGAGCTCTTTAACATTCCTAACCGTTCATTTGCTTGGTGAGATAGAGTATCGTGCGGTTGAAGTACTTTTATGGAGACAAGATTTGATTTGTCAACAAAATTAATTTGTCAAACAGAAGAGGGTCTTATTTTATATTCCTTGAGAAGATATAATGAAGAGAAGTTGGTTTCAAGTACTTTCATGACTTATCAAATATTTGAAGAACTTGAAGCGAATCATTTTCTCCT
>JBNKLP010000119.1:0-520 GCA_050292425.1 Candidatus Nanoarchaeia archaeon | reverse complement strand
AAACTCATCAAAGATATTTTAATTATGATTCCTCGAGTTGTTGCTTGTGATGCAAAAATTGATAAGCTTGAGAGGAAAGTTGAAAAATACAAGTCTAGATATTCCAATGCTTGTGATTCTTTGCTTAGTGATAATTATAAAATGATTTGTACCATTGGATGCTTGAATTCTGAAATTGAATTATTAAAGTCAAATATGTCATGTGATTCTTGTGTTGACATGCTAGCTGAAAATGAGAAATTAAAGCTTGATTATTCCACATGTGTAGAGTAACTTGAAAATGCTAGGGCTGAGATTATTGAAATTAATTCTATGCATTCTAGCACTTGTTCCTCTACTTTGAACAATGACAATTGCATTGACTCTAATGATAATGATTGACAATATCACAAATATTCATCTGGACTGGGGGCCCAATAACTGCGACGGCCCATGGGCTGGACGTAACCCGATGATAGAGTAATAGTCGGATGTGTGTTTGTTGAGATTGTAACAGAGTTGGAAACTTGACATATCTATA
>JBNKLP010000118.1:0-521 GCA_050292425.1 Candidatus Nanoarchaeia archaeon | reverse complement strand
TACATTATAAAGATAACTTAGTAGTGATAAAGTTTTGAAACGATCTTATTTTTTATTTTAAAGAACGAAGTAATTTTTTTCTCCTAGCTAGGAGTGGGGATGCCTGTGGGCGTGGGGTCGGGACAATTTTTTCTCGAATTTTTTAAACGACATACATTTCTAAAAAGGGCACGAAAAACGACACAACGTTAGAGTCTTTCGGACCTCCTGGGTGGGGACAACCCATCAGTCCTTAACTGACACAGTCGGGGCTACAACCTTGGAGGTGCCGGCTTGCCACATACCCACTCCCCGACCTTCCCAACCAGCTGTCCCCACTTTCCCCTAATGGCCCCGCCCGGTCTCATTTTAACCACAGCTTTGCCAAAGACTAAAGAGTTAAGGTTTTAAAAGACCTATGGCCGCCACGTGGTCTTTCGACCACTCGGCCGTCTACCGTAGCCTACAGCTACGCCTAGCCATCGCTAACGACCTAGCTCTAGCAGAGGGTCACAAGGATAGATCGGAAAGGTGTCATAATG
>JBNKLP010000117.1:0-522 GCA_050292425.1 Candidatus Nanoarchaeia archaeon | reverse complement strand
GACATTAGAGGGAATGAATAAACAAAGTACAGCTTAACCCATCCAGCTGGTGTATGGCAGACAAAGTGAATGTTGCACATATGGAGCAGCATCCAGATTCATCCGAGTTATTACAAAAATAAATAAATATATTTCCACACCAGGCATGCTGATGTGAACCAAATAAAAAAAATCATGTTCAAAGTGGATCAAAGAGATGCACAATTTGGATACTTAACTAAAAAACCAAGAACAAAAAAAGATAAATGAGAAAATGGCATATAAGTATGAAAGTTTCATGCTCCAGACATGCCGACATAAGTTCTCCGCATCCGAACCTCGAGGGGGTATCTGTTGACACAAATTTTGACCAACTTAAAATATGAATTCAAAATACTTCAAAGTCACAAGAAATATAATAGTTAAAATAAATTGTAAAAATAAATATTCAATATTTCAAACTAAATATTGAATATGTATGTGTCAAAAATGAAGCATGAATAATGTTGACACATAGCCATCGGAATGTGTGGCACAATAATT
>JBNKLP010000116.1:0-523 GCA_050292425.1 Candidatus Nanoarchaeia archaeon | reverse complement strand
ACTTAAGTTTGAATTCGGGCAAGATTTGATATAAATTCAGGAAATTTGAATTTAAAGTGAAACTTGTGTTTGAATTTGAATTTAAACTTTACTTGAGTTTTAATTTGGGAAATATTTAGAATAAATTCAAGGAAATTTCGTTTTAAACTTAAACTTGTGTTTGAATTCAGGCAAGATTTAAAATACATTTTAGGAAATTTGAATTTAAACTTGAACTTGAGTTCGAATTCGGGTAATATTTAGAATAAATTCAGAAAAATTGAATTTAAACTTAAACCTGAGTTTGAATTCGGACAATATTTAGAATAAATTCAGAAAAAATTGAATTTAAACTCGAACTTGAGTTTGAATTCAGGTAATATTTAGAATAAATTTGAAAAAAATGAAGTTAAACCTTAAACTAGAGTTTGAATTTGGGCAAGATTTAGAATAAATTCAAAGAAATTTGAATTTAAACTCAAACTTGAGTTTGAATTTCAATTTAAATTTGAGTTTGAACCTAACTACCATGTTGACTAGACCT
>JBNKLP010000115.1:0-524 GCA_050292425.1 Candidatus Nanoarchaeia archaeon | reverse complement strand
TAGAAGACTTGATGGGCCACCATGGCGAGGTGGGCTGAGATGGGCTACTGCGATGGCAGGCCGGAAAAAGAAATAAAAAAAAACTGGAAATAACCTATGGGCTTCAACGGAGCACGGGCCGAATTGAGATGGGCCGAGAAAAAAAAATATAATCATTTTCGCAATTTTCTGATTCAAGGAAATGGGATCGAAATCAAAAGTTTTAAATATTTCCAAACCAAATTTGAACTGGATTCAAAATAGGATAAAATCAAAACAACTTTTCAGGACCTTTTCAAATCTGGAATTTTCAGAAATTGAATTAAGTAATGAAATTTAAATCAATACTTTATACGAAGATTTTTAAATTGATGAACTAAAACAACGGTTGGAAATTGGAAATGAAATTTAAATCTTTTCAAAAAGCAAAACCAACCTAGGGGTCAGAAATAAAAATATGCATGCCATGAAATGCAACCCTATCAATTTATTATTTAGGTGAAATGCATTAGTTGGCAAGTTTTAAATTCTTATGAAAATCAGGG
>JBNKLP010000114.1:0-526 GCA_050292425.1 Candidatus Nanoarchaeia archaeon | reverse complement strand
AGAAATATCTTCATGTTTTGGGTACTGTTTGTGCATTTGCAAAATTTTGAGTATAGTCATATCGTAAAGCTGTTTGGTCATGGTTAACTCTATGCTATTATTCATAAATATCGTTATCTAATTTGATACTATTATGTTTTTATTTTCTTTAATCGTAAATCGATAATGTTAATTGCTTAATTATTAATCAGTAGTCTCTTTGGGACCAGATGTCATGGAAGATCTATGCTGTAGTGATTTTTCATTAGTTGTGCATAATGCGAAAATAACGTCTGCTTGTTTTTCGTGCATCCGCCATGGCATCCGCCATATATTGCAATTCCGCGAGAATTGGTCTTCTAGTGAAATTGATCATGAAATAAATTTTGCAAGTGGAAGAATTTTTGCTAAACTCTTAGTAGTTCCTTGGAAGTATTTATTAATTTTTAAAAAATATTTTACTTCATGAAAAATTAGTGTTTATTAGTCAATTTCTGCGACATTAGGTCCGAAGGGAGTACCTCATTTCATCTTGATGCATTTCCGT
>JBNKLP010000113.1:0-526 GCA_050292425.1 Candidatus Nanoarchaeia archaeon | reverse complement strand
AAATTAAACGTATACGGTAAAAAAATTGAAGTAACTAAAATATCAGGCAAATGGACTGTTTTTTACATAGGGAATGAAGGGAAAAGACGTACAGCTTACGATATTGTTATTCCTGATGAGTTAAAAGAAAATGAAATAAAAAACTACCTAGAAGATCTTCTTCATGAGTGGGTAACCCCTTTAAACAATGAGATCGTCGAGAGTGAATAAAGCAAACAAAAAACATATAACAAAAGTAAGTAGCGGTAATCGCCATACTGTTGAGGTGGCGATGCGGCTATTCATTTTATCTGTCAGCAAACTTAACGTTATGGACTTACGACAGTCATGAAAACCATGGGCATCATTGGCGGGATTGGGCCTGAATCTACAGTAGATTATTACAAAGAAATTATTTCGGCTTTTATCAATAATCATGCAGAGCTAGCCTACCCTGAAATTATTGTTTACAGCGCAAACATGAACGAACTAATGGGGTTTGTTAATACGCAGGAATGGGGCAAGCTTTCTGAGTGGTTACTCAATA
>JBNKLP010000112.1:0-527 GCA_050292425.1 Candidatus Nanoarchaeia archaeon | reverse complement strand
AGGGTTCTCGTGTCTATCGTGGGGCTGCACCCACCAGACCTCGTGGGGCCACTGCTAAGGCTCCACCACCGCCACAGCCGCCTCTATGACAGAACCACCTCGAGAAGGGGTCGTCGCCAGGATCAACTTGAGTGATTGTCGGTGAAGCAAGAATACAATCAATACACATAAGTATAATACCATATATTAAAGTTCAAGTAGAAATTATTGGAACTTAGGTTCACATATTAGTTATATAGAAGATGTTTGAAGTCAAAATTGTGCTTTAAATGATAAATCAGAGTTTGTAGAAGCAATTTCTCTCAACGGTCAGAACATTCTCTTTGCCCTAAAAGAGAATGTCATCCATCAGCATTCTAAGCCTGAAGATTCCAGTACGGAGTCCAACCCTCATCGGTTTGGACTTCTCATTGACAACCCTCGTCGGTATCACTGGCAAGAGGAAACAGTTTCTCACCTGCACACAAAAGACAGCAAGAGCAAAGCTTGAGCGACTACACTCAGCAAGACTTATCCAAGGTGACTAA
>JBNKLP010000111.1:0-530 GCA_050292425.1 Candidatus Nanoarchaeia archaeon | reverse complement strand
ACTGGAGTTCTTGCTTATGTCCCTAGGATTTAATTCTTTTCTTTTGCTCAGGGATGAGCAAAACTCTAAGTGTGTCATAAAATGCATATATTTACCACCAACATACCTACATTTCATTCAAGATATAGAAGATAGGTGCCTATTACTAACGAGTTCCACGAGTTTTGTTGATCTACCATTTCAGGAACATCAGATGATAGAAAAGCATCATATGGACCAAAATCCATACATATCTTCATTATGTCCAAAACCAGGGGTAGTCTTAGATAATATGACATGGGGAGATGACGTGGCAAAAAGCTCGGGCCCAACCGACCCAAGGTGGGAACGGCTGGCCGCACTTCTTGGCCGACCGGCCAGGGTTTGGCACCAATGAAATTACACTTTCAAGATGTGTCATGTTAAGTCGGTAAGAAGAGGATCCATGCTAGGAAAATCGGTGTGGCCATGAAACTTGGCCGCCCGACCAACCTAGATGGCCGCCCGGCCTGACAAGTGGGCGCCTCGAGACCCACTTTTGCCCAGAGCAC
>JBNKLP010000110.1:0-531 GCA_050292425.1 Candidatus Nanoarchaeia archaeon | reverse complement strand
GGAGGGGGACGGTCCCTCAGTTGGGCCGGCTGGGCCGAATCGGCTTGGCGATTTGGGCCTGATGTGAGAATTTCCAAGGAAAACAATCTGGGCTGTCAAGGTGAACTGGGCCGAAATGAAGAATTGAATAGAAAAGCCTGCAGAAATAGTTTTTGAATTTGATTCAAGGTTTTGAGTTTAAAACCAAAAGTTTTAAACTAGATTTGAACGGATTCAAACTGGTATAATTCAAATAATCTTTTTGAGAACTTTTCAAATCTGGAAATTTTGAAAATTGGTTTAAATATTTAAATTTAAACCAAGGCTTAAATGGAATACTTTTAAATTGGTTTAGCACAAAAAGATTTCAAAATAAAATTCAAATCTTTTTGAAAAGAGAAATCAACCTAGGGCTCAGAAATAAAAATATGCATGCCATGAAATGCAACCTATCAAATTATTCAAAATTTTCCTATTGCTATTTAGGTGAAATGCATTAACTTGGCAAGTTTTAAATTTTTCCAAAAATTAGGGTGTTACATTGAATACAGT
>JBNKLP010000109.1:0-505 GCA_050292425.1 Candidatus Nanoarchaeia archaeon | reverse complement strand
CGTCGGTCGAGCCTCCTCCGGATCTATTGAAGAGGTTGTTGATGAAGTCATTTACCGGATCATCCGAAGCCACCTGTGAAGGATATAGGATGAGTAAAAGAGTAGATAGAAAGGTACAAAGTAAAGTAAAAAATTTAGAAAGTGAACCTGCTGCATTTCGCCCCGGTGATGGTAAGTTTGATGAAGGAGTGGCACCAAATGACGACGATACCTAAGATAAGGAAAGTTAGCACAATTTAAATAAGTTTGCCTCTAGTATGAATGTAATTAGCTACTTTTAGCAAATTTGGCTAAGTTTGGCTAAATTTAGCTAAGTTTGGCTAAATTTACCTAATTTTAGTTAAGTTTGACTAAATTTGGTTAAGTTTAGTTATGTTTGACTAACTTTAATTAAATTTTGCTGCATTTGACTAAGTTTTAGCAAGATTGTAGCTAACCTGAGCCGCTGATGATCCTGACGATGGTCATGGTGACCATTGTGGGACCGGCCTACTCCTCGGCTGCG
>JBNKLP010000108.1:0-535 GCA_050292425.1 Candidatus Nanoarchaeia archaeon | reverse complement strand
AGTGGGATTGACCAAAATCACATTTGTGCAGTAATTTCTTGTACAAAATTCTAAAAACTCAGATACTAAAATAATTGTTTACAAAAATCTATGCAATATTAAATATTGAATCTTTGCATGCATACTCATATGGTGTTCAATAGATTGCATTAAATATATCATATTTTATTTCTGCTCATAGATTTATTTATGATTTAATCCTTAATTTGTAAGCAAATAAATCATAGTAAATAGAATATGAGTAGGAAATTAATAACCTTTGGTAGCTCCTCTTGATGTGTAGAACCTTCATAAAATCATAGAACCTTTTTAGATTCATAAATCTTTTGTTTTTAATTTTCTAGTGCTTAGTTAAATAGTTAATAAATAGAAAAGCTTATAGTAATTGGTAAAATAATCCTTTTCCATAGTAATGTCATTTGCTATTACTGTTTTTGCATATTTTGAACTTAAGCATCTCATGCATTGCATCATTTTAATATTGGCTCATTTATTCGCTAGGCCATGTATACATGGAGTCAGAACTCGAGGGGCC
>JBNKLP010000107.1:0-538 GCA_050292425.1 Candidatus Nanoarchaeia archaeon | reverse complement strand
CTATTTCTTTTTAAGTAAATGGATACTACGAGTAAGAGTAAGACTAAACACTGTAATTATTGTGATAAAAATATATCAGCTACTAATTGGGCAAAACATGTTAAAACAAAAGTGCATAAAGCTAATGAAGAAAAAATAAACAACAAAGACAAAATAGACAACAAAGAAAAAATAGACAACAATGAAACTAAAATAAAAAGCAAAGAAAAAATAGACAAAAATGAAACTAAAATAAAAAGCAAAGAAGACAAGGAGGACAAGGAAGACAAAGAAAGTAAAAAAGGTTATATTGATCAACTTCTTGAAGAATTTGAATTTGTAGATGATATTGAAATGATAAAAACATTTCCAAAACAAAATAGAGCAGGTACTTTACAAATTAAAATCAATAAACAAGAAAAAGAATTAAAAGACTATGATTTAAATGTATTTAAAAAGGTTCTTGAAATTGTAACCAAATATGAGTACCCTAAAATAAGTTTATCATGCATGGTAAAGTTTTTAAAACCAACTACTAACGATGAAGTGGTACATGGAA
>JBNKLP010000106.1:0-541 GCA_050292425.1 Candidatus Nanoarchaeia archaeon | reverse complement strand
CTTTTTTTGATAGTACAATCAATTGCTACCTCGGAATTCCTAAATACTCCATCCGTACTCAAATGTTTGTCATGTTTGATTTTTTATGTCAACTTTTACCATTTGTTTTATTAAAAAATTAAAGTTATTAAAAAATAAATATAATATGATTTATTACATAAAATAGTTTAAGTATACATTTAATTTTTTCTATAACTTTATTTTTTTAATAAACAAATAGTCAATTGACTTAAAAAGTGAAACGTAACAAACATTTAATGACAGAGGGAGTATTTGACAGATATCTCAGTTCTAAAAAAAGAATTAAAACATTTGTCTCAGACAGCAGAAAGAAGCTTCATACAACGGCCCACTGTATAGTGGTTTTTATAGAAAAGGGAATATATTAATATCCTAGCCTCTGTAACCAGTTTGTTATATGTAGTTGTACATTATTATAAATGACTTCACAAAGAAGTGATTACAGATCAAAGTAATTAATAACACAAAGTACTGAGCCATAAAAGAAAATACACAAAAATCACCAAAGACCAATTTTATT
>JBNKLP010000105.1:0-541 GCA_050292425.1 Candidatus Nanoarchaeia archaeon | reverse complement strand
CAAGGTTTGAGCTATATTGAAGAACAAGAACTTATTGTGATCCAAGTAACGAAGTGTTTCTTATCTTGTGAATCACACATGGAGAATTGGATATTCTTATTCTTCTTACATGGATCAAATCTCACCACCTCTTAAGCGATAAGTGATGCATGACTTTCTTGACTCTCTCTTATGCTAAGCATGCACTTTCTTTTTGTGAAATTTGATCTAGATAATGCTTGTGTCACTAGATGCTCTCATTATTGGTTCTTGAGATTATTTTTCAGATTTGTCTAACCAAATGAAGAGCAATACATAAATTGATAAATGGCACACGTAAGTTGATTTCTCTTCATCCGAATGAAGAAAATTTATATCTATGACAAATGTATGGTTCGTATTGATTTTTAGTAAATGTTCTTAATTAATAATGTGCATCTAGGCCTTTGCATAGCTAGTGTGTTTTGAATCTCCAACCTTCTCAAGTTATGATAAGTATTTGTTACTTATCTTGCGGAAGATCTTAGATATTTATTTTATACCTTAATTTATGAAACTTGAC
>JBNKLP010000104.1:0-509 GCA_050292425.1 Candidatus Nanoarchaeia archaeon | reverse complement strand
GCAGGCAAGCCACACCGTCATCTTGAACAAGAATTCTGAGATGTATAGGAACATGAGTTAAAAAGACGTCAATAAACAAGTTCAGGAGCAGACTGGTACAGTGAGGTCGAAGGTAGCGGTGTATATAGCTAGGGAATACAAGCTTTTATGAAAGATGGCAAGACTCTCATAAAGATTCCATACTTTTTTAAGTAAGTTTGACTTACTCTGAGTTTATCAATTTCATTGAAATATAACTGTTTATTTTGAACTTAACAAAATTACTTTAATTATGAAGCCGACATTATGTTGTCTGGTATGTATACCCATGTAATGGGACAGCAATAGTTTTGGACTCCATGAACACGCCGAATGATCAATTCAAGGACTCCATCCAAATTTTACAAAAGTAAGTTCCTTATATACACTTATAGTTTGATAACATTTTTCCTTCTATAATATTCGTTGTTAATTCTATTTTGATGTTGTTGCATTTAGAAATTGTGACCGGATGCACTATGTTAATAAGC
>JBNKLP010000103.1:0-541 GCA_050292425.1 Candidatus Nanoarchaeia archaeon | reverse complement strand
GTTCGACGCCATAACTTATTGAGCCAGTCCCACATCGAACCCAATTTCGATATACAGTTCGATCGGGCCAATTCCATAAAAGAATTATAAACAATCGATAAATTTATACCCCGTTTTGAACGACATTATTATTATCAATTTTGATAAAAATACACATGTGGCCGGAAAAAATTGAACAGTCACAAAAACAGGACACAAAAAATGCCCCCCACCAAAAATCTCAAAGGACAAACCCTCATAAACTATACATTTTTGGAAAGGGCGTGGAAAATCTGGAAGAATGCAACAGGTAAGAAGTTTCTACCACCCGGGGGGACAAAAAATTTCAAAGTATGGCTCGTAATATTATATACTAAATTAAAGGTAATTAAAAATGCAAATCAAGGGGAATAATATTTTTTATTCAATGATTCGGATGAGGTAGGGGGTGCTGAATAGGACAACCCTATCATCGGTTTGTTGAAGGGGACAACTTCGAGCTCCCACCCCCACCTGAGACCTTGAAAATATTCCCCTAGATTTAAGCCATAATTTGCAAATT
>JBNKLP010000102.1:0-542 GCA_050292425.1 Candidatus Nanoarchaeia archaeon | reverse complement strand
ATTGTAGGGATTGGCTATGTGTATAGGTGCATCTGCTACGCTTTGCATGAAAGAGTGACCTTGACACATGAGGAGGAGCACTTGGGGTAGATGAAGTAGGCTGAAGAGAGAGAGAGAGGGAGATTGATACTAAGATAGCTTCTGATCTCAATTGCCACTCTTGGTACAGAAATACCTGAATGGCAACAGAGAGAAGGGAAATGAATGGGTGCTGGGACTTGGATCCAATTAGGGAGGAATTTTATAAACTTTTGTAAATCCTTTTGAATGAAGGTTGAGAAAAGAAAATTCTTTCTAATAATACTTTTTGTTTGAAAATTTTCACAACTCAAATGAATGAATAATTTAAAAGAAAAATTTGAACACCATTTAAATATTTTGATTCTTTGAACTCATTTAAATACAAAATAAAATCATTTTAACTTAAATCAAATGAAATTCTTTTGAAAATATAAATTTATTGAGGAAAACGGTTCACATTCTAAAATGGAAATTTCAGGATGTGACACGCCTCCAAAACGTCGTCGGCCGAGCACGGGTCC
>JBNKLP010000101.1:0-544 GCA_050292425.1 Candidatus Nanoarchaeia archaeon | reverse complement strand
GACACATACGAACAGTTGTCTAGTGTGCCAGCACATAATTCTCTTTCAATGAATTGGCTGGAACCAATTTGTTTGATCTTTTAGGGAAATCATATAGTGAAACTGTTTGGCTTTTTTCTGGAATCTAAATCTAGTAATCTGTAATAAAGGTAATTTTTGCGAGTTTTGCTACGGTGTGTACAATCAATGTGAGTCGTTCATTTGTCTAGATCTAATGGTTAAAAACAGGGAGATACCTATTGAGAGGTACTTTAAGTGGTGGATCAGTACCAAATTAGTGTGGGTTAGGTATCAAAATTATTAATTTATTAATAACATAATAAAAATCATCCGCTGAGATTAAAGAAAACCTTAAGTACCTTTAGTTACCTCTCAAGTATCTCAAAAACACCATAGCAGAACTCTTACCATAAAGGTAGAATTGGTCAGACAAAGACTTGAACGAACAAAACATTGATCATTTCAGTTAGTTTCAGACTCAGATTTGATTTGCATTTTGATTTAGTATCAAATGGAATTCCTTGCTAAGTGAGGACGGCTCTCC
>JBNKLP010000100.1:0-518 GCA_050292425.1 Candidatus Nanoarchaeia archaeon | reverse complement strand
AAATATGATACAGCTAGTAAATACTATTAGTCTTTGTAGGATTATCTTTTGCTCTGTTATGTTTATGGTCTTAACAGAGATGTGCTAGACTGGATTTGATCATTCGGCAATCTACCACACTGTCAGATTACTGGTCAACCTTTGAAGAGCCAGTACCCTTGGGCACGATCTCAAACTTCAAATTGAAAATCTATCAGATCACTGGCACCCTTGGGCATGATCTCAAAAGATCACTGACGGACCCATCATCGAGGTATGGGAAAACCTTCAGAATTATATTCTAAAGTATCTCAAGATGGAGAACTTGTTTATCATCCAAAAGAAATTCAGGCTCAGTCAAGCAGTCTGTGGACATAATTGAGGCATGAAGATCACTTCATTGAGAAAATGGTTTTCTAGCCAAGAAAAAAGATGATGAACTATTTAGACTTGAACCCAAGAGCTATGTCCAGATCATGAGGGGAAGTCAAGTGAAAGGGCACCTTTGGATCACCTGCCGCTTGTGTACCGTTTCTTGT
>JBNKLP010000099.1:0-547 GCA_050292425.1 Candidatus Nanoarchaeia archaeon | reverse complement strand
GAGTTCATATTGCTTGCTTGGTTATTCACATGTCGGGCTTGCCTTTCCCTAATCTCAAGCTTACCTATACACCACCCAGAGCCAAATATGAATGAAAATATTTACTTTACCATGCTTATACTTTTGTTGAGTTTTTGCAAATGTTAATTCTCTAGAGTTTATGGCAAAATCCCGGTTGATTATTCCTTCATTAAACTTTGTTTTCTAGCCTTCATACACTCATGCTTGGTAATGCCCTATTCTAATCGAAGAAGGCATAATTCACCAAGCATTCCACAAACTCCATATCAAACCCTTATCATTCCTTGTTCCAACTTTGATCCTATTTACCAAGTGATTCTCCTAGAAAATTCCAATGAGTGGAATCTCTCCCTAGCAAAAAGAAGGATCTTTGAAAAAAAGAAGAAAAAGAAAAAGGAGCAAGGATTGAAAAGCAAAAGAGGTGAAACCCCATTTGAAAAGCTCCATGTTTCAAAAGGAGAAAAGAAAAAGAGGATGAGATTTACAAGTTGCTGGGAGAGATTCCATTGAAAGAAAGTAAGAAAGG
>JBNKLP010000098.1:0-548 GCA_050292425.1 Candidatus Nanoarchaeia archaeon | reverse complement strand
CACACCGTGCAGGTGCTCTGGGCCACAATGGCTGCTGGGCCAGACCAGTAGGCCGAGGCCTTGGGCCGAACGCGGCCCAATCATTGTTCCTAGGTTTTCTCCATTTTCTGATTTCCTTTTTCCAGTAGAAATTATAGAAAATTTATTTAAACTTCTAAAATACATAGAAAATAAAATAAAACTCAAAAAAATACAAAATAAATTTCCTTGTAATCTTCTTGAGTACATAGTTGCGTTAGGATCGACCAAATTCTATTTTGTGCATTAATGCATGGTATAAAATTTCCAATAATGAAAATATTGAAGAAATTAATTACAAAAATACATGCATGTCCATGCATTGAAAATTTGCATACATGATCATGTCATATTATTTAGCATGTATAAAATTACTCATAATTATTTCCTGCTTAGAATAATTTTTAGGATTTAATTATGTTCCTGTAATAAATAAATCATAGTAAATAAAATATGCTTTGAAAAATATTAATTCTTGGTAGGAAGCTTTCTTGCACTGTATAGAACCTATAGAAAATCAGGGAGCAAAA
>JBNKLP010000097.1:0-547 GCA_050292425.1 Candidatus Nanoarchaeia archaeon | reverse complement strand
CCAGGATCATTACAGGGTGTCAATATCAAAATAATAATGCATAATACATCACATACATTAGAAGCCCGAATAAAGTGTTATTATAGTAGATTTATTGAGTTACATCAGAGTAATTAATTAAGTAAATGAAGTTTTCAAGGTTTTTAAAATAGAAGCGAAACAAAATACCAATACTCGATGATACAAAGACAATCATCTTGCCCTAAAGATGACGTCCTCAGAACGGCTCACACCGGGAGAGAGAGGGAGAGCACCTGCACAAAATAACAAATAGGCAAAATTTGAGCAACTAAACCTCAGCAAGACTGACCCATCAACATGGCCATAAATAGCCGACTCCTAACATGCAAGGCTGAATTAGGATAAGCTCTATACTATGCCAAACTCGCGCTAAGAGTTGATCCTTACTTTCAAGTTTTTAGCTCTACTCAAGTTAATGACATTACTGGCTTTCATTAACCAGCTCTATTCAAATCATTTCAACTAACAGCAGCTAATTAACTAATCAAGCAAGGGTTGCAAATAATTAATTGAAGCAAAGCATCAC
>JBNKLP010000096.1:0-492 GCA_050292425.1 Candidatus Nanoarchaeia archaeon | reverse complement strand
CTACTCATCAAAAGCTGCACACAAGGAAGACAAAGCAAACTCTAAAGCAGATGAGTCAGTAGTGTTGGTGGGGTTAGCCACATGGCCACCAACATGAGTACTAGTAACAAAAGCCATACTAGTAAGAGAAGGATCATGGTTCGGACGACCCTTCCTAGACAATTTATGATATTTTAATTTGCTAAATAGTTTCTCAGTGTCTAAGGTAGCAAAATCAACAGGCTCATCTAAAGCGGTAATTTTCATGCCCCAAACATGATCATCAAGCACATATAACAACTGCTTAGCACGTTCATTATTAGAATATCCAAGTGGACCACAAGAACGAAGCTATTGACAATGGACTCAAACCAAGCAAAATAGTCATCAAGCGATTCACCAGGTTTCTGAGAAAAAGTCTGGTACTGCCTATTATAAGTATCTCTATGTAAAAACTTAATCTTAGAGGAGCCCTCATAGGTATTGCACAATTTAAGCCAGACATTGTGAGCC
>JBNKLP010000095.1:0-552 GCA_050292425.1 Candidatus Nanoarchaeia archaeon | reverse complement strand
TTGTTTATATCTATGGGTGTTGAATTAAACATTGTTGGTGTGTAGAGGTACTCAGGGTGGACGCCTTCTAATTGACCGGCTGTATCCTCTTGGAGGACAAGGCTGGGACTTTGTTTCCCATTATCTAAAAAAATATGTACGTAGGCAAGCCCATTAATTAAATTAGTGAAAAAATCAGTGAATGATTTGAAATTCAATGTTACTTTTAAAATCTATCTTTTCCTAAGCATGTACATTTAAAACTAGAGAGCATATATACTACTACCTCCGTCCCTAAAAACATGTCATTTTTTTATAAACTATGTTTGACCGTTTGTCTTATTCAAGTTTTTTGTAAATATTTTTATTAATAAGTTTAGTTTTCTTAATTACTATTTAATATTATTTTTAATGAAAAAAAGGCAGTCACAAGTATTACCAATGACCATGGCAAGTCAGAAAGGACCTCTTTTATACTGAACGACATACATGTATATATATATATTGTATAATATAGTAGGTATCCGCAGCAATGTGCGGACACTCCACCAGTGGATTTGATAATTTCAATGA
>JBNKLP010000094.1:0-552 GCA_050292425.1 Candidatus Nanoarchaeia archaeon | reverse complement strand
GAATCGGCCAGCCGGCATGCTGTGGATTGTGTCGGGAGCCCTTTTTCTCGGGAGCAGTGGGAGCCGTCCAAATCTATTGGTGACTCACAAAAGGTTGCAATGCATTGACCACATGAGATACGTATGGTCGATGGTCATACGTGGACTAAGCATGGAATGTGTGTGGCGTGTTGATCGGGTTTTCCCCTGCAGGGTGTACATCGATTCGAATCACCGCGACTCTCGGATATGAGTAACCGCTTGTTCGTGTCAGTCTTCACGTAGCTATCTTAATGTCATGATTAATGGTCAATTTAGAATTGTGATCTTTGCTTCAATTAATTGTTTGCAACCCTTGCTTGATTAGTTAATTAGCTGCTGTTAGTTGAAATGATTTGAATAGAGCTGGTTAATGAAAGCAAGTAATGTCATTAACTTGAGTAGAGCTAAAACTTGAAAGTAAGGATCAACTCTTAGCGCGAGTTTGGCATAGTATAGAGCCTATCCTAATTCAGCCTTGCATGCTAGGAGTCGGCTATTTATGGCCACGTTGACGGGTCAGTTTTGCTGAGC
>JBNKLP010000093.1:0-557 GCA_050292425.1 Candidatus Nanoarchaeia archaeon | reverse complement strand
AAAGGCAAATATCAATTTGACTCTTCAAAATGCATATGAGCTGTAGGAGTCAGTCTAACTAGGCTGGCGGTCTGACAGGCAGGCCTAGCGCTAGCCTGAATAAATTTTATATATTTGTTTTTTCTCTAAATTTAATTTTAATTGATTTTTTAATATCACTAAATTTAAACTAGAAATATAATTTCACTTTAAATATTAAAATAAAAATAATTTTAATTGTTTAAATTTGTTTGACCCTTTGAAAACGCATACCTAAAATCTCTTTGATGATTCTAAGAATACGTCTTCCCTTTTGGTGAAATATACATAAAGGTGCAGGATCCCCGAAAATTGGAGTATCGATCGCTTTTATCGCTTCTTTAGTCAAAGCAAATATGCTATGATTTCGTATGCATTGCAATGGCTGTTTTCGGGGATTCTGTCCTCTTGATAACCTGGGATAAATATACATGTACATGCATTTGCAAAAATTTATTAGAATCGTATAGCTCTCGATCTAATATATTTATTACTCAATGGACGATGCATCGCAGCCTGATGCAACGTAAAATGTTTTC
>JBNKLP010000092.1:0-562 GCA_050292425.1 Candidatus Nanoarchaeia archaeon | reverse complement strand
CACTGCATGTTGTATTTGCAACCCACCTTTGTGCAAATGTGGGTACGTTCTAAGTTGGCGAACATGCCTACAGGGTTGGATTACACTCTATTTTGGCATTGTACTATTCCTTTATCGGTAATAGTACATAAAAGAAAATATCTCTTGTTGTGATCAAAATATTGAGTCTATGTAAATGAAAGTGACATATAATGGTTTTGCAGGGTAACAAATGATGGTATGATTTTAATGAACTTATTTGCAGGCCAAGGTCACATTGGCCGGATGACCTAGAAATATTATTATCATTGGATTCAGATGATTCACCATGCCACTACTCTCTACATCCTCTTTGTCAATGTGGTGTACAAGCTAGACAAGGAGTTGTGCCCTCCGAGCTTGGATATGACTACTTTTATGGTAACATTGTTGGTGAGGATGATGCATGGGTGAGCTCATAAACACAAACTTTTATTAGTCTTTTGTATGTGCGGTCGCCGTAATTGATGACGATTGTTGTATTGAATTTTTCTCGGTAGCATACAAGAACGTGTGATTGGGAAACATTCAAGGGCCACGAGGA
>JBNKLP010000091.1:0-562 GCA_050292425.1 Candidatus Nanoarchaeia archaeon | reverse complement strand
CAGAAAGATACAGATGGTACCGGTGTCAGTAATGAATCCCATCATGAAACCGTGGCCATTCAGAGGCTAGGGCATGGACATGATCGGCAAAATCAACCCTCCATCCATCAAGGGTCACCAATACATTTTGTCCATCATGGACTATTTCACCAAATGGGTGGAGGTGTAACACCCACTTTTTGCAAATAATAAAATTTTGTCGAACTAGTAGTGCATTAGGTTGCATTTCTAAATAAAAAGTATAAGGTGAAATCTTCATTAATTAATTTTGCCTAAGGTTGCATAACATGGCATGGCATATTTCATTTTTCTAAAATACTTGGATAGCCTAGAAGATTTTAGGAAAAATCCTCATGTCAAAATTCCTTCTAAATCTCCTTGTGTAATTTCCAAAGTTCTACCAAATTCTAAAATCAATTGAAATTCAAAAAGAATTTCTTTTGAATTCTGGCCCGATTCCCGATTCGGCCCAGCCGCGGCCCGCCTCTCCTTATACCCCGGCTGGCCCACTCTCCCTTCCCTCCTTTTGCGCCAGCGCCGCCAAACTGCCCCTGGGCCTTGG
>JBNKLP010000090.1:0-563 GCA_050292425.1 Candidatus Nanoarchaeia archaeon | reverse complement strand
AAAAAATCATAATATCTCACGAATTTATATGATGCCTCTCATAAGGGTGCAAAGTAAATTATATGGATCATTTATTATCCACATAACTTACAGTCTAAGCATCTTGTGACTTATTCATATTGTCACTTAATTTCTTTATTCACATACACATAATCTATGTAGCATTGTGCTCATAATACTACATGGTTCTATTCAGGGGTCCAGTCCTGAATTTTATTTTGCCAAAATCCCGGTCATTATAACCATTAAGGACTCAGAACTTATTGTTCTTTCATGGTGTGAATGTGATAGAGCGATTACCTCTTAACTTAAATACTCTATCTTCATTATCTTTATATGAGACAAAATCTCAAAATTAACTTATTCCTTTATTTGGACCTTTCTTAATGAATCTTCTTCAAAAGTGGAAAATGACATAAGGAAGACCATCAAGATTATCATTATACTCAGAGTAAGGAAGGTTCTAAACTTGTACACAATGTCCTTATAATAAATTTCTTATCAAATAAGTGCTTCAACCCTTAGACAAAACACTCCTCATTATTTAATTCATGAGTCACGTT
>JBNKLP010000089.1:0-564 GCA_050292425.1 Candidatus Nanoarchaeia archaeon | reverse complement strand
GAGCAACTAAAGCTCAGCAAGACTGACCCGTACAGCCGACTCCTAGCATGCCAGGCTTTAAGGGAAAGCTCTATACTAATGCCAAACCCGCACTACAAGAGAGACCTTACTTTCAAAGCTTTAGCTCTATTCAACACTTAGAGGAAAGGTACACCCTACTCTAATCATACAAGAGTTGTAAGCAATTAAGTATATTAAGCAACACAACATCAGCTACCAACAAGCTCATTGAGTTTGTTAAGTTATCTACGTGATGACTGCCACAAACAAGCGGTACTCATATCTGAGAGTCGCGACGATTCGAATCGATGTACACCCTGTAGGGAAAAATCTGACTAACACGCCACACACTTTCCACGCTTGATTCACGTATGAACCTCGACCATACGTATCTCATGTGGTCCACATATAACAACTTTTTGTGAAGTCATCAACAGCGATGGACAGAGCCACTGCTCCCGAGTAAAAGGGCTCCCGGCACAATCCACAGCACGCCGGCTGACTGATCCATGGATCTGTATCCAGTTTCTCTCCCAAGGCAGCCATTGAAGCAATGGGGGTAAA
>JBNKLP010000088.1:282-569 GCA_050292425.1 Candidatus Nanoarchaeia archaeon | reverse complement strand
GGTGCTAAGGTCCATAGCCGAGAGGGAAAGAACCCGGACCATCAGCTAAGGTCCCTAAATATATGCTAAGTTGTACAAACGTGGTCTGACTGCAGAGACAGCTAGGATGTTGGCTTGGAAGCAGCCATTCATTTAAAGAGTGCGTAACAGCTCACTAGTCGAGCGGTTGGGCGTGGATGATAATCGGGCATCAAGCATATTACCGAAGCTATGGGATTATTTATAATCGGTAGGGGAGCATTCCAGTGGCGCAGAAGCTGTATCGTAAGGTATGGTGGAGCATCTGG
>JBNKLP010000088.1:0-272 GCA_050292425.1 Candidatus Nanoarchaeia archaeon | reverse complement strand
TAAGTAACGATAATGCGGGCGAGAAACCCGCACGCCAATAGACTAAGGTTTCCTGATCAACGCTAATCGGATCAGGGTTAGTCGGGACCTAAGGCGAACCCGAAGGGGGTAGTCGATGGACAACTGGTTAATATTCCAGTACTGGCAATAACTGCGATGGGGTGACGAAAAAGTGACAGACCTGCGTACTGACGGAATAGTACGTTAAAGGGTGTAGATATACGGACTGTAGGCAAATCCGCAGACTGTGTCGAACCTGATAGTACCGTGCG
>JBNKLP010000087.1:0-569 GCA_050292425.1 Candidatus Nanoarchaeia archaeon | reverse complement strand
GGACTAGTATCTAGGGTACCACCTCGTAGTGACTCGGAAGGTCTGAGGAGGGGTCCGTTACGACTCGTCCCACCATTTAGAAGATTCCAGAAGATCAATACGTGTTCCTCAAGGTGTAAATAATTATATCTATAAAAATATATGTAACATAGGCAAGTAGAGATAGAGTCATAATTGGAATCATGTTGTAACAGACTCGGTTACCTTCCTTGTAACATCACCCCCTTGGATATAAAAGGAGGGGTAGAGACACCCTAGAGGACATGAACTAGAAGCACAACAATCACATCAATTGCCATGAGCAATACAAGAACACATGACTTAGGTCTATTATCATTCGGAAGGCTTGAACCTGTCTAAAAATCCTCGCGTCTTCTGTGTTACCATCGTTCTCTTGATCTCACGACTACCCCCGTACAATTTCATTGCCACAAACACTAACAGAGCTCAACTACCAATGTCTATGGCAGAGTTCTTGGAGTTGATTTTGTTGCGTCATCGCATCCCATCAGAGAAGCTCCATGTCTTGGTCGCCTCATTCTTCGATTCCGTTCACCTTTTTCCTTCCC
>JBNKLP010000086.1:0-570 GCA_050292425.1 Candidatus Nanoarchaeia archaeon | reverse complement strand
ATAAAATAGCTCATAATTAATTCCTGCTTAGAATAATTTCTAAGAATTAATTCCTGTTCCTACAATAAATAAATTGTAGAAAATGAAATATGCACATGAAAATATTCATTTTTGTTTTAATGCTTCCTTGCACTGTTTAGCACCTGTAGAAAATCGGAGAGAAGGTTTTGTTGAGTATAGTGCATGTTATTTAATTTCTAAGTTGTAATTGAATTACTAAAATGCTAGGGGTAAATTAGTAAAATTAATTATAAGGGTTAGTATGCTGAGGTTGCTCATACTCATGCATCGTATTGCACTTTGCACCCCATGCTGAAACTCGAGGAGTCAACAGAGCAAGCTCAAGTTGAAGACTTCACTAACCTAGATTTGAATCAAGACAAGCCATGATGCATCTAACCACCTTCCTTGAGTTTTGTTTATCTTTTTATCTTGTTTATGATTCTTGGATGTGCATTAGGTTATATGAGTTGAATTGATGTCCTAGTTGCATTAAGGTGACCTTTCGATCTATCCTTGATGATCCTATGGCTAGAGATAGGTCGTTAGCTATGGCTAGGCATAGATAGA
>JBNKLP010000085.1:0-572 GCA_050292425.1 Candidatus Nanoarchaeia archaeon | reverse complement strand
ATAAAGGAAAAAATCAAGTTTCCAACTGGTGCAGAGGATGTTGTGAAGAATACGATGTTTATTAATATTTGAAGGTTGTTCAGTAAGTGGAAGTCCAAACTGAATATGAATTACGTGAAGAAGGGTTTGATGCCAAAACATATAGGTAAAATTACAGAGGTTCAATGAAAAGAATTTGTTTAACAGAAGACCGATCCTAAAGCCCTTGTGATCAGTAATGAATATGCTGAGGTGTCGAAGAAGAACATCTATCCCCATCACATGGGATCAAAGGGATATGTTGCTAAAATTCCTGAATGGAAGAAGAAAAAAGAAGAAGTTGTCAGTGCGGGTAACCCTAATCCAGTTGAAGACATTGAAGAAAGAATCGTGAACTGGTTACTCGCTCGGTCGGAGTTGACTCAAGACGGCAAACTTGTCCACAAGAAGAAAGGAGTTGCCGCAGTTCAAGAAAAGGCGGTACAACTCGCTAAAAAGAAAGACTGGGTCTCTTCAAGTCTGACAGGGAGAATGACGTTCTTAGTGGAGATCTTGGCAACGCTGAACACACTGGATGCATTCGTGGTGTCGCT
>JBNKLP010000084.1:0-530 GCA_050292425.1 Candidatus Nanoarchaeia archaeon | reverse complement strand
AACCCTTTTATAGGGGAGCCAAGAGGTGGTCGACCGGCCAAGTATGGTGGCCAGTCGGCCAGCCCATGTGGCCATTGCCCCTCTACTTTGTCCCAAAGGTGTGGTGGTTGAGTTAAAGAGATAGATAGTGGAGGGGAAAGGAAGAAAAGAGGGATAAGGTGGCCGACCGACCACCAATCTTTGGCCGACTGGTCATGCTTGGCCTCCACTCAATCCCTACTTTCATCCTCCACTTCATCTTGCTCCTATCGTGCTCACTCCACTGACCAAAAGCATCAAAAGTAAAGCAAATTCCTTTCATCCTTTTCCAAATTATATTTATTATTATTTTTTTAATTTTATATTATGCAATGATGAAATAAATATGATGTGGAAAAGGAGTAAATAAAAATGGTGGATGAAAGGGGGAGAGATAAAAATCAAATATGCAATAGTGGAAGAAGGGCGGAAAATGAAATGCGAGATAACTACCTGTTTATTCTCCCAGCGAGAGCATCACATTTTAGGTTTGTGAGCGAGACCATTTCCAT
>JBNKLP010000083.1:0-577 GCA_050292425.1 Candidatus Nanoarchaeia archaeon | reverse complement strand
CAAGTCATACTGTAGTAACCACCGCTACATTCACTTGCCTCCGATAAATCAAGAAAAATAAGCTAAGCGCGTTCTGGAGGACCACCACCTATTATGGAATCAACACCTCAGCATAAATACTTCATAGATCAATTACAAACAATAAAAATAGCGCCTCTACACCAACTCGATATCCGACGAAAATAGCAACACAATACCCTACTGAAACAGCAGCAGTGCTGCTGCTATTTCTTTTATATCTTTGAAACCACAAAGGTAATGATAGCAAGAAAAACTCCACAAGCATATAATTTCACTCAGATATAACTTTGGTATTAAATGGATAACCCAATTTTGTCATCTACTATTTTGAATCAACCCCATAAGATGAAACTGTGTTTAGAACACAGACAGCAGGGTACCCAACTTAAAAAATTCATAACATGCAAACCGCTGAACCAAAATTTTTGTTTAAATTCTCTATGGAAAGAAGAAGATAACATACTACTAAAAATTTCATAGTGGTAATAACAGATTCGGCCTCTAAATTAATTTACAACACGTCGAAAAACTGAAAGTTCTCACTGAACAAATGTTC
>JBNKLP010000082.1:0-585 GCA_050292425.1 Candidatus Nanoarchaeia archaeon | reverse complement strand
CTTTTTTTCTTTTTCTTTCTTTTTCTCTTTTTTCAATAATTTTTCTCTCTCTTTTTTTTTTATGCTCCGTCTCTTGAGGACTTGGGGGTTTTGATGATATTTGAGGAGAAAAATCACTTCTTCAAAAACTTTCTTTTCAAATGGAATGACATGGTCATGACTGTGGATATACTGGCGGTGGACGCATATTCCGGAATGGGGTTATGCACGCCAATATAGCTAAACCATGATTATGGAGATGTGGGAGTTGTGGATATATCGGCGGTGGACGCATATTCTGGAGTGGAGGTATGCACGCCAATATTTCTGGGTGAGGCTAGCAAATAATGTGGGTAGCAAATCATTTTTGAATTTTTTTCAAAACTCAATTGGACACATCACTTAACAAAGCTCAACAAAAACAATAGTTGCTATGTGGGAAAATATTTGGCTCTGGTAGGAATGTGTATGTCATTGAGGAACCTTTCTATTTTCATTCAACTCTGATCAATCTCAAAATCAAGGTTCAACAAAATTAACACTAACTCAGATATCACACCTCCCAACAACCTAGACATGGTTACTTTTAAATTTTTGCCCGCATGA
>JBNKLP010000081.1:0-586 GCA_050292425.1 Candidatus Nanoarchaeia archaeon | reverse complement strand
TATATTATATTTTATATATTTATAAATGTTCTTGAGTAGCTTAAAATTGTTTATAAATGCTTTTTAAATAGCCAATTTTGCCTTATAAAGGCTTTTTTGTGATACTCTTATTTAGTTAAGAATAAATGATATATTGTGATAAATATCAATTTTATTTAGTGAATAATTAATATGTATAAAAAAAGATTCATTTTGAATGCCTTTTTTGTATTTTTTGTAGTGGTGGGAGGTGTTTTTGGTTTAGATGTAGTTCCAGGAGAGGATGGGTTTGGTATGAATACTCCTGCGGGTAGAGGGGGTGATATTTATACTGTCACAAATTTGAATCCTAGTGGTTCTGGTTCTTTAAAAGAGTGTGTGGATGCTTCAGGATCTAGAATTTGTGTTTTTGAAGTATCTGGAACAATTGTTTTAACAGATCATTTGAAAATTACAAACCCTTATATTACAATTGCGGGCCAGACAGCTCCATCACCAGGTATTACAATAAGGGGGGCAGGTTTGCAGGTTCAGGCAAGTGATGTTTTGGTTCAGCATATAAGAGTTAGGGTGGGGGATAGTTCAGATGGTCCTGCATATGATAGCA
>JBNKLP010000080.1:0-589 GCA_050292425.1 Candidatus Nanoarchaeia archaeon | reverse complement strand
TGATGAAACACTGTGTTCTCTACTTCAGGGGGAGTTGGCGTCTTTAATTGAATTTGACGCTTGATTTGATTTGCCTTGGTTCAGGGGGATTATGGTCTTTTGCATTGAGAAACCTTGTGCTTTTCTTGCTATCCTCTTGAGTTTGAAACTTGGTGTTTGCCATCCATATGGCTTGGTTTGAGGGGGAGTTGGTGCTTTATCTTGTATATTTGTATATTTTGTTTTTCTCTTGCATTTTCTTCATACTCACCTAAGTCACTTTGCTTCACATGTTATACTGGCTTGTATTTGCTTAATTATGCTTATCACTGTGCTAGGATGAGTAGTAATGAGATGTGAGCCATTTTGCTAGACCATGCTAGATAACTTGTGATGTTTGCACTGTTGAGCATATGCAAAAACTTGACAACTCAATTAATTGCTCATGTTCACCACTTGTATAAGTGCTTTTGTCTTGATTGAGACTTGCTTTGTGACTTGTTGGACAAGTCTTGGCTGGAGCACCCTCACTTTGAGTGGTGAAATTTTTTGCCAAATATTTAGCTCATGATGGGACTTTGGAGAGGTGTGTGCCTCTTGTGCCTCAAAG
>JBNKLP010000079.1:0-592 GCA_050292425.1 Candidatus Nanoarchaeia archaeon | reverse complement strand
GGCCGTAACACCCTGTGTTACGGTTCTCCTAATTATTTCCTAATTACCTTTATTAGAGGCTTAATCATACATCAAGTGCTTGGTTAATCGAACTCTAATAGAAATGAAGGAAATTTGATTTAATTTATTTTAAGCCTACAAATTGAAGTCAAGAAATTTTTAGTCTGAACTTAAATTTTTTTTCCAAGAGTTGAGTTGGGTGCAATTGTAAGCCTTTTGTCCAAATTTCATCCAAATTGGAAGTTCCAAGAATGATTTCTATTAAATTCTATCCAAATTCAAACCCTAGAGGTCCTTATTTTTTAATTCAAATTCAATCCTGAATTTTGAAAAGTTCCAATAAGGAAAGTTGTTCCTTATCTCAATAGCTTCACATCCAAATTTTATTTGAATTTTTTAGAGAATAGGAAGGACCTCTTTTGATCAAATTAATTCAAGGCTTTTGATTTTTTTTGAATAAATAGAAAAGGACTACTGTTTCTTGGGTCTAACCCATTTCCTTTCTTCCCAGGCTGGCCCATGACCTCCTGGCGTGGCCCGCGTGCCCCCTCTCCCTTCTAGGTGGGGCCCTCCCCTGTTTCTCTCCTAGGCC
>JBNKLP010000078.1:0-593 GCA_050292425.1 Candidatus Nanoarchaeia archaeon | reverse complement strand
GTTAGACTCGCTCTCTAGTTGTTTGATGAAATATATCAAAAGCAATGAGTTGATTATGGTTGTCGGATTTTGATCAATAGTGATCTTGCTTGTGTCTTGCTTGCTCCTAGATGTGCTTCCACTATTACTCCTGTTTCTATCACATTTTTGATGACCGATAGCTTCTTAATAGCTATGTGGTCTTGATCGTGCTAGAAGAGAGACGCATCAATTCAAATTTGGGACATAGGCCAAGTTCTCTCGAGGAATTTTGATTGGCTCTCATTCACCCCCCTCTAGTCACTTTCTCCAGTCCTTTACTTTCTTATAGAAACTTTCTCATATTCAAAGTAGAATTTGAATTAAAAATAAAGGATGCTTTAGGATTAGAAATTTGATAGAATTTGATTGGAATTTTCAAGAATGGATGAAATTTGATTGAGGGCTCCTGATTGCACTTAGATGACACATCAACTCATGAAAGGAATTTGGAAATTTGAATTTGCAAGTTTTTTTGATTTGCTTCAAGAATTTGATTTGAATTCATTTGAATTTTTACTCGAGCTTACTTAGAGTTGGATTACCAACAGATTTGATTCTTAAATAAGACCTTA
>JBNKLP010000077.1:0-608 GCA_050292425.1 Candidatus Nanoarchaeia archaeon | reverse complement strand
TTAATTACAAATTAAAATTTTAATAACATGATATTTCTACCTCTAATCATGTTCTCTGATTTTATACAAGTTCTAAACAGTGCAAGGAAGTTCTAAACCAAAAATTAATATTTTTAGAAGCATAAATTATTTTCTACAATTTATTTACTACAGAAATAGACATTAAACTCTAGAAATTATTCTAAGCAGGGATTATTTATGAAAAAATGTGTATGAGCTACTACTCATGATGTGAACATGCATCCAAACATTCAGAACATTATCAATTATGGATATTTAGAAACAAATACTTTTGTATTTGAGTTCCTCCAATTGTGCACAATAAAATACTGCTCAAATGTGAGTTTAATCAAGCCCACTGGTTAGCGTTGTTGAAGAGTATTCATACAAAATTTATTTTGTAATTTTTGGACATTCCTACAAGTTTCTACGAATTTTGGAAGTTTGAAACAATTTCTGAAATTTATTTAAATAAAAAGGAAAAAGAAAAGGCTTAAACAGTGCATGGGCCGAATCCGGCCCATGGCTTCAGGCTTTCGACGAGGCGGCCCGTAGGCTGTTGAGGCCTCACGCCCAAGGGCGCGGCCCAACAACAGCTCGGTCCGGCC
>JBNKLP010000076.1:0-609 GCA_050292425.1 Candidatus Nanoarchaeia archaeon | reverse complement strand
ACTAAAATTCTATCTTGACTTGATCTTTATGAATATGAATTTAGTTGGGCATAGTTGTATGCGAGAAAGTGAAGTTTCTATACATGTGCTCATATGACTTGATTTGGAAATAAAAAAAAAAGAGTTTGAATTTGAAATTCAAACCAAACCAAACATGTATTTCATTCAAGGCTTGCAATTACATGGTGAGGTACTGTTTAAACAATATAGCTGCTAGAGTGACACTAGGGGTGTCAGAAATAGTCACCCTAAAATGGATCTAAGAATAATTTTGATTGAGCCACGTTAGCATTTGGGTCGAAAATATTGTTTGTTCTATTTGAAAGGATAATATGAGAGCCCTTAAATTTACTCTATTTCTACCTACAAATGAGGTGAGTTTGGGAAGAAAATAAATACGTGAGATATTTATGGGAGCTCTTGGAGATGATTTTTTATACTAAACCACAATAATTTAATTTAAAGAGGGTTTATGAGAGTCTATTGAAGATGCTCTAACCACCAGCAACACAAAATATGTAGTAGAATGCGTAAGTTGTTGGAAGGCTGGTTAGGCTTCCTCCAACAACACAAGATATTTTGAGAATGCAAAACCTCATATGGGAGAAG
>JBNKLP010000075.1:0-609 GCA_050292425.1 Candidatus Nanoarchaeia archaeon | reverse complement strand
AATTCTATTAGTACACACATCATTATGCCAATAACAAGTGCTCAGATAAGTGTTAGAAATAAAAGTGACAACGAAACAAGCATATAGGCAAATGATTCTTCATCTTTATTCAGTAACTTTGTTACACATTTATAGGCAATGAACGGTCATGTCCGTTCCAATAGTTGCCTCCTCAAAGGAGTGTCTTTACGAAGATGTGTCCCTTCAAATGGACCCCCTCCTCTCTCTGTACATTTGAATATATGAATCTTTGATATCAAAACTCCTCCAAAAATCCTGTGGAAAAAATATGAGGAGTGTACTCTTATATAATCATTCAAAACCCCAGTGGGAAAATTGAAGGTCTTCATTCTTGATATGCTGTGAAAAACTTCTATAACCCAGTGGAATAAATTAGGAGAAACACTTTCATCATATATCATATCTTTCACACTTCTCTTATAAAAACCATTATGGGAAAATCAAGAGATAGACATATTATTATGTGCACATTGCCTCATTAAAAACCTTTCATAAAAAATTCTCATAAAACTCATAAAAAGAAAAGAGTACAATGTGATGTATCTTAACATGATCGTTAATAGAGGTTTTCCCCAGATCGGAAGAGCG
>JBNKLP010000074.1:0-614 GCA_050292425.1 Candidatus Nanoarchaeia archaeon | reverse complement strand
ATGCATGAAGTTATGTAAGGTACAAAAGTAAGGATGGAAAGAGTGACACGACTCTCAAGGTTTAAGATGATAACTAAATTACCTTATCAATTTCCTTCATTAACTCCTATTAGCTAACTATACTTAAGAACATAGATAAAGGGGTTTCAATACTCCCTAATACCACTCATGACCAACCATGAGGTGATCTATGGCTTTAGGATGGGTACTAAGTGTTCATGGAGAAACCTTGTTAAATTTCTAAAAGGAAACCTTAATTACATAAGGTTCTACTTAACAAGGGTAAAAATGAAAATTTTCAAGGTCATAACTCATGAACAATGGGTTCTAACAAGTTTTCTAAGTTTGGATAGCTTAGCACTAATTTTGGTTAATTTTCCATAATTTTTGGGATTAGGGATAATTAATTACGGATTAACAATTAATTGACAAGGATGAGCAATTAAACCATAATTAAAGATTAAATAAAATTAATTCATAAATTTTATTTCACTAACTAAGTTTGAATTCAAATTATAATATTAAACTTATAATTTATTCGAATATAATTAAATTCCTCTAAAATTTAGAAGTTTGAATTAAATTTAGAATTGAGTTTGATTTAATTTTAGGTT
>JBNKLP010000073.1:0-620 GCA_050292425.1 Candidatus Nanoarchaeia archaeon | reverse complement strand
TGATCTTTTGGTCACCTTGGACAAGTCTTGCTGAGCGTAGTCACTCAAGCTTTGCTCTTGCTATCTTCTGTGTGCAGGTGAGGAACTGCTTCCTCTTGTCGGTGATGCCGACGAGGGTTGTCAATGAGAAGTCCAAACCGATGAGGGCTGGACTCCGTACTGGGTCCCTCAGGCTTAGAGCACCGATGGATGGCATTCTCTTTTCGGGCAAAGTGAATGTTCTGAATGTTGAGAGAAACCACTTCTGCAAGCTCTAATTTATCTCCTGAATCATAAATTTGGCTTCAAACCCCCTTTTTGCATCAGTAATACATGAACCTAAGTTGTAATAACTTCTACTTGAATTTATAAACTGGTATTGTGCTTATGTGTGTTGATTGTGTTCTCGCTTCGCCGAGAATCACTCAAGTTGATCCTGACGACGATCCCCTCCCGAGGTGGTTCTGTCACAAGTATGCAAACATATGTTTTGTTGTGTTCAAATCAATATCAGTATGGCAACCAGAACAGAACTAAAGACCCTTTTTGACACAGCTTATTTCATAGTTTCTTCACGGAAATAAGCAGCACACGTGCCAAATAGTAGACTTTTGCACAATATTTTTAGTTCAGCTGCTTCT
>JBNKLP010000072.1:0-628 GCA_050292425.1 Candidatus Nanoarchaeia archaeon | reverse complement strand
TTTATATCATGAGATGATGTCAGCTACTTGGTAGTCGACGAGTTGATTAATATCAAAACTGTTTGGTTACAAATGCATGTTTAGTGTAGATGCAAACATATGATGTTAACTACTTAAACATGGCTAAAACTTGATTAAACGTTCTTAAAGACAATTGTTGTAGGCTTATTAAGTCATTATCGCTTGAAGCCTTTGTATGTCTAGAAGTCTGACCGCTTGATCACGGCGAGTTAGTCTTGATGAGCATAGTCACTCAAGTTTTGCTTTGTAACTTTTTGTGTATAGGTTTTCCTTCTCTTCTTTCTAATGATGCCGATGATGGAGGTCAATGGGAACACTAGGTTTCTAAGAACTGGAGTCCGTCATAGGCGTATAATTGTCGAAGGAGGTCTTCACCTCTAAGTGCTGGATCATCGAGTGAAATGCTTCCACAAACATGTTCTATCTTTTGAAGCACCTTCTGCTTCTCATCATTGTAATCTTTAAACTAAAGTGTAATAACTTAATTTTCAATGAAATTTTGGTTTTGAATGCTTCGTATGTGTGTTTGCATGCATTCTCGCTTCGTCAAGAATCACCCGATCTGGATCCTGGAAGACGGACCCCTCATTTCTGAGGTGGTTCTATT
>JBNKLP010000071.1:0-630 GCA_050292425.1 Candidatus Nanoarchaeia archaeon | reverse complement strand
GTGTCTTTTGCTTAGACATTGTTTAGGTCTAGATGCTTTGCTTCTGCAGTTGAGCCATGTGCTAAGCTTTTCTTGCTGTAAGCTTGCATTTCATTATTTTTTCCACACTTGCTGAGTACTTTATGTACTCACCCTTGCTATGCCTCTCCTGTTTTATGGATATGCTCTGCTGCTCAGAAGATAAGGAGTACTTTGATGAAGACTTCTTCTAGGCGTGCGAAACCCCCGGTCAACTGCCTGTGGCAAGATGGGGTCCATTCCGCTGTTTAGTCCTTTCTGGACTTGTAATAAATATTTGTAATAAGATACGTTATAATAAAGACATTGGTATTCTGTGCTTACATTCTGACCGTATGTATGACAACTTGATCCTGGGCATACATACGATGAGCATCTGGTTTGGCCTTAAAACCGGGTGTGACAGAGTGGTATCAGAGCCGTGTTGACCGTAGGACGTTAGCCTAGTTAGAAGAGTCATATTTTAAAGATTATTTAAAAAGCAAAACTATTTTCACTTCACCCCTCTTCAAATGACCTGTTCTGTTACTCATCTTTTGCTATCCTGCTCTTTTAACGCAACTATTTCTGTCGCAAGAATCATCCTTTTCCCTTCCTTAAAAGATCTCTGAT
>JBNKLP010000070.1:0-603 GCA_050292425.1 Candidatus Nanoarchaeia archaeon | reverse complement strand
TCTCTTTCAACCACCTTCCTCACTTCACTAGCTCTTGCTTCTTTCCTTTCGGAGGCGAAGCGAGCCTTCACAAACTTTTTCACGGCTCACCACAACATTGAGAGCTCTAGGGCGACACCTAGTCGTTTAAGAGGTTTCACCTCCAAGAGTATTCCGAGAAAACCGGAGTGTCTGATTTGCCAAACCGGACTGTCCGATTTTGTTAGGACCGACGGCAGTCAGGGACACCGCCGGGCTTCAATGAGGTGCTCCTCCTCCGACCAAGTAGCATCTGGATGGTGGAGAGGCGTGAACCAAGACAACTTTGGAGGTTGTGGTGGTGGCTAAGAGATCTAATCGAAGTAAAAATGAGAAGAAAAGAAAACTAGGGCAAAAGTATGAAAAGTATAAATTCGATTGATTGTGTTGGTGTCGGATTACAATTGACCGTGACCTATACTTATATAGACAGCAGGGCGTAGCTCTTCGGGTCGGATACGACCAAATCTTTTCTAATCAAATAAAATCTCAAATTCTACTCGGACTCTTTTTGTTCTGGGAAAACTGGATAGTCCGGTTGGGCAAATTGGATGATCCGGTTTTTACGACTTCTTACTTGATTTT
>JBNKLP010000069.1:0-637 GCA_050292425.1 Candidatus Nanoarchaeia archaeon | reverse complement strand
CATTGATCATTACATTTGATTGATTGAAACAAAATAACAAAGTGTAGAAAAAAAGGATAAAATCAGCCTTTGAAATCTATTCAATTAAAGGATTTTTTATTTAAAAAATTACGCCAATGGGCGTCGACGCTCACACGACTAATGCTGCAGTCTAAGTTAAGAACGACGAACTTTTATAGAAACTGGTTTCATGGAGCTCTAGATGTTTGGTAGAATGCGGTGCAAAGCCTAGTAGCCTATGATCCATATGTGGTGTAGGGGCCTTATGATAAAATAAAAAACTTTTCTTTTTCACATTATTTTACAGTGAACATAAACAAAAACATCATGTCCATATTTTTGAGTTAATTGATCTTTACTCCTATGAAAATGAAGCAATTTTTCGGAAGAAGCCAAGCCTACGGTAATAATAAGCTAGTTTGGGGTCGCTCAAAACGAATATAGCATCAGAATCTACCTACCATACATATATGAAAAAAGCGTATTTTGACCCCTAGCGGCGAAAATATTAACTTTAGAAAAAAACGGTTTCCATATCCAGGCTTCGTCTTTTCATAAGCTATCGATTAAAAAAAAATCGAGTCTCTACGACCACTTTGACTTTTTGACCTTCAGGCGCCATTTTAAGGTCAAGGAC
>JBNKLP010000068.1:0-639 GCA_050292425.1 Candidatus Nanoarchaeia archaeon | reverse complement strand
AAGCCATGAAGAGCGAAATTACAAATAACTAATGTACAATTTTATGAAGTTAAATGTGTCATCCAGATAAGCCTACTATTTTGTAACGCTCAAGAAGTTTTAGAATCGTTAATAATCATCTTTTTAATCAAAATTGTATTGAACTTATAGTTATTGATTTCTTATAGAATTGACACCTGTGACGTAATGCACAATTACGAAGGATAACAATCATTTTGCAGAAAAAGCATCAATTTCTGAGCTGTTCCCCTTAATGTCTCTCCATAAGAAATTGATGGAAGACTCTTATTGAGCAGATAAATCTAATTGAGCTAATGTCGTGTAGCGACAACTTGAGGAACATACTGGAATTTGGCAATAAACTTTCCTATGTTAAGTACACTGAATGATGATTTTTGAAAACTTAATTTGTTGCATCTGCAGAACGATGACATTGGAGTGGGTTTTGGGATGTATATTCGGATAGTACATACTTTTCTTAGTATGCCCATCTAAAAATATCAAGGAATCAATAAAATAAATTTTTGACATTACATAGCAATAATTTCCCGCCTTATTTTCCGTGGTTCTTTTCATTAAATAAACTATGCTTGGTACGGTTTGAAAGATTTTTTTTAATCGCTTCACGCATGGTCTGCC
>JBNKLP010000067.1:0-640 GCA_050292425.1 Candidatus Nanoarchaeia archaeon | reverse complement strand
AAAATTCATTCGTCTTTGATGCAATCTTCTAAAAAAAGGACACGTTGGAAAGAGAGGAGAGAGGATGAAGCGGACGGACTCATGACTGCTCATGACTTAGACTATCCGCAGTGCTCATCCTCTAAATCCATATTCTAAAGGAATATTCTCTATCCTTTATAATACATACTTTATTTTATAGTACAAATTTTTTGATTGACCGCGCTCCTGATACTCTAAATTCATCCTCTATATCAACTATCATCCTTATTTTATTATATTTTATACAACTAACTTTTCTCTCTCATTCTCATCTCAACTACCATCCATTTCTTTCAATTCTACATAAAATTGCCATATAAATTCATCATACATTATTTTATATTAATTTATATAACTATCACTTTATATTGTCATTATCCAATAATAATATAAAAAATAATTTGTGAATCATAATTTCTAAAAATAAATAATATAGCTCCTTTTTATTTCCTTTTTTCACGTCTTTTTCCTTCATTTTTTCTTTTTGTTTTTCTTTCTCGTTTTGGCTTGTTACTATCTCGCACAATTTTCATTCTGTGCTAAAAAGAGGGAGGAAATGATCTGCTTCTTGTCCTTTCGGATCTACCTCTCCGATCCCATGTCGCTTTGATTTTTTTAT
>JBNKLP010000066.1:0-641 GCA_050292425.1 Candidatus Nanoarchaeia archaeon | reverse complement strand
TATGGAGATTTGAACCTTATTTGTTTATCTATTTATGTATGTTTGGATCTTATGCTTATCTATCCATGTATGATTGTGTTACGATATTTGTGGTTGTGCCTTATTGATTCATGCTATGGTGTAATCTTTTGTCTATTTAATTTATATTACTCTATTGTCACTTGATTACACTTGTTCTTTTCGGCACCCCACGTTTTGTAAAATTGTACAAATGAGCTCTCACATGCTTCTTAGTGTGACTTTTGTGCTTGTTTAATCCATGCATATATTTAGGGGGAGCTCCTTGTACAAATTTAAAAAAACAAAAATCTATAATGCTTAATTGTTGAAAAACTCTAAGTGTTGTCATTAATCACCAAAAAGGGAGAGATTGAAAGTGCATCTAGGCCCCCGTGTGGGTTTTGGAGGATTGATGACCAACAATTAGATATCTAACCTTGTGTTGAGAGTTTTGTAGTGTACAACATCCAAAAAGGCAATACAAATGTTGAAATAAATTTCTATATGGGCATTAATGATGAAAAAAGAAAAAGTCATGAAGATTCATAGAATTAAGTATTTTATATCTTAGTTGAGTTCTAAAAGCTCCGTAATATCAAGGGGATACATTGGGTGAGTTGGTGAAGTGCAAAATATCAAAA
>JBNKLP010000065.1:0-643 GCA_050292425.1 Candidatus Nanoarchaeia archaeon | reverse complement strand
AATCTATTCGGATTTGAATTTTAAAGTTTAAAATACAATATATCTCATATACATTGTTCGTTTTCACCGTTGTGTTCTACATGACATGATGAATAAAATTAGATCTCACTTACATATGTTTTGAATAATTTTTTAAATCAATATAATTTTACTACTAATAATACATTATTTTGCTACAACTCATATAACATAATTTGCTAGTACTCATGTAACATAATTTGTTAGTACTCATAGCATAATTTGCTAGTACTCATATAACATAATTTGCTAGTACATCAATAACATAATTTGCTAGTTCAGCCGTTGATTGTCCACAGAGTTAAATTGACTTTTGTAAAATTTTGATGAAATATTTGAATTTCTCCTGGGGGCGTGTTCATGGAGTCCAAGCATATCACTATACCAATGCTTGGGGTCATGAACCAAACAACATAATGTCGACTGCATTCACGATTACAGTTATTTTGTTAAGGTCGCCATAAGAAGTTATATTTCAATGCAAAACTGAAAGGAGGAATGAAACTTACTTGAAAAGTATGAAATCTTGATGGTTTTCTTGTCTTCTTGCAGGAACGCATGAATTATCTTAGCAATGTACAATGATATCCGTGCTCTTGCGTCCTTGGTCATATGATCAACTTTT
>JBNKLP010000064.1:0-641 GCA_050292425.1 Candidatus Nanoarchaeia archaeon | reverse complement strand
TCACTCAAAATACGGTTAAGCTTTCATACTGTCCGTTTTTGGATTGGGCGAGAAAATCTGGTAATTTTTTGGATTTTCCACACTGTTCATCTGGGCTGTTCCTGCTATCTTTTTTCTTTTAATACAAAGAGTTTTCAAATATTCAAATGATTCAAACTTGCAAAATAAGAAATCGGTACTTACAGAACTCTAAATTTAAAATTTGCAAGTTGAAAGATTACTTTATATAGAACAAATTTCCTTTTTGGCCAAACTCTAAAATCTCTCTAGATTTTGAATTATAAAATTCGAAAACAAATCTACTTTGAACCTTGTTTGAATTTTAAAGGGGTTCAAACCTTCAGCCAAAAATCTCATCAATCCCCCAAAATTCAACCTTCACATGTCCTTCAAAAATATGAATTTAGATTGGCTCACTTGCATTCAAGAATTTGGAGTTCCTTTACAAATGATAAATATGACTTGGTTTATAAAAACCAAACCATATAAGATTTGAATTTGAAGAAAAAAAATAGAAGTTGGAGATTCTAGATGTTGTATTTGAGGTATCAAATGAAGTTGAAGATATTACAAGTGATCCCGATGATATGTTTAATGATATTTAGCTTGTAATATTTATGTTACATTATCGAAGATATTTA
>JBNKLP010000063.1:0-645 GCA_050292425.1 Candidatus Nanoarchaeia archaeon | reverse complement strand
AGATAAGAGTCGTATGCTTATGGTGGCTTGTTTAATGTGCTTTATGCACTCATGCCTATCTTAACTCATGACTACTTGCTTGTTATCCTGTTATGATTTCCTTTTGTGGATTCACTCTTATTCTACAAGTTTTGGCATGATGATGGTTATAATTGCTCAAATACATGCTTGTATGCCTTGTGAAGCACCCTAATTTTGATTCTCATACATATCATCTCGTTCTTCTCTCAGATTATGTTTGATGAGTATGAGCACAAAGTTGGTAGAACTCTTTTGCTAACCGGGTGGTTGAGAGAAGAAACATGATAATTCTACCTAAGGGGGAGAGCTTGCATTGAGAGTGTTAGGGAAAGTTTGTTTCAGGGGGAGTTTTGAGTTTGAGCTTTTCTTTGCTTTTTCTTTGGTTTACCGCTTTTCTTACCATTTGTTGGTTTTGTGATTTTTCCTTCTTCTAGATGACCTTCTTGAGATTTTCTATTGTTTTTGGTCTTCTAGTTGTGCTTCATGTGGTCTTGGATTCAAAATTCAAACTTTGTGCCTTTGTGTTGTCAATGTACTCATCAAGGGGGAGATTGAGAAACCAAGTGGTCCTTGGTTTGATTTGTGATGAGTAATTGACTTGCCTTGGTTTGAATTTGAATCCGG
>JBNKLP010000062.1:0-648 GCA_050292425.1 Candidatus Nanoarchaeia archaeon | reverse complement strand
AAATGGTTAGTGGCTTACGAGTTACGGCTATCGGAAAATAGCCAGGTTACTGAATTCGGGTAAATCAGGACAGAGCTGACCTTCCGGCATAAATCAGGATTTTGGTAAAATTTTGTCATGACCTCCCCAGAAACTTTGTATATGAAACATGCTGTTAATGAACACAGCTTTCCTCTGGTTGATCATATGGCCTATTTCGACACACGGTTTGGTTGCAACAGACTTTTAAAGTCAGGCTATAGTGCTGGACAGATTCTGGACAGACTGGGTATACCGGTGCCTGGTCATGTGTTTAGGCCCCAAGATTTGCAAAACATGCTGTTGTCAGAATACAAAATCTGGAGGTAACGAGCTCAGCTTTCCGACGCCTACTCAAACACATGTTTTCAATAACCGCAGCAACGGTTACGGCCATTTGAACACAGCCTATGTGTGGAGTTTGGTGGGTTGCTGAAAATTGGTTTGACGAATGGTTTGACGGCTTGCCATGGGTTCAGACAGCGGTGAGATTCCAACTTTTAACTTGTTAATAAGCTTCTTTGTTCAGGTGACTTGATGCAATGCAACTCGACCTAACCGTCCTCACCAAAACAAAAGAAAACAACCCGCTATTGTGGATTGCACGTATACGGTGGCAGAAGCGCTCTC
>JBNKLP010000061.1:0-651 GCA_050292425.1 Candidatus Nanoarchaeia archaeon | reverse complement strand
AGCCTCGGGTCGGTTTCGGCCCGGTACTGTGCCGGAGATTTTAAATGTTTTTCCAATTGTTTTAAATCGCAGAAATTAGTTCAAAATTCCAAAATTCATAGAAACTTGTAGGAAGGTCTAAAAATTTCAAACTAAATTTTGTATGAATCCTTTTGGACCACTCTTCTCAGTGGGCTTGTCCGAGCTCACTTTTGCGCGGTAAATTTTGGTACAAAATTCCAAGAACTGAGAAACTAAATTAATTGTTCACAAATATCTATGCTTGAAATTAATCTGAAATTTTGCATGCATGGCCACATCACTTCCAGTAGCTCACACAAAAAGTTTCAGAATTTATTCCTGCTTAGAATAATTTCCATGATTTAATCTCTGTTTCTGCAGTAAAGAAATTGTAGAAAATAATTTATAATTAGAAAAATAATAATTCTTGGTGTAGATGTCCCTTGCACTGTTTAGGACCTGCATAAAATCAGAGAGCATGATTAGAGGTGTAAGTCTTAGATTATTGAATTTCTAATTTGGTTTAATTTATTAAACACTAAAAAATGCTAGGGGCAAATTAGTAAATGGCTTGAAAGGTTAGTATGGGGAATTGGTGCATGAGCATGCATTTTACCGCTCGTTGCACCCCATGCATTGCATTTATGCTAG
>JBNKLP010000060.1:0-649 GCA_050292425.1 Candidatus Nanoarchaeia archaeon | reverse complement strand
ATCCACTCTCATTCACCTCTAAAACTCACCTTTAAAAAATATTCTTTGTCTTTTACAGTTATCTTCAAAAGATTCTCTGATTTACAATATAATTTGCTATAATCATCCATCTCTATATCACACCTCTAAATTAACTAACATATATTTTATATATTTCACATTACTACCACTTCATCCTACATCTCAATATACATACATATATTTTTTTAGGTTTATACGTTCATACATAAATAATTAAAAGTAGCATCCCACTATTTTATAATATTTTATTATATAATTATATCTTCTATTTTTATTACTCGATAATAATATAATAAATATATATTATCAATTAAATGATTTTATTGAAACCACAAATACATTATAAATTAATTAAAAATATATATAAGTTAATTACTTCTGCAACATACATAAGATACTAATTTAATGACATTATATCCACATTACACTGAAATAACAACTAATTAAGAGATACATAGAATATATGAAGACTACTAGACATGAACAAGTCTTCCTTCACCATCGATGCGCGTGTAGGGGATCACATTGCTATAAGATATCTTTGTTTCAACAATATTTATCCTTTTTGTATCAACAAAGAAAGGCACCTCGTCAAATTGGTTATATTCTTCCTCATCCTCCATATTGT
>JBNKLP010000059.1:0-652 GCA_050292425.1 Candidatus Nanoarchaeia archaeon | reverse complement strand
CTTTGAAGCCAAACCCTATCTTCTAGTCATTGGAGAACACACTTTTCATTGGAAGGTCTTAACAAAAAATTACAAATGTGAACCTACTTTAGAGTCACCTAAACTCAAAATATTTTCGTAGTTAAAAACCTGAAAAGAAATAAAAAAACAAAACACTACCTGACATGGGTTTTGCTTTTTTGCATTTCTTTTCTGGTTTTTAACTTCAAAAATATTTTCATTTTTAGCTCAACTTTGTCCCACCACTGTTTTATGTGATATGAAACATGTTTATAATTTTGTTATTTTTTTTGAATCTCCTCATAAATGTTGGTTCAAATTGGACAACACATGTACCATGATATGGACTTTGAAGCCAAGCCCAAGCTTGTAGTCCCATATGAAAACACTTTAGTTGGGAATGCCTTATAAAAAATATCAAATATGTAAACTATTTTAGTGTCACCTAAAATAGTCACAAGACAAATTTGAACTAAAAACTCGAAATATTTTCAGAGTTAAACATTAGAAAAGAAATAAAAAAACAAAATTAGTGTCGGCCAGGTGATGTTGAAGGATCGGATAAGCCAACCAGAGGGGAGTGAATGGGAGCCAATTAAAATTCTCTAAGAAAACTTGACCTATATATCAAAACAGATACAATGCGACTCTC
>JBNKLP010000058.1:0-653 GCA_050292425.1 Candidatus Nanoarchaeia archaeon | reverse complement strand
GTTCGGTCAGCTTGCTGTACGTGAGTTGTGTACGGGTGAGAAGGCAGGAAGGAGGAAGGAGAAAGGAGAGGAAAAAGAAAAGGAAGGAAAAGAAAAAGAAAAAATATGGAAAATTTTCCAAACTTGAAAATTTCTGAAAAATAAAAGATAATTTATGAAGTTGGTCAAAAATTATTTTTGTACAAAAAAGTTATATGTCTAATTATAAATAAATAAATAGGGGCTTATCTTTAATTAAATTAAAACAAATAGACTAAGATGTAAAATATAGAAAATTCATGGAATGAAAAGAATTATTATTTTTACCGAAGACTCGGTCAAAAATAATTAAATAAAGAGTCAGAAACTATTTTGTAAAAAAAAGAGTTTTAGAAAAGATTTTAGAATTATTTTCCTTGAAGAAAAGATTGCGTTTAAAAGGAATTGTATAAAAAGACAGGGGTAAAGTTGTGGTGCGACCGGCCGGCGCATTGGGAAAAATGGGTCATGGCACTGGGTCGGTGCGGGAATGAGAGATGAGATGAAAATAATAATAATAAAAATATATATATATATATATAGACTAATTGTAGAGAATTTAATCAAAAGAACTAAGAGAATATATAAAAAGGTTTCTAATATCCAGAATTTAATATTTAACTGAAATTTAATCG
>JBNKLP010000057.1:0-689 GCA_050292425.1 Candidatus Nanoarchaeia archaeon | reverse complement strand
GAGAAAAATGAGAAGCTTGACCAAGAACTTGCGCAAAGTAAGGAGACTATCACTAGTCTCAAGAGCTCAAGTGGTGCTCTTCAAGATTCATATGATGCATTGCAAAAGGCTCATGAAGATCTTAAAGTGTAATTTGATGCTCTTTGGTCAAGCACCTCCAAGCCTTCAAACAACAATGAAGCTTTCACAAGTCAAGTGAGTGTGAAAACGTGTGATGAAAAAATTACTCAAGAGAATCATCATTTGAAGCTAGAAGTCAATAGGCTTGAGCAAATGGTAAGTGAGTTGGTGAAACAAGCCAAAGTGATACCTTCTCAAGATAACCGTAGAAATATGGTGAATAAGCTTGAGAAGGGTTCAAACTTCACTAAGCAAGCCTCTCAACAATCAAACAAAGCTCAATCTCTCAAGAAGCAATAAAAGGCCATTGAAGATGCGAAGATTGAATATGCAAGAAGTGCATACTGAATGCAAGAAGGCCGCACATCAAAAATGGCATTGGTTACAAGATGGGAGATAAGCACAACTCAAGGATGAACATCAATGGTTAAGAATTCATCAAGTTCACCAAAGGCAACTCTCATCAAGTGAATCAAGACCACAAAGCAACTAACCACTTTCTAATGTTGATGCTAATGCTTCTTACATGCCTTATCATGCTTTTTATGCATCTTAGGTTCCCATGAAAA
>JBNKLP010000056.1:0-692 GCA_050292425.1 Candidatus Nanoarchaeia archaeon | reverse complement strand
AATGTAGGCAAACATGGGTTTCATCAAGATAAGCCACATGAAACAGAGTTTTAATTTTTAGCACATGGTGATCATGGATAAAATAAAGTGAAGCCATGGGTAACAAGAAAACACTTCAAAAATTGAAAATTTTAGAAGTTTTAAATTATAACCATGACGTACCGACCCATACAGTGCAATCCAGTGTCACCACACACTTTCTTGAGGAGTAAAGGTTCAGGGGAAATTTGGCAGGGGCCAGGAGGCCACATTACCTGGCCAACTAGCCAGGTAACTTGGCCGAGAGGCCACCAATTTTGCTCATTTCCTCTGCTTTTTAGCACAACTCTATTTCTTCCCCTACATCACAGTATTAGTTAAGATTTTCTCAATTGGTGCTCAAAAGCACACCAAGTGAGATATAATATATGCTTCCAACTTTCAATTTTGTAGAATAAAGAGTAGAGCCACTTTTATTATTTTTGAATGAAAAGGGAAATTATACTAAGAAGGCATGATCTAATCCTAATGCCTTTAAAATTATTTATTTTGGCAATTTGAAAAGAAAATTTTGAAAAATGAATCGAGGGCATCCACTTTCTCAAAATCCTGGGGGTTTGGCTCAAGAAATAATTTAAGGCATTGGCCATTTACCTTGAATGTATCCTCATCATCGCACTGGAGGGTGACTGTGTCATGATCTGTAGCATGCA
>JBNKLP010000055.1:0-696 GCA_050292425.1 Candidatus Nanoarchaeia archaeon | reverse complement strand
GTCCCGTCGTCATTGTTCTAAATATTACTCGTCGCTTTCGTCCCGTCGCAAAAAATCCGTCGCTTTTAATAAGTACTCGTCGTTTTCGTCGCGCTCTAAATGATGGGAAACTCTCGTCCCGTCGCGAAAACAGGGCAAAAATAGCCCCTCGTCGCGCTCGTCGCCGGCGACGAGCTTTCATAATACCGGGGCCTCAGCAATGCTATTACCAGTTAAGTTATATTATTTTGACTGCCATATTTATGTAATATTCAATTAAAATTATGTTTTCCCACCAATTATGTCCCTTGGGACCTAGGTGTGTGCCTTAAATTTTGTAATTTCTATTGACTAATAAACTGGTTATCTTGTCTAAAAAAACTATAATTGATAATAGACCCTCAAAACCACTCTAAAAAATTTGATTTTTAAAAGTTTTCTTCAATTGTAAGTAGTTCTTTTCTATCTTGATATTCGTTGACATGTGTCTGCACCAAAATATTTTCAAAAAAACTTTTTGTAACTTTTGTAGAAGTTAAAATTTGCAAATTTTACAACTAATTTCTTACTTAATTAGAAAAAAAAATTAAATTAAAATAGTGGCATTAGTAGGCCGGGGAAGCTTTTAAAAATGAGTAAAACAATACTTAGGTGCCATTATTTAAGTGATTCTGTTCGTAAAAACTTCTATTTTATCTTTCAATGTCATAAAGTTTT
>JBNKLP010000054.1:0-706 GCA_050292425.1 Candidatus Nanoarchaeia archaeon | reverse complement strand
CGGCCGTGGGTCAAAACACCCAAGGGGACTGGGCCGATTGGCCGAGCAGGCTAAGCCCTACTGTGGGCTGAGCCTAAGTGCACAATGCACTTTCTCATTTATCTTTCGATTTCTTTTGAATTAATTCAAATCAATTCTGAATTTGATTAAACTTAGTGAATTTTGTTTCCAACCTTAGAAATTTATCAAATTACATCTAGCTATGATTTCCAAGTTCAAATTTTGGGACAAACTTATAAATTCAAATAAATTCATTTGAGTTCTTTTGTAATTTACTCATAATAGTATAAACCTTTTAGAATTCATAGGAAATTCAAATAAATTTGGAAAAATATGAAATCAATTCTGTTAACTGAATTCAAACATATTCTTTGGAATAAAAATATAAAATAAATTAATTCCTTTAATAATTATTAAATATTATTAAACCTTTGTTAATCCTTGGATAATTCATAAATAATTATTTTAAAAGCCAATAATTATGAAACCTTGATCTAAAATTTATATCTTACCCATATCTTCATGGCAAGTTAGTTCATGCCTCCCAAATGATTTTTTTAAAAAAGGCTATCATAAATGATTAAAAAGAGCATCAAACCTTGACTTTTTTCAATATGTTATCTAGAGATATAAGAGATGCTAAGCGTGCATCTTCAGCAGCAGTAGGAGGATTTTGAATAGGTGAACCACCTTCTTCTTTGGTCAA
>JBNKLP010000053.1:0-710 GCA_050292425.1 Candidatus Nanoarchaeia archaeon | reverse complement strand
ATCCACGGGGTGACGAACTAGCCGACCCTCTTTCGTTTTTGGAATAGCTTATCGACATGTGAATTCACGTAAAAAGATATTTTGAAATCCCGCAGCATCGCGCGAGGTTATAAACTAGTTGGAATATATAAGAGGAACTCACTAAGTGAATTCTCTTGCCATACAAGTGGTCTACTTCAGCTGCCAGATCACTACTACACAATACAAAAACTTTAAAATGATTAATCTCACTCATATGATATTCATTTTAAATTTTGTTTTTACCATTGTGTTCTACGTGACGAGATGAATAAAATAAGATCTCATTTGTATATGTTTTAAAGAATTTTTAAATCAACTTAATTTGCTCTATATTTGAATATGTTTATATTTACAACAAATTATATAAGAGAAACCACTAAGTGAATTCTCTTGACATGCAAGTGGTCCACATCAGCTGTCACATCACCACTACAAAGTAAAAAAACTTTAAAATGATCAATCTCATTCATATGATATCCATTTTAAATTTTGTTTTTACCATTGTGTTCTACGCGATGAGATAAATAAAACAAGATCTCATTTACATATGTTTTGAAGAATTTTTAAATTAAATTAATTTGCTCTATGTTTGAATATATTTATATTTACAACAAATCAAGATTTATGGACACACGAGTTAATGAGCCGCATTATAATCTGTGACCACTCTCTAGGCCGAAAGGATATAC
>JBNKLP010000052.1:0-677 GCA_050292425.1 Candidatus Nanoarchaeia archaeon | reverse complement strand
TATCGTCGACGTTTTCACGTTGATGGTGGGCGCTCTCGGACCTTCTGCCCCGGCACCTCCTGTTAGGAACAGAACTCTCACTCTCATTGAGAGGGAGGATGACACTAGGAGTTGGAGAAATTTTCTGATTTATTTCTCACACAATGCCATGTCAACCTAAGAGGTTGGAGTTATATATTTATAGCTGGCCAAGACAGTCAAACATATGCCAAGATGCTAGTCTAAGATGCTGTCCTCTAAGATGCTATCCTTCTAACCACCATGCAAAGGACCACAAAGACCAACAGTACAAGACTTATTCCATCAATATTAACACTTCATTGAAAATTAAAGAAAAAATATTACTGACAGCATGAAACACCGAGATATGTTACATAAATAGCTAGGATGAAACTTGAAGTTTAAAATGCTATAATTTACATATCCTATAAATTATTTTTATCAATCTTGCAAGCATATGACATCCATATTTAGAGAAAATTACGATTAGAGATTTTTAATTTTCTTGGTGGTTTTTTGGGGGTCATTAAGCATGCATATATGCTCATTCCATATGTGTAGAGTAAATTAAGTTAATTTAAAAATTCTTCAAGATATATGTAAATGTGATCTATTTTTATTCATCTCATCAGGTAGAACACAACAGTAAAAACAGAATTTAAAATAGATATCATATG
>JBNKLP010000051.1:0-725 GCA_050292425.1 Candidatus Nanoarchaeia archaeon | reverse complement strand
ACAAAAAGATGTTGTCTGAGTATGAGATGTCTGGTCACTCATTTAGAAACAACACATGATCATTTTTTAAAGGCAAAACCGTTAGAAAAGGACCATCGAAGTGAAAATTCAGGGCAGACATCATAAAAATGTTTGATAAATGGTGTGTGTTGAGGGTTACGATGAAAATCACAATTGGACACATAAAAGTTGTCTTTGGAAACTCCCTTATGCAAAAGCATTGATACTACCCCCACAACATCGATTTGATGCACCAAGAGTGAAACGTTGTGGAAAGCATCATAAGCATGTATTTTAATGTCACCAGTTTCTTGAAAGATAACGTCAATGCAAGGAAAGACTTAGCCGCCCTTTGTAATCGTCCTTCGCTGGAGTCCAAAATAAATGCAAAGGAAAATCTGAAAAGACCACATGCTCCATATTCTTTGAAACCAGCAGAAAGAAAAGAGATACTTAGGTGGCTTAAGAAATTGAAGTTTCCAAACCGCTATGCGTCTAACATAAAACGAGCAGTTAATATCAGCACTGACAAACTCAATGGCTAAAGAGTCACGATTATCATATTATAATAGAAAGATTGATGCCGGTAATATTCCGTGACTATTTCAATACCAATTTATGGAAGATATTCGCTGAACTCAGGTACATCTATAGGCAAATTTGTGCCGAGCAAGTCTCAAAAGTAATGATGCAGAAGCTAGATAAGGAAATCTCGGTCCTTGTAT
>JBNKLP010000050.1:0-726 GCA_050292425.1 Candidatus Nanoarchaeia archaeon | reverse complement strand
TATTATTAAAATTAAGAATGCAATATATAAAAAATAGATAAGAATATTTTATTAATGTATTATTTATTTTAGACATTTACTTTTAATTTCTGAATTTAAAAAAAATTCCTGTTGAAGGACTGAAGATCAGTTTGAAACATGTTAGGTTGGAATAGAACGAAATTTCTTCATTCTGCTTTTCTTTGGCTTTTAAAGTACACTATAAATATGAATGACAAAAAATAAAAATACCAATAATCCTATTTTAATTTAGTTTACTTTAGAAAACTAAATCTCAGCACAACCTGTGCTTCAATTTAGTTTTCCGTTATTGGCGGGTAGCGTCGCCATTTTTAAAATCAAAACTCCTTTATTGCGATCGAATGTAATAATTCGCAGAATTAGTTTTAATCACTAATTTTGTGATTTTAGAATTTTCTATTATACTTAATTATACTTAATTAATTTTTCTTTAATTTTTACGTTTCTTATTTTGATATTATATCATAACCGATCTGGAATGAAAAAAGATGGTTGAAGCCTTGCAACACATCAATTTAGAACCGATTTAGCCCAGTTCCCAGACCTGCAAAGGCGAAAAACCAAAAACAAAAATTGGGATTTTTGTAGATATTACAAGTTTAAACAAATCAAGTTTGTTTCCGATAGTTTTTTGCAACTGATATGGCAAAAGGAAACTACCAACTGCCCACTGAAGTGTTTGTACAAGGATATTGACAGACTCCT
>JBNKLP010000049.1:0-739 GCA_050292425.1 Candidatus Nanoarchaeia archaeon | reverse complement strand
GAGATGGTTAGTACCGTCATGGCATGTGGTGCTCGAATCTGCTAAGGTCCGATTCTTTGGAATAGACACCCTAGGGCAACATGTGCTGCCACGTGCCTGGTATGGAACAGATTGCTGACAAATTAGGAAGGCAGTCATGAGTTTGTCTTATTGGATGTCTATTAACTTCAAAGCTTCATGACTTTCTAACCGGAGCTCCGATTCTTGCATTCACGCAGTCACAGCGATGAGTAGAATCTTTTACTACCGTTTGTTTAGTATATAGGTACTGTTTTTATTTATTGCTTGTATTGCTTGTTCTAGTCATCGTTGTTTAGATGTTTCGTTGTTCGAGAAGATTAAAGACTACAAGGTACAAGACTTTGAGCAGCAGCAAGCGGAAAACAAGGCAAGGACACTTGACCATATTGATCTTATGTGCATTCTTTCTCATGTACACACACTAGCCTGCATGCATTAGTATTGTTACCTAAGCCTCATACTTTAGGATTTGGGTTTTTATTTGGTTAGTTATGCTTAGCCCTGCAGTCATGAGTATCGTACAAGTCTTCCCATCATTATGATGTTGAGTTTGGCTTGTGTGTTTGTGAGAGTATTTGGTCTTCCATCTCTCATGATGTGAGATGACCATGGTGAGGATCGATGCAGTGGTTTGAGCATGGGTTGGAATGGTGGAGACGGTTGGATTCCGTCAGGTGATGTGGATTGTCATGCTCGAATCTGCTAAGGACCGAATCAT
>JBNKLP010000048.1:0-742 GCA_050292425.1 Candidatus Nanoarchaeia archaeon | reverse complement strand
TGCAATACGACGCAGAACTAATTAAAAACTGCTCGTATTGACCGAAAAAAGGTGCAATCTGTTTTATTTAACGATTTTTGCTTTTTATTTAATGATTATTGGAAAAAATATCAACAATCATTAAATAATATTAATTATTTCATAGCTTTTTGAAATGCTGTAATCTGATTGGTTAACAATCATTGTTTAATTCCCATAATCCACGCAATTTTTCAAAACTGTTGTATTATTCTCATATACCATGGTTTTCGCAAAAAACTATGGGTATAATTTTCACATACCACGGCTTTTCGCAATAAAAATTGTGAATTTGCGAAAATAAGAGTTTTAAAAACAAAAAAAGCAATTTTACAACTAAATAAGTGCAAATATAGCAAGGAAATGTCATAGGCCAAAAAAAACATGAAGCAGGATGATATAAAGGTAAATAATTAATAAACAGGTAGAATTAAACCTTGATTGAAATGATTTTTTATGAAGAAAAAATTTTCTTTTATTTTCAAAATTCAACTTGAATGAAAAATTAGAGAATAGACAGCAGGTAGTAAATATAATGAGTGCATGAGTGGGCTGAAATCCTCATCATATAAAAATAAATATTTTCAAATGAAAATGGTCAGAAGCAGTTCTTTGAAATATTGAGAATCAACTGGCTATGAAATAAAATAGTTATTGCTTTAGTTCAAAAGGTGAATGAGGAATTATTCAACTCTTTTTTCATATCCCCCTCGAGGTGCTGCGC
>JBNKLP010000047.1:0-761 GCA_050292425.1 Candidatus Nanoarchaeia archaeon | reverse complement strand
GACACGGGTGCAGGGGAGGTCGTAGAGAGGGGGGGGGGGGTCCGATAGGTAGCGTGTGGGCCGGTCCTGGAGGACGTGGGCCGATCGGGGGCTGGCTACTAATGGGCTCGGCCCGAGGAAACAATAAGTTTTTCGATGTACTCAAAATAATTTCAAACAGAAATGATTTGATTAGATTAAAAGATGGACTTTCCAAATTTAAAAAAAATTAATTAAAATATGGATTTGTAGAAAATTAAATAAGGAACAACTTTTCTTATTGAAACTTTTCAAAATTCGGATAGAATCTAAATAAAAAAATCAAATAAGCTCTAGGGTTTGAAATTCAATAGAATTTTATTGTAATTTTCAAGAATTGATGAACTTTGAACAAGAAGCTCCTGATTGCACTTGGATGACAGATCAACTCATGAAAAGAATTTGGAGTTCCAAATTTGGGAATTCTTGCCTTTCCTTTAAGGATTTAAATTGAAATCAAATTTGAATTTCATTTGGTTTTCTTAGAATTTGATTTACCAATGGAGTTGATACATGATTTGGACACTAATGACAATAATTAGGGAGTTTGTAACACGAGGTGTTACAACCGACTATGTGTAGCCTACAATAGTGGGCTGCTCCTTTTTCTTTTGTGAGGACGAATAGGTCGTGCATGCATGTTTAACATCACCCTTAACCTACATGAAAATGCGAAGTTCAGTCTTTAAGAAATCAAGCTTCCAAGTCCTAAATCAATTCCAACGAATATCCTTCATTGGAGA
>JBNKLP010000046.1:0-773 GCA_050292425.1 Candidatus Nanoarchaeia archaeon | reverse complement strand
AAACACAAAATGATTGAGTAAATGTTAGAAGTGATTGAATAAAAAATGACTAAGCAACGGCTACAAGTTGAAGAGGATGGAGACAACAGGAATGAGACTGAGTGAAATATCGATAATATTTAACAAAATCATAAAATAACTAATAAAATCTTAAGAATGACTAACAAAATTATAAAAATGGCCCAATCACTATAGTGTGGAATGACAAAATCATAAAAAATAACTGACAAAATATAAAAAATGATTGAGTCACTGCGACAAAAATGATGAGTACTGTAGCGCGCGATAAAATCTCAAAAATATCTAACAAAATCTAAAAATGACTGAGTCACTATAACAAAAATAATGTTTTCATGTATCCCAAATTTCATAGTTTAGATAAGATAAAAGGTTATCTTTTTCATGTGACGAGTCTCCAGCGGGGAGGCTAGTTGGTTGAACAAGTTCGGCCAGACACCGCAATTTAATACCATAGTGAGATTTAACAAATGTTGTTACAAGAAAAAAATTATTATTAAATACAACAAATATTATAATGAATGGTATAATACCTATGAGTAGTATAAGGTAGTAGAGACACGGTGGGCGTGTTTGATGGTGTCCTTTATCACTTTTCGCACCACCTTATTGAAGATAATGTTAGTCGTCTCCAAGCTAACGCTTTCCACCAAACGAAAATGTTCCTACGTGCAAGAGAGAATTAAAATTACACAACAAAGCAAGAAACAAGTAAAATTTGAAAATATAGCTAGTGGACTCACCCAAAATATCTT
>JBNKLP010000045.1:0-766 GCA_050292425.1 Candidatus Nanoarchaeia archaeon | reverse complement strand
ATCGACATGGTTCTGATACCACTTTGTCATACCCGATTTTTATGCCAAAATCGAGTACTCATAGTATGTGTGCCCAGGAATCAAGTTTACACATATACCGTACAGAAAATGGATACAAAATAACCAATGTCACAAATATATTATTTATTATATGAATATTGTCTTACAAAAGACTAAATCGAACTCTCTCAAAGATACAGCAGCGGAAAGACACCATAACTCCACAGGCAATCGACCGGGGGTAATCGCTCACCTAGAACTCCACATCGAAGAATCATAAATCTTCTTCAGTTTCTGAGCAGCAGGTTTGAGTAGCATGGAAAAATAGTAAGGTTGAGTATACTTATGGTTGGTACTCAGCAAGTGGTGGGAAAATATGATATGCAGGCCATAATATCAAGGGTAAAGCTATAACAAGATTATATGTAGAAAATCAACTACACATAGACTCCTTAATCCTTAAGCATCCTATTTACTATGTGATATCAACTCTATATATGACAAAGTTAACCACCTTGCCAAGACTATAAGTTACTTCACCGTTTCATCTATACGTTACACCACCCAAACCATAGTTGCCCACTGCAATTTACCAACCAAACATAACCAAACCAAAACCCACTAATCATGCGAGGACTCCAGACCGCTCAGAACCATGAGCACAGCTATCATGATAGTTTACATTTTGCAGAGGTTAGTACCCTGTACCCACGAGTAGTAATTCCATCACCTTTCGGTGACTAGAGAACCTCCTTGTTGCCATGCC
>JBNKLP010000044.1:0-836 GCA_050292425.1 Candidatus Nanoarchaeia archaeon | reverse complement strand
ATTAGTTTAATGTGCCCTGATGCATTGTTCGAGGGAATCTGCAACTACCTACAAACGATCAAAGATGATGAATTTTTGAAGTAAGTTTTCCTTTATATGGTTTTTTATATTTATATTTATATATATTCAATCAATATATTAAAAAATTAAACTCATATTTTAGCTTCAATTTTATGTAAATATAAATTATAAAATAATATAAACCTTGAAGAAAGGAATGGGTGAAAAGCTCAACACCATATCCGATCAGTTTATCCATTGGAAAGCTCAAAATTTTTTGGATGTGTGTGAACTGATGGACCCTGATGTTTTTAACATGGGTGTACGCATTTTGGCACCCAATGCACTTGAAAAGTCTAAGGGTCAACGGAAAATAATTAGAAAGCACTACATGGACCTAGAGTTCAACGTATGTCATTAACTGTTTTTACTACATATATATTGTTTGTTATTACATAGATATTTTTATCTTGATCCCATCTCGAAATCTCCATAGCAATTGTTTGCATTTACACGTGGTGGAGCGTACAAGGTTATTCCAGATGCTATTAAATTATCCAAGACTCTTGATCCATGGCTAGGATACCAGTACAACACTTTGTGTTGTCAGTGGGTAAGACATTTGTAATATTTTTGTTTTGTTTATTTAATTCATTGTGTTTATTGTTTACTTGTAATATCATTTTTACTTACATGATGTTTATTTACTATTGGAGATTTTGATGACATATCAAGTATTGGTTATTATCATGTTTTCACACTAAACTTGAGGGATAGTCATATATTTATACTAGACCCGACGATAACAGAAATCGTGGACAAAGAAGATCAGATGA
>JBNKLP010000043.1:0-846 GCA_050292425.1 Candidatus Nanoarchaeia archaeon | reverse complement strand
AAATTTTCTTGTAATTTCTTAAAATGCTCCAATTTGGCACCTATGTTTCTGAAATCAAATAAACACTAAAATTGTGGAACTAGGTTAGTTGACAAGGTGAAACATAGTCATATTATGCATATACTCAAGATGTTGGTGCATGAAATTGATGTTTTAATAGCGCCAACACATCCCCCAAGCTTGAACTTTTGCTCGTCCTTGAGCATTGCCAGACCTGAAGCAATGGAAAAAATTCAAGACATCACAAATGTAGACCCATGTTCAGACTTACCAGATGAATTAATGCGGCCATACCTTGCGGTCCCTACTTACCTCATGGAGCTTTTGTGGATTTTTTTCTCACCTTGTCTTGGGTGGTTGAGTGGTGGAACCTGTCGTCCGTGTCTCTCCTACTTAGCCTCTTTTTGAAATCAATCGGAGAGAATATGATAACAATGATACTATGGTTCCTCAACATTAGGCACTCTTTTTGATATTTGGTTCCTCACCTCGGCTCAACAAATGTTCCTTTTCATCCTACCCTCTAAAGGCTAAATATGTGGAGCTCATGGGTAAAGAGAAAGGGTACAACTCAAGTTATGTATATTGCCAAGTTAAAGGATGGTCCAAAAAGAGCTATGAAACTTTCTCAAATGATTTTGGAAAGGGTTTTGAAAATGGTATGATGGAGGGGGAGAAAATGGACTCACGTAAAAAGATTTTGAAGTTGAGATATTTTTCTCCTCTCAAAATATTGACTTCCCATTTTTTGCAGGGACTCTTGAAGCTTCTCTTTTCTTTTCGCTTTTTTCAATACTTTTTCTCTCTCTCTCTTTCAATACTTTTTCTCTCTCTCTGTTTTCATTG
>JBNKLP010000042.1:0-924 GCA_050292425.1 Candidatus Nanoarchaeia archaeon | reverse complement strand
CTCTGCTGCTTTAATATTAGTGCAGGGGCTTGATAACCGGGCCGCTTTTCTCTTCTAGGCCGGACCGGAATCAATTTTGGGCCGAAATCAGTTAAAGAATTTTCGATTTAGTTTTCTGTTTTCCATTTTTTGGAAAAACAGGAAAATTAGTAAATGGCTCAAAATTAAGTATGATTAAGAAATTTAGTTGCGGTGAAATTCTAGATAAAAGTAATTTTATGTCAGTGGCATTTTCATGCAATTTTAGAAATTTTGTGTCCAATTTTCTGGTTAAGTTTGATCCAATGATTGAATTTAATTGAAAAATTGAGTTAAATTAAGTTATGGTTAAGATTAAATGCTGAAAATATTGTCACTGTCATAATTAAGTTGAGATTAAGTTTAAGAAATTAGGCTGTGGGTAAATTTTAGAGATTAAGTTTTGAGATATTTAGTGGCAATTTTCTATATTTTTCTTTTAGGATTTTAGTGTTCTTTTCTGATTAAATTTAATCCAATGATTAAATTTGATCATAAATTAAGTTAATTAAGAATTATGAATAAGTTTTAAGTGCAGTAATTTTGCCACTATTTCATTAAGTTCATAAATTTAAGCTTCCGCTGTGTTATACACTATATTAGATATTATTTATTCATCCATTTTAAGTAAGCAATGTTTATTCTTGCTAATCAAATTGGAAACAAGAAAATTTGATTACAAGAGTGAATAATTTTGAGTTGACATAAGTTATTATGATTAAGTTTGAATTAGTTCTACCTCTACCTATGGTAGTGAAATTAATTATGTTTTAAGCATATTTACATGTGTTTATTTGACTTATGATGAATTTCTGCATGTGAATATTAAGGNTCTTCTTCAAAGTCGAGCGGTAAGGCTCCTAAGGAGCAAGTCCCGTGGATCGCTTGCAGATTCTACAAGCAAGC
>JBNKLP010000041.1:0-1033 GCA_050292425.1 Candidatus Nanoarchaeia archaeon | reverse complement strand
CTTCCAGAAATCTCGAGATGAGATTTTGATTTCTGTTAAGGGGGGAGGGCTATAATATCCCATGTATCAGAAACCCTAATCAAAGTCATTAGCAAATAATTAGGTGCTAACACGGTCCTAAAACCACAAGTGGATATTAAAAATCAAGTCTACATTTCAAACTATTGTGAAATCAATCCAAATTCCAATTTCAAAGGAAATTCAATTTTTTGGTCCTCTTTTGCTGGAAATTCATTTTCCTTTGCAATAAAGTGTAACAAGGAGCTTGTTAGTCCAGTTTCAACAAAATCTGAAGTTCCAAGAATTTCCAGTGAATTTCTAATTAAGTTATACCCACAGAAAATTCTCTGAATTCTAATTCAAAATTCATTCAGAATCGGAAGAAGTTTCTCTGGAGAAAATTGTTCATCTTTTTGAGAGCTTCAAAATAATATTTTATTTAAAAAAATTAGGTTAGGGAAGGCTATTTTTGGATCGGTCAAAGTTTAGAAGGTTTTGAGATAGTTTGAATTCATTTGAATTTTCTTTTGGTTTGCTTATAATTTGATTAACCAAAGGATGTGATGCATGATTAAGACTCTAATAAAAGTAGTTGGGGGAAAATGTAACACAGGGTGTTACACCACATCACCTTTCTCCATTGAAAAATAATTCTGAAAACTCTAGAAAAATATATTTTTTCAAATTAGTGTCTATTATGTTTTTCATTCTAATCGTATTTGTATCCATTATATTACATTTAAGTCAAGTTTAGCCAGTGTCTCCTCTTCTTCATACGATATTTAATTTTCTCTTAAACTGTGTGTTACTCTTTACACAGTAACGCGCGAGGTTATCAACTAGTATTCTTTTGTTAAGAAGTAGAACATCACCCTCAAACAAGCTCTACTATGCAACTTTGCAAATCTCTTCCACCTCCCTCTCTCGGAGCAGGCATATGAGTAGTTCTTTCAAGTTCAGAGTTTTCTTCAGCCTCTTAACTTTTCAGATGAAGCTGATCAATGGACCAACATTTGGGGCACATGGCAGTTAT
>JBNKLP010000040.1:0-1353 GCA_050292425.1 Candidatus Nanoarchaeia archaeon | reverse complement strand
GAGTGAGCCTCCTCGGACGACCTACACCTGCGAGTCCCAGTAGGGAACCCAGCCCTCCTCGGTCTGGATCTCCCACTGATAGCCCTCGTCGGCGTCGCCGGAAGAAGGAGGAAGATCCTCACCTGCACACAGATAAATAAAGCAACAAGAGCAAAGCTTGAGCGACTACGCTCAGCAAGACTTATCCGTCGTGACCCGAAGGCCACGAATTCTAGACATGCAAGGCTTCAAGTGAAACAACGGACTCCAGCCTACTAGCACCTACTACTAATCACTTTTAACCAAGTTATTAGCCAAATTAAGTTGATAAATATTAATAATAAAAGATTAGCAACCTATGCTAAACATGCATGGTAACTCAATCAACCATTTTTAGTATCATCATTTTTGACTACCAAGTAGTCATAATTAACATAACCATAAACTCATATGTCATAATGGTGTAACACTTCTACGAGTGTACTCAGCGAACAAGCCTCACCCATAGCCGAGGGTGTCGCGGAGATTTGAATCGAGTCAACCTTGCAATGATATAAACCTAACAACATGGCACACACGTGCCCCAGAGGCACCACGAGTGGCCACAGTTCACAACATGAGCAAAGAGTCGGGCCGGGTCCTACCTCTCCCTAGTGCCATCTTCCACGCCATACCACACACTGGGCTATCCGTGGGTGGCCCGACACTATCCCTTCTAGGCATCCATAAGTGAGGTAAGGTATCGTCCAACTCATCGACACATGAAGCTACTCAGTTTGCGGGACCCCATAAAATCCCGTATGTGCCAGTACTCAACTCAAACTTGCTCATCGGAGCCAGACGATCGGTCCTTAACCAACATAGGCGGGGGCTACTGTCATACTTGGTTTTATGCCAAAACCAAGTACTCATCGTATGCATGACCCAGGATCAATTGTTCCACACATACGGCCAAAAGTGTTCACAGATAACCAAATGTCATAATATAAAGTATAATTATTACAGAAATATTGTTTTTATTGACTAAGATGACTCTCAGCGGAACGGAACAGCGGAAGACTCTGTCACACCACAGGAACAGACAACCGGGGGCGACGCGTAGCCTAGAACTCCTCATCGAAGAATCCAAAATCTTCTTCAACTCTTCTGAGCAGCAGGTTTGAGTGGCAGGGGAAAATAGCAAGGTTGAGTACACTTATGGTTGGTACTCAGCAAGTGCAGGAATAAAATGATAATGCAAGGTAATAACAAGGATAAAACAAAAACAAAATGGTAAGCAGAAATTGCACCTATACTTGACTCTCCAATTATTAGCACCAAAATTACTACATTAAAGTTGTAGGCTAAGACTACCAAATATGTTGAATTAATCTC
>JBNKLP010000039.1:0-1658 GCA_050292425.1 Candidatus Nanoarchaeia archaeon | reverse complement strand
TAAGATACTCAACTCCAAATTCCTTAATCAACTTATCATAATCAACCTTTCCTTCAACTTCCCAAGGCGTAACTTTACTTTCACTCATACAAATACTATTTTTCTTAATCATATTTAAATATTAGCAAAAACTCTCCAATGTCACTCCTCAAGCAAACTATAAATTTATTTAAAACTCAAATAAAACAAATCAGTTATGATTAAAAACACAAACAAAAAAGGAGCAGTAGAGATGAGTCTTAATCTAATCATCATGCTGGTAATAGGACTTACGATTCTTGGTCTTATAATTGGATTTGTTACAAATTTTTTAGGAGAAGCTGGAGACCAGATTCCAATCACAGAAGATGACAAGATTAAACTTGAACAAGTTGAAAGAGAAGCAGGAAACTTTGCATTCCTTTCAGGAACTCTTGTTGTTACAAAAAATTCAGATAAAAAAAGCAAGCTTTACATGAAAATTAGAAATCCCTCAAATAGTGATTTTGAATTCATTCCTAACGACGGACTAATAGATGATTCAGGAGAACTAAATGTAGAATTTTCAAAAGGAAGAGATGCAGGAGATGATTTTCCTACAGTATATGGACCTGCAATTTCATTAAAATCAGGAGAAGTGGGGGCATATCCTCTTGAAGTTGTAGCAGAAGACATTGTTCTTCCTGGAACTTATTATGGAAAATTCACTGTTAATCTAAATGGAGAAGAATACAGTGAAATAGTAACAATTGAAGTTCAATAAAATGAAATCCTTTAAATCCTTTTTTCTAATTATAATAGCATCTTTCCTAATTCTTCTATCTGGTTGTTCAGAACCTGACTGTTCTTCTCAAGATACAACATACACAAAATATACTCTTGATGAAGAATCTGGCTTGTGTCTTCCAACTCAAATTCCAAAAGATGTGTGTGGAAACGGAATAATTGAAGATGATGAAACATATTGCTCTTGTGCAAAAGATGTAGATAAAAAAACTCCTGAAATAGGTTGTGATGGAGAACTAGGAGAATATCTTGAAAAAACATGTCAGAAAGATCAATGTATCCTTACTCAAAACGAAAAAGTCATTGAACAGACAAAAACCATTGAATTCAAAAACTCAGATTTAACAATAGAAGGAAAATTCATCATAAATAACCCATTAATTCTGAATACAAATGATAAAAACGGAATTCAAACCAGTTTAAGTCTCTTCAAAACCTCATCAACCTACAACATAAAAAACATCAATGTTAAAGAATTGAAGATAGAAAATTCAAAAAACATAGAATTTGGATTTGAAGAATACAACCAGCAATTCTCAAAAGTAGGAGACAAATTGGAAACAAGAAAAATTTCTCTGGCAGATACTGCTGATTATGAAACAAAAGAATCTCTTAAAGTCAAAATAGTGGTTTCATATACAAAAGAAACACTAAACTCAGCAAATGAAGTTTCAAAATCAGAAGAGAAAATTGAAACACTTTCAGGATCCCTAGGATACATTCCTCTAATTAATCCAAACTTCTACGAAGAATAAACAAAACCTTTTAAATCACCTTCTTTTTTAAATAAATATGATACAGTTTTACAACACTTTGAGCAGGAAAAAGGAAGAATTCATCCCATTGCAGAAAGACACTGCAAAAATTTATTCCTGTGGACCAACAGTTTATTC
>JBNKLP010000038.1:0-1941 GCA_050292425.1 Candidatus Nanoarchaeia archaeon | reverse complement strand
AGGAGTTAAGAGATTTGTAAATATTTCTTCTTCATCAGTTTATGCAGGAAGAAATGATTTATTGAAAGAAGACATGCCAACAGCGCCACCACATCCTTATGGGGTTGGAAAACTTGCAACAGAAAACTATGCAAGAATTTATTATGAATTATTTGGTCTTGAAACTGTGACTTTGAGATATTTTAGTGTTTATGGCCCAAGACAACTTGGTTTTATCGACAAGGCAGGAGTTGTTGCAAAGTTCATTCATAATGCCATGGTTGGAAAACCTCTTGAAATTTATGGTAATGGAACCAAGATGAGAAATTTTAGTTATGTTAAGGATGTTGTTAATATGACTATTTTGGCTGCAGAAAAGAAAGGAGCAATTAATCAGGTTATTAATATTGCAGCAGAAAGAGAAGTAGATATTAATTATTTGGCAGATGTTGTTAAAAAAGTTACAGGAAAAAAAGAAGCTAAAGTTGTTCATGGAAATGAGCTTAATGGAGATCCTGATAGAAATCCTCCAAATGTTGAGAAATGTAAAAATATCTTAGGATATGAACCAAAATATGATTTTGAAGATGGAATAAAGAAAACTTTGGATTGGTATAATTCAAATAATTGGAATAGTAAAGAAGAAACTTCAATTTGTGTAGTAGGTTTGGGTTATGTTGGTCTGCCTTTAGCAGTTGAATTTGGAAAAACTAATATGAAGACATATGGATTTGATATTTCTGAGAAGAAAATAGGAGAATTAAAGAAGAACAAGGATTTAATGAACGAGGTATCTTCAGAGGATTTGAAGGAAACAAATGTTGTTTTTTCAAATGACCCTAAAGTTATTTCGAAAGCTAATTTTGTAATTATTGCTGTACCAACTCCTGTTGATGCAGCAAATAATCCTGATATAACTCTTTTGAGAAAAGCTTCTGAGCTTGTAGGAAAGCATTTGAAGAAAGGTTCAATTGTAGTTTATGAATCAACTGTATATCCAGGTTGTACTGAAGAAGATTGTGTTCCTATTGTTGAAGAGTTTTCAAAACTTAAATGTGGAAAAGACTGGTTTGTTGGATATTCCCCTGAAAGGGTAAATCCGGGGGATAAAGAACATACTATTGATAAGATCATCAAAGTTGTTTCAGGTATGGATGAGAATGTTAGGGAGAAAATAGGATTTGTTTATGATAATATCATAAAAGTTGGAACTCATAGGGCTTCTTCTATTAAAGTTGCTGAGGCTGCCAAAGTGATTGAAAATACTCAAAGGGATATTAATATAGGTTTGATGAATGAGCTTGCAGTTATTTTTGAGAAGATGAATATTCCAACAAAGGATGTTCTTGCTGCTGCTGGAACAAAGTGGAATTTTTTGAAGTTTTCACCAGGTCTTGTTGGAGGGCATTGCATAGGAGTTGATCCTTATTATCTGCTATACAAGGCTAATTTGTATGGTCATTATCCTCAGATTATTACTGCTGGAAGAAAGATTAATGATGATATGCCAAAGTGGGTTGCTTCAAATATCATTAAGATGATGATTGAAGAAGGAAAAATAGTCAAGAATTCAAAGATTCTTTTGATGGGATTGACTTTTAAGGAGAACTTGAATGATATGAGGAATTCAAAGGCAAAGGAGTTGATTAAGGAATTGAAGGACTTTGGAGTTGATGTTGTTGCTCATGATCCTTATTTATCCAAGAAGGAAGTTAAAGATGAGTTTGAAGTAATTAATCTCTCGAAGAAGGATTTGGGAGATTATTCAGGACAACTTAAGGGAATAGTTCTTGTGACTTCACATAAGGAGTTTGTCGGGTTGAATTTTGATAGTATGAGAAAATTATGTAAGACTAATCCTGTTTTTTATGATGTTAGAAATATGTATTCGAAAGATATTGTTGAGAAAGCAGGATTTAAGTATAAATCATTATGATTTATTTTTTTTTTTTTTTTAACAAA
>JBNKLP010000037.1:0-2705 GCA_050292425.1 Candidatus Nanoarchaeia archaeon | reverse complement strand
CTCGCGTGCTTGAAGATTTATAAAGTTTAAGATAAATAATCTTTAGAATGACAGGAAGCCAATTAAAATTTAATTTGCTCTTTGAGAAACATGCATTGAATTTTTCAACAAGTAATAAATTTCATCCTTGGATGCTTTAAAATCTCCAAAAGAGAAAGGAAAAGGATTTGTTTGAGCAAATGAATATAGTCCAATCCCTAATAAACCCCTAAACTTATTCAAATTCAACCTATCCATATCTCCAAAAAATAATTCAGATTCTAAATTATTCAAAAAACCATTTTCAAACTGACCAGATTCCCAAATAACATATTTTGTCAAATCAGAATCCTCTTTCTCAACATATAAATTCCCCAATGCCATTCTTAGTTCATTCCTTACAAATTCTTGAGTTCTTTGATATTCATTACCAGTCATAATGATGTAATTCCCAAGTGAAGATGTTAACCAATTTGAAAAATGTTCTCTTTCTTTTTGATTCAATTGAGTTTCTTCTTGTTCTCCAAGTAATCTAATATATTCATCAGTTAAATCTTCCAACTGGACTTTCAACATATCTGATTTCATAAAACCAACTAACAAACGAATATTTATAAATATTAAGTAGAAGATAATCATATGGTTAAGGTGAAGCTTTTTCTGAACAGGAATGTTAACGAGAATGCTAATTTTTATTTTGAGAAGGCAAAGAAACTGAAAGCAAAGCTTCCAGGATTGGAAAAGGCACTTGTGATTACGAAAAAAGAGATTGCTGATTTTGAGAGCAAGAAAGAAGAGTATATTGTTAAGAAAGAAAAAGAGGAGAAGCTTAAAATTCACAAGAAAAAGGAGTGGTATGACAAGTTTAGATGGACACTTACTTCAGGTGGGTATCTGTTTGTGATTGGAAAGGATGCAGGAACCAATGAGATTCTGATTAAGAAGCATATGGAGGAAAATGATTTGGTTTTCCACACTCAGGCAGCAGGTTCTCCTTTTGGTTTGTTGAAAAATGGGAAGGATAAAGTTGGCGCGTCCGAGATTCTGGAGTGTGCAGAGTTTTTAGGTTGCTTTTCTTCTTCATGGAAGGCAGGTTTTGGTTCGGCTGAGGTGTTTTGGGTTTTGCCTGAACAGGTCTCTAAGAAAGCGGAGAGTGGAGAGTACATTTCAAGGGGTTCTTTCATGGTTAGAGGAAACAAGAATATCCTAAAGAATGTAAATCTGCGAATTTGTCTTGGAGTTCGTCATGTAAAGCTTGAGACAGAAGATGGAGTGATTGAATATGATGAGTTGTTTTCTGGCTCTGAGAGTTCATGCAAGAAGGTTTGTGGGAATCGTTTTGTGAAGATTGAGGCTGGTCAGAATAATTACAAAACTTTGACAAAGGAGATTAAGAAAAGGCTGAAGATTTCAGTTGTTGAAGATTTGCCAAAGTACATACCAAATGACTGTAAAGTTCTTAAGAGATGATTATTCTTCATTAATTTCTTCTGATCTTATATTAAATCCTTCGAGGTTTTCATTCCAGCAATCTTCAAATGATTTTTCTTTTTGTGAAAGACAGTGAGCTGCTCTGCAAAAGAGTGTTTCTGTAGTCAGATTCATATGATTTCCAAGAACTCCTGCTTGCTGAATATACCTTCCTGAGGAGTACACATTCATATTTGTTTCTCCATAAACTGTCTGAACTCCCATAATAACTTTAGATTTCTTAGTTAGTTTTTGAAGTGCTTTCAAGTTGTCCTCATGAATTTTTGTATTTGCATCAACCTCATTTATTGCCAAATGTCCAAGTCCAGTTCCTTCTATTATTACTGCATCATAAATTGATAAAGAATTTAATTCCTCAGGAAAAAGGTTTGGGTGAGCTTTGAAGAAACCCAATTTTATTTTTTCATTATAAGGAATTGTATTGAATTTTTCTTTAGGTTCTTTTGACAATAATTCTTCTCTTTGAATTGTGATTTTTTTGTTTTTTATATGAGCCACAGGTAAATAGTTGATTTGCTTGAAAGCATCCCTTCTTGAGGAATGCATTTTCTTTGCATTTATCCCGTCCAAGATTACAAATTCATTGTCTGAAATTGATGAGTGCATACAGATTCCAACTCTTTTGAAGTTTGGAGTTTTCAATATGAAATCAACAGCTGCATCAAGATTTGAATAGGCATCTGATGATGCCCTATCTGAAGACCTTTGAGCACCAACTAAAATAACAGGAATAGGAAGATTTTTGCAAGCATATTGCAGAGATGCTGAAGTATATTGCATGGTGTCTGTTCCATGTGAAATAATTATTCCTTGTGATTTGTTTTTTACTGCAAGTTCAATTTCTTTTAGCATTAAGTTGTAATGTGCAAATCTCATATCTTCTGAGAATAAATTTCCAATCATTTTTGCATCGATTTGTGCAATTTCGTTTAGTTCAGGATAAAGTGATAATAGTTCTTCAGGAGTGAATCTTGATGATACTGCTCCAGTTTTGTAGTCAACTTTGGATGCGATTGTTCCTCCTGTATGGATTATTGTTATATTGGGCAAATCTTTCCCCAAATTAGCCATATATGTGTCTCCAGATTCCATTTTATGTCTTGTTTCTTCTTTTACTTCTTCTCTTTTCTTTTCTTTGATTTGAGATTTTTTTAGGTTTGCGTTGTAGCCAGATGAGAGTTTTAGAGTAAGATGGTCATCAGTTTCATTTATAAGAATTCCTTTAAGAGTTTCTC
>JBNKLP010000036.1:0-3579 GCA_050292425.1 Candidatus Nanoarchaeia archaeon | reverse complement strand
CTGTGTCAGTCTTTGACTTGAACTTGTAACCTTTCTTCTCAAGAACTTTCCTAATATCCTTGAAATTGTAAATTTCACCATTAAAAACTATTTTCAGATGTTTGTAAGACATTGGCTGATGTCCTGCCTTTGACAAATCCTGAATTGAAAGCCTCAAATGTCCAAAAGTTACATCATCGCTGCAATAAATACCATCATCGTCAGGACCTCTGTGCTTTATTGTCCTATTCATCAAATCAATAAGTTTCTCATCCCTGAAATTAAATCCATTAATTCCACACATAAAATAAACATCAAATCAATCATTTAAAAGGTTATTGAAAATAAAAAATTAATTTAAAAAATCAACTCTGCTAAAAGTTGCCCCAGCTGCACTGTTAATATACGCATTTCTAGTTACTGGATATCTTAGAATATTGTCAAGGAAAGAATCTCCATCAAAGTTCTCAAAATACACATTTGTATCATAATTCTGAATAATGCAATTTTTAATAGTCACATCAACAGTTGTATTGATGTATATTCCTGTGGAATTTGCTAATCTTGAACCGTTGATTATTCCTCCATTACAATTTAAAGAGATATTCTCAATATAAGATGGAACATTATTAAAAGTAATTCCTGATTCCCAGCCATATTCTCTTTGAGGAAGAGTAATATTCCACACCTTGAAACTTTCTGGAGGAATATTTACATGAATAAAACCTCCATCAACAACGAACCAATCTCCAATTAAATGAATAATTGATAATGTTGAATTAAGAAAATAACATGAATCTCCACAAGGTATATACATATCTATTCCTGAAAAGTTTGAATAATAAAATGTAATATTACCAGTTCCATCAATTGTTGTAGAGGGAATATCAAATATACAATTATTAAAATTTGAACTTCCAGTCACATTAATTAATAATTCACCATCTGAATTAAACAAGGCATTATTACAAGTCATGTTAATATTGTCTCCAATAATTGAAAACCCATCTGGAAGATTACATACAGTATTTTCTTCAAATGTAATGCTTCTATTTACAACCTCTCCATTCTCAATAGGACAATTATCTCCTGAATACTCATTTGAAACTTCAGTTTGAGATAAAGATCTATTCCATATCCTTATATCATCAATTTTTCCATCAAAATAATGAGAACTCCACCAATCTCCAATATAAATAACAGGATCTGAAGAACTTGCTGTTGCATTGCTCATTGTAAATGATTCAACATGTTCTCCATTAACAAACAACTTAGTTTCATTAATACCACTCCCTTCATGTGTAACAAGAATATGAGACCAATTATTTAACCCTAATTGATAATTTGATTTAATATCAGTTCTTGAACCCCCTCCAGACCATAAAACTAATTCTCCTCCTGTATCAAAAGACATTCCATAATGTGCATAATCTTGAGTAGCCATTCCATAAAGCAATAACCCAGTATAATGATTTCCAAAAGATTCAGGATAAACCCAAAAACCATAACTATATTCTCCAATTAAATCTAATAAATCATCATCTGCAACTAATATATGATCATTACTACCATCAAAATCATATGCACTATTGCTATTATTGTTCCTATCCGTAGTCAGAGTAGCTCCATAGACAGTTCCATCATTTCCATTTCCTGAACTATCATCAGCATTCCCATCAAATGGGTAATATGCAACCAAACCATCTGTAAGCGTGGCTGAAACCATAAATACGCTGCTTATAAAAAACAGAATGCTTGCCAGACCCAAAGTCGTTCCCCTTATTACATTATTTTTCATGTACCTATTTCTAGAATTTAAAATTAATAAACAACACTAAAAAAAATCTACAAATTTCAAAACAAATTTTGAAAAATAACTAAAAAAATTCAAAAAAACAACAAAAATTTATCCCAAAATTAAATCAAATAATATAAACTTTAAAACTCACTAAACAATAAATAAAAAATTCATTTCAATACATCATCAAACAACTTGTCATACTTTCGCACAACATCTCTCCAATCATACTCCTCAATCATCAACTCATATGCATTCTGTGAATACTTCTCCCTTAACTTCTTATCTTCAACCAATTCTAAAATCCCTTTCTCAATACTCTTTGCAGAATTGCTCTTAAGCAGAATTCCTGCATCTCTTCTTTCTAAAGTCTCCTTTGCTCCCTCATGAGGGGAAGCCACAACCGCGCATTTGCAGTACATTCCCATCAAAAGAGAACTTGACTGTCCTCCACCAGGAAATGAAGAATGGACATAAATATCTGATGCTTTCATTATTGCAGCTGCTCTTTCAAAAGGAATTTTTCCATAAAGATAAATACCCTTATTAAGATACTCACCAGATCTCTTTTCAATTGCATCAAAATCCTCTCCATAACCTCCAATCAGCAAAACACATTTTTCCCTAACATTATCGGGTAACTTCTTGTATGCATCAATTATATTTGGTACTCCTTTCCATTTATACAATCGAGTAACAATTGTAATCTTAATCTTGCCTTTGAATTTCTCCTCAGTCTCTTTATCAGGCTTTACTCCTTTGTATTTGCTAAAATCTATTCCTCTTCTTATAACTCTCACTTCATTTCTTCTAAAAAACTCCCTTTCAACAAAATCCTCTGCAATCTCAGAAACTGGAACTATCTTATCTGAAAGCATAAAAATAAGATTCCCCAATATCTTGTCATAAACATAAGAAACTGCATTAGTAAATTTACTCTCCACACTCACAAACTCACTACCATGCTCTCCATGAATCAACTTCAATCTCTTAAACCTGAATTTGGCAAAAAACATCCCCAAAGTGGAATTTGAAAAAAACCTAGTCCTTGTCATAGCAATATCATAATTCTTCTTATACAACCCAAAAAACAATTTCCAAAAACTTAAAGACCAAAACTTAGGAAATGGAAAATTTGAAACAATCTCAAATGCTGGATATCTGATAACTTTCACGCCATCATGAATCTTCTCTTTTACCTTTCCTCCTGCAATTCTTGGAGTAAATATTGTAATATCATATCTCTTATTCTTCGACAAAAATTTCGAAAGCTCATCAATATGAGTTTCAAGACCTCCAACATGAGGCAAAAAGTTTCCTGGAAAAATAATCAGTTTAATCTTTTTTTCCTTTTTGTCCATTCTTCAAATATGCAATTTCCCTAGTTAATTTGGTAATCTCCTGCCTATGCTCTTCCTTATCCTTGTAAAGCAGAAAAATCATAAAATATGCTATGAAAACACTAAAATACATAATAAAGTTAATTGCAGACTGAACTCCTAAAACCTCCTCAAAAATATCCAAAATCTGAGGAAACAAGAAAATAATCACAACTCCCCCATAAACGGCAATTGCAAGCAACTCAAAAATAATTGGCAATCTTTTTGATGTCTTGAATAAACTAACAAAATAAATCAAAACCACTACACTCATCAAAATAAAAAAGAAATTTATTATCTATTTTTTGAAATTGTGATTCTCAGATTTTATAATTAATAATATTATTGGATAATAAAAATAGAATGCGATAATTATATAAATTAATTTAAAATAGTTGACGGTAGTTGAGATGAAAATGAGGG
>JBNKLP010000035.1:0-3646 GCA_050292425.1 Candidatus Nanoarchaeia archaeon | reverse complement strand
ATGAGCAAACCCAAGTTACTGAACTAACAGCAACATTGTCTGAAGAGGTTCCGCCTAAGGTAACTGTTGAGGAAGTTGTGTCATAAGTTGTAGCACTGGTTGGAGAAGTTATACTAATTGTTGGATTTGTTGTGTCACTAGGAGGTTGAATTGTACCAGTTCCAATATATGAACTACTCAATTTAACATCATCAATATAAAGAGATTGATCCTGAGTTGCAGGATTATTAATATAAAAACTAGCCATTAAAAAATTGATACCGTGAGCAAAATCTGTTCCAAATGTACCATCATCAAGAACTCTATATAAAACATTCCTAATGTCAGTTATTTTAACTCCATCTATCCATTGTTCATATACTCCATTTGCAACTCCTTGATCATTCAACTGAATATGTGCCTCAACATTATACCATCTTCCAGTTTGAATATAAAATGGATTTGAACTGCTATAACCATTAGAATTTGGAAAAAGATTAATCCATTGCCCACTTGCTGCCTGTTTGTTGTTTGCCTCAGCAATAAACCTACCATCAGAATCAGTTTTTAAAGTAACATAATGTGCAACCCAAGGATTACAACAGGAGTTATCATGTCTTTGTCCATCATCAGTTCCAATAATAAATTGTTTGTTATTACCAGCACTCCAATCAAAACCAGGACTATAATAAATATTAAATTGTAAATAAATATCTTCGTAAGTATTCCCCGAACCATTGAAATAAATAGGAGTTTTTGTTGAATCTCCAAAATGCTGGGTTGCAAAATCACTATCAGCAGTTTCACCTAAATGATAATTAAATCTAAGAGAATTTACACCATTTGCAACAATACTATTTTGAATTGAATAATCCGGATTATTAACCATTGAATTGTACCATGAACTATCAAAAGTTGTTATTACTCCACTTTCAAAATCTTCTGAAAAAAAAGTTCCTGAGCTTCCAGTTGGTGATGTACTTAGAGTGTAGTTGAGGGTGATTGTATCTATCGCAGTGTTTGAAGAACTGTCAGTAGCTGTTACAGTAACAGTATTTAAGCCCTCAACTAGATTAATATTGCTTACTGACCAACTGCTTGTGCCTGTAGCAACTCCATTTCCTGAGCACCCTAATGTACAAGTCCAAGTTACTGAACTAACAGCAACATTGTCTGAAGAAGTTCCGTCTAAGTTAACTGTTGAAGAATTTGTGTCATAAGTTGTAGCACTGGTTGGAGAAGTTATACTAATTGTTGGATTTGTTGTGTCACTAGGAGGCTGAGTAGAACTGCCATGCCAATTAGAATCAAATGTTGAGCCTATTTGTATGTCATCTATAATATATCCTTGATCCCTATTGCCATTTTTTGAAGTATAATAACCTCCAAATAACCAATCAACATCCCACTCAAAAACATTGTTGTTCAACCCAAATACTTCAGCATAATGTCTTGATCCTGAGGTGTCATTATTTGTATTAACCCAAATTTTGTAATAACCATTACTCATAGAAATATCACTTACTTTGACTTCGATCTGAACATCATACCAAGTATCATAAGTAATAGGAATTGGTTTTGTATAAGAACCGGCAGCACCATGTCTTACTGAAAAAGTTCCCCAACTTCCATCATCAAAATATCCAGAAGAATATCCATAATCTTGTGGTGGATTGCTACCATCTCCTGCAGCAAGATAAGGGCCCTCATAAAGACCAGTTCCTCCCTCCTGCATTAAAATAAATCTGCCAATATCCCCACCAACATCTATAAATTTATTCTGTTGTCTTCCATAAGGTAGACTTCCAGTATCATCCCATCTGTATTCTGGGTCAAATTTAATTCTGAACCTAATAAATGCACTATCTCCTTCTAACCACTGAGTACTTCTTCCTCCATTAGCAACTTGCCATCCCATATGAAATTGCTCTTGATTCTGTCTTATAACAAGATGTGGAGCTCTGGAATTATCAGAACCACTTGTGCTTAATATTTCTGAGGTATAAGGAGGAAGAGTTAATCCCCAACTTTGATAGTTGTTGTCATAATGAGAACCATAAGGAGGAATTCCACCAAAATCAAAAGGTGATACTCCATCTTCAAAATCCTCACAAAAGAATATTGTTGAATCTCCTACAGGACAAACAGAAAAAATTAATTGAATACTTGAAATAAACAAAAAAACAAAAATGAATATTTTATTAAATAGTTGTCTCATAATTAAGAATAATTATTAGCATTTTAGTTTAAGTATTTTTGTAACTACTAATTATAAGAAAGAAATATGTTCTTTTAATTTTCTTTAGAACCTTTTGGGAAGAAAACAAAAAAGAAAATAATTGTAATTAAAATAATCACTCCAATAACAACTGCTAATGATGAAAAACTGCTTGAATCATCAGAAAAAACACTAATTATCCCATTTGTATCTTCTTCCATTAAATTTAATTTTTTTAGCTCTTCATGAGTGTTCTGGTCAATCTCTTCCAAAGTATAATAATATTTACCTGCAACTTCATCGTTTAATCTGGCAAGATATTCAGTATTAGTTACATCATCAATTATAATGAAACTATCATCTTCAGCTTTTTCATCCAAATAGAAAATCTCATTATAACTACCATCTAACTTTGTTTTGTAAGTTCTTTTCTCCAATTTCTCCAAAGTAAGTTTCTTGGCATTCAAGAACACATTCTGAATTTCACTATTATGAGGAGAGCAACTCCTTTCTTGAAGTTCATTGGTTCTACAATCATTCAAATCACTTTTTGTTCTGGTTTGCTTGAAATTCAAACATTCTGACCAAGAAGAGTATTGATAACTGGGTTCACAAACAGGAGGCACATAAGTTGAAGAACTTCCTCCTGAACTACTACTTGATGAAGAAGAACTACTGCTTGAAAAATCATTAGAAGTATTGTTATTATTGGTTGAATTAATAGAATTGTTGAAACAATTATTTAAATAAAAACTAAGACAGTCATTTGAACAAGTTAAAGTTCCATTATTATAGTTAAAATGCAAACACGAATTTCCTCCTAAATCACTCCCATCACAAACTTCACTACCCTCAATTATATTATTTAAACAAGTTTGAGTATTTGAGTTAGAGTTATTAGTTGAATTAGTTTGGCTTAATCCATATTCAATCTCTGTCAACCATATGACTCCTGGATAATCTAATGCTCCCATGTTTGCAGGCTGGTAAAACCTTAATTTATCTGTTGTAATCGAGTTGAATAATGTATTGTAAGATTCAACATTATTCAAATTTGAAATTGTTTCAATCAAAATATATGAACTTCCATCCCAATATTCAACATTCAATTGCTGAGGGGACATGTAAGAACTTCTGTAATTATTAAAAGCCCAGTGAAGAGTGATATTGTTTATGTCTTCTGAAGTATTAAGATTTAATATGACATAATGAGGATTAGTTGCTGAATCTTCAGATGCCCAACTAGTCTCGAGATTTATATCTATCAAATTCATAGAATTATATAATAAATCAGGATATGTGCTGTCAACTTCAACTGCCAACAATGTTGGTGATGTACTTAGAGTGTAGTTGATTGTGATAGTATCTGTTCCAGTGTTTGAAGAACTGTCAGTAGCTGTTACAGTAACAGTATTTAAGCCCTCAACTAGATTAATATTGCTTACTGAC
>JBNKLP010000034.1:0-4997 GCA_050292425.1 Candidatus Nanoarchaeia archaeon | reverse complement strand
ATGAGCAAACCCAAGTTACTGAACTAACAGCAACATTGTCTGAAGAGGTTCCGCCTAAGGTAACTGTTGAGGAAGTTACATCATAAGTTGATGCAGTAGTAGGAGAAGTTATACTAATTGTTGGATTTGTTGTGTCACTAGGAGGTTGAGTAGAACCGCCACTATCATCAACATCACCACAAGTGTAACCTACACAGTTTACTAAACCAGAAGGACCAAGCATGCCTCCTTCAGAAGATCCTGTTGTACAGAAACTATCAGTAGGAGTGAAATCAAAGGATGTGTCACTGGCAGAAGTAGGAGGATTAACAAAATTACAAGCACCTCCTGCAGATTCCTGACTGTGAAGTTCCTGACCTGAAAGTGTAGAACGCCAAGAGGTTAATGAATTAGCAACTTCATCATAACCCCAAATGTCTGCTCCATAATGATAGTTAGCATTGGAATCATATGCATTATAATCAGAGTAATAAGTTCTACCTGCATCCTTAGGAATAGTAATACCTAAATTCTGAGTACTTTCTGAACCTTCTAAATGAGACATTATGTTGTTGTAGAACTCAAAATTAAATTTTGCTTGACTTATAATGTTTCTCCAAGTATAAGAACAGATGTTATTAAAGATATGATCACTTGAACCATCATCAGTATCTCCACCTAAACGTTGAATACAAAAGTTGTTTCCTCCATGTATAATATTCCCATAAATTTTCATATCTCCCGTATCTCCATAACGAATTCCCACTTGGTTTGCTTCTAAGAATTGATTGAAACGAACGGTGGATTCTATACTGTCACGATGAAGATCATAACCCCAATAAGGCATACCAACAACAGTGTTGAATTCCCAAATGGTTTGATCAACACTAAATTCTTTTAAACCAGTTGGTCTTCCTGCAGAAGCACTACAACCACTTATTGAAGGAGGAGTCACATTATGAACATAATTATGGTGAATTACATTGTTGTAGTTTCCACCATCTGCACTTTCTACTCTAATACAAGCCCAGTTACCATCACAACTTCCCCAACCAACAGAACAATCTATATTTTGAATTTGAGAATGAGATATCGTTCCCCAAAGAGCAATTAAACCTTGAATTTCTAAATTGTCAAAGATAACATATTGACCTGAACCTCCAATTAAAGCAGGATGATTTGTTGAACTTCCTTGAGGGTCAAAAGAGTGTAAAATTGGCTTGTTGTTCGTGTCAACAGCAGTTATAATAATTGGCTGAGTAAAACTTCCACTTCCTTCAACTCTAAAAGGACCACTTGATTGCCAGTATCCTCCAGAATGAATGTATAGAGTATCTCCTTGAATTAATGAGTTTAATGCAATTTGAAGATCATTATATCTTCCAGAACCCCCATTTGAAGAGGCACATGTGTCAGAAAGACCATTACCATTGTACTGACAAGTCAGATCAATATATTTTGATCTTTGATTTGTATATTTTTCAATTCCAATCACTCCACAGTCTGTTGAACAGACACTTGAAGTCTCAGGATATTCACAAATATCATTGTTGTTACACATGAAGTCCGAAGAAGTTACTATTTCATAAGAAAAAGTAATACTGGCTGAAAATATTAAAAGAAAAAATATTGGAAATAATTTAACATAATTATTCATAGAAAAAGCTTAAAAAATGTATTTAAATATATTTGTAACTACTCCTCATAATCCTTAATTCCATTTTGAAATGCATTCAAAGAGAGCATAGCACAATTTATTCTTCCAGCACTTATTGGAACTCCAATCATCTCATATATATCTTTGTCTGTCAGTTTTTTTGCATCTTCAAACTGCATATCTATTAATTTTTGAGAAAGAAGAGAAAAAGATGCAGTTGATATTGCGCAACCTTGACCTTCATATTTTACATCAGTTATTATATTGTCTTCTATCATTACATAAATGTCAAATGTATCTCCACATGATGCATTTTTCTGATGTCTAAAAAAAGTATAATCCTTAATTTTCCCTTTGTTTTGTGGATTTTTATAATTATCCATAAGTTGTTCCATAAACATCTGCTGCTCTTCTTGGTTATTGTAATCTGGCATATTTAATTTTCTTCTACTAATTTATTTTGAGCTTGAATTAATATTCTAACTGCTGTTTCCAATTGAGAAACCCTCTCTAATTTCTCTGAAAGTTTATGATAGTCAATTGAATCTCTAGCAGAATTAATACTTGTTTTTATTAAACTACTTAACCTGGATATTTTTTTATGATCTGTCAACAAAGGAGTAAATCCAAGTTCTTCCAAAAGATTCCTATTTTTATCCAAAATTTCCTTAGCTTCTTCCAATCCCATTTTTATTTTAATAAACTCATCATAGCAAGTAATGCTTCAAGTTGTAGTTCTTCATCTGATCCCTCAACAAGTCTAAATTCTACTGTTGCAATTCTATCAACAAATTTCACTTTTGTTTTAGGGTCAATGTTTTCCATGTTGATTACTTGTTTATATATTTCTTTGAGTATTTCCAAGGCAGTAAGACCCTTTACAACCCTTAGCTTTATCATAACGTCTCTTGCCTTGAAGAAGTCGCCATCTTGAGCATATTTTATCATATCCTTTACTTCTGTAGGGTTTACATAATCAAGTATTTCGTTTAGAAGGTTTACTGATATTGTCTTGTTTACGGATGCTGCAGCTTGAAGTGTGTTTACAAGTTTTCTTAAATCACCATTGGAGATTTCTACTAAATGTTCAATTGCATATTTTTCAACTTTAAGACTTTCTTCTTTTTCAATTCTTTGAATTAATTCCTTTAGATCTTTTTCCTGAAGAGGCTTGAATTTGAATATAACACATCTGGATTGGATTGGATCAATTAGTTTGGATATTTCGTTACATGCTAGAATGAATCTACAAGAGGCAGAATATCTTTCCATTGTTCTTCTAAGAGCTTGCTGTGCATCTTTTGTAAGTGAGTCTGCCTCATCAAGACAAATTATTTTGTATGGCACATCTGCTAATGATTTAAGTTTGGCAAATTCTTTAATTTGATTTCTTATTACATCAATACCCCTATCATCAGATGCATTTAGTTCTAGAAAATTACCTTTAGTGCCATCTTTTCCATAAAGCTCAGTTGCAACCACAAGAGCAGTAGTTGTTTTTCCTGTTCCTGGAGAGCCTGCAAAGAGAAGGTGAGGTAGGTTTTTTGATTCTATGAAAGCTTTTATTCGTTTTACAAAATATTCTTGTCCAACAATCTGTGAGAATGTCTTTGGTCTGTATTTGTCAACCCAGATTTGTTCCATACTATATAAAAATGAAAAAGATTTATAAGCTTTAGGCTTTAGAAATTTTTTATGGAAGATAATAATATGCTTGAGATGTACAGAAATCAAATTGATAATGTGGATAATGAATTAATGATTTTGCTTAAAAGAAGATTTCAAACTGCAAAGAAAATTGCTGATTATAAAATGAAGAATAATTTGGAAATTGAAAATTTATCTAGAGAGGATGAAATTATTAGAAAAATGTCTTCAAAGGCAACTGTCATGGGAATTCATGATGGATTTGTGAGAGAGATATTTGACAGAATAATTGAAGAATCTAAGAGAATTCAGAAAGAATATGTTGACAAAAAATCAAACAAATAAATTTACTTTTGAGAAATGAAAGAGAAAAAAAAGCAAGAAAACCCGTTTTTTAATTTATTACTTAATGTTGTTTTACCTTCATTCATATTAATTAAATTTTCAAAACCAGAATTCCTGGGTCCCTTTTGGGGATTAATAATTGCACTGGCATTTCCTATTTGTTATGGAATTTATGATTGGTTTGCAAGAAAAGATTTTAATGTAATTTCTCTTTTTGGATTTATCAGTGTTCTTCTTACAGGAGGGATCAGCTTAATGGAACTTGATTCTTTTTGGATTATTGTTAAAGAGACTTCCATTCCACTTCTTATTGCATTGTTCATTTTAATATTTAGAGAAAAAGCTGAGAAATTCATAGCAAAAATGTTTTTGGAAATACTTGATGAAGAAAAAATTGAAGAAAAACTTTCCAAGAAAGACAAAAAGATTTTTTTGAAGAAGAGTTTTAGTAAGACTACCAAATATGTTGTGTTTACATTTTTGCTTTCTGCATTTCTGAATTTCACACTGGCTTATGTTCTGATTAACAGCGAACCTGGAACTGTAGAGTATAACGCAGAAATTGGAAAAATGACTGCTCTTAGTTTTCCATTAATTGCTCTACCGTCAACTGCTGTTTTGATTTTTGTTATTTTCAGATTGATTAATAATGTTAAAAAGAAAACTGGATTGAATTTGGAAGAAATTGTGAAGAAAGTGAATTGATAAAAAATTATAACTGATTGTTATCATTAAATTCACTTGGTTTGTTATGCACTTTTTTTACATAAAACACGATACCCAAAATAATTGTAAGAGTTAGCATAAAACTTATTACTATAAGTAAAGTAGGAAGAGACCCTGAAGTTTTTACTTCCTGAGCAAACTCTCCCACATCCTCAGCTACCGTTGTTTCCATCAAATCAAGTTCTTTAAGCTCACTTAAAGTATTTTGATCAATCTCCTCTAGACTGTAGTAATATTTACCATCAACTTCATCGCTTAATCTAGCAAGATACTCAGTCTCTGTAACTTCATCAACTATTATGAAACTCTCGTCTTCTGCCCTTTCTTCCAAATAAACCATAGCATTGTAACTGCCATCAAGGGATGTTTTATAGAACCTCTTGCCAACTTTTTCAAGGAAAATTTTCTTTGCATTAAGAAATAAATTATCTATTTCAGTGTTGCCAAGTTTACATGAACGAGTCTCAGTTTTTGAAGTATGACAATTATTTAGATCATTAATTGTTCTTACTTGATTGTCATTGATACAATCTGTCCATAGACTGTATTCATAGGAAGGAATGCAGGCAGGAGGAGTGTAGGAGGAACCACCTCCACCGCCTCCTCCTCCAGAACTAGATGAAGAGGAGGAACTACTACTAGA
>JBNKLP010000033.1:0-5047 GCA_050292425.1 Candidatus Nanoarchaeia archaeon | reverse complement strand
AGTTTTTCCAGGTATTTTTAAGGGAGCTTTGCAGATGAGATGTCAAATTAGTGATGAGATGAAGATTGCAGCAGCTCAGGCTTTAGCTGATATGGTGAAAGATCTCAATGTTGACAAAATTATTCCAGGACCATTTGAGAAAGGAGTTGCTGATGCTGTTGCAAATGCAGTTATAGAGAGTTATAAAAAGCAAAATTAATTAAATAATTATTTATTTTTGTAGTTATGAAAAGAAAAGGCTTAAAATTTGTTTTGGGATCTATTTTGACATTGTCAAGTTTCAATGTAGGTTCTGATTTTTATACTCAGCAGGAAAGAGATTTTGCAAGAAAGACTCAAATTGCAATGAATAATTTGTTTAATAAAATTATTAAATTTAAGGAATTTCCTAATTTTAATTTTGATAGCTGTTTATCTCCTATTTTAAGAGAAAATGCTTTTTATGAAATTCCATGTGTGAATCCTGAAAAAACAAGTAAAGAGATTAATTCAACATTAGTATTAGATGCAAATAAATCTTTTGGGATTGTTTATGATATTAGAACAAAGGATGTTACTTTTATTAATTGTGATGATATAACAAATTACTGGCATATGTCTACAAAAAATCCAGTAACTAGAATTTATTCTAATGAGAGTTTAATTTACCCTTTAACTAAATTTACTTATAGTCATGATGGTGTTAGGTATGGAAGAATTCCAGTTGGTTTGGCAAATATAATTTTAATAAGTGAAGAATCCTTATTGATTCAAGGATTTTGTGGAAATGATGGAGTTGAGATTTAAATATTAGTTAATTTTAGTGACAGGTAATATTTAAAAAATAAATTATAGGAGTTGAAGTTATGTCTAAAAGTGATAAAAATAGAAATTTGTTCACAATCAAATTAAAGAAGTTTTTAAGGAACAACAAGATATTGTTGATTGTTTTATTAGTTATTGTATTGTTTGGAATTTTTGCTGTTTTCAATGAGAATCAACCTATTGAAGAGAAGATTTTTGGTGATGATGTTATTGAGATGCATTATTTTTATCTTAGAACTTGTCCACATTGCATAGAACAGAAGAAATTTCATCCAGTAATGGAGGAGATGTATCCTAATTTGAAGATTATTCCATATGATATGGCAAAGTCAAGTTCATTGGATGTTTTTAAGAAGTTTGCTGCAAATATGTCGGATTTAGATCCAGAGAGTTTTCCAGGAACTCCTTTGACAATTATTGGAGATGAAGTTAATTTTGGATTCGGTACACCTGAAGATTCTGGAGTTAATCTTTTGGATATGGTTGCAAAGGAACAGAAGAGAATTGATTCGCAGTGGGAAGAAGGAATGATTAGAACAGTAGATTTGAGAAATGGATAAAAAAGAATTTACTTTAGGAAAAAAGAAGTTTGTTTTCTTTGGAATTTTTTTGGTAGTAGTTTTAGCTTTTTCTATGTTTTTTTCAACAGATCTTCAGGAATTGGTTGTTTCAGATAATGCTTTGAAGTCTTCATCACTTTTTTTTATAGCTGTAGTTATTGGTCTTGTTGATGGATTTAACCCTTGCGCTATGTGGGTTTTGATTTATCTGATTACTTTGATTTCTGAGCTTAAGGATAGGAAAAAAATGTGGCTTATAGTTGGAACTTTTCTAGTAGCATCAGGAGCTATTTATTTTGTCATATTAAGTTTGTATCTTGGAGGTTGGGAACTTGCTTCTTATTTAGGATATGCTGACTGGGCATTAAAAGTTGCAGGATTGTTTGCTTTGGTTTCTGGTGCCTATTTTATTTATGATTTTTACAAATCAGGAGGCCAAGTTGTTTGCAAGGTTGGAGATTTGAAGGAAAGAAGAAAGACAATGAGTAAGATTAAGCAGATTGTTCAATCACCATTTACAATTCCAACATTTTTAGGTTTGATTCTGTTGGCTTTTTCTATTAATTTAACAGAGTTTTTTTGTTCAATTGGTTTGCCTCAGGTTTTTACTAGTTTAATTTCAGTTCCAGGTATTTCAAATATTGAACAGTTGTTTTACATTTTTGTTTATATTGTAGCTTTTATGGCAGATGATTTGTTGATATTTTATCTTGCACTTAAAGCAATTGATAGTCCAGTTATGGATAAGTATTCAGGATTGTCAAAGATTGTTGGAGGAGTGGTTATGCTCTTGCTTGGAGTAGTCTTGTTGTTTTTCCCTCAATTTTTATTATAATTTTTTAGAAAAACTATTTAAATAATTGATTTTGTTTTTAAGTATGGATAGTGGAGCAGATATGATTTTGAATTCTATTAAGAGAAAAGTTCAAATTATTAAAGACGGACTTGATGAATATGGACTTGATTTTACTAAAGAGATAGGAGTTTTAGATACTTTAACTAGAAAAGGTTATTATGAGAAGGTAATGTTTGATAAGCTTAATGAGTTGATTAATTTAATTGAGAAAGAGCCTGACAATCAGGAAGTTGCTGAAGAAATTTTGAGGTTTATTGATGGGAATTGAGTATGAAGTGAAAGTTTTGGAAGTTGATGTTGATTTGATTGATAAAAAATTGATTGATTTGGGTGCTAGAAAAGAAGAGAAGTTTTTTAGAATTTGGTCATATAAGGTTGATGACTGGGATACGCCAGAGGAAGAACATATAAGGCTTCGTGATGAAGGAGATAAGATAACATTAACGTACAAGAAAAAAACTAGTTCTGCAATAGATGGAACTGAGGAGATAGAGTTTGAAGTATCATCATTTGAAGATGCTGCAAAATTCATGTCAAAGTTTACGTTTAATGGGGTGTTTTATCAGGAGAGAAAGAGATGGCATTATTTTTTGGATGATATTGAATTTGCAATTGATTTTTGGCCAAAAATCCCTGCTTTCTTAGAGGTTGAGGCTAGTGATGAGAAGGGTGTTGAAAGAGGATTGGAAATGCTTGTAATTAAAGAACATGAAGGTAATTTATCAATTGTTGATGTGTATAAGAAATATGGACTTGATATTCATTCGTTTAAAGAGCTGAAGTTTGATTAATTTATTTTAGTTATATTTATTTTTTGAAATATTTCATATCACAAACTTTATATTTACAAAAATTATCAATATTATATGGCATATATTGTAGAAAAGATCATTTCCAGAGTAGAGTTAGTTAAAGACAAACTTCCTTTGCCAGATGATTTGAGGAAGCAAGTGGATAATGACAGGGATGAGATTTGCAGAATTATTGAAGGGAAGGATAAAAGAAAGCTTCTTATAATTGGTCCGTGTTCAGCATGGCCGGATTCTGCTATTATTGAATATGCAAAAAAATTAAAGGACATTTCTGATAAGGTTAAAGATAAAATAAAGATTGTTATGAGAGTTTACACACAAAAGCCAAGAACAACGCTTGGTTGGACTGGGCCTGTAAATCAGCCAGATCCTTTTGCAGTTTCTGATATTGAAAAGGGAATTTATTATTGTAGACAAATGATGATTGATGTTTTAAAAATTGGGATTCCTATTGCTGATGAGGCTCTTTTTACACATAATGAGGGATATTTTGATGATTTACTCTCATGGATTGCAATTGGAGCAAGAAGTGCAGAGGATCAGGAACATAGAATTTATGCATCTATGATTAATCATCCGGTGGGAATTAAAAATCCCACCTCAGGAGATTTGAATATTGCAATTAATTCCCTTATTGCAGCACAACATACCCATGTTTTTTTGCTTAATGGAAGACAACTTAGAACACTTGGAAATTCACATGCACATCTGGTTTTGAGAGGAGGAAATGGAGAGAGTAATATTTATTTAGATAATCTTCTTAAGGCAGAAAGAATGCTTGAAGAGAGTAATGTGGAGAACTTTTCTATTGTAGTTGATTGTTCACATGATAATTCAATTGATCCTTCGACTGGTAAGAAGGATCCAACTAAACAGCCAGAGGTTTTAAAGAGAGTTTTTGAGCATATGAAGGATGAAAAGGATTTAATGAATGTCATAAAAGGTTTTATGGTGGAGAGTTTTATAAAAACAGGGAATCAAAATCTGGCAGAAGCAAAGGATATGAAAGATCTGGATTTGAGAGGACTTTCTGTTACAGATCCATGTATTGGGTGGGAAGAAACAGAGAAGTTAATTTTGGAAATTTATGAGGAGTTGTAGATGAAAAGCAGTATGTTTTCAAAAAAAGTGCAAATTTTGGTATTGATTGTTTTAGTGGTTTTTGTTGTTGGTCTTGTTTATTTTGGATTAGATTCTAATAGTGATGTAAAAACAGTTTCAGAGCCCAAGCCTCCTTCATATATTTATTCTATTAGTGGAGATGTAAGTGTTTTGTCTGCTGGAAATTCAACTGTTCCAAAAGAAAATGAAGAAATTGTTGAGAGAGATGTTGTGAATGTTGGTGCAGATTCTAAGGCAAAAATTAATGTTCAAGGTAGTTTAAACGTTCAAATTGACGAGAATAGTGAAGTTGAAGTAGTTTCTACCAAGAAAGGGCATGTTGATGCTGTTTTAAAGTCTGGAAGGATTAGTGGGAGTCTTAATGGAGAGCAGGTTAATATTAGTTTTGGAGATTTTGTTGTTAGTGGAAGCAGAGGAGGGTTTGATATTGTTTTTGATGAAGAAGTTGGAGAGGCTGTAGTTTATACGAGTTCTGGAAATTTTGAACTTAGAAGTGGAGAGGACGTATTGAATTTAAGTAAGTATGATAGAGCTATTGCTAATTCAAATGGCTTGCAGATGGTTGGTTTAAATGATGAAGAAGAGGAGAAGATTGTTAGTGATTTGGAAAATAGGGTTGAGTCAACAAAGGATAAGAGATGGGATTTGATTGAGGAGCATTCTTTTGTTGTTGGAATGGCTAAGAAGAAGTATGGAATTACTGATGAGGATATTGAACAGTATTTGTATGAGATTGATCAAGGTTGGATTGATGATAAGGCTCTGGCTGAAAAAGACCCTTTTGGTATTGATGATATTGATGTTGCCTTGAAGTTGAACGACCAAGTTAAGTATCAGCAGAAGGATATTGATTATGCAAAGGAAAAGTTTGGGATTGAGTGATTTAGGTTAAT
>JBNKLP010000032.1:0-6469 GCA_050292425.1 Candidatus Nanoarchaeia archaeon | reverse complement strand
TGAATTGTAGCAATTCAGGATTTACTTTTTCCAATTACACTTCGAGAATAATTGAAGTGGTAGATCCAGCAGCAGATGCAGATGGTGACAGGACTCCTAATTTTATTGATAAATGTTCTAGCAGTGTAGGAGTTGATTTGCTTTCTGGGTGTGATAGGCTTTATACTAATTTAACATGTTCTCCTGGAGCTAACTTTGATTTTGCGACTCAAACTTTTAGCTGTGGAACTGGTTCAATTAGTAGATATGGAGGTGATTTGATCACTGCTTTACCAGTTTTTCCTTCATCATCAATGGATCTTATGACAGATGGATTCAAAGGAATTACAAATTATACTTGCGTGAGTACTGGAAGTTATTGTACAATTGAATATACAGGACCTAAGATTTACACTTCTGAGGCAGATATTTTGCCAGTAAGTGATTTGATGCAGGTTAATGATTCAAATAATTTCAATAAATTTGAGTATAATTATTCTTCAGACATACTTTATTATGAAGATCCAATTATGGGAAGAACAACAATTACTTCAATTAACTTAACAACAGATTGGACTAATCCTTATTCAATTAGCATATTCAAGGATGGTTCATTGTTGAGACAAGAAAAGGTTGATCCTGTTGTGGTTGCATTGAAGTCACATCAAATCAAAACTTTTAGTTCAAGTACTGAGGCAGTTGAGTTTGTGAATAATTCAATTACCTTGATGAAGAAGTTTGATATTGAAAAGCATATCAATACAACTGATTATGCTTTTACAGGAAAGACAAAGGTTCGAATTGATTTGAAAAATTTTACTGGAGGGCATATTTATAATCTTACTTTGTATCAAGTAATTCCTAAAAGAAATAATGGAGTTGCAGTTAATTATGGAAATATTGCTTTTCTAAATGATGGAGGCGCTGTAAGATTTACAAAAGACACTGACCCTATTATTGGTTGGTATTTTAATGAGAGTGATGGTAATGAGACTATTGAATATGAAATTGAGGGAGATGGAGAAGGAGGAACCATCATTATAGTTCAAGAGCCTGTTTTGTACAATGAAGGAGATTTGATTATTAATTACAGACAAGGTGGATGTGCTGTAGGAGAAACTTTTTTATTTGGAATTAATGATTTGGAAGCAAGCGAAGTTTTAGTGACTCCTGGAGCGGGGATGTATGATGTTTGCATTTCACATTTGTCTGAGCCAATTTATACTGGTGGATTGGGAACAAATACTTTAGGTTTGCTTAGTTTTAACAATATGGCAAATGTCTCGATGGATATTTCTCAATTTTCCAGTTCTGTAATTTTAGGAGTTAACAATAATGGTATTTACTGGGATGTGCAAATACAGGAAACTAATCCTGATGGGGATTATTCGTGTCTTGGTTCAATAGTGAATGAAACTTCTTCTTTGTTTGGGGATTGTGAATACAATCCAGAGATGAGGATCTGGATACATTTGGGCGATGATACAGTAGCGCCTGTTGTTTCCTTGGATAGTTATTATCCAGCTCATGCTACAGAAGTTACAATTAGAGCTGAGGATAATGTTGGAGGCAGTGGTGTTGCAAATATGACTTATTGTTTTTATTATGAAGGAATGCCTGAGTGTGATTTGGGAACTAGCGGAGTTACTGTTGCATCAGATACTGCCACATTGGATTTGGAGTGTCCAAATTTCTGGTCATGCTTTGCTTATATTAAGGCAAGAACTGTTGATAATGCAGGAAATACAAGAACAACAGCATGGCCTTTGATTGTGAAACTTCTTGAAGAAGGTAGTGCCTGTCAGTCTGATTGTAGTGCAAAGCCTTCTCCTAACAGGATTGTAAGGGAGTGTAGAAATTTGAATGGTTGCAGTTTTTATTCAATGCCTTGGGAAGTTGGAGATGATAGGGGGCTTGCTGCTGCTAATGCGTGCGATCTGTATACTATTGGAACTTGGGTTCAGATTAATGGAACTCATGATGTGCTTTGTCCTTCAGGTCCTACAAGAGAGACAATGTTTACTCAGACAATTCTTGATTTGGGATTTGCAAATTGTGAGAATGTAAGGATTTCAAAGTATCCTGTTTTCATTGATGGAAAGAGCACTTTGATGAATATAATCATGTGCATTGAATAAGGTTTATAAATAACTAAGTTCTTATAGATTTATGATGAATTTAACAAAAGAAATTATATTAAAAACTATTTCAGAACATAAATTAGAATTAGAATCTAGGTTTGGAGTTAAAAATTTGTATTTGTTTGGCTCTTATTCCAGAGAGGAACAAAAAGAAGATTCTGATATAGATTTTATTGTTGAATATGAGAAAAAACAAAAGGCTAGGGTTAAATTACAATTAGCAATTTATTTGAAAAATTTGTTTGGTAAAGAAGTTGATATTGGAGAAAAAGAAGAGATAAAGGAAGATTATAGATCTTCTATTTTAAATGAGAATTTGCTAAAATGTTAAAAGATCCTAGGAAACCTCTTAAGGATGCAATTGAGAATGTTGATTATTTACTTAAAAAAACAAATAGCATTACAAAAGAGATTTTAGATACTGATATTGATTTGAAAAATGCAATTAGTTTCTCATTGTTAATATTGGGTGAGGCTTTGAATAGATTAAAAAAGAATCATGATTTAAGAAAAGAAATTTATGATGACATTATTGAACTTTCAAACTCAATTAAGCATAATTACTGGAAAAACCGAAATAGACTTATACTTGATATTATTAAAGAAGATTTTATTGAGTTAAAAGGAATTCTTGAAGATGATTTGATTAAGTTTGAAATAGATTTTAAGTGATTTTTGTAGTGGTGTATGGATAAAGTTTATAAACTTTTTATTTTATCATTTTAAATATGACAGAAGACAAGTTTGCTTATGAAAAAGAAATTCAGAAATTTTGGGAAGAAAATAATATTTATGAGAAAGTCAAGAAGAAAAACGAAGGGAATCCATTATTTAATCATATAGATGGACCTCCATTTCCAACTGGTGAGATTCATGTTGGACATCTTAGGAATTGGGCTATAAAGGATTGTACTTTGAGGTTCAAGAGGTTGCAAGGTTATAATGTTTATGCCAAAGATGGTTATGATGTTCATGGGCTTCCTGTTGAGACTAAAGTTCAGAAGAAACTTGGCTTTAAGGAAACTAATGATTTGAAAGAATTTGGAGAAGAGAATTTTGTTAAGGAGTGTAAGAAGTACGTAGGTGAAGTTATTGATTCAATGACTCAGAGAAGAGAGAGATATGGTCTTTGGATGGACAGGGATTTTTATCATACTTCACACCCAGAGTATCTTTCAATGGCTTGGAGATTTTTCAAGAAAGCTTATGAGAAAGGTTTGTTGTATAAGGATTATAAGACAGTAGCATGGTCTCCAGCTCTTGAGACTACACTTTCTGATTATGAGATTAAGGACGAGTATACAACACTTGAGGATCCATCAATTTATGTTAAGTTCAAAGTAAAGGAACCAACGACAAGTTATGATGAATACTTGGTTATTTGGACAACAACACCTTGGACTTTGCAGTCTAATCTTGCTATTGCAATGAATCCTTTGTTTGATTACTCAAAGGTTCTAGTTGAGATTGAGGGAAAACAAGAAGTTTTGATTTTGGCAACTGCGCTTGTAGATAAGTGTATTAAGATATTTTCAAAGCAGAGTGATGTCAAGTTTGTAAAAATTTTGGAGACTAAGAAAGGAGCTGAGTATGAGGGAGTTAAGTATGAGCATATTTATTTGGAGCAGACACCTTCACAGAAGAAGTTTTTGGAAGATGGACACAAGCATGTTCACTCTGTTATTCTGGCAGATTATGTTACTTTAGGAGAAGGAGAGGATATTTTGGAAAAGCTTGAGAAGAAAGGTTCGTACAAGCATTCAATTGGAGGAGAAAAAGAGAAGGAAGAAAAAGAAGAAGTTGACATTAACTTGCAGGATGGAACAGGACTTGTTCATATTGCGCCAGGACATGGTTTTGAGGATTATGAGGCAGGAAAGAAGTATAATCTGCCTATTTTTTCGCCTGTTGACACAAAAGGATACATTACAGAGGGACTTGCTCAGGGAATTTATTTCAGGGAGGCAAATGAGCCTGTTATGAAGGATTTAAAGGAGAGAAAACTATTGTTGTCATCAAAGATGAAGTCTCATAGATATCCTTGCTGCTGGAGGTCCAAGGTTCCTATTGTGTACAGGGCAACAGAGCAGTGGTATGTTAAGAGAAGTGAGATGGTTGAAGGAATCATTAAGGAAAATTCAAATGTTAAGTGGTTTCCAGATTTTGCAAAGCAGTCTTTTAATAATTTGATGCAGGGAGCAGGTGATTGGGCAATTTCTCGTCAGAGGTTTTGGGGAATTCCACTTCCTATTTTTGAAGATGAAGAAGGAAATTTTGAGGTGTTTGGTTCAAAGGAAGAGCTTGAAAAGAGAGTTGGACACAAGCTTGAGGATATTCATAGGGATGATTTAAAGGAACTTTCAATTAAACTTAAAAATGGGAATGTTGCAAAGGCAGTTCCTTATATTGCTGATGTGTGGTTTGATAGTGGTTGCGCTTCATTTGCATCTCATTATGGTGAAGGACTTAGTTTTGATGAGATTATAAAAAAGTATTATCCTATGAAGTGGATTACTGAAGGAAGAGATCAGATTAGGGGTTGGTTTTCCTCTCTTTTTAATGTTGGTTATATGCTGACAGGAAAAGCACCATATAATGAGGTTTTGTTTCAGGAGTTCGTTATGGCAAAGGATGGAACAAAGATGTCCAAATCTTTAGGAAATGGAGTTGAGGGAGTTGAGGCTCTGCAGAGATGGGGAGCTGATAAGACAAGATATTATCTTTTGACAAAAGCTGTTCCTGAGAATCAGATTAATTTTGATGCTGATGAGTTTAGTTTGGTTGATGGGTTTTTCAATACTTTGGAAAATTTGATTAAGTTCATGGATGGTTATACTAAGGAGTTTAACATTGCGAAGGTTACATATAATATGTCTAGTTTGGATGTTGAGGATAAGTGGATTTTGTATTCGCTTAACTCTATGATTGGAAGATACACAAGAGCTATGGAGAATTATAGATTCACAATGGCATTTGAGGCTTTGGAGAATTTTGTTGTAAGAGATTTGTCAAAGACTTACCTGAAGCTTGTAAAGGAGAGGACTGAGGAGAGGGATGATGCTTTAATTGCAATTTTTGTTGAAATCATAAAGAAGGTTTTGATTTTGCTTGCACCAGCTACTCCGTTTAAGGCTGAGAGTTTGTATTCTCAAGTAAGTTTGCCTTTGAAAAAGAAATCCATTTTCCTTGAGGATATGCCACAAGTTGATGAGCTTTTGATTAAGGATGTTCAGAAAAGGGGAATAGATGTTAATTTTGATTTGTCACAAGATATTATCCAAGCTGTTCTTAATGCAAGAGAGAAGGCAAAAATTGGAGTTAGGTGGCCACTTGGTCAGATTGATGTGATTTCAACTGAGTTTTTGAAAACAAAGCTTGAGCCTTTTGAAAAATTGATTAGAAAATTAGTGAATGTGTCAAAGATATCATATGATTTGGATGGTGTTGATATTGATTATGTTGTAAAGCCTAATTTTCCAATGTTAAAGAAGGATTTTTCTAATCCAAGTGATGCAATTAAGGCAATTAATATGAGCAGGCATTATATAGCGCAGGATTTGAAGAAAGGAGAAGTTGGTGGAGTGTATGAAGGAGTGAAAATAGATTTTGACAAGCATATATTAAAAGATATTGAGCTTAAAGGAGAATTGGTATCTTCTGATTTTACAGGAGGTTCTGTGATATTACATACTCATCAGGATGAGATTTTGCTTGAGGAAGGATATTTGAGAGAACTTATGAGAAGAGTTCAACAGATGAGAAAGGATTTGGGATTGTATAAGTCTGATGATATTACTCTTAGTTTTGAGGGTAGTGATGCATATTTTGTTGAGCTTGCAGGTAATTGGACTTCTGTTATTTCCAAGAAAGTAGGTGCTTCAGATATTGTCTCTGAGAAACTTGATGAAGTGCAGACGTTCGAGATTAAGGGAAAGAAGTTGATTGTTAGTGTTAGGAAGCATTAATTTTAAAATTTTAAATATTTATCAACCAATTGTCCAATTACTGGAATTGGTTTAGGTGTTAGGGTGAATGCATAGTATATTCCAATAGCCCAAAACATAAAAAAGAAGATGTTAAGTAATCTATGAAACCATGCAAGAAATCCAAAAGGGGAAAATATTATGGCAATTGCAATCATTATTGCATAAAGATTTATTGCTTGTTTAACATGAAATTTTATGTTCTCAGTTTTTAATTCTGGTTTCATAAAATAGAATATTGCACCAATTAGGATTATGTAGCTAAGAGTTGCATATAATCTTTCATCGATTATTTTTTCTTCTTCCATTTTAGAAGTTTATGTATGTTTTTGCGTATTTTCCAATAAGTACTGTCTCTTTTTTGTC
>JBNKLP010000031.1:0-7417 GCA_050292425.1 Candidatus Nanoarchaeia archaeon | reverse complement strand
AGAAGTTATAGATACTATGAATCAAGAAGAGACTGAATTAGTTAGGAAGGAATTTGAGAATGAACGATAAGATTATAATTAAGGGAGCTAGGCAGCACAATTTGAAGAATATTGATTTGGAATTGCCAAGAGATAAGTTTATTGTAGTTTCTGGTATTTCTGGTTCAGGTAAATCAACACTAGCCTTTGATACTATTTATGCTGAGGGGCAGAGAAGGTATGTTGAATCATTATCTGCATATGCTAGGCAGTTTTTAGGTTTGATGGATAAGCCTGATGTTGATAGTATTGATGGATTGTCTCCAGCTATTTCAATTGAGCAGAAGACTACATCCAAGAATCCACGTTCTACTGTTGGAACTGTAACTGAGATTTATGATTATTTGAGATTGATTTTTGCAAGGGTTGGAACTTCGCATTGTCCAAAGTGTGATACTCAGATTAAACCTCAGAGTGCTGAGAATATAGTTAATCTTATTATGTCAGATGTGGGAAAGAAGATTATAATTTTAGCACCTATTGTTAGAGGAATGAAGGGAACTTACGAGAAGGTGTTTGATGATTTATCTCGTGAAGGTTTTTCCAAAGTGAGAGTTGATGGAGATGTTTATAGTTTGGATACTGTAAAGGATGAAGTTAAGCTTGAGCGGTATGAGAAGCACTGGATTGAAGCTGTAGTTGATAGGATTAAGGTTAATGAGGATGATAGGCAGAGAATTACAGATTCAGTTGAGCAGGCTTTGCAGTTTGGAAAAGGTACTTTGATTGTTCTTGATGTTGATAAGGAACAGCAAAGAAAAGGAGAGAACAAGAAGAAGGAACTTCAAAGGGGGATTGGTGAGACAGTATATTCATCATTTGGTGCTTGTCCTAACCATCCTGAGATTGTGTTTGAGCAGCCACAGCCAAGAATGTTTTCGTTTAATTCTCCTTTTGGTGCATGTCCTACTTGTTTAGGTTTGGGAGAGCAAATGGAAGTGAGCGCAGATCTAGTTGTTCCTGATAAATCCAAATCTATTATGGATGGTGCTATTGCTTGTTATGGGAAGGTTGATTTGACATGGAGGGCAAAACAGCTTGATGCAGTTGGAAAGAAGTTTGGATTTGATTTGTTTACTCCACTTCAAGATTTTAAGCAATATCAATTAGATGTTTTGCTTTATGGAACAAAAACACCAATTAAGGCAAGATGGCATACAGGTGCTGAGATGAGTCAGCTTAAGAATGGATGGGAAGGTATTATTCCACAGCTTAAGAGGTTGTATCATCAGACAGAAAGTGACTGGAGAAAGCAGGATATGGAGAAGTTCATGACATCGACTCCTTGTCTTACTTGTCATGGTAAGAGATTGAAAGATACGGTTCTTTCAATTAAACTTGATGAAAAATCAATTATTGATGTTACTGATATGAGTATTGAGGATGCAAAGGTGTTTTTTGATGAACTTACAGATAAGCTTTCTGAGAAGGAAAAATTTATTGCAAAGCAGGTGCTTAAGGAGATTAATGATAGATTAAGTTTTTTGAATAATGTTGGTCTTTCTTATTTGAATTTGTCAAGGAGTGCAGGAACACTTTCAGGAGGTGAGGCTCAACGTATTCGTTTAGCAACACAGATTGGGTCTAATTTAACAGGTGTTCTTTATGTTTTGGATGAGCCATCTATTGGACTTCATCAAAGAGATAATGAGAAATTGATTAATACACTTCATAGACTTCGTGACATTGGAAATACTTTGATTGTGGTTGAGCATGATGAAGATACCGTTAGAGCTGCGGATTATGTTGTTGATATTGGGCCTGGTGCTGGAGTTCATGGAGGACATGTTGTTGCAAAGGGAACTCCTGATGAGGTTAGCAAGAATGAGAATTCTTTAACTGGGGATTATTTGAGTGGACGTAAAAAAATTGAATTGCCTGTTTTGAGAAGGATTCCTAGAGAGTTTATTGAACTTAAGGGTTGTGAGGAGAATAATCTGAAGAAAGTTGATGTGAAATTACCTTGCTCTGTTTTGTGTGGTATTACTGGAGTGAGTGGTTCAGGTAAATCATCACTTATTAATCTTACATTAGTTCCTGCTTTGAAGAAGCATTTTGGACAGGTTTATGAGAATATGGGAAAGCACAAGGGAGTAAGTATTCCTGAGAGTTTGGACAACATTATTGTTATTGATCAAGACCCAATTGGAAAGACTCCTAGGTCTAATCCTGCAACTTACATTAAGGTATTTGATGAGATTAGAAAGATTTTTGCTCAGACAAAAGAGAGCAAGGCAAGAGGTTACAAGGAAGGAAGGTTTTCATTTAATGTTAAGGGAGGAAGATGTGAGACATGTCACGGTGATGGTATGATTAAGATTGAGATGAATTTTTTGCCAGATGTTTATGTTCAATGTGAGGATTGCAAAGGCAAGAGGTATAATAAGGACACACTTGAGATTACATACAAGGGCCATAATATTGCAGAGATACTTGATATGGATGTTGAGACTGCAACAGCTTTTTTTGAGAATTATTCTTCAATTCACAGGAAGCTTAAGACTATGCAGGATGTTGGTTTGGGTTATATTAAGTTAGGTCAATCATCTACTACTTTAAGTGGTGGTGAGTCTCAAAGAATTAAATTAACAAAGGAGCTTGCGAAGTTCAAGAAAGGAAGTACAGTTTATGTTTTGGATGAGCCTACAACTGGTCTTCATTTTGAGGATGTGAACAAGTTGATTAAGGTTTTGAACAAGCTTGTTGACAAAGGTAATTCTGTATTTGTTATTGAGCATAATTTGGATGTTGTGAAGTGTTGCGATTATTTGATCGACATAGGACCTGAGGGAGGCTCACATGGAGGTCAGGTGATTGCTAGGGGTGAACCTGCGGAAATAGTCAAAGAGAAGAAGAGTTACACAGGGAAGTTTTTGAAGGAAATGTTGAAATAATAAGATTAGTTTCTATTACTCTTATGAGTATAATAATAATCTTTTAAGAATGATTCTAATTGTGTTTCAAGTTGAGAGGGTTCCAAATGTCCTGATATTGTAGCTAATTGGATAGCATTGCCATTAGAAAACAAACATTCAGTTTCTAGAGTGATTTGTTCAAGTTTAAGTTGAGGGTTGAGTTGATATGTATTGATTTTTGCATATTGTAAAGATATTACAGGCATTCTTCCTTTGTAGCTTTTTTTTAATTGTTCTAAATAAATCTTAGCGTGGTTTCTTTGTGCTCCTAGTACATTTATTCTTAAAGTATTTGGGTCTTTTTTTTTATTGATAAAAGTTCCTGTATCATTCCATTTTAAATTAGTTTGTTCGAAGTAGGTTTTATCTTGCAATCCACAAGCAGGAACAATAATTATTCCTGAATTTCTTTCATTTATTGCTTCAAGTAATATTTCTTTTGAAATTACTTTTGGACTAAGTAAAATAGAGTTATGATTTCTAGTACTATAAAGTTTTTTGCTAGTATTCATTTGTTGCATATTTAAGGAGATAGTATCACATTTATAAATTTGTCTAATAGAGTAGTAACAGATAATTTTTAGAGTAATATTTATAATTTGTTTTTTGTTCTATTTTCTTAGTGGCTAAGGATATAGAATTATTACCTTTTGTTATTGCAAGGGTTAATAATTTTAGAGTTAGAAATAATTGGGATATAGATTATACAAAGCTAAGATTTCCAGTTTATAGTATTCCTGAAAGTTTTCGGAGTAGATTACATGAATATCTAACAATTGTTGGAGCTGATCAAATTCATAATTTGTGGGTAAATTCAGGTTGTCTGCAAATTAGATGTAGTTTGTATGAACCGGGAGAGATGGTGGATCTTGGTAGTTTTGGAATTGAATCTCATTTGAATGGTGCTGATTTGTATATGGAATTGATGAATAAGTATAAAAATTTATTTCCAGTTTTACATTATTAATGTTGTTTTAATAAAATAGATTTGAATCTTTTATAAGAAGTAGAAAGATATAGTATTCTTCTGTTTCATCAGTAGGGTCAAATTTTCTTTCTTTTATTATATCTATAACTTTTTCTTCTCCTCCATTGTATGCAATGCCTATAAGCATTGTTTCTAGTTCTGAGGGTTCAGCATTTAAATTTTGGATCCCTAAATTTTTCATGTCGTTTACTAACTTAAGGAATCCAGCCTCGATTAGTTCATCATCAGATGCAGTTGCAAAGTTTGTTTTATTAGTAAATCTTTCATATGTACTAGGCATAACTTGAATTGAGCCTTTTGCTCCAGAATCACTAGTTACATTGTTTAATCCGTACGAGGTTTCAACAACTGCCAAGAAATTTGGAATTAAATGAAATATTCCATATTGACTGGAGTATTTATCTAGTGTTATTCTTAATTTTGAATTTAGTTTAGAAGAATTTATTCTTATTTCTAGTTCATCTGGATACTTACCATATTCATATCCTTTTATTTCAACACCTTCTGAATTTAGTTTTCTAAGAAGTTTTTTCATTAGATTTTTGTTATCTTTTTTTGAAAATATGTAGTTCATCATTGCTTCCTGAATTTTTGGATTGAGTGTTTCCTCGTTTATTGGGAAATTATTAGATATTGTTTCTTGTTTTATTTTTCTTAATTTTTGATAAAAAGAGATTCTATGTTCATTAATTATATATAATATTTTTTCCATTGATTCTTCATTAAGGGCTTTTCTTAATTTTGGTATGAAGTATTGATGTCTAATTTTTTGATAAAGAACTGCCATATCTTGATAATAATTATTTGTTACAAGGCCATTATATGGTGCAAATTTTTTGAGAAGCTTTTCTCCTTTTTTTGTCATTATATGGCCTCCTTCCTTGAAAAAATTCACTTTAGGAATTGCAAAGTATTTAAGGGCTGATACAACAAATCCTCCATGTTTTCCAATGTGTGTTAAGATAGTTTGTTCTTTTGTTTTTCCTTCATCAGGATGGTTAAATTTTTTCCAAATTCCAATCAAATATAGAAATAATAATTCTTCTTTTAGTGAATCAATTAAGTTATTATTTTCAATTAATTCAATAATCTCAACAATGGGTTTTGTAATATCGCCTTTTTCTTCAGGTAGTAGGCCAAAAGGATATATTTTTTTATAGCAATTATTTTCTTTTAAAAATTCTTCAAGGTTTTTTTTGTTTATTATTGAAAATGTTTCTGCAATTAAAAGATATAATATTTCATATACACTAAATTCTTTTTCTTGTTTATTTAGTATCTGAGTAACTATTCTATTAAACTTTTCATTATCTCCAAATGTTTCGTAATCTGAGTTGCTTAAGATTGACATTAATTGCTTGTATTTCATTTGGATAATGAATGGATGGTATTTTTCCCAACCAAGAATTGTTATATCGAATAAAAATTCATTGTTTAATTTTTGTTTTGCTAAAACACTTAGTGGAGAAGTAGATGCAATTCCAGCAACTAATCCTTTTAGAAATCCTCTTCTAGTTATTCCCATATTTATTATTTTTTCATTGATTATATTTATAAATCTTTTTCACCTTTTTTAAATATGTTCAAACCTATTAGAAAGTCTTTGCCTGATTTGCCAGGTGTTTATATTTACAAAGACAAACTTGGGAATATTATTTATATTGGAAAGGCAAAGAGTTTGAAGAATAGGGTTATGTCTTATTTTACATCAAAGCATGAAAATTCTCCAAAGACACAATTTTTAGTTAAAAACATTACTTCAATGGATTTTATTGTTGTTGATAATGAAGTTGAGGCTTTATTATTAGAGAACAAATTGATTAAGAAACACAAGCCGAAATTTAATCTTGACTTGAAGGATGCTAAAACGTATGCTTATATTAAGATTACTGATGAGAGAATTCCTAAGATTTTATCTACAAGAAAAGTTACAAAGAACGGAGAATATTTTGGACCATTTACGGATGGAAGTTTGAGAAGAGAGATTGTAGTTTTGGTTTCTAAATTGTTTAATTTGGTTACACCAAAGACTTTTACTTCACGTTCTTCACTTTATTACCAGATTGGACTTTCACCTGCTAAATCTGAGGATGAAGTTGATTTGGATTCTTATTTGAAAAAAGTTGAAGAAGCAAAGGAATTTTTGAGAGGAAAAAAAGTTAATGCTGTTTTGAAGAGATTGAAGGATGAAATGAAGAAATGTTCTGATGAACTTAGATTTGAAGAGGCTATGGAGAAGAAGAAATATATTGAAAGTATTGAACACATGAAGGAGAGACAGAAAGTTGATTTGATGAAGAACTTTGATCAGGACGTTGTTGTTATGGTAGTGGATGATTCACAAGTTTTAATTGAGGTTTTGAATATTTCCCGAGGGGTAATTTCTTCCAAAAAGGATTACAAATTGGATTTTGAAGAAAATGTTTTTGAGGAGTTTTTGAGAGCTTATTATTCATCGCATTATGTTCCAAAAGAGATTATAGTTTCTGAAGTAATTTCAGAGAGCGAAGTTTTTGAAGAGTTTTTGAAGAAGATTAGAGGCTCTAAAGTTAGTTTGGTAAATCCACAAAGAGGAGATAAACTTTCACTTGTTAAATTAGGATTGAAGAATGCAAAACTGCAAATGAAAAATGATGTACTTGCTTTGATGAAGAAGGCATTTGGATTGCCAAAGTTGCCAAAGGTAGTAGAATGTTTTGATATGTCGAATTTAGGAAAGGATTATCTTGTTGGAGGAATGACAAGGTGGGTTGATGGGAAAAGGGATGAGAGTGGTTTTCGTAAGTTTGAGATTAAGGGTTTTAGTGGACGAAATGATGATTTTGCTTCTATGAGGGAAGTTGTTTTTAGGAGATATAAAAGACTTAAGGAAGAAAAAAAGGATTTTCCTTCATTGATTATTGTGGATGGAGGTAAAGGACAGCTTGGAGCAGCTCTTGATGCTCTTCGAGTTCTTCGTGTTGATATTCCTATTATTGGAGTTGCAAAGGGTTCTAAACGTGATAAAAATGAGATTTACTTGGTTGGTAGAGATGAGCCATTGTTGTTTGATGATAATTCACAAATGATGCTTTTTGTTCGTCAAGTTCGAGATTCTGTGCATAATTTTGTAATTTCATATAATCGTAAGAAGAGGGAGATGAGAGTTAGAGAGGAGTTTAAATAAATGTTTTATTGATGATTATTTTTATAGAGTATCAAGTGGACTTTTTGTTGATATTAATTTAGGTTTTATTGCATGAGAATAACCTAAAGTAGTTGTTGGATTTACGTGCCCAAGTAGAGTTTGAACTGAGGAGATGTCATTTCCTGATTCCAAGAGATGTGTTGTAAATGAGTGTCTAAATATATGAGGATGAACATTTTTACCTATCTTTGCTTTTTCACCCGCTCTTTTTACAATTTGTTGTACTGATGCTATAGTTAGAGGACCTTTTGTTCCTTCAAAAATCCAATAGTTTTTATCTTTTATGTG
>JBNKLP010000030.1:0-7911 GCA_050292425.1 Candidatus Nanoarchaeia archaeon | reverse complement strand
ATATAGATTATTGGAAAGAATTCTGGAATTTTATTTGGCACGATGATTCTCTATTATCTTATGTGTTGAACTTTGCCTTTGCCTTTATAGTAATCAAATTTCTTTTCTTTCCTGCAATAGGATTTGCTTTAAACAATGATTATCCAATAGTTGCCATTGTTTCTGGAAGTATGGAGCATAAAATTGTTGATGGCAGGATTTGTGATATTTACCTGCAATCAAAAGCAAATCAAAAACTTGATTTGGATTCATGGTGGGGTTACTGTGGAAACTATTACCAAAATAATTTTAACCTTTCAAAAGAAAACTTTGATGATTTTAGATATACAAATGGTCTCAATATAGGAGATGTAATGATCTTATATGGAAAAGATCCAGCTAATATTGATGTTGGTGATGTTCTGGTATTTGTTCCTCAGGACAAGATGACAAATGGTCAAAGTAAATTCTTCACAACAAATGGGCCAGTAATTCATAGAGTAATTAAAAAATGGACTGATGAAAGTGGAGAGTATCATTTTCAGACAAAAGGAGATCACAATCCACAATCAATTTCCAACTTTGAAACAGACATTCCGCAAGAAGATGTAATTGGAGTTGGAGTTATCAGAATTCCATTTATCGGCTATGCCAAACTTGCCCTTAACAATGTAATTGTGGGGATAAGAGGAATATTAAATTAAAATGAATTCTCAATTAAAAAAACAAGTTTTGGAGAAAATCAAACCAACTCAAAAAGAGCATGAGGAATTTGAACAAACAGTTTTAAAATTTAAAAGAAAACTAAAAAGGGCATCCAACAAACTAAAATACAAAATAGATTTTTTCATAGGAGGAAGTTTTGGAAAAGGAACTTATCTTAAGGGAACTTCAGATGTTGATATTTTTGCAAGATTTGATTTATCCTACAAAGACCATCTTTTATCAGACATGCTCTACGAAATTCTTAAAGAAGCAAAACTTTCCTTCAAAAAGCAGAAAGGTTCAAGAGATTATTATTCAGTATTATTTGGACCAAGAGGAAAAAAGATAATATTTGAAGTGATACCAAACAGAAACATAAAGGATGTTTCACAAATGCTAAATTCAACTGACGTATCTCCAATGCATGTTGAATTTCTAAAGACAAAGGCAAAACAGAATCTTGAACTTACAGATGAGATAAGACTCTGCAAACAATTCTTCAAGGCAAAAGGACTCTATGGTGCAGAAAGTTACATAAATGGATTTTCAGGTCATGTTATTGACATTCTTGTTGCATACTTTGGCTCCCTTGAAAAACTTTTGGAAAACGCAAAAACTTGGAATGAGCAGATAGTTCTTGACATCTGCGATTATTACAAATCATATGATGATGCAATAGCTTCTCTTCCTTTCGACAAACTCTCCTCTTTAATTGTAATTGATCCAATACTAAAAGACAGGAATGCATCAAGAGCTCTTAGTGAAGAGCACTTTAGCGAATTTGTATTGATTTCAAACATGACTGAAGAACTCAAAAAAGAAGATTTTGAGATACATAAACCTAAAAAAGCTCAAGTAATCTCAGATATAAAAGAATTTGCAAAAGAAAATAATCTAAAATTCCTGATATATGATTTCAAGTTTGAAATTAAAAATGAAAGTGAAGATATTGTTGGTTCAAAACTCCTAAAACTTCATAAGAAGCTATTCAAAATGTTTGATTCGTATGATTTTAACATATTCAAAGATGATTTCTTCATTGATATGAGCAAGGGAATATGTCTTTCAACTTTTCTTTTTGAAAAAACTTCTTTGCCAAACATAAAAAAAATTTATGGGCCCAAAGTATCAATGAGAGATGCAATAATAAACTTTCTAAAAAACAGGGACAGATATTTTGTAGAAAATGATAGGGTCTGTATATATGAAAAAAGAATCATAAACAAGATAGAGGAAATATGTTCTGTTGAATTAAAAGAAATGGAGGTAATGCTTGGAAAAGATATGAGTTTTGTAAATAAATTAAAGATAATCAAATAGCATCTGCAATTTCAAGATAATTCTTTGCAAATTCTTTGACAATATCTGAAATATCTTTTAAATTTTTATAATCTTGAATGATTATTTGGCCTTTTACATAAGATGAACTTTCCTTCCCTAATATATAACGCGGCAATATGTTATACAAATCCTCTTTGTATAAACAAAGAATAGGTTTTCCCATATGAATCATATCGCAAATCTGTGCTCCCAGAGTTATTGCTGGATTGCTAATCTCAAAAATTCCAAAATCAGCTTCGATTAGTTTTTTATATTCAGTATCATGCATTAAAACCTTGTCTTGCTGATTCTCTTTAGAAATTTCTTTCCCGTCAATTTTATGAACTGGAATAACCTTGAAGCCACAACTCTCAATAATATTGGAGATAGAATCAATTTTCTCCAGTGAGAGTATATTGTAATCACCTCTCCTTGAGCTGCCGAAGAAAACTTTTGTCATATTTTAACTTTGGTATTTATCAATATATAAATTTATCTTTCCAAAAAAATAAAGATTTTTAAATCTTTCCAACTAACTATACTTATGGCAGAAAATTCAAGTGATGCTGGAAAAGATATTCTTCAGGTTGAGGGAGAGCAATGCCCCATGTGTGGTAAAAATACTGCAACATTTACAGAATATGAAAGTGAAGACCCTTATGCGGGAATCATATACATATTCTCCATTGCTTGTAAATCCTGTGGATACAAAAAGGCAGATCTTGAATTTGAAAATCCAGGAGATCCTGCAGAGTATTCTTTGAAAATTGAATCTAAAGAAGATTTGAACATACGGGTGATCAAATCAGGAGAATGTGAGGTTTCAATTCCGAAACTTGGTGTTTCAGTTGATTCAACAATGAATGGAGAATATTTTGTATCAAACATTGAAGGAGTTCTTTCAAGATTCAGGAAACAGCTTGAATTTTTAAAAGAAGGAGAAGAAGACAAGACGGTTAGAAAAAGAATAAAGACTCTTCTAAAAAAATTTGATAAGGTTCTTCATGGGGAAGACACAATTACAATCAAACTAAAAGATAAATCTGGAAATTCTGCAATCATTTCAGACAAAGCCACAATTAAGAAAGTTAGGTAATCTATTATGTTACTTCCTTCCAGTTTTCAATAACTTTTAAAACTCCATATTCTGCAAATTTTATATGACTAAAAAGCAGATTAAAGGAAAATTATTTTTTTCAATAATAATCTTTCTAACTTCGCTCTTTTCTGTTTTTTCTGCTTGTGTTGATGAACCTGATTATGTAAAAATAACTTCAGGAGGCACCACTCAATCTGATCTTGATTTATCACAAATAATTTACATTAATCCTGACTTGAACAATAGTCCATTGAGAGTTGAATTTTATTATATAAATACACAAGACAATTGTCTTGGGGATGGCAGTGTAATATATCATATAATATCCACTGGCCCTTCAAAAGATGCAGATTCAATAACTACAACTTTGTTATCTGATGGTAATTACCAAACAAAAGCAACTTTCTCATTTAATGATGATGTTTATCTTCCTGATTCTTTTTCCTCTAAAATAAGAACGAAAACATCTCTTAACACAAATTATGTTGATTCTTTTTTTAACATAAAATCTGATTCAAATCGTCCCTTACAAACTATTTCCTTAAGTCCTCAAAGATCATACAATCTCTACAAATCTGGAGAAACAATATCATTTTCATATTCTGTCTCAGATTCTCAAAGCAAATTGAAAACTGTTAGGATTGGAGGGGATTCAACAAAACTATTTGTATTTGATTCACAAAATACATCTTTTCAATATGAATTTGAATCAACTCTGACAAATTCAAAAACATTCACATTCACTGCAACAGACAATATTGGAAATGTTGATGAAGAGGAAATAAATGTAATTGTTGATTCAACTGCACCTTCAGTTTCTTTAAAAGAAAAACATTATTATTTTGATTCAATTTCAAAAATGTCTTTAGAACTTATTATTGAAGATGATTCATTTCAATATTTTACAGATGTAAAGGATGCTCCTCAAATCTCAATGGATTTTTCTTCTCTTCAATCTGGAACTGGAAATATTGATGGGATTTGTCAAAGATCAACAAACACTTCCTTTATCTGTGAATGGACAGACATAAAAGTAGGACTTTCAGAGACACAGACTGTGGAACTCCCTTTATCAGTTGCAGATTATGCAGGAAACTCTGCAGAAATAACATTAAATGAGGAAATATATGTGGACAATCAGCCTCCTCAGATAACTGATTTTTATTTGGAGAATGAATTAGGAGTAAGAAATACTTTTAGTTCAAATGATGATTCTCTTACTCTATATCTTAAATTCACAGAGGATTCAAAACTAACTCAAATGTTGTTAAAAAAAGACAAACTTCAGCTTTTAACTCCAGATACTAGTGAAATTGACAATGGGGTTATAACTTGGAATCTGGGAAACTCTGTTTCAATTTATAATAACATTGAACAAGATAATATTGAATTTGAAATAATTCTTCTTGATGAATATAACAATAGGGCATCAAGAAAACTTAATTTGACTTTGGATAATATTCGTCCAACTGTTGATTCTATTGAGGTTGTAGAAACCAATTGTCTTGGAAATACAGGAATCTGTGATGGCGTCTATAGTTCAAATGAAAAAATAAATTTCAAATTATTAATAACAGATGAAAATTTGATTTACAATGGAGATTCATTTATATTTGCTGACTTTTCTCTAATTGATAGAAGGGATGGAATGAACAATACTCGGGCTACTTGTTCTCCTTACAGTTCATCTTCACCAAACACTCTTGAATGTACTTTTAACAACATAATATTGACTAATGGTTATCTTAAAGAAAATGTTGAGTTTTTTATTCGAGACAGTGCAAACAATGTAATTCTTAATTTGACCCCTGTAATAATCTACAATATTTCTAATGAAGGACCTTCTGCATTCATTGACAACCAAACTCTTCAGGCTCCTCCTATCAACAGAAACAGAATTATGGTTAGGGATGTGAATGCATGGTTTGAAGGAACTCTGCAAAAAAGAGAAAATTATGAAGACATTGAAATTGTTAATTACCAATTAAAAGAGTGTAATGAATCAGGTCTCAATCCAATAGGAATTATTTCTTATAGTTTATATCCAGAATCTATAGTCATTAATACTCCAGATGTTGAAAATGTTGAGGAATTTGCAATTAAATTCAGATTAAGACATCATAATAATATAAATGATTTGAATGAAAAAACAATAAATTGTCAAATCTCAGTAAGAAAAAGAGATAATAATACAATTTACCCCGATGAACTTGTGAATTACAATCTTAAATTCTCATTTTATGATCTACCAAGAGATAATTTACTTAAGGCTCATGCTCAAAAGATTTTGGGACAGTTTGATGATGTTGAAACACTTGAGGACACATTTGGTGGTTTGTATGATATTTATGAGACTATGGATAAAGTATGTAACTTTGTAGGTTCTCTTAATACAATAATGTCTTCAGTAAATTCTATATGGATTCCAGTATCATGGTTTCTTCATGGTAATCCTTATACAAAACCTGCTGGATTAGCTGGAGATAATGCATTATTTCCTGCTGATGGTACTATTTCCGAGATGTTAAATGGAGAAGATAGCTATATAAAAAAGATGTGTGATTTGGTAACTTGTAGAACTTTTAGTTATGCAGAAGAAGTAGGAGAGACATTAAATGAATGGAATAACTTTGGAGGAATGATGGATAGTATTTGTGTTGATGATGGTTCTTCAGATAGTTCTAATTATAATTATAAAGAAAATTCTGAGGCAAATTCAGATTAATAAAATGGTAAATAATAATATTAAACAATTAAGCATACTTTGGCTAGCAATAAGTGCTATATTCATAATTCCCTTTAATATCGGAAATTCATTTGCAGTTGAAGCTAGAGAAAATGTATATTCAGTATGTGGGGGAAATGTTGATGTGAAAAGTTCATTAGTACTATCAATAGTTTCTTTATGTATTCCTGGAGTTTTGGAAAAATTAAATGAATGGAAACAAATTAAATGTGAAACTATAAAATGTCAATATAATGCAGTTGCCAAATTGAATATTGATCCAGCATTTTGTACAAAACAGGAAAGTTATAGGACTTGTAAATATATTGTTGGTGAAGCATTTGCAGTACCTCCAATGGCAATTCTTGAATACTGGAGAGAAGCAATTGCTAGAGCTCTTGCAAATCCTATTGGTATTGCTTGGGGATATGGAGTTAAGGCTGCAAGAAGTCATTTAGCGACAAATTGTGGGGGTGTTTGTGATGCAACAGTAAGTGGGTCCTTGGGATTATTTTTAGCATTTACAGATATCTCAGCAGCTATACAAACACTAAAGGAAATGTCAGAAAATGGATTCACTGATTACTATGGAGGCTCTGATGATGCTTGTGATGGCATAGAAGACATCAAAAAGGAACTTGAAAAAATTGTGCAATATACTTGAAAATAGAAGATGTCAGATGAGAAACAGTATTTCAAGGAAATCAGGATTTTAGAAAAAAGATACTATAATATAATTTCAAATTTTGATCTTAATTTTCCAAAAGCTCTTAACTTACAAGAAGAAAAAACAAAATTCCTAAATGTTCTAAATGATGATAAAATATACAATCCCAAATTTATTTTTGAAAAAAAAGAATTTGATGAAAAAAAGATTCAAACACTTAAACAATTCAAAATAGATACAAAAAATGACTTGTATGGTTTCAAGAAATTAATGAAACAAAGACTAAAGACAAAAATATATGAAATTGAGTGTCATAAAAATTGGGGAAAGCCTATTTCTTCCAAATATGTAATTAAATACAGGGGCAAACCATCAAGATATTTGCTTGCAAAAGCTAAACTCTATTGTAGAAGATATCAAAGGGAAAAAATCAGATTCAAAACATTAACTCCTCAAATTGCTGCAAAAAGACTTGCAAATGAAGTCTTTCGATTAACTGGGAATAAAACTGAAATTGAATTTACAAATCAGATGGCATCTAAAGTGAACATTTCACCTCATGCAAATCTAATCAAGATAAATCCTGACGAAAGATTCACATCCTATGATATAAAAAGACTAAAAGTTCACGAAATAGGAACTCATTACATGAGATATTACAATGGACATCAATTCAACATAAAGATACTTGAAAGTGGAACCTCAAATTACATAGAAACAGAAGAAGGACTTGCAACATACATAGAAGAATTAAAAGGATTTTCATCAAATGCTCAAATGTTCATATATGCAGGAAGAGTGATTGCAACATTCTATGCAAGAAAGCTTTCCTTTTATGAGATATTCCAACTTTTAAAACATTATGGATTTAGAAATGATGCAGCATTTTCAATAACTTACAGGGCAAAACGAAATCTCTCAGATACCTCACAAAAAGGAGGATTTACAAAAGATTATGTTTATTTTAGTGGATATTTCAAAATAAGAAGATTTGCAAAACATCATGACATCAAAGACCTTTTTATAGGTAAAATCAAGATAGAAGACATTAAAATATTAAAAAAATTCATAAAAAAGAACAGAGACAATATAAAGACTATCTTAGAAAATTCCTAGAACTTCGAATACTCTTAAGTAATTCATTAACATTATTTTGTGGTGCTTGGGATATTTTGTCTGAAGGTTGATATTCATATTTTATTCTTTTCATTGCTGAATTAGAAATTTCATCAGATGTTAAATGATTTTCAAGGTTTATCTTTTTTAATAATGCTTCAGAGATTATTTGGGGATATGAGTTTTTAAACCCAATTACTAGTTTTCCAAATTCATCAGATACTGCATAACTTTCAATAATTCGAAAGTTTTCTTTTATAGGTAATTCATCTCTGAATTTAATCAAATAATACTTTTCAT
>JBNKLP010000029.1:0-10013 GCA_050292425.1 Candidatus Nanoarchaeia archaeon | reverse complement strand
AAATTCAATTCCTTTGCTAGGCGTTTATCTGATTTGGTTTTGTGTTGTGAAATATACTGTAATTGATCAAAACCTATAGATATTCCGGGAAAACTGTTAATCAAGTCTTCTATTGAATTATATTTTAAAGGAACTTTAGTTTGAGATTCTTGATTAAAGATTCCTGCAAAGTAATGCAAATTTTCATAGGGAACAACTCTTATTTTATTTTTTCCTACATTTAATGTTCTTGAAACCCCTTCTTCTTCTGAAATAGGAAAGATTTGGTCTGAATCTAAAATCCTTGCTAGTGAAAATATGTCTAAATAAGAAGCACTTTGTCCATTCATAATATTATATTTTTCTCTAAATTGATGAATTACGGATGCTCCTAGATAGTTTCCATATTGGTCTTTTACTATAGAATCAGAATTTAATAAATAATTATCATTTAATCCCAACTCTCTTAGTTCTTGTGAAGAATATGTTTGTGCTGCTTCTATTGTTCTTAATCTAATCTCAAGTCTATCAAATTCAACCATCAGTTATTTTCCACCTCTTAATTCTTGAAGATGCTTAGCCAACTTGTAACTGTCATCATCACTCACATAAGGAAGACCATCAATAGTTGTAACTTTAATGTCTAAACTTTTGACTGCTAAGTTTAAATCTTTAAAGTCTTCATCATTTTTTCCTAAGTCATATAATCCGGTTTTTCCGTCAATATTGGGTATTGAATCTTTTTCTTGAGAATGAGAAGCTTGATTTTTTACAGATGCGTAATTATTAATCAATTTCTGGATTTCAAATCCTTTTATTTGTTTTCTTCTTTTACCTTCAGGAACAAATGTCTTAATCAAACCTAATTCTTCCATTTGATTAAATGAATTGTAACGAGTAGTTGCAGTTACTCTAAGAATATCTTCCATAAATTGAGTTGGAGAATACAATTTGTCTTTCTCTATTAAAGGAATGTCTGCTGTTGTTTCAAATACAAGATGTTCTTCTAAATATGTTTTTGCAGTTTTCAAATCATTAATTGGAGATGGTTTTGGTTTGTTGGATTTTGAATTGCTTTTTGATTGTCTTACTTTTTTTTCCCAATCTCCTCTTAACAATAAATCCCTAACCAGACTACCATCCACTGCCTTTGATATTTTTCCTTTTTTTTTAATTAATTCTTTAGTTGCATCCTGACTTAGTAAATAATTTAGTCTTTTGTAAAATGTAGGTTCAGAAATTTCTGTTTTAGATCTTATGTCACTAACTAGATAAAAAAATCCTGGTTGAATGTCTTCATAATTCTCAGGAACTGGGAAGTAATTTGGTTCTGGTTTTTGAGGTAAATTAGGTTTAGCTATTGGAGTTTCTTCAATTATCTCTTCTAAATCATGTATGTTTATTCTTCTTGAAATGGAACCATGCTTTTTAATCATATTGGTTATAGAAGAACCTGAAATTTGAAAAGAATCAGTTTGGGGAGTTAAATCAATAAATCCATATTTTAGAAGTTTTCTTACAAATTTATCTGAGAAAATTTCACCATAGCCATTTAATACTGTTTTCATAAATTCTTCGTAAGAATAAGATTTTTCTGGGTCAATTTTTGGAACTGAAGACTGAGAACTATATGAAATAGTAACATTTAGAATTTGTTTTAATGTGTTTTTATCCATTTTTATCCAAATATTACTTTTAAAATTTTTTAGAACTTTATAAATTTTATCAATCCATCACTTATCAGTAATTAAATACAATTTTGCACAAATCCTGAAAACATTTTATTTTTTACGGATAAAATAAAAAAGTTTATAAATATTTAATTCTTAGAAAGAACTATGGTAGAAAGTAATAGTATTAGTTTAAACGTGGCTGAAACGTATCATAGTGATATTGGAAGAGGCATAGTAAGAATTGATGAAGATGCTATGAGTAAAATTGGTGTTGTTTCTGGTGATTATATCTTAATTAAAGGTAAGTCTGAAACTTTGGCAAAGGTTGCAAAGTCTCCTGCCGAGGACAAGGGTCTTGATATTGTAAGAATGGATTCTTCTCTTAGAAATAATGCAGGAGTTAGTTTGGGTGATAGTGTTGAGGTTAGCAGTGTTGAGGTTATGGAGGCTAAATCTGTGGAGATTGCTCCAACTGAGGAGGTTAAGTTTTCAGGAGATCCAACTGCGATTTTCAAGGAGAAGATGATTGGAAAGCCTCTTGTGAAAGGAAATGTTCTATTTTTCAACATTATGGGAACTACTTTGCATTATATTGTTACAAAGACTTCACCCAAGAAGTATGTAAGAGTTAGTGGAAATACTGATTTGAAGGTTTTGGAGAAAGTGACAAAGCCAGGTGAGATGAAGGTTCCTTCAATTACTTATGATGATATTGGTGGACTTAAGGAAGAGGTTTCTGCAATCAGAGAGATGATTGAGATTCCTATGAAGCATCCTGAGGTGTTTGAGAGGATTGGCATTTCTCCTCCTAAAGGTGTTTTGCTTTATGGACCTCCTGGTACTGGTAAGACTCTTTTGGCTAAAGCTTTGGCAAATGAACTTGATGCACATTTCAAGGTTATTAATGGACCTGAGATTATGAGTAAGTATTATGGTGAGTCTGAGAAACAATTGAGGGAGATTTTTGAAGAAGCTGAGAAGAACTCTCCAGCAATTGTTTTCATTGATGAAATCGATTCCATTGCTCCTAATAGAGATCAGGTTACTGGAGAGGCAGAGAGGCGTATTGTATCTCAAATGCTTACTTTGATGGATGGACTTAAGGGAAGAGGAAATGTTGTTGTGATTGCTGCAACTAACAGACCAAATTCAATTGATCCTGCACTTAGAAGACCTGGAAGATTTGACAGGGAGATTGCAATTAATCCTCCTTCAAGAGAAGGAAGAAGGGAAATTCTGGATGTTCATACAAGAGGAATGCCACTTGACAAGGATGTTGAACTTGACAGGATTGCTGATGTGACACATGGTTTTACAGGAGCTGATTTGGAAGTTCTAACTAAAGAGGCTGCAATGAAAGCTTTGAAGAAGTATATTCCTGATTTGGTTAAGTTTGAAGAGACTGTTCCTACTAATGTTTTGGAGACAATTAAGGTGAAGCAGGCACATTTTGATGAGGCTTTGCACAAGGTTGAGCCTTCTGCCATGAGAGAGGTTCTGATTAAGAAGCCTAATGTTAAATGGTCACAAATTGGTGGGCTTGAGGATGCTAAAAGAGATTTGAAGGAGATGGTTGAGATGCCACTTAAGGAGCCAGAGGTTTTTAGAGAAGTTGGAATTAAGGCTCCAAAAGGTGTGCTTTTAACTGGCCCTCCTGGTACAGGTAAGACTTTACTTGCAAAGGCTGTTGCAACAGAGAGTGAGGCTAATTTTATTTCAGTTAAAGGTCCTGAGCTAGTTTCTAAATGGGTTGGAGAATCTGAGAAAGCTGTTAGGGAAATTTTCAAGAAAGCAAAGCAGGTAGCTCCTGCTGTTATCTTTTTTGATGAGTTTGATTCAATTGCATCAGTTAGAGGTGGTTCAACTAATAATGTCAATGATAAGATTGTGAATCAGTTATTGACTGAACTTGATGGAGTTGAGGAATTGACAGGAGTTAGTATTATTGCTGCAACCAACAGAGCTGATTTGATTGATGATGCCTTGAAGAGACCTGGAAGATTGGATTCTATTGTTGAAGTTAGTTTGCCTGATGAGAAGACAAGAGAAGCAATTTTTGGAATTCATACAAAGAACATGCCAATTGAGAAAGTTGATTTGAAGAAGCTTGCTAAATTGACTGAGAAGTTCTCAGGAGCTATGATTGAAGGGGTATGCCAGCAAGTTGGACTTCGTGGTATTAGGATGAGAAAGAGCAAGGAAGACAAAGTTAAGTTGTCTGAAAAACAGTTTGAGGATGTGATTGCAGAGTTTTCGGATAGGATGAAGAAGTAATGTTGTTGTTACTAATAGTAATGACAAACGTTAAATTTATAAATTTGAATGCTTTATTCTTTTTATGGATAAATTAAAAAATATTGCAATTGTTGCATTATCTCTTAGTACTTTATATGGTTTAAATTTTGCTTATCATACAAAACAAGCATTGGATATCACAAATGATTTGAGTCGTACAAAAACTTTAATCTCGTTATTACAGGATAAAAGAGAAAAGTTAAATAATGAAATATTCAAAACTTCGGTATTAATGACTAAAAACCCTAATGAAGAAGGATTATTTTTTAGAAATGGACATTATGTTAATGTTATTGCTTCTGAGGAACAGAGTCGATTAGCTGAACTTGGAGATTCAAACAGAAGTATTGGAGGTGATTTAGGAGAAGCATATGTTAATCAATCTAGATATGAATCCGAACTTTTAGAACATCTTAGAAAAAGTTATAGTGTGTTTTAAATAATATTTATAAATTAGTTTATATCTCTTTGTCTATGGGAGTAATAAATCCTAGAGATGGTTGTGTTTATGTTTATAATTCAGAAAGAGATAAATTTGTTAAGCATACTAATGCTGATGGAACTAAAACTAATTTTGGAAAGCAGTATTATATTGATTTCCTTTTTAGAATTATCAGCAAACTAGAATATGGGTCTCAGACTTGTTTATTAGTTACTGGAGACGATTATCAAACACATTTAGAAGATTTAAGGAATTTTTATGCTCATCTTTCAGATTTAAAATTAAATAATGAACTTGATGAATATTCAATGATTGAAGTTCAAAAGAATAAACTTGTTGGTAAATTGATTCGAGGTTTTGTTAATTCTAATTTTGAAGAAAAATTTGCAGAAGATTTGAGAAGATTAGATAGAATTTTGCTTTCAATACATCCCGAATAAAAGACTCTGCGAAAATTATTTTTTGTTATTCTTCGATAGTTATTTAAATCTTAATTAATTTAAGAATTTTAAAATGAGACAATTTAAAATAATTCCAGAGAATGAAATAAAAGAAGTTAATATAATTAGAAAAAATAGTTTGATAAGAAGAGAAATAAGGAAAAAACCAGTAAGTTGGAGTGGTTGTTATGCATCTTGGGGTCAAAACAGACCTTTAAGAGAGTTGTCAGATATTGATAATTATGTAGATTATTATGGTTATGGAGAGGGACACGTTACAAATGGTTCTCTAGATGAATTTCAGATGTTTTCAATAAACCTTGGTTCAGCTCAAATAGGTCCTTATATCAGAGGTATTGAAAATTCATTTATTTCACAAGTTATGTTGAATGGTTTAATGGAAGAAGCTTTGGATGAATATACTAGAAAATATTATGAGTTGACAAAAATAGGAGAAATGTTTGGAGCAAATCATTATGTCTTATTACCAACTACAAGTATTAGAAAAAGCCAAAGAAGTATTGAAGCAGAATATTCTGGAACAGATAGAGAAAGCAGAAAAATTGTGGGAGTAGATTATTCTTTTACTGATTGGGAAGATCAATTAAAACGATGGATGGAAAATAGAAGTGTTTTAAAAGATACATTAGAACTACATTTTAATGGATTTGCTTTTAAATAATTTTTTTCATCAAATACATAAATACCATCCTCCTAACAACTATATGCTTACTGGAAAAGAAAAGACTGCTCTGCATGATTTGTTTTTGATTGGAATAGTGATTAAAGGAATTGATGGGCTTCTGGAAATGCTTGGAGGAATAGCTTTTCTTTTTCTAAGTCCAAGTTCAATACCAAATCTTCTTAAAGCTCTTTTTCAAAAGGAGCTTATACAAGACCCAACAGACATAGTTGCCAATTTTTTTATTCATATAGCGCAAACTCTGACTTCAAGTTCCATTTCCTTTATTTCGTTGTATCTTGTTCTTCATGGACTTATCAAGGTGGGGTTGTTTGCAGGTTTGTGGCTTAACAAGATGTGGGCTTATCCAGTAGCTGGTGTTGTAATGTCATTGTTTGTATTGTATCAATTGGCAATGCTGTTCAACACACACTCGATAATCCTGTTGATTTTCACATTAATTGACATTGTTATTATCAGTCTTTTAAGATTGGAGTATAAAAGAATAAAGAAGATGAATTAAATAATAGTTAAGTATTTAAATATACATTTTTACTTAATTTTATGGATTTGCTGAATAAATACTCAAAACTAATTGAAGAACTTTCAAAGCTTAAAGGAGTTTATGGTATTTATTTGTTTGGTTCTTATGTGTCAGGGAACATCAAACCTCTTTCTGATATTGATGTTTGTTTTGTTGTTGATGAAAAAGATGAAAATTTGTCTATTGAATTACTTTCCGAGAAAAATGGTAAGTTCGATATAAGTCTTTTTCATAAGTTACCTTTGTCAATACAATTTGAAGTAATTAAGAAAGGAAAATTAATTAAAATTAATAATTTGGAGAAAATAAGAGAACAAAGACTAAAATACACGCATAAATACAGAGAAGAAAGTCATATATTAAAAAAATTGATTGCAAAAAGATATGAGGTTGAAGCTTAAAAATGAGTTTAAGAGTTTTTAAAAAATTCGATTCAATCAAACAATATAAAAAAGAGCTCGATAGTTATAATGTGAAATCTGTTAATGATTTGCAGAATAATTCTCAAGTTTTCTATAGTTCATCAATGCTTTTATTTTCAATGGTTAATGACCTGATCTCAATATCTGAAGAAGTTATTGATATTTTAGATTTGGAATTGCCAGAGAATTATCATTCCATTTTCAAAAGCCTTAGAAAAGGAAAAGTGATTTCTTCAGAAGAAGAGATAAAATGTAATAAGCTTGTAACACTTAGAAATACAATTGCTCATGAATATGAAGAACTAGATGAAAAACATGTTTTTGATTTGTTGCAAATGTCTGTTTATATCTTGGAAATTGCAAATGAATTAATGAAGAACATAAAAAAATAGTCTTATATGATATCGTCAATTTTTTCAACTATTTTTTTGTACAATTCAATGAAGCTTTTGCTTTCATCTTCAACATATTCTATTATTTTGTCATATTCTTTTGCTTCATAGTATTCCTTTATTACATAACCATCATCTTTCTTATCTGAAATTGAGGATAGGGATGCCCCAATAAATGTTCTCTGTTTTAATACAGCAAGCACTTTCAAATCAATCTGAGGGTATTCTTCAACGAAGTTTCTGATTTCCTTGTTGTCTATTCCATATTGTTGAAATTTTGATGAGAGGAATTTCCACTCAAAGTTCAAGTTGAATCCAACTGGTACAAATTGCCAAGGATTTCTTTGAAAGAACCATTTGTATAAAAATTTGAGCATTTCTTCTTCTCCTTCATCCCATTCCTTTAGTATCTGAAGCTTTCCCAGAGGTTCTCCTGTTTTCAAATCAATTTTCTGAAATTGTATAGTAAGAATCTTGTCTGTTTGTGGGTCTGGCTTCTCATTGGGAGAGTAAGTTTCAATATCAAAATAGTGTCCTTGCATTTTCTAACTATAAACAGTTACAAATATTTTTAAATCTAATTGATTGAAAGTTATTATGAATATAAACAAGAAAGCAATGGAGTTGCCAGTTAATATTGTTGTTACAATTATAATTGGAATTATTATTTTTGGTTTGGGGATGGGGCTTTTCTCAAAAATTTACAAGAGCAGTGATGATGAAGTTAATGAGTTGGTTACAAGAATGCAAGCAAGTATTAGCAATTTGCAGTGTTCTAATGATGATAAGTGGATTTGCTCTCCTGCAAATGAGATGAAAATAGGAGATAAGGCATATTTTTCCTTGGACGTTACAAATAAAGGAGACACACAGGATTTTAGGGTGGAATTTGAAGGAATTGATTCAAGTAACAATAATGAATATTCTAAAGATGGGTGTGGATCAATTTTTGTTTATTATCCTCCAATGTCACAGCAGATTATGGCAAGTGATAGTGGTAGATTCCCATTTTCTGTTAGTTCTTCCAAAGTAACAGAGCCTTGTAGTTTTGTGCTTACTGCAAAATTGATTGGAGAAATTGATGGAGAAATCAGCAGAACTGCAGTTATTGTTAAAGTGAAATGAATTGAAACTTATTTAAATTCATATTAATTTTTTTATTTTAGATAATTTGATTGTTAAAAATGGCACACGAAGAACTTAAGGAGAAAATTGAGGAACTTGAAAAGGAACTTTCTACAACCAAAGTTAACAAAAGAACAGAGGGTGCTGTTGGTATGCTTAAGGCAAAGATTGCCAAGCTTAAGGAAGAGCTTGAGCAAAAGCTGTCAAAGGGAGGAGGGAAAGGCGAAGGTTTTGCAGTTAAGAAAGAAGGAGATGCAACAGTTGGCCTTTTAGGAAAACCTTCTGTTGGTAAGTCAACTTTACTTGGAAAGATTACAAACAAGGAATCAAAGATTGGTGCGTATGAGTTTACAACACTAGATGTTGTTCCTGGTCTTTTACATCATAAACATACTAATCTTCAAATTTTAGACTTGCCAGGTATTATTGATAGAGCTGCTGATAATAGAGGTTTTGGAAAGAAGGTTTTGAGTGTTGTTAGGGCTTGCGATTTGGTGATTTTGGTTATTGATGCGAGATTTCCTTTAGAAGAGATGAAAATGCTTTTAGATGAGACTTACAAGGCAGGAATAAGGTTTAATCAGGAAAAGCCTTTTATTGAGGTGAGGAGAATGTCTCATGGTGGAATTAATGTGCCTTTGAATAATTCTGCTGATACTATTACTTATGAGCTTATTGAACAGATTATGCATGATATGAAGTATGTGAATGCTGAGGTTATTATTCATGAGAAAGATTTGAGTGTTGATGATTTTGTTGATGCATGTTATGGAAATCTGGAGTATAAAAGGGCTGTTATTTGTTTGAATAAGATTGATTTGTTTTCTGTTGAAGAAATTAAAGAGAAAGTGAAGCTTTTGAATGATAATCATTCTCGATTCTCTTTGTTTGGAGTTTCGGCAGATAGAGACATTAATTTGGAGAAATTTAAGGATTTTATGTGGGAGAAGCTTGGATTTATATGGATTTATCTAAAAGAGCAAAGAAAAGAGCCTGATATGAGTAAGCCTTTAGTGGTGAGTGCTGGAGATAATATTGAAAAAGTATGCTCAAAAATCCACAAGGATGTTTTGAAGAAGTTCAAGTATGCCAAAGTTAAGGGAACTTCAGTCAAGTTTGACTGGCAAAGAGTTGGTTTAGAGCATGTTGTTGAGGACAAGGATATTGTAGAAATTTATGCCAGGTAAAGATTCATTTAGCAATTTGTCTTAATATATCTTCTAATATTTTGATTGCTTGTGTTAAATAATCTTCAATATATTTTAATTGAATTTTTATTATCTCTGATTCATATCTTTCATTAATCAAGTTAAATGCTTTCTCAGTTTCATTAAGTAATATTATTACTTCAGTTTGCATGGGTAAAAGTTTTCCTACTAATCGTTCCCCATTAAATAATAAATTCACCAAATGATTTTTATTAAATTTATTAATTACATTTCTATTAAAATGAAATATGTTATTATCTATGTTTGTATTTATTTTTTTAATTTCCTCTGATTTGATTTTATTATAATTAATATTTACGACTTTGTTTGATTTTGATAATTCTTCTTTTTCCTTTTCAAGGTATTCTAATCTTATTATATAACCTTTTGTTAGTTTTCTATTTATTATCTCCAAAACTGTTTGAATATTTTTTATTCCAGACTGAATACAATTTTCCAAATTACTATTATCTTGATTTATTTTTGTTATTTGATTAGATTCTGTTCTTTCTTTTTTACGAAAAGGGAATATGTTCATAAAATTAGTCTGAATTTTTTGATTTATAAAGTTTTATAAAATATTTATAATTTCAAATATTATGAATTCAAAACTCCTAATTAAACATGATGAGAAACCATCAGATAAATATGGCAAATTACCCATCCAAAGAACAATTGAAGAACTTTTTGATAAAGGAGTTATTAACATTGACAAGGATGCAGGACCTACATCTCATCAAACTGCTGATTATTTGAAGAAAATTTCAACTGGTTTTTCGGACAGCATATCACTTTTAGATTTTCAAGAGTT
>JBNKLP010000028.1:0-10098 GCA_050292425.1 Candidatus Nanoarchaeia archaeon | reverse complement strand
ATATTATTAAATATATTATAACTACTTGAAGTTGTTAATCTGATACCACAACCATTATAAGAAGTATTTGAATCCAAGACACTAGAATAAGTAGTTGTAATAAATCTTATTCCTTCATTAAACTCTTTCACAACACAATTCTTAATAGTTATATTAAAATTCCCACTAAGATAAAAACCTGCTCCTGTATGATTACCATCAACAATATAATTTTGGCAATTAAAAGTAACATTATCAGTAGAAAAAGTAAAACAATCTCCTGATTGATTAATAATCGTTGTATTTAACCTGACTTCTCTTGAAGAATCAAGCATACCATTTGAAATATCCTGACAGGTATCAACTTCAACAAAAGAAAATATACTATCAATATTAATAATAAAAAATAAAAACATCAAATAATAAACAAATTTCATAATTCATTACGAAAATTAGAATTTATAAATATTATTATAAACAAATAGTAATAAATCATTCATACTTTTTATAACACTCAATAACAGCACTAGCAACAATATCTGCAACTCCCTTATCAAAAGGTCCTGGAACTATTTTTTCAACACTCAAATCCTTAACCATATCAGCCAAAGCCTCAGCTGCTGCAATCTTCATCTCATCACTAATTTGACATCTCATCTGTAAAGCTCCCTTAAAAATACCAGGAAAAACTAAAACATTATTCAACTGATTTGGAAAATCGCTCCTTCCTGTTGCAACAATTGCTACTCCATATTCTTTAGCCAAATCTGGCATAATTTCTGGAATAGGATTAGCCATAGCAAAAATCATTGAATCTTTTGCCATCTGCTCAATATGTTCCTTTTTCAAAAGATTACCTTTTGAAACTCCTATAAACACATCTGCATCCTTTAATGCATCAAAAAGCGTACAGCAAACATCCTTTGGATTAGTCATAGTCAGCATCTCAAGTTTCACATCTGTCAAATCTTCCCTATGTCTTGAGATAACTCCTCTCGAATCACACAAAATAACTTCAGGCACTCCATAAACATGAAGTAATTTGGCAATGGCAATTCCTGCAGCCCCACTTCCATTAATAACAACCTTTAAATCTTCCTTTTTCTTGCCAACTAATTTCAAACCATTAATAAGACCAGCAAGCATTACAATCGCAGTTCCATGCTGATCGTCATGAAAAACTGGAATATTCAATTCTTCTTTCAATCTTTTCTCAATCTCAAAACATCTAGGGCCTGAAATATCCTCCAAATTAATTCCTCCAAAACTAGGTGCAATCCTCTTAACAGTTTCAACAAAATCATGAACATCCTGAGTATTAATTGCAATTGGAAATGCATTAACTCCTGCAAACTCCTTAAACAAAACACACTTTCCTTCCATAACTGGCAAAGAGGCTTTAGGTCCTATATCTCCCAAACCAAGTACCGCTGAACCATCAGTAATCACTGCAACAGTATTTCCTGCAGAAGTCAACTCATACCACTCATCAGGATTCTTCTCAATCTCAAGACATGGTTGAGCAACTCCTGGAGTATATGCAATACTTAAATCCTCTTTATCCTTAAGATGTACTTTTGATTGAACATCAAGCTTCCCTTTATTTTTTCTGTGTACTTCAACACTTAACTTTCCATAATCTTTTGCCATAAAAATATATTCCAAATCAGATTTATAAATTTGAGGTTTAAATTTCGAACCTGAAAACAAAATTTATAACTAAAAAAACAAAACTTGTAATATGAATCAATTTGAAGAAGCAATAAACTACCTTAATGAACTTGCATCTGAAGCTAACTTCTTCAAATCAAAAAAAGAAGTCACATTAAACACAATCAATGAATATCTTGATTATTTCCAAAGACCTGAACTCTCATTCAAGCACAAAATAATAATTGCTGGAACTGCCGGGAAAGGAACAGTCTGCAGAAATATTGAAAACTTGCTATTAAAACAAGGCTTTACTACAACCACTTTAATCTCTCCGCACATTCAAGTTGTAACTGAGAGAATCAGAATAAATGGGAAATTAATCTCAAAAGAACAATTTGCACAAACAATCCTGCAAATAAAACAAACACAAAATAAACTATCAACTAAACTCTCTTTTTATGAAGCTCTCGTTCTTGCAGGAATTATTGCAGGAAAATACTCCAACACAGACATATTAATATGTGAAGTAGGACTTGGAGGAAGATATGATGCAACTAATGCAATAAAAGGGAAAAGAATAGTAGGATTAACATTCATAGGAGAAGATCATATGGACATACTTGGAAATTTAGACAACATTGCATATGAAAAATGCGGAATATTCACAAAAGAATCTATTTTTAATGTAACATACGAGCAAAACTATAAAGAACTTCTCAAAAAAGAGACAAACAACAATATCTCATTCATTGAAAATCAAGGAGAAAACTCAAACATTAAACTCTCAGAACAAATTGTTTCATTCATATGTAAAAAACAAATTAAACAAGATGAAAATCTGCAAATACCAGCAAGATGGGAAAAAATAACAGAAAATATAATCCTAGATGGAGCCCACTCAGAACCAAGATTCCAATCAATAATAAAAAAAATAGAAAAAGACTCTTCACCTAAAATTGCAATATTTGCAATGGCAAAAAATCACGAACCTCAAAATTTTAAAATTATTGAAAAATACTTTGATGAAATAATTCTAACAACAATTGATTCTATTCGTCCATTTTGGAAAACACCAGAATTAAAAAAAATTCTTCCAGACAAATCAATCACATTTAAAAATGAAAAAGAAGCACTTGAGTATGCAAAAAAACAAAATAAAAATATCTATGTAATTGGCAGCTTTTACTTAGCAGGAAAAATTAAAGACTTATATTACAACCCTCAAGAAATAATTAAGAAACAAACAGAATTTATATAAACAACAAAAACTATAATAATTTATGACAAAAATACTAATGATAATAGCTCCACAAAACTTCAGAGATGAAGAATATTTGGAGCCAAAAAAAATTTTCGAGCAAAAAGGATATGAAGTAATTACAGCCTCAAAAGAAGTCAAAACTGCAATTGGCAGATTTGGTGCAAAAGCAAACATTGACATAGACATTGGCATGGTAAATCCAAAAGATTATGATGCAGTTGTATTTGTTGGAGGAGGTGGAGCTATTGCATACCAAAATGATCTAATAATAAACAACATAATTGAAGACTTCAAAAACCAAAACAAACTAATAGGTGCAATCTGTATAGCACCAACAATACTTGCAATACAGGGAATACTAAAAGGCAAAAAGGCAACAGTCTGGAATGGAGATCAAGAACAGTCAAAAATTCTTGAACAAAACATGGCAACATACACTGGTGAAGATGTAACAAAAGATAAACTTATAATAACAGCTAATGGTCCTGCTGCTGCAAAAAAATTTGCCAATGAAATTATTAATCAATTAGATTGATTCATCTCCTCTGCCATACTCTGCATAGGATTGATAATTGAATCAGCAAGACCACTAGAATTAACATCCTTGATATTAGTAACATCATGATCTGTAGAACTCAAATAAGAATCCCAGATATAAACACTATCTCTCAAAGCAGAACTAAAAACCATTGAACTCTCAACCAGATCATTCAAATAATTAAGATATTCCCTATTCTCTTCATTAATAATCAAAGTTTCGTTCTCACTAAGCTCTTTCAACTGCATATTAACTTCTTCAATTTGCCCTTGCAAACTTTCCATTTCTGCTTGTAACCGCTTCAAATTCTCAGCAGCTTCTATAATCGATTTTACAACTGACAAATTATCATCCTCAAGTTCAGTCCCTTTAGTCAACTGCTTCTCAATTGCAGATTGATCAATATTCTCATAATGATCTGATGCCACATCTCCAACTCCATCAATACTTACACATCCAGCAAAAAATACCAAAAAAATCAAAACTAAAAATGTTTTCATAAAAAATATTACTAAAACCTCATTTAAATAAGTTATTCAGTACTCTCAAATACAACAAAGCTTTTATACTAAAAAAACCATAAATAAATATGAAATCACTTATACTCAAATCAATAGGTATTTTTCTAATAATTCTTGCTCTATCTTTAAGTATAGGTGACACACTAATCGATCAAAGAAAACCAACAATAGAATCATTTGCATTTCTTCACACCCTAGGTTACCAATTCTATCTATTAATACCTGTTGAATTATTGTTCCTTTACTATATCTCAGAAGGTCATAATGCGATTTTCCTTACAATCCTTGCAATAGGAACAGCAATCATATCCCAAATGATAGACTATTTGATTGGACTTCTGGCATCAAAAAAAATAATAAACAATTATATTGGCATAAACAGATATGAAAAAATAAAAAGAAACCTTGGGGGAAGATATAAAGATTTAATAATATTCTTCTTCAATCTTACATTTCTATCATCACCAATCATAGCAGCAATGGCAGGGATAATGAGAATTAAAACAAAAGAATTTTTATTATACAGCTTTTTAGGATTAACAACAAAATATATAATATTAGCTATAGCATACTTTCAATTATACTAACTATTTTATTCCTCTCAAAAATTCACGTAATCTCTTCTTTACCTTTATATGCTCTTCAGAAGTAAAATCAAAACCATGAAGCATCTCAATATCAGATTCCGTAATAATCAAAATCTTATTCTCCTTCTCAAATTCATGAATTCTGTTAATAAGATCCTCCTGAGCTTCAAACCATATATGCTCACCAAGTTTATAAAGCTCATCAGTAAAAATTCCTTCCTTGCCTTCAAGAACAACTCTTCTAAAAACATCCATATCAATGATTTTCTTAAGTCTCTCTTCCATTTTTACTTCCTCCTCAATTTCTCGTAAGTAATTCCAAAATGATAATTCAAAAGAAAAATTCCTCCTATCAAAAACAAAGGCACACATAAAAGCAAAAAGCTAATCCATTCTTCAAAAGCATCAAAAAAAAATCCAAAAAACACTCCGATTAAAATGAAAATTATACCTCCTACTCTCTCATTTCTCCATGAAATGTACAGTATCAATGCTAATACAAATGATGGAATCAAATGCATAAAAAGTGCAACAACCATCTCTAAAAAAGTATATCTCTCAGAAAAAACATCCAAAGCAAACACACTAATAAACAAGATAAAGATAATCAAAAATATTCTTGGAAACCAATACATAAACTTATCTAGATTACTAATTTTAGATTTCATATCAAACATATAATGAATTTTAATATTTATTAATCTTACTCAATTTGAACAATCTTAATGTTCTTTTTTATGTGAATTCCTAAATTAAACAAAACAACTCCTATTATCATTATTAAACAACTTACTAAAATTCTAAACCACCAATTTTCAATGAATAAAGAATAAGCAAAACCTCTGCTAATAAGCAAGTAAAATCCCATAAAAACTAAAATAAACCCCATACAAAAGCACCAAAGCATACTCTCAATATGATTCATAATAGAACCTAAAAGAAGATTATTTATTAAAGTTTCTTAACTTCTTTTAGACAAATTTTGTTTCTTGATTTCTTCATCCAATCTAAGCAACTTCCGATAATCACTTTGTGATATAGTAAATCCTTCATTAAGTATTCTTCCAACTGAAAGAGACACATTATTTATTGGAATACTTTCATCTTTTTTATATGTAGCAATATTAATTTTTCCATCATAACTTGGCTTAATAGTTAGAATTTTTGAAATTAATTCTGCTGATTTTGCATCTTCGTCACTTATTACATTTAAATTCATAAATTTACAAATAAATTATTAATTTAAAAATATTAGTAATGATAAAAAGTAACAACACAATTAATCTTTCTCACAAAGTCTGCAATCACTTGAATTTGTAGAACAATCAAAAATAGTCCCTCCCAGAGGTGACCCCCTAAGGTATCCTACATCTGTCCAACCACTAGGACAACTTCCCATTGCAACTCTATTCCCTGAATTAATAAAACCTGTATTTCTTTGATATAAACTACAAGTCAATGATGCATCAGGGTAAGGACAACGAAAAACGGTTAAACCTATGAAAGAAACTAAATTCCAATCCTCAGTTACATTTATCGCAAACACATAACTATTTGAAGGAATATAAGTGCCAGTTGATCTGCAAATTCTACAATCTGCAGAGCTATCTGAACAATCAATAACTTCCCCTAAAGTTCCTAAAGCTTGCCCCACATCTGTCCAGCCATTTGGACAACTATCCATAGGTATTTCAGTCCCATTAGGGATTATAGTAGCAACATTGATATCATTGTCTAAATAAAGAGTTTTAGCAATAATACTATTTTCAGTTCTAACAATAACCTCTTTTGAACCACTTTCAATAACTGAATTACATCCCTCAATATTAAATTCATCTATTCCAGAAGAAACATTATTCTTATCCAAATAACAATTTATACTGTCTATACTTACATCAACTAAAGGTTGGCTAACACTAAAAGGATTACTTAAATAAATTTTATTTCCAATAATCGTTTCAATCTGAATTCCTTCAACAGAAACACTTTGCTCCTCAACAGTTGCAGATAATGAAGAAAAATATCCATAAAACCAAGTTTGAAAACTAATTACAGCAACTACAGCAACAACAAGTAATAAAGCAGTTGCAACTACTGGAGATATTGCATTTTTATTAAAAATAATCATCTAATACTAATTTATGGTTTTAATTATTTATAAACTTCTCTTTTCAATTTTATCCCAAGAAACAAATAAATTGAAAAATGTCAATAAAATTTTGAAAAAATAATCAAAATTTATCCCAAATCTCTAACTAGTACTTTCCCCTTCATCAGTGTACTCAGCAACATCCTTCAAATCTAAAGTAACCACATCACTAATTTTATTCCCATCCATTGTCACACCATAAATACTCTGCGCACTCTGAATGAAATACTCACTATGACTAACAACAATATACTGAGCCTTATGAGCAGAATCACGAACAAGCTGTCCAAGTTTCTCACAGTTCATAATATCAAGTGCAGCATCAATCTCATCAAAAATATAAAAACTAGCAGGATTAAACTCCTGAACTGCAAAAATAAAAGCAACAGCTGTAATAGTCTTCTCTCCTCCAGATAAAGACTTAATATCCAAATAATTGTTCTTAGACAATCTCACCTTAATCTCAACACCACTGTTAAACAAATCCTTTTCATTTTCAATATTAATCTCAACCTCACCCTTTGTTGAAAGCTTTTGGAAAACCGAAACAAAGTGTCCTTTCAACTTCTCAAAAGTTTCCATGAATCTCTCTTTCTTCTTCTCGTCCATCTCAGCAATAAACACCAAAATTTCAGCTTTCTCATCATTCAGAGTCTGTCTTTTCTCAAGTAGCTTGTTAAACTCCTCATTCAACTGATCATAAATCTGAACCGCCTTCATATTAATAGAACCAAAACCATTCATCCTTGATTTAAGATTATTTACTCTGTTCTGAAGTTCTTTAACATCAATATTACCCTTGGATAATTTAATATCAACTGCTCCTATCAATTCTTCAATCTTGTTCTCTCCTTCCTTAATTCCTTCCTCATCATTCTCCTCAGCAGCCACTCTTACAAACTCAATCTTCAACTCTTCATACAAAATTTCAAGTTCATCATTCAAAGTTGAATTAAGTGTATCAAACTCTCCTATCGCATATCTAAGTTGAGCTGACTTCTCCTTAACCTTATCAAACTTCTCAAACTCTTTCTCATACTTGCCTTCAACTTTCTGCCTATCTTCCTTAAGCTTGTCTCTTTTTGCAATAAAACCCTTATAATCTTTTGAAAGCTCTGCTTCTCTCTTCTTAAGTTCCTTCAAATCACTCTCAAATTTCTTCAAAGACTCAACCACTTGACCACTAGAAATCTTAAGTCTCTCAAGAGCTTGCTCTCCCTCTCGCAAAATCTTCTCAAGATTAGCAGTTTCAGGTACTATCACATTATTAATCTGAATATTCTTTGTATCAATCTTACCACTAACCTCCATCAACTTCTCCTTAATTCTATCTCTCATTTCCTCAAGAGAAGAAATCTTTGAAAGTAGATCAGAATGAGAACCAGACTCTCCTTTAATCTTAACTTTTCTTGCCTGAAGTGAAGCAATCTCATCATTGAGTTCTTTTATGTCTTTATCAATTTTCTTCAAGGAAGAATCAATAACAGCTTTATCAGAAATAACAGCCTCAATCTCAGACTTAATTGAATCAGTATCCCTTCCCTCAATGGAAAGAACTTTCTCAAGCTTTGCAACTTCACCTTCAACATCTATCTTTTTCTGTCTCAAATCATAAAGTGCTTTCTCACTGCTCTCTTTCTCATCTCTCAAATGATCGATACTTCCCTGCAAAGTTGAAATTCTTGAATCCATCTTCTCAAGCTTCTTAACAATCTCATCATCTTTAAAAGCTCCAAGTCCTCTTGAACGACCCTTAAAACCACCACTCATTGAACCTGACTTTCCAACCAGATCTCCTTGCATGGAAACCATTCTATAATCCCCAATACCAACTCCTTTTGCATCCTCAATTCTCTCAATAACTAAGGTGTCACCAAAAACCAAATGAAAGATATTTTCATATTGCCTGTCAAACTTAATAAGATTAATCGCATAATCAACAACACCTTTTTTATTCAAAACATTATCATCTAATCTAAACTTTGCATTAATCTTATTCAAAGGCAAAAATGTTGCACTTCCAATTTTATTATCTCTCAAATAATTAATATACTTAACAGCAGTCCTATCATCATCAACAACTACATTAAAAAGACCTTTCCCTGCTGCAGTCTCAAGCGCTTGCGAATACTTCTCAGGAGCAGAACCAAGCTCAGCAACAGTACCATGAATAGAGTTATCTCTTGCTTTAAGCTTTGAAATAGTATCAACAGCCTTATTAGTTGCCATAAGTTCTCTAGATGCATCCACCTTCATCCTAAGTCTAGTATGATCTTCAATAAGATTGGAATATTCTTGTTGAAGTGAACTAAGCTTTGCTGCAATCTCACTACTCTCATTTGCTTTTTGCGAAATAGAAACAATCAACTTCTTTAACTCTACTCTATTCTGTTCAAGCTCTTTGAATTGCTCTTTATTTGAAGCATTATTACCTTCAATTCTATTTAAATCAGCTTGAAGATGCTCAAGCTTTGTATTAAGTTTCTCCACTTGAATTGAATTATCCTGACGAAGCAAATCCTTATCATACTTCTTTTGAGAAATCTCATCAATTTTTGCCTCAATTTCATCAATCTCCTTAAAACTATCTGAAGAAATTCCTCCCTTCAACTTTCTAACTGCTTCCTCTTGAACCCTCAAATCTTTCTCAACAGATGTCTTCTTACTCTCAAGCTCCTTAATTTCTGCCTCAAGCTTAACTCTCTTTTCCTTATTCTCCTTTATATTAACCTTAAGACCTTCATTCTTTGCTTTAATCTCCTCAGTCTGTTTCTTCTGCTCAGCTTTCTTTTCATTAAGCGTTTGAACTTCATGTTCCAAACTTGTAATCTTGTTTGTAACCGAAATAAAATCTTCATGCGACTTTACCTCAATTGACTTTTCAATCTTTGTAATCTCGTTTTCAATATCCTTAATTTCCTTCTCACAAACATCTAACTTCTCCTTATGTTCCGCTAAAATACTTTCATTAGTTTCTAACTCTTCTTCTTTTTTCTTCTTCAAATTAACATTACGAATAAGCTTTGCTTTAACCAAAAGCAAATTATTAAACCTCAAATCTTCTTTAACCTGGTGATATTTCTCTGCCTGTTCCTTTTCTGATTTCAATTCCTTCAAATACTTTGTCTTCTCCTCCATCAAAAGATCAGCTTCTTTCAAATCCAGCTCAACTTTATCCAGTTTCTTTATCGCCTTATCCCTCTTTTCTTCATATCCAGAAATATTGGAAATCTCCTCAATAAGCTCACGTCTCTCAACTGGAGTCATATTAACAATCCTCATAATATCTCCCTGCAAAATAATATTATATCCATCAGGGTCAATTGATGCTTTTCTCAAAATTTCAACAATCTCAGTTCTTGTAACCTTGTTATTATTAACATAATAATCTGACTGTCCAGTATTCTTAA
>JBNKLP010000027.1:0-12599 GCA_050292425.1 Candidatus Nanoarchaeia archaeon | reverse complement strand
GGATTGGTTATTAGCACGGATGCATGTAAAGGACTGGAGGTGGCAGTACATACGGTCTTCCCGGGAGTAGAACATAGATAATGTATGAGACATTTGTGGAAGAACATGAAGAAACATTACAAAGAGCATGTAGAAAAGCCTTTCTATAAAGGACTAGAAGCAATGATTACAGAAGGACCTGTTATTGCATTGGTTCTTGAAGGTGTTCATGCTGTAGAGCTTGTCAGAAAGATGGTTGGTGGAACAGAACCAAAATCTGCTCTTCCAGGTACAATCAGAGGAGATTATGCTCACATGAACTATGCAAGAGCAGATGGAAAAGGAATTGCACTTCCAAACCTGATTCATGCATCCGACTCACCAGAAGGAGCAGAAAAAGAAATAGGATTATGGTTCTCCGAATCAGAAGTATTCGATAACTATGAAACTGTTCATAGCAAATTTATGTAAAATTATTCTAATTTTTTTCAAAAAAAATTATCCTTGAATTTGAGAAATCAAATACCCAAGATAAACAAAAACTCCCAAGGAAACATAAACCAAATCAGCTAAAATCAAACTAGCCACAATTCTCCATCCAGAAGTCGAATAATAATTCTTAAAATTCATAATCAACACAACAACAAAGTATGTCAATAAAACCATAACAAAAACTCCAAGAACTCCCAAAACTGAGCTTGATGAAGTCAAAGTTGAAAAATAACTCATCAAATGCCCCAAAACTGCAAAAGGCAAACTAATTCCAAAAAACACCAAAAAACTTTCCCAAAAACCTCTCTTCTTGCCCTCAAATGCATTCAAAAACACTGCAAAAAACAAAAAACCAGCAAAAAAAAGCAAAGGAGTTCCAAAAAAAACACTAACAGCTGTGCCAAGCAAACTCATTAATGAAGTAAACTCATTATAAGAAAGAACATTCAAAGCAACAACAATCAACAATAAAATCAGATTATACACCCCAAGTTTCCAAACAGGAAACTTCTTTGCAAAATACTTAAAATTCCACAAAGCCTTGATAAAATCATAACACATAACATTATTCTTAGTTTTCACCATACATCAATTGTAAGAATAGTTTTTATAAACATATTCTGCAAACCATAAGTAGTAATGAACTTAAAAGCGCAAATAAAATTCGGTGAAACATTTGGAGTCATGATAATAGTTTTTATTCTTCTCATAGTTGGAGTTGTATGGTACAACAACATAAACACCAAATCAATAATAGAAATTCAGACTCAAGACAAATATGATAGGGCATTTGAAAAATTTGATTACATAAAAAATCTTGATCTGATACATGTCTCTCAAAGAGGAATCATTGATGAAGAAATTGATTACAATTCCCTAAAAGTACTTGAAAAATACTCAAAAACCAAAGATGGCGATGAATATCTAAGCAATCATCTTGGAAAATGTACAATAACAATTAACATCTACAATTACTCAACTATCTATGAAGGAAACCTATCAAACCCCTCAGAAACAATAATACTCTACAACTCCACATATCCTCAAACAACAACGATAAAAGAAAACATAATCCTAACAACTCTGCTACCTATAACAAACCAGCAAGAAAACAGAAACGACATAGGAGTATTAAAAGTAATAGTTCCCATAGCAACAGAATAATTTATAAAGAACGAAAATAAAAATAAAATATGCGACGAGTTGAAAAAACCATTCGATACAAAAAAAAATTCTCACTCCTTGACACTTTGCAGTATACACTTGCAATAATAATCACAATCTGTTTTGGAATTGGACTAATACCGACATACTATTTTCAAATCTCAATAGTTCTTATAGGTTGCATAATTGTTCAACTCATACTTTCCCTATTAAGATTAAGACTTTTAAATGTTATTCTAGAAATAATTATACTTATTCTTGCAATACTTGGGATAATACCGGTACTTGGATACTTGTTCAGATTCATAGGTCTTTTTGGGGCACTTCTTGAAATGGCATCTTTCAAAAACTATAAAATGTATAAACAGATAGAAATAAGAACATTCGATAACTTCTCTGCAAAAAAAAGAAAATCAAATTCAAAACAAATCAGAAAATCAAACAACAAAGTAGTTGAAGCAGATTATAAGGAAAAATAATCATAATTTGCAATCTGCAGAACTATAATCCTTTCCATCACCTGAATAATTAAACCTATAATTGAACTCAACATCATTCAAATCAGGTAACTGACCCCAACCTAAATTCAAATTAGTAACATCAGCCATGCAAGTAACACCAGGAGGAATTGTTAATTTCAAATAATCTTTATGATCATAAGTTGCAAAACACTTGTTATTGTTCTCAAAAAACTTCTCCAAACTACAACTCCTCTCATGCTTCCTTACAACTTCAACATTTTCTTCTTCATATAAAGTCTCTTGAAGCTTATGTGGCCTAGTAAAAAAATCTCCTGCAGAATATAAGGTTGCAAATCCAATTGCAGTACTCAAGGCAGTAATTGGAAGTCTTTTTCTCAAATAACCTCCTTCAGTTCCATACCATGTTGCAAGACCTGTAAAAATCCCCAAAGAATAATACCCTCCTAAAACCAAAGATCCAACTTTTAAGAGTTCAATGCCTAATTCTTTAATCTCAGCAACATCAGAAGATTTACTAATTTCCATAAAGTGAAGAAACAACTTTCAATTTAAAAAACTACTCTAAACATAACAATAACAAATTAGAATAAAAAATAAAAATTCTAAGAATAAATTAAAATTCCAGCTACAATCAAAATATCTATAACAATCCAGCCAACATATGTCACTATAAGAGGTTTTTCCTTATGAACTATTCCATATATTAACCAAACAACAGCAGCAACCAAGTACCAACTCCAAGATATCAAAGAAACACTCTCAGCACTTTTATTAGCCCATATTTCAAATAACTGAGGAATTGTCATAATTGGTGCTGAAATTCCAATAAAAACAATCATTCTATCCAAAAGGTTTTTCCATTTGTCTGGATGTGGATAAGGCTCCAGATTTTGATGAACTCTCTTTCTTACATGATAATGATGATAAACCCTGCTAAATAAACTCATAAAAAAAGATTTATTCTTAAGATTTATAAGTTTTTATATTTACTTACTAAAAAAATCACTTAAAGACTTCTGTGACTCAAGTTCTTTTCCAAAAACCCCCTCAATCCTAAGATTAATCAACTCAACACACTCAGCAATATAAGGGTCAACATCAAACTTGTCAATAATCTCAAAACTATGTCCCAAATACTTCTTAATAGAACCCTCATGAATGGTAAAATTAATTGATGGCATATTACAATTACTACAACGCCCATTTAAAGGAGGACGTCTATAACTTTCATTACAATTAGTGCACCTAAAAGACTGCATTCCAAACTTTCTCAAATTACCCTTCATATCCTTCATAAAATGCTTATCAATAATCAGTGCCCCAACCTTGTGCTCATCAACTGCCCTTATCTTCTTCCCAATATCAAGCTGCAAATCAAGCTTCTCCTTCATCGAAGGCACTGACTTGTAAGACGAACACATAATAGTATTATTCATATCACTTGTTGTATGTGTGAACTTGTAATTTCTGTATCTCTCATCCAAATCCTCAACATCAAGCCTATGATCAACTTTCTCAACTTTCACTGTTTTTGGAGAAATGTACTCCTTGTTTCCTCTGTAAAACTCAAGTGGATAATGATCAACAATATCCATACCATGAACCTCATCATCAATCTGATCAAGATACAAATGTGAAGTCAAAACCAAGGACACATCCATCGTGGCAGCGCCACGCCTATTTGGCAAAAACTCCCTTGAAGTATTAATCAAACCATCTAGAAGAAGCATAATTCCGTTCTCATCCCCATCCAGATTACGTCTCTGAGCTGCATGCCAAACAGGATGTGAAAAACACCCTTGAGTTTTTGAATACCCAATAATTCTACCAATGATTCCTGCTGAGGTATGAGGTGCAAGTCCAATCAAAAGATGCCCAACAGTATCCTCTTTTGTCTTAAAATTATAAAATCTTGGCAATTTGTAAAGCTTCTCAAGCAAATCATCAACAAAATTACCTGTATTAATAACAAAATCTGATGCAAGCTCATCTCCACTCTCTAAGCAATCAGGCAAAATAACATCTTGAGGAAACATCTCTAAAATCTGATCATTCCTCGTTAAAGGCTCACCCTTATAATCGTGAGTATAACCAAGTTCCTTTAATTTATCAATAGAAGTTCCACATTCCAGTGGTTTAAAATGAGTTAAACCCATTTCAATCATATCAAACCTCACAGTCCCATCTTTATTCACATACACATTATTCAAAGCTCTCAAAAACGCCTTTGAAAGATGTTCAGTAGTCTTATGCTTATTTGAGGTTCCCCTAATTCCCTTTACAAGTTTTGGAAACTCAATTGCTCCAATAACCTTTCTAACATTTTTCACATAACTCTCAAGTTCAAGTCTCTGTCTTTTAAAATAAACGCTTTGCTCACTTTCTTCAGGAATCTCCTTATCTGAATACCTGCTCTCAAAAAACTTCTGTTTTGTTCTTGTATCACAAACTTCACATCTAGGATAAATTGTATTCTTATTACACTTCTCACAATAATATGTTCTAAAATCCCCTTCAACTGCTCCTGCCTTGATTGCCATAAGAATATTCCTCTCCCTGTTCCTTTTAATATCCTCAAATTCTTCTCCTTCTAGCTTTTGAACTTTCATAACTTCTCCTTCTCCAATTGTAAAAAGTCCTTGAGGCCTTCCATCAAGCTTACGCATCTTTGCCTTCTCAGGCCTTCCCATTCTCGCTCCAATGTAAGAGCCTCCCTTATCCCTAATTTCAACTAAAGAATTATGATTAATAATCTCTAAAGCATGCTTTGAAAGATTATCTTCTCCAAACTTAATCAACTCGTCCAATCTCTTCTCATAACTTAATTTGTCAAACTCAACACTTAGTCCTAAATTAACTAAAAGCATTTTTGAAGAAAAAGAATTCAAAACCAAAATTTCAGCTTCATCCTCCGATTTAACCTTATCCAAAGACACTTTCTTAACCTTGTGTTCAATTCCCAAAATCTCAAAAGTCCTCTTGTATTCACTGCACGGAAAAACCATATACTTGATTTCATTTCCTTCAACCTTTGCCTTTCCTCTCTTCAAAAACTGCAAAAATTCAATTAATTTGGTAGATGAAAGCTCGCTCCAGTAATACAAATATCTTGGATGAAGTGCAATCTTGTACTTCTTTGAAATCTCAATTGCTTGCTCAATAGTTGGAATCTTTGTAAATGGATTTGAGAGAAATTCAGATACATCTTTATCTTCTTTCTTAACCAAACGATTAAAGTCCATCTGTTTTCACCTCATACTCTTGAGCCAGAACATAATTAGAAAATTCTCTTGTAAGCATATCCAGACTATTCTCATTATCAACCCTCTCAAGCTTTACAACTAAATATTTTCCTACCTTTGCAACACTCCCCTTAAGAAAATCCTTGTATACCCTAAGTGTATCTACTACCTTGTCCATATTGTAAAAAGATGCTGTCAGATAAACAAATGCAAAATCATCCTTAACAACAATGAACTTCATAGAAATATATCACAAAAGGTTCTTTATATAACTTTTCCTCTCATCAAAAAGCATCTTAACCTCACTGCTTAAATCCCCAACACTTAACTTAATGTAACTATCATTCTTTGGATGAAGCCAAAGCAAATTCATCTCCTTAACCCTAAGCCCATATCTCTTCTCCAAAATAGCCTTGTATATATTAAGCTGAAAAGAATAATGCCAGTAATTTGCATGCGGAAAATTAGAAATTGGAAAAAGCCCGTTCTCAAAAGAATTAATCTCCTTTATATCCTTGCTCCTCTTCCAGTCATAAATCACAATTTCACCATCCTCATCCAAAAAACACATATCAATGCACCCCGCTAGCAATAAATCTTCATCATAAACCTCCCACTCAGTCCTAAAAGGCTTCAAATGTTCATGTTCCTCTGCAAACTTCAAAAAATACTCAAACTCCTTTGACTCATTTGCAACCTTCTCATCATTAAAAAACAACTCAATATCCTTATGCAAAATAGTTCCCTTCCTTGCTGCATAATTCTTATTATCTTCCCAACTTTCAATAATCTGTTCCTTGCTCATTCCAAAATACTTTGAATTCTCCCAATTCCTTGATGCCATCATCTTATCAATAATTGCATCAGCATCAAAAGAAGGGAAAAACTCATGAACAAAAGTAGTCACACTCAAAATATTCTCACTAGAACCATTTATATAATAAATATGAGGTTTCTCATCAAAAACAATATTCTCATCTCTTGGATGTGGGTTTTGAGCTTTGAGTTTCATCTAAAATAATCTCAAGTTGTGTGTTTATAATAATTTTGAATTTAGAAAAAGTGTCCCGTCGCAGATTTGAACTGCGGACCACTCGATTATCAGTCGAGCATTCTAACCGGGCTGAACTAACGGGACCCAAAAAAGTTAGGCCTTCCCGAACTTTTTCTTGTCGGGCAATCCTTGAGCGCCTTATGCAGGACTCGAACCTGCGACCTTGCGGTTAACAGCCGCACGCTCTACCTACTGAGCTAATAAGGCATTAATGGTCGTAATAAAAAGAACTTATATATGGTTTATAAAGTTTTTGTCAACAAATAAGCTGACAATCAAAAACTTACTTCTTAGCCTCAACCTTCTTCAAACTAACTGTAACCTTGTAATCCTTCATATCTACAATCATCTCTTCAAATGATTTGATAAGCATATCTTTCATAGCAACTAACTGCTCAGGAACCTTAACTTCAACATCTTTAGCCTTAACAACAACATCATACATCTCAGCAGGAAGTCTCAAAACTACTCCCATAACAAGCTTGATCTTCTCATCTATTTTTTCAACTTTTCCAACAACCTTGTAATCAAGCTTAATCTCCTTACCTGCTAAAGGATTATTAAAATCCACCATAACTCTTCCACCAACAACTGACTTAACAGTACCATATGTACCATTAAAATCATAAGTCACACCTGGAACTGCTCTAAGCTTCTGTTCATCAAAAGCAGATTTAGGAAAAGTCTTAATCAACTCTTTTTGTCTCTTACCATAAGCCTTATCAGCTGATAATTCTAAACTATCTGAATCTTTCTTCATAATTGCATCATCAAGCGCATTTAAAACAAAAGCCTTACCCAAAATAATTGTCTCAGAACCATACTCCTTAACATCAAGACCTGCTGCCTTTCCCTTCTTCTCATCAGTAGTCTGAACAAGTTTACCATTAGCGTAAATATCAAAATCTACCTTCACAAAATCATTTGCTACATAAGCCATACAAAAACTGAATCAGAATATTTTTATAAAGATTATCATCTAAACCTTTGATTCTCAGTATCAAGAATAGAACTAAGAAAATCAGCATTATCTAAAAGAATCTTCTTAATATTTATTTCATCAATTCCATAAAAAACATCTGCTTGGCCATAATCTACAAAAGATTTCTTCTTGTCAGCATCAGAAACTTTTCCCATATAAGACAATTTATTAGAATTATTCGCAAAAATAAAAAAAGTCTCTACTCTGCCATTTACTGGAATTGAAAAAGCAATAGAATCTCCTTGAACTCCCTCTAATAACTTATGATCACAATATCTTATCTCATTAAAAAAAGAAGGAAAAAGATTTCCATTATTTCTATATCCTTTCTTTAAAAAATAACATTTTTCCACAGGAGTTTCAACAATTTTACCTATATTAATTGAATAATTCTCTTCAATATTTCTCGCTAACTTTTCAAAAACTGCAATTTCATTAAAACTTGAATCTCTAATATTTGAAACAGTTGTACATCCACTTCCTCCAATACCTCCAACTGTAATCAATGCAACTAAACCTAATTTCTTGAACATAAAAACCTCAAACAACAATTAATATTTAAATTTACTCTAAAAAATAACAACAAAAATATAAATAAAAAGTTCGTATAATACAAATAGATACGAACAAATGGAAATTGAAAACATACTCAAGCTAATAGAAACCGAAATAAAACTAAGAGGATTCTCTCCAAAAACTGTTAAAATGTATGTTCTCTACAACAAACAATTCCTACAAAGAAAACAAATCCTTCCAAAGCAAGTAACAGAGGCAGACATAAAACAATACTTGGCAGAAAAAATGACTGATGAAGGTCTCAACTCAAAATCAATTGCCCTAATAAAAGCAGCACTCCTATTCTACTACAATGAATTACTCGGAAACAAATTTGAAATAAAAACTCCAAAATTCAAAAAATCAACACCAGTTGTACTAACAAAAGAAGAAATAGAAAAACTAATCTCTTGCATCTCAAACAAACAACACTCACTCATAATCCAACTCTATTATTCTTCAGGGTTAAGACTCTCAGAAGCATTAAATCTGAAAATGAAAGACATAGATTTAAACGAAAAAGTAGTTTGGGTAAGAGATGGTAAAGGTGGAAAAGACAGAATGACTATTCTTTCCTCAAACTTGGCAGAAAAACTTGAAGAATTCAAATTAAACAGGCAAAAAGATGACTTTATCTTTCAAAACAGCAAAGGTGACCCATTCAATCCAAGAACCATCCAGAAAGCAATGCAAAAAGCAAAAGAACTCTCAGGAATCCAAAAAGATGCTCACATACACACTCTTAGACACTCATTTGCAACACATTTGCTAGAAGCAGGAGTTGATATTAGAAAAATTCAAGAACTACTTGGGCATAGCGACCTTAGCACAACACAAATCTACACCAAAGTTTCAAATGAAGAATTGAAAAAAGTAAAAAGTCCTCTAGATTAATTATTTCCCACCACCTAGTAAATCTCAAGTTTTAAAAAATATCAATTCAAATAAAAATTACATGAAAAAATACATTGCAAAAAAATTAACAAAAGCCAATAATGATATGAACTTCTATGGAAGCATTTTATTCATTCTTGGAATTTTAATAACAATAATTGTTTCATTTGTGACAATTGAAAGTAAGACACTAAAAGCAGTTATACTAACAGCATTATTAGTAATTGGTATACTTATTGGAGTATTAAACATAACTGGAAAAGAAACCGTTGGATTTTTAGTGTCCATAGTTGCCCTTGTAATGCTTATTGGGCCTCTTATGGGAGTAATTGCAGGAGTATATGAGACAAATACAAAAATACTAACTCAGTTATTCAATAATCTGATTCTACTACTTGCACCAGCTGCAATAGTAGTTGCTCTAAAAACAATAGTTCTTGATGCAAAAGACGAATAAAATCGTCTTAAAAATTTCTAAAAAAAATAATTAAAACTCTTCAGCACTCTCAAAATTAGCAAGCATACCCTTTTTCTCAAGCTGTTTAACTTCATTAGGCTTGTATTTGTAAATTAAATCAGCCTTATTTTTATCAAGTTCCCAAGGTTCAAGTAAAACAATATCTCCTTCTCTAATCCATAAGAACTTCTTAGCCCTACCTGGAACTCTTGCTAAAATATCTTTCCCATCTGCACTTCTAATATTCATTCTTGACCCGCCAAGTCTCTTCTCAACAATACCAATAAATTGATCTCCTCTAGGAAATCTTACTCTGGTATTCTCTTCATTTTGCAAATCTGAAAGTTTCTTCTTCTTATCATTACCCATTAATAATCCAAAGGTCAGTTTATTTATAAAACTATTTAAGAGAAAAAATTCCCTAAATCACCTAAAATCAAGCTTATACAACTGGAATACTGACACCAAAAGACAAATAACAATAGGTCCAATAAAAATTCCTGCAAATCCAAAAACTTCAATTCCTCCCAAAATACTAAGCATAATCAAAAAAGAATGAACTTGAATCTTATTTCTAATAAGCATAGGTCTTACAATATTATCAGAAAGTCCAACAATAATCGCTCCATAAAGCAAAAGGAAAAAAGCAGCATAATAAAAATGTGTGAAAAACAAATATATAACTGCTGGCACCCACACAAATGGCGCTCCCATTACAGGAATCAAAGCAAAAAACGATGCAATAACTCCCCAGAAAATAGGTGAGGGAAGACCCACTCCCCAAAACCCTAATGAAACCAAAAACCCTTGCATCATTGCAACTAAAATTGAATCAACAAAAACAGCAGAAGTCACATCCCTAAATCTCAAAAACAAAGCATTCTTGTATTCCATCTTCATAGGAATAATTCTTTTTATATATCTCATGAATTTATCTCCATCCTTAAGCAAAAAGAAAAATGCAAGCAAAAACACAAAAAAATCTACAATAAAATCAAACACAAACTTTGAAACTGAAGTGAAGATACTTCCTCCAGAACTAATAATATAACCTCCAACCTTTTCAATAATCTGATCAGCTTCAACAGTTATTCTTTGAACATTACTCTCTACTGATCTGCAAAAATCATATTTACAACCATCCAAATTAATTGCATTAATAACATCTGAACCTCCATAAACTAAATCTACAGTTTGATCAACAAGTGAAATTGAAATCCAGTAAAAAGGAAGCAAAATTCCTCCTAAAACGAAAAGCAAAACAATAAATGCACTTAAATTTTCATCTTTAACAAATCTTAATAATTTCTTGTGAAAACCATAACTCAAAAAAACCAATGTTGAAGCCAAAAGCAAAGGCATCAAGAATCCTTGAATAACAACCAGAAAAAAACCAATCAAAAAAATAAGGATGAATGCTTCAAAATAAGTCTCAATTTTATGCATATCCTCTACTCTCATACACAAAAAATCAAAATCAGAAAATATAAAGCCTTCTAATCACTAAAAAGTTTAAAACTTAGTAAGAGGAATTTCATTGGAACTTACTTCAGTCAAAATCTCAACATATTCCTTAATCTGTCTTTGCTTCTCCTTGCTATTAAATCTATTATCAAAAATCTTCTCATCATCTATCAAAGAAAATGCAATCTTCTCCATTGCAGATCCAAACTCCCAATTCTTCTTGTCAACAATAGGAAAAGAAACAAGTTTTGAAGTAAACTCAGAAACCAAATAAGTGTAAATACTCTGGTCAACTTTATCTCCAAAAACAGGAAAAAACTTGCTGATAAACTGTTGTCTCCCATAAATCTTGTTATAATGAAAAACAAATCTTGAAACTTTGTTTGCAAAATCATGGCCTTGCTTGTCACAATCAAGAGCAACCATAACCTCTGATGAATAAAAAATGGAATTGGTCGTAAACAAATTCAAAGAATCACTAACCTCCAAAATAATATAATCATAATTTGCTGCCCTAAACTTCTTTTCAAAAAAGTCAAGTTTGAACAAATCATAAAACATATTAAACTCTTGAAAATTTAAATCATGATGACCACGAATCAAATCAAGATTAGGTTCAAGTGAAACACAGTACTTTCTAAAATCCTTAATCTCATTAATACAATTGAAAATATTCAAACCAACATCATCTGCTCTGTACTTTGACTTTCCTTCTCTTAAATCCACAATAAGCACTCTTTTGCCTTCCTTTGCAAGCTTCGAAAAAATATTAAGACTCAAGTTTGAGTCACTGTTTTGGTTAATTAAGCAAATCTTTCTCATAAGACTTACAATTCTTTCAAGTATATAAATTTTGCCTTAAAACGAAATCAACAAACGAAGCGAGACTAAATAAAAGGAATTTTTATGCAGTAGCCAATTTGAAATAGAACGACTGAAAGGAGTGGATTCATTTATTTTGAAATAATTATTTTATAAACTCAATTACTTTTTCTAGCAATGAAGTAGTTTTATATGCTCCTCCTTTATAATCCAATATTGCTCCATATCTTTCTGTAATTAAACCTAGAGAAAATAATTTATATAATGATAACTTTACCTTTTCTTTTTCAAAACCTGATTCTAGGGTTAATTCTTCCCATGCTGTAGCATATGTTTTATAATCATTAGAATTAATAAAATTTCTTTTTTTATATATCAAGTCCAATACTATTAAATCTACGCCCGATAATTCACCTATAATTCTAATATATATTTCAATGTCTTCTGTGTCCTCTATATTTAAAGTAGAATTGGCTAGTATTTTAGCAAAAATTTTTTGTTTTTCTATAATTCTAGTTTTTTTAACTTCATCAAAAGTCCTATAAATCAAATCAAACCAATCTTCACTTTCTAAAAATTCTTTATCAATTTTATCTTCATCTAATTTTGATACACTTTCTTCAAGAAATTTTAAAAAAAAATTAATTCGTCTAAAAATAATTTCATTTCCCTTTGCAGAAAATATTATATCTAAACTTCCACCAATATAAGGTATCATTGCTACTGATGCCCTTAATGAAATATTTTCAACATATTTTTCACTTGCTTTTGTTAAAGCACCATTTATTTTCTCTGGAATTTCACTCATCTTTTATAATTTCCTTATATAAAACTTCTATAATCTCATTAAGAAATTTATTAATTTTTTCTTTATTTTGACAAATTCCAAAATCTTTATTATAATCTGAGGGTTTAATCTCTTGGTCAGGATATCTAGTAAATTCTGCATGAGGAAAAGTAATATAACTTAAATAATATAAAGATAAAAAACCATAAATTAATCTAAAATTAT
>JBNKLP010000026.1:0-14214 GCA_050292425.1 Candidatus Nanoarchaeia archaeon | reverse complement strand
AAAAGTATATAAATAACGTTCTAGTTTTTTTGTTATGAGTAAAGATGTTGATGTTATGATTGGACTTGAGATTCATATGCATTTGAAGACTAAAGAGAAGTTATTTTGTGATTGTAAGACTCCAACGAAAAAGACACCTGTTAATTCTGTTATTTGTCCAAGATGTACAGGACAACCAGGTTCTAAACCGATGCTTCCTAATAAGGAAGCTCTTTTTGCTGTTATTAAGCTGGGTTTGGTTTTTGGTTCAAAAATTACAGAGAAGACAAATTTTCAGAGAAAGCACTATACCTGGCCTGACATGCCAACAGGTTTTCAGAGAACTGTTTCTGGAGGTCATATTAAACCTACAGTTATAGGAGGTAAACTAGGAAATATTGAGATGGAAGAAGCTCATTTGGAGGAGAATCCAGCAGGTTGGGATCCGCTTACTGGTGAGATTAATTATAATAGAAGTGGTTTTCCTTTGGCGGAGATTGTTACAAAGCCGCAGTTTCATAGTACTGATGAGCTTAGGGCATGGCTTGAGGAGTTGATTCTTGTTGGAAAGTATTTGGGAATTTTGGCTGAAGAGTGGGGAATCAAGAGTGATGTTAATGTTTCTGTTAAGGAGAGTGGTTTTCAGAGAGTTGAGATTAAGAATGTGAATTCTCTGACAAATATTGTGAAGGCTGCTGAGTGCGAGATTAGAAGACAGAGAGAATTAGTAGGGAGTGGAGGTCAAGTTAAACAGGAGACAAGAAGATATAATGAGGAGCTTGATGAGACTCAGTTTATGAGATCAAAAGAGAATGCTCAAGATTATATGTATACACCAGAACCAGATCTACCTAATTTGATTATTACTGATGATATTATTGCTAATTTGAAAAAATCGTTGCCTGAGATGCCTTGGGTTAAGAGGGAGAAGTATTCTAAGTATGGTTTTGATAAAGAGACTGTTGAGGTTTTGGTTTCCAATTTGTATTTGACTGAAATTTTTGAGCATGCTATTGAGAAGAAGCTTCATCCAAAAGAAGTTGGTCTGTTTTTGAGAAGAGAAATTTTGAGAGTTCTGAATTATCATAAGCATAGTTTTGCTGATTTGGAAGAGAAAAATATTAAGGAAGAGATTACAAAACTTATTGATTTGCTAGGGCAGGATAAGATTTCATATACAACAGCTCAAAAGGTTTTGGAGAAGTTATATGAGAAGAAGTTTGATGTTGAGAAGTATGTTGAAAAGGAAGGTCTTATGCAGGTTCAGGACACTGGCCTTATTGAAGAGTTGGTTAGAAAGGCTTTGAAAGAGGCTCCAAAAGCTGTTGAGGATTACAAGGAAGGTAATACAAAGTCTTTGAATTTTATTGTTGGTATAGTGATGAGAGAGACAAAGGGTACTGCAAAGCCTCAGGTTGTTAATGAGATTTTGATGAAAGAAGTTAAGAAATTTTAAATATAATATTTTTAGTTTTGAGATCTATATACAGGGTTTAAGGATAAATTTCCATTTAATCTTATTATTGCATCAGCAATTGTTGGAGCAATGGAAACTTGGTGGTACCAAGGATTGGCATCTAAAAATTCTTTATCTCTATAAATAGTATCAGTACCAATGATGGTGATGCCTTCATTAGCAAATCTTTTTATTGCTTTTCCATTCAATAGAGGGTGTGTACATGCTAGTATGATGTCTTCAACATTATTTTTTTTGCTTCTAATTTTTTGAATTAATTTCATCATAGTTCCACCTGTATCAATCATATCATCAGGCACTATTACTGTCTTTTCTAATTTTCCATTGATTTTTATGTGACTAACTTCATTTGCCTTAGCTCTTTTTTTATAACCAAATGCTATTTCTGCTCCAAGTTTGTTTGCGTATTTTTCCGCTTTTTTTCCTGCTCCAGCATCAGGTGCTAAAACTGTTACCTTTTTGTCTTTTTGTAGAAAATTAGTTTCTAAATATGGAAGGAGAACATTGAAAGCCTTAAGGTTATCAATTTTTGTTTGATTTAGATTATAAAAACCTTCCATTTGGTCTGTGTGCAAGTCAAAAGTAATTACATTTGATGCACCTGCTGTTGTTATCAAATCTGCGAGTAATCTTCCTCCAATTGAAACTCTTCCGTTAGATCTGTCTTTTCTAGAAGAAGGATGATAAGGCAGGACTAATGTTACTTTTTCTGCTCCAGAAATTCTAAGTGCATTTATTGATTCTAGTGCTTCGTATAAATTATCATATACGCTTCTACTGTCATTGGGATTATTGCATTGTTGAATTAAGTATGCATCTGAACCTCTTGCAGTAATTGGAACTTCTGATTCGGTTTCTGAGTCTGCAAAATCTGTAGTTCCTATTAAATTTAACTCAATATGTGTTTGTTTGTGTTTTCTTGATAGCTGGGAACTCATATTTTTAGCAACTTCTTGGGCTAAATCTTTTCCAGACCTACATGCAAATAGTTTTAATTGACCTCTTTCATTCATAATAATTAGACTTATATTTTATTTGTTTTTAAATTTTTTCACTAAATAGTAATTATTTTTGTTTTTTGGAATAAAAATTACTGATTGTTGTTGATTGATTTCAATTAGAATAACATAAAGTGGAAGGCCACCATCACGTTTCCGTTGGATAACAGTACTTGTGGTGGCTAGCCAGGCTTAACTTCTGTGTTCGAGATGGGAACAGGTGTAACCCTAAGCTATATGAACCTTCTTAAGTAATATTAATGCGAAATGCTTTATAAATCTTTTTATATTTGGCAATGCCTTTCACACTGAGTTTTAATAAATGTTTATATATTAGAAGTTTTATTGAGTGTTATGGATGTTAAGAAAGGGCTTGTTTTTGTAGCTTTGTTTATTATTACTTTGTATATTCCTTTGTTTTTAGTTGTTTATGTTCCTTATTCGTATTCTTTGAATTATGAGTTGACTGGAGTTTATGATCATGTGGATGAAGAAGGTGTTAGAGAGTATACTTTGGAGGTGGTAAAATATTTTTTGCATTATGGGGATTTAGGAAGTAATTGGAGTGAGGAGGAAAGACTTCATTTTAAGGATGTTAGAATGATTTATGATTTGCTTTTCTTTTTAGTTTTGATTGAGGTTTTTGTTCTTGTTTTGAGCAAGAATTATGATGGTGCTTTGATTAGAAAATTTGCAATGGCAAATATTGTTCTTGTTTTGTTTGTGCTAGTTTTTGCAGTTTCTTCCTTTGCATTTTTCTGGGACAAAGTGTTTCATCCTTTGATTTTTAGCAATGATTACTGGGTTTATGGTGCTCAAAGTGTGTCTTCTATGCTTTTTTCTTATGATTTTTTTAGAAATATTGTTGTTTTTGTTTGCAGTTTTATGATTGTGGAGAATTTGATTTTATTTTATAAAAATAGGGATAAATTAGAAGAATAATTTTCAATTTTTTCTTTATTTTTTGAAAATAATTTTTATTTAGGATAAATAATTCTTTTTTTGGATAAATTTTTTGGAAATGATATTTAAATGGGTTTTGATTAACCATTTGTTTATGAGTCCTATAGAAGGTTTGAGAGAAGAGGAGATGCCAAGGGAGAGACTTATTAAGAATGGCCCTGAGAGTTTGACTGATGTTGAACTTTTGGCAATTATTCTAAGAGTTGGAACTAAGGGCAAGAATGTTTTAGAACTTTCAAGGGAGATTATTGATTTTTTTTCTACTCAAATTGTTTCAAGGAAGAGTTATGATGAATTGCTTGAATTTAATGGCATTAAGAAGGCAAAGGCATGTCAAATTGTTGCAATTTTTGAGCTTTCAAGACGTCTTGCATCTAGAGGAATTGAAAATAGTCCCATTATAGGAGGTTCAAATGATTTGTTTGAGATTGTAAAAGATGATTTTAATAATCTTGCAATTGAGAGAGTCATGGTTGTTTTTGTTAATTCAAAGAACAAGGTTTTGAGGAAGGAGTTTGTGTCTGAAGGGTCCATTAGCTTTAGTGTTGTTGAGCCAAGAGCTATTTTGAAGAGAGCTTTTAGTTTGAATGCTTCTGGTTTTTTTCTTGTGCATAATCATCCTAGTGGAGATTTTACACCTTCATATGAAGATATTGAGATTAGTTTGAAGATGAAGAGGATTTGCAAGGATTTGGATTTGAGATTCTTGGATCATGTTGTGGTGGGTGATGGGTATTATTCAATGTTTGATAATGATGTGCTTTAGATAATTATTCCTTCTTCGTTTGCCTTTCTTACTATTCCAAAGTTTTTGCTTTTTATTTCATATTCTTGTGGAGTGTAACAGATTGGTTCAATTTCGAATTTGTCATCTTCCCAATAGTCATAAATAGATGAAATTCTTTTAAGGAAGTTTTCATTTTCAAAGTCTTTGCTTATTATGATGAAGTCAAAGTCTGATGTCTTGAAATTGTCACCTCTTGCTCTTGAACTATGTAGAATTACTTTTGCATCTGGGTGTTTTTTTTTTTATTTTCTCAGCAAATTTTTTACTAATTAAAATTGTTTTTTTATCCATTTGTAATTATAATTGTAATAATTTATAAACTTAACCAGAAGAGTTTTTCTATGAAGATAAAACAAATCCCTGAAGATTTTGTTGTTGATGAGATTTTTAATCTTGGTGATTTTGAAAATGGAGAGGAAGATAAGGACTATTATTATTTTAAGTTTACAAAGACAAATTATTCTCAAATAAGGGCTTTGCAGAAGGTTGCTAAGATTTTCAATACCTCAAAGAAGCTTGTACATTTTGCAGGAACAAAGGACAAGGTGGGAGTTACATCTCAGTTGATTAGTGTTTATGGAATAAAAGAGGGTAATTTTGAGAAGAATTTGGAGTTTTTTAATTCAAATGTTAAGGATATGCATCTTGATTTTTTAGGAAAGTTTAGAAGAAGGATTAATTTGGGTGATAATAAGGGGAATAGTTTTAGAATTGTTGCTCGTGATTTGTCTGAGAAGGATACGAGAAATTTTAATAAAATTTCAGGACAATTTGAACAAGTTTCAAATAGTTTGCAGAGGTTTGATGGTAATATTGAGAAAGTTAAGAGGAGGGGTTGCTTGAATTATTTTGATTCACAGAGGTTTGGATATGCAAATAATTCACATATTGTGGGTAAGTATGTTCTGCTTAATGATTTGGAAGGAGCTGTTAGAGAAATTATGACTTCAGTTCCTAATGAGCCTTCTGAGAATTTAAGGAGGTTTGCTGAGTTTGTTGATAATAATTGGGATTCTATAAAGAATGCTGATGCTGAGGTAATTGATGAGGCCAAGGCTTTGGCGCCTAAGTTTTTGGAGATGGAGGTTAGAATGCTTGGATTTTTGAGAAAATACAGAAATGATTTTGCTGGTGCTTTTAGAATTTTACATAAAAAACAGAGAACTTTGTATGTGAATGCGTATCAATCTTATGTGTTTAACAAGATTTTGGATGAGCTTTCAAGTGATGAACTTGAAGATATGAAGGAGATAGAGTATGTGTGGAGTGAGGCTAAGTTTGAAGGGAAGGTTTCTAATATTGCTCAGAGAATTTTGAAGGAAGACGGATTGAATTTGAGTAATTTTGATTTGCCTTCAATGCCTGAACTAAGACCTGAGGGAGGATTTAGAGAGGTGTGGGTTAAGGTTGATAATCTGGAAGTGGTTGAGAGAGGAGAAGATGAGTTGAATGAAGGTATGAAGAAGATAGTTGTTTCATTTGATTTGCCATCTGGCGCTTATGCGACTAATGTTGTTAAGCAGTTGTTTGAATGAATTTTGTGTTGAAAATTTAGAGGATTTTTTGTAGGTTTTCTTGATTTTTTTGAAAATAATTTTATTTTAGGATAAATTAAAGTTTTTTTGGATAAATTTTGTTGCAAAACTTTTTAATGTATGTTTTCAAAATCTTCTTGATGAGTTTGAAATTAAGATTTTTTTTGATGTTTTTATTTGCAATATTTTTATCTCAAAATATTTTTTCTGCAAATTGTGGAGGAAATGTAAATTGTAGTTGTGGAGATACTGTGACTTCTAATTATGTGATGAGGGAAGATTTGGTTTGTGATGATGGTAGTGGACTAATCTTGAAAGCTCTTTATATTAATTGTGATGGACATACTATTAAAGGTTCAGGTGCAAGATCAGGAGTAATAGTTCCAGGGCTTGAGGATAGGAAGTATAGAAAAGTATTTAATTGTAATATTGAAAATTTTGGTTCAGGAATTAATATTGGAACAAGTTCTCATGTTGAATGTTTTTGGGGACTATGTCGAACAGTTATTGATTATTCATATAAAACAGAAATTTTTAATAATTCTTTTTTAAATAATACTTACGGAATTTATACGAAAGAAGGAAAAAGTGATAAGTTTTATGATAATGTTTTTGTCAATAATAGAGAGTTTGGTATTTATTTGAAGGAATCTTCAAGTTCAATCTGGAATAATATTTTTTACAATACTTCTATTTATTATACAGAAACTAGTGGTAAAAGTTTTTGCCAAGATGGAGTAGGAAATGTTTATGTTGGAAATTTAACTGGACCTGCTTGTGGTTGTTTTATTCCTTTTAACGGACTTTTAATAAATTCAAATGCAAAGCTTTGTTTTGGTACATATAATCTTCCAGATGGATTTAAAATTACTTCTAATGATATTGCTTTAAATTGCCAGGGAGCTAAAATACTTGGGAGTGGGATAAATAATGGAATTATAGTTAAAGCTAGAAATAATTTGATAACTAATTGTTTCATTTCTAATTATTCTTTAGGAATTAGTTATAGTACTTATACCACGCCTAATACAAAACCTGGTTTTGCTCAGAATGTATATCATAATGCAGTTTATAATTCAACAATTATTAATGTTAATAGGGGAATTAATATGTACTATAATACATATACTGGAAATTACGGGAGGGTGGAAACTTTGCACAACAATATAATTTCAGCAAGAGATTATAACCTTTACAATAATCCTATTTTTATTGTTAGTGCAACTGATAATTGGTGGGGTTCTGAGAATGAGACTATTATTGAGAGTAAATTTTTGAAGCCTGAAAATGTTATTTATAAACCATTTGTGCAACTTGGCGACGTAGATATTTGGATTGAAGATGTTGATTTTGGTTTGAATTCTATACGACTTTTTGTTGGAAAGTCAACAAAGCTTCCATTGCAGGATTTTAAAGTTGAAGTAATTGATGTTTATGATTATAAAGTTGTTTCTAAAAATGAGTTTAATGTTAGTGGAGGAATTATTGGAGAAGAAATAATAGAAGATCTTAGTGTTGATTTGAAAGATGATCATAAATATTATTTTGTTTTGAATGTGTCTGATGATGATTTATCCAATAATTATTTTGAGAAAACTTATACTGGGAAGAGTTTGGTTTATCTTAATTTGAGTTTGGATAATGTTGTTTTGGAAAGAGAAGTTAGGGATTATTTAGAGTTTGAATTAGGTGAGAAGTATATTGTTGATGATTTAAATGATGCAGATGTAGTAGTTTCTGCTTGGATTTCTGTTGAGAATAAATCTTGGAATGAAGCTTTTGTTTTCTCTTCAGAAAGGTTACCTTATGAGGGAGTAGTTAGTTCTGATAAAGGTAATATTAGTATAGTTGGTTTTGGAGTTGAAGGCATTTTGCAGGGAGTAAAAGAACTTATAAAAGATAAAGATAATTTTTTTAGTAATAAATTGGACTTAGTTATTAATCATTCAAACCAAGAAGCTCTTGGAATTTACAGTTATATGCATAGCTTTACAAATTATAAGTATTATGATACTCAGACTAATGTATTTGGTGATGAAATAAGAGAAGTTTTGTATGATGATATGTTTGATGTTAGAGAGCTTAGTGTTCCTGTTGATTGGGAGAACGGAACTATTAATTATAGGTTATGGAGATTGCTTCCAGAACATGATTTGAATTATTTGGAATATGTTGATTCTGATTTGATGCCAATTGTGATGGGAGGGGGATTGTGGAGTGACATTCATACTTGGGAAGAATTAGGTCGAGAGCTTGCAAATGATGGTTATGAAGTTTATTTGGTTGAGCTTACTGGAGGAGATGAGTCCGAGTGCGATAATTGCTATGATTATCCATATGATTTTTTGACTGATGATGTGTATCCTGCATATGTTGATGTAATTCTTAATGTTAGTGGTCGTGATAGAATCAAGTATGTAGGTCATAGTAATGGTGCCAGAGTTGCTCTGGACTCCTTGACAAAAGGAGAAGTGAACCCAAATTTAGTTGATACTTTTGTTGCAGTTGGTGTGCCTGGCGCTTTTGAAGATTTGAGTCACTTTGCGGGAATTATTAATGATTCGGGAGCTAAGGCAATTGAAAGACTGAATAGAAAAGGTATTACACATGTAACTTTTAGCAGAGTTGCACATGAGCTTGATAGTGGTTTGGGTGAGGCTTTTAGTTTTGCAAATTCATTTGCTAATGAAAGAATTTCAACTAATTTATTTAAACAATATTTTAGTTGGATTAATTCAACTAATGATATTCAACCAGGAAATGGGTTGTCTCTAGAGCATTTTACGTTGTTATATGGCAACTGGATATTAGGAGAGGATGATACAATAGTTCCAGTTGTTGATGAGTTAAATATTTTTAGTAATGTTTATTCTTCAAATAAATATATTAATTTTTCGGTTATAAAACATACAGATATGACTGATGATGTATTATTTAATAATTATATTTTAATGTCAATTAATAAAAAAATTTATGAAAATGAAAAAAAATATTAAATTTAGTTTTATTGCAAGTTTTGTGTTATTTATGATATTATATGTTATATTTTTTATATATGATAGTTTAAACAATCAACATTATAGAATTTTAATTAGGCTGATGTTTAGTTTGTTTTTTTCTTTAATTTTCAGTTTAATTATAAGTTCAATTTTCTTAATTTATAATTTCTTGAAAACAAAAGTAAAAAAGCAGTATTTGATAATAATATTACTAATTTATAGTATTATTGTTTTTTGGATTATTGGATATTTCTTTTTTGGCACTATTTTAGCATTTGCTTTTTTGAATCCTTAATTAAAAAAATGAAAAATAAACTATTATTAATTTTAGGACTGTGTATATTACTGCCAAATCTGGCTTATTCAATGACCCTTGATGAATTACTAGATTCATATAATCTGTCAGTTCCTCAAGATTATATAACTATTAACAGAACACAAACTAACTTTTTCCAAAATGTGAATTCTGTTGATTTAATTGATGATAACAATAATGGCAAGTATGAGAAAGTACTTTTAAGTTTGGATTTTAATATTAATCTGTCAAAAACTTACAAAGTTGAGATTACAATTTCAAATGTTTTTAATCAAAAGATTTTGAGTTCATCTTTTGAAGATGTTTTAACTGAAGGGATTAATACTGTTGAGTTTGAATTGAGAGGAACAAGATTTTATGAATCAAAGATTTCTGGGCCTTATTATGCAAAATCAATTTCAATTTCTGATGAAGATGGAATTATTGAGTCTGTTTTTGATGTAAAATTGCTCGAGAATGTTACTTATGATGATTTTGAACTTCCAAATTTGCCTGATTTGTCTATTAAAAACATAGTTTATAATCAATCAACTGGCAATACTTCAATTCTTATTAAAAATGTTGGAATAGGTGATGCTATTGGGTTGGTTGTAAAGATACTTGATGGTAATTTCTCTGAATTGGGTGAAGAAATGATTGCTGTTGTTTTATCAAATCAAACTTTAAATTTGTTTTATGTTTTTGAAAAAAATCTTACTAATATATATGCATATGTAGATTATTATGGTAATGTTGAAGAGTATTATGAGTTTAATAATGAGCTTGTGTGGCCAGTTAATTTAACTGAAATCTGTAAAGATGGACTTGATAATGATAGAGATGAATTAATTGATGAGGATTGTGGTAAGAAACATAAGACTAAAGATAAAAAAAAGGATAAAGAAGAGAAAAAAGAAGAAAAGGAAATAAAGAAAGAGGAAAAAAATAAGCTAAAGGAAGAATGGAGAGAAGAAAAAGAGGATGTTAAGAAGAAATTTGAGGAGTTAAAAGAAAATTCTTCCATAGAACATAAAGGAGAAGTTGTATCTGAATATGTCAAGTCTGATGAATTTAAAGATAGTAGAGGTTTTGCTGCTGAAAAAGAAGCAACTAATGAAAAATCAAAAGGCAGATTTAGCAGATTTGCTGATTTTTTTAAAGGTTGGTTTAGGAGATAATTAGATAATACTGCATAATTTAGCAATATATCATTGTTATTGTACACTATGGAGACATAAATATTCTATGAACATTTAAATGATGTAAAAATATTATCTTAGTTTTGTTAATGGAAATTTCTTCTTCTATATTTAGATTAAAGATATAAACAATATCTGGAGAATATTTTTCTATATATACTCTTAATCCTTTTTCGATTTTAGGACTGGATAAATTTGTTTTAACTTCAATTGCAATTTTTTTGTTTTTATGTTCAACTAGAAAATCAACTTCAGAACTGTTTTTATAATTATAAAACTTAGCTTTAATTTGTTTTTTTGAAATTTCAGACAATATGAAATTTTCAAGAATAGCTCCCCTATCAACTCTTTTAGATAATTCATTGAAATTTGAAAGTAAACTATTTTTAAATCCTAAATCCCAAAAATAAAGTTTTGGTGATTTGATTAATTCTTTTATTTTTTTATTCTCAAAAGGTCTTAGAATATTTATTATGTAGGTATTATATAAAACATTAACCATTTCTGTAACTTTATTTATATGAACACTTAAATCAGAAGATATATTTGATTTATTTAGTAAAGTAGAATCAGTAATTGCAAGAAAATTTAATAAATTTTCAAATTCATAAGAACTTTTGTATGCCAGAATGTCTTTAACTTCCTTTAGAAGATAATTATTAACTAAACTCTTCAAAGCAAATTCTTTTTCTTCATAGCTTTTTTCAGTTACAATTTGTGGGTATGCACCATAAATTAGGAATTCTTTAAATAGTGATTCAAATAGCTCAATATTTTTTAAATTAATTTCATTATTAAATATACTTAATTTGTCTTTATTTTTATAATTTAAAAATTCTTCAAATGAAAGTGGATATATTTCAAATATAAATACTCTTCCAACTAGATAACCTAAAGATTGAATTGAAAGTTCTGGAGCAGAGGAACCAGATATTATTATTTTTGTTTTAAATTTATCATAGATTAATTTTAGTTTTTTCCCTCCTTCTTTAGCATATTGGAATTCATCAATGAAGAGATATTTCTTATTTTCTACATATAATCTTATGAAATCTTCAATATTATTCTCAAATTGATTTAATATCATTTCTTCATCAAATGAAATAAATACTTTTTCTTTCTCAGTTACTTCTTCAAATAATTGTTTCATTAAGGTTGTTTTACCAACTTGTCTTGAACCAATTAAAGCTAATATCTCTTTTTTTCCAATATAATTTTGTAGCTTTTTATATATTTTTCTTTCAATCATAGTTATATTTAAGCTTCTTAATTTATAAATGTTTTGTAAATATCTCCACTTAAATTGAATTTTATGTTAAATCTAGAGTAAATTTAGTATGTTGGATTCTTTTGAAAGGTATATAGTTGAGCGACATTTGTCACCTGATTATCAATCTTAGTCAAAAACAAGTTTTATAAAACTACAAGTTTTTGAGTTTTGTATGAAAGATAAAGACCTTCTTGTGGTTCTTCCTGCGTATAATGAAGGAAAAGTTATTGCTAGAAATTGGTTAACTAAAGAGGAAGATGAAGCATGGAAAGATTTGTAAAAGAAGATATTGTAGTATTGTGTAAAAAATATATTTGTTTTATTCGATAAGTTTTATCTCTACTTTTTGTTAAGAAAAAGTTTTATATATAATTTAATTTATGGTTCTAATAATGGGTTTGTTTTCTTATAAACATAGTTATAATAGTGCAAGTGAAAAGATAGCAAGAGATGATTCTTCAAGTAGAAAAAATAATGATATTCCAACAAAACAGGTTATTTATTTTTTATTATTTATTGTTTTAATTCTAATTGCATTTAATATCTATAAATTTAAAGGAGATATTTGTATTTTTTGTGATAAGGAAACATTTGTTCCAGAATGTGATGCTTCATGTAAATATCAAGATGAAAAAGAATTAATTAATGATCCTAGTAAGTTTGAGAAATGTTCTACAGAAACTTATTCTAATGAAAATATTGAAAGTTGTGTTTTGCAAATGGTAAATCTTATTAGGGCCAAATATAATCAAACTCTTGTAATTAGACATAATGTTTTGGATGATTTAGCAAAAGATTTAGCAAATAGTTTTGAAAGACAGACAAGACATGTAACTGGAAGTAGTTTTTCTGTTAAAATTATAGACTTTCAGGAAAGAGCTAGGAATTCAGGACTTCAAATTTCATATGGTTCTGAAAACTATATGGCAATTCCCTTAGGTTCATGTACAGCTTATGCGGATAAAATGAAAACTAATAAAATCCCACAAGAAGAGGCGTATTTTACTGATTTTTATTCCTCAAAATGTACTGTTAATAAATATATTAATGAAGGAGCATTGGGTTCATTAATTGATCCAAATATTAATTATGCAGGAATTGGGGTTGCGACTAATGATAATATTCAATTCATAGTTTTAAATTTGGTGAGTTATAATGAATAGATTGTTAATTTATATTATAGGAATATTTGTTTTAATTAGTATTTTTGTAGTTTTTAAAGGAAATTTTTGCATTGGAGATAGATGTAGTGTTGATTTAAAATCAGGTGAAATATTTGAGAAATTTGAATATTGTAGTTTTTGTGATGTAAATTCAGATGTGATGTTTGTTAAGGATATTTCTAATTTTGATAATTGTGATACTTCTGAATATTCAGATGAAAAATCAAGAGATTGTATTTTAGAAATGATTAATAAGATTAGGCAAAGATATGAATTGAACTCTTATGCTATGGATAATTTAGCAAATGATGTTGCGGCAAGAAATTCTGAGATAATGATAGAAACAGGAGTAATTGCTCATATAGATGGTTATGGAGTCAGACCACCACAAAGAGCAGTTTCTGGAGGAATTAAATTTGAACATATGGAGGAAAATATTGCAGTAATCTCAGCAGGAAAATGTAGTGAAAAAGTAATTGTTGGTGATTTTGAGTATGATGATAGAACTCCTTATAATAATTTTGAAGTATCAAGTTGTGTAATGAGTGGTCTTATTAAAAGTGAGTTACATTATTTGAATCTAGTAAATCCATATTTTAAATATATTGGAGTTGGGGTTAGAGAAAATAATAATGATTATTATGTGACTATGGACTTTTTTAGTTAAAAAACAAGTTTTATAAAACTACAAGTTTTTGAGTTTTGTATGAAAGATAAAGACCTTCTTGTGGTTCTTCCTGCGTATAATGAAGGAAAAGTTATTGCAAGTGTTATAAAAAATATTAAAAAAGAAGGTTTCAAGGATATTTTAGTTGTTGATGATGCCTCTGCTGACAATACCTCTGAGCAGGCAAGAAAGGCAGGAGCAAAGGTTTTCAGGCACGTTTTAAATAGGGGAGCTGGGGCTGCAACGAATACAGGTTTGATTTATGCAAGAAATGAAGGATACAAGAGAGTTGCTTTTTTAGATTCAGATGGACAGCATTCACCAAAGGATTTGAAAAGAGTTTTGAAATCTTCTGGAAGTCACGATGTTGTTATTGGCTCAAGGATGATTGGAGAAATTAAGAAGATGCCTTTTCAGAGAAAGGTTGCAAATTTTGTAGGTTCTTTTTTAACGTGGTTTTTTTTTGGGCTTTTTGTGAGAGATTCACAGAGCGGGTTCAAGGTTTTCAACAGGAAGGCTATTGAAAAAGTTGACATTTCATTTGACAGGTATGAGTTCTGTTCTGAAATTATTGGAGAGATTAAGAGGAATGGGCTTAGCTGGAAGGAAGTTCCCATTAAGGTTATTTATTCAGATCATTCTATGGGAAATAAAGGCAGTGGACAGAGTGTATGGAATGGTTTTAGGATGATTTTGAGATTTATATTCAGAAACTAAAACTTTATATATGAAAAGAAATTTAAATTTGTTATGGAGTTTATAAATCTATTTTTTATTTTACTTAGTGTGATAGTTATGATTTATTTTGTTAATTTGTATAAAACTTCCAAGAGACTTCCTATTATTTTTGAGTTGTTTTCTCTGGCAGCTTACATGGGAGTT
>JBNKLP010000025.1:0-14815 GCA_050292425.1 Candidatus Nanoarchaeia archaeon | reverse complement strand
ATGTTTTAGGAGGAATTGTTGAAAAAAAACTTAATGTTATTTTAAAATTTTTATATAGGAATTATCTTTTAATAGGAGGACCATCAAAACCCGATGGATTTTTATTTTATAAAAATGAATCATATTTAATTGATTCTAAACAACATAAAAATGTACATATTGGTGAAATAGATAAGATTCAAAGATATCTAAGGGTTTATTGTGAAAATGAAGGGTTGCCGCAAGCAAAATTTGGAGTTTTAGTTATATGTAATGGGAAATTAGGTGATACTTTAAATAAAACTGCCAGAAATACTTGGGAAGATTGGCGTCAATCAGAAAATTGGCATATAAGTTTTGTTAGTTTAGAATTTATCTTAGAAATATACAAATTATTTAATAACCATAATTCAAAATATTCTAATGAAAATAATATTGAAATTTTAAATTCTATGATTAAAATAATTAAAAAATCAAAAGAATTTTCTAATAAAAAAGAATTGATACAAGAAGAAAAGAATATATTAAACCAATTAGAAACTAAAATTAAAAGAAATGTAGGCTCTAATTTGCCTCAAAAAAACGAAGAATTTTGATAAAAATCGTAAACCTTAAAGTAAACCTTAAACAGCACTTACAAGCCTTCTAATATCAAAGTAAAGCTTAAATGAACTCTGGTTAAAATTGCTTTGAACTCTGGTACTCATTGCCAAAGATTACAAAATAATTACTATTAAATATATTTATTCTGCTAATTGTGAATTAGTAATTTTCAATAAAAATATTAATTAACAATGTAGATTATTTGTATAATATCTCTATTACTAATAGATATATTTAACTGATTTGCACGTCCCAAATAATAAAAAACTATTACAGAGGAATTAAAAGAAGTTCTTTGAGAGCTATATTCTTATTAATAAAACTAAGATTTTATGTTAATAACTAAATTCCTTATTAACATTCATAATAATAAGAAAAAGTCTTATTAATATAAATTCAAGGAGATATTATTAAAATATTTTATTATTTTCTTTAATAAGATATTTTCTTATTAAAATATTCTTTAATTAAGTCAACCATTATTAAAATAATTACTCGTTTTTTTTAATAATATTGCTAGTTATTAAAATTATTGGTAGTTTTATTTAATAAAAAGAGAAATATTTATAAATAAGAAAGTCTAAATTATATTATGGATAAAACTGAGTTTTCAAAAGAATTTGGAAGTTTAATTGAAGTTAATGATCAAAAATGGGGAAAATTTCTATCTTTTATTCCCAATAAACTTCCTCCAGAAATAATTTTTGATAAAAGATTAGTTCTAGCATTAACTAAAGCTGAATCTACATTATCTAAATTATCAGGAGTAGGGCTTTTACTACCTAATCCTGATTTATTAATTACTCCTTACTTAAAAAAAGAAGCTCTCTCATCTTCTAGAATTGAGGGAACTAGAATATCATTAGATGAATATTTTTTATCTGAGGCAAGAGAAAATCAAGAAGACAATATTGATGCATTAGAAGTTTTAAATTATATTCAAGCAGTAAATTATTCCCTCTCTGAAATTAAAACTAAACCTATTACAATAGAATTAATTAAAAATACACATAAAATATTGATGAATAATGTTAGAGGAAATGATAAGTTTCCAGGTGCGTTCAGAAATATTCAAAACTGGATAGGTTATCCTGGATCAAAACCTAAAGATGCACATTTTGTTCCTCCTCCGTCCAATGAAATTGAAAAATTGATGAATGATATGGTTGCTTATATGGACACTTATGACGAAATGCCATTATTAATAAAGTGTGCTTTAATGCATTATCAATTTGAAACTATACACCCATTTTGTGATGGAAATGGGAGAATTGGAAGAGCATTAATAGTATTATATTTAATAAAAAAAAATAAGATTTCAAAACCTTTATTATATTTGAGTGGTTTTTTTGAGAAATACAAACCAGATTATGCAAAATTACTTTCAGAAGCTAATAAACAAGGAAACTTTAAAAATTGGATTTTATTTTTTCTTGAGGCAATAAAAGTACAATCAGAAGATGCATTAGAAAAAGCAATGAAACTTCAAGAATTAAAAGAAAAATATAGAAAACTAGTTCAATCAAAAACACAAGTAAATGCAATTTTAGAATTAGTTGATAATTTATTTGTGAATCCATATATAACAATAAAAAAAGCTGAAAAAATAACAAATTCAACTTATCCCACTGCAAAGAAATTTATTGACATATTAGTTTCTTTAAATATTCTAATTCTAAAAGATGAAACTGCTGAAAGAAATAAAATATACAGAGCGAAAGAAATACTTGAAATTATTTCAAATTAAAAATATATAAAACTTTGAACTCTGGTACTCAGTACCAAAGATTACAAAATAATGACTATTAAACATATCCATTCTACTAATTGTTAATTAGTAATTTTATTAGAAATTGCTAATTGACAATGAATAAGTTTATAAATATATGAATCCATTAGAATTTATGGATAAAGAAGAATTAAAAAAGATTATAATTTCACAAAATAAAATTTTACAAGAAAATTATATTGAAAGAGAGAAATATTCTCTTTTAAAGAAAAATCTTAATAATGACCTTATAATATTTATAAGTGGACTTAGAAGAGCAGGGAAAACTACTTTATTAAATCAATTGAGAAAAGAAAACAACCAAAATAAATACTTTTTAAATTTTGATGATGATAGACTAATAAATTTTAAATTAGAAGACTTCGAAAATTTATATGAGGCTTTTTTAGAACTTTTTGAGGAAGAGAATATTTATTATTTTGATGAAATACAGAATATTCCAGGTTGGGAAAGATTTGTAAGAAGACTTCATAATGAAGGTAAAAAAGTAATTATAACAGGTTCTAATGCTAATTTATTGTCAAAAGAACTTGGGACTCATCTTACAGGCAGACATATTGAATTTGAATTATATCCATTTTCCTTTAAAGAATTTCTAAAATTTAAAGATTTTAATTTAAATAAAAATGTTTTTTATGATGTAAAAGAAGTAATTAAGATTAAAAGATTGTTTGGAGAATACTTGAAAAATGGAGGGATTCCCGAGTTTCTAAAAAATAAAAATGAAACTTACTTGAAAACATTGTATGATAATATTTTATACAGAGATGTTATGAATAGGTATAAATTAAGCAATGAAAAAACTTTGAAAGAATTAATCTTTTTTTTAATTTCAAATATTGGTTCAAAAGTAAGTTATACAGGATTAAAAAAAGTATTAGGTGTTGCTAATGCAATAACAATTAAAGAATATATAAATTATTTTGAAAATAGTTTTATGATATTCCAACTGAACAAATTTGATTACTCATTAAAGAAACAAATTGTGAACCAAAAGAAAATTTATGTTATTGACAATGGTTTTGCTTCAAATATTTCCTTTAAATTTAGTGAGGATAAAGGAAGGCTTTTGGAAAATCTAGTATTTTTGGAGTTAAAAAGAAAAGAAAAAGAAATATATTATCATTATGATAATAAAGAGTGTGATTTTATACTATTAAATAAAGGAAAAATAACTCATGCTATTCAAGTAACAGATAATTTGAATAATGAGAAAACAAGAATTAGAGAAATAGAAGGTTTAATTGATGCAATGAAAACTTATAAGCTTAAAGAAGGTTTGATTTTGACTGATGATGAATCAAATGAGTTTGTTCAGGAGGGATTTAAAATTACAGTAAAACCTATTTGGAGGTGGCTTTTGGAAAATGAATAATATAGATTTTAATGACTTAGGATTGACTGAGAAACAATTGATTAAGAAGTATGGTAAAGAGTTGACAAAACAAATTTTAAATAATAAGTTTTTAGATCATGCAACTGTTGCAGTAAATGAGAAAGGAGAGTCAGTTTTCTATTTTATTGATATTAAATATGCTTTAGATGATATTAATGGCAAGAAAAACAGTTATTGGGATTAATGTTTAACTTAGGTAGCACAAATTTATTTATATTCTGAACTCTGGTACAAAAAGCCAGTGTTACATACCTCGAACCAATTGAGACAAAAAATTAAAATGTGTTCTTTTATTTTCTCATAGTTATTGAGATTCTAATACTTTTCCAATTAATCCATCAGAATACACTTTTACTTTATCTCCAGTTTTTTGATTAAGACTACTACGACCTAATAAACAAATAGGATATGTTTGCATTGCTCTAAACCAATCATGACTTAAAAATTGCAAACCTCCGCTAGCAATCCAAACTTTAGCTTTTGGAAAAAGTAAATCAATTGGAGTTCCATGATTAAAATGCATATTTTCTCTAATTAAACAAGCATTATCTCCTCCCCATTGTTCACTTAATCTCATAACAGCCCTATCAAATGCGTCTATCTCATCTCCAAAAGAATTTGGATCAATTTTAGCTATTTCTTCAACATAAGCTCTTTCATTTTCATTTATTCTGTCCCACATTTTATATAATTTTTTTACGGCTTTTTCTTTAGGCATCTTAGCTAGGAGTTTTCTATATTCTTCAATAGGACTTTCATGTTGATGAGTTGAAATTGAACGTACATAATTTAATTCAATTCCATCAGGAGGAGTCATACCAAAACTAAAACCATAACCAGTAACATGATATTTTTCCTCATCAAAAGTTATATCCTCTAAATTCCATGTTGGTTTTGATTTTTTTCTAAAAGGTCTAAACTGGAATACTGAGATAGGTTCAGTTCCAAATTCCATATGATAAGTATAACCCGTTTGAAATTCTGGCATTGCTTCTATTCTCTTATAAATTTCAATTGCTTCCCTAACTTGTTCATCTAAATCTTCTGTTTCTAATCTTACTCTACTAAATACTCTCTTTAATGCTAAGTCCTCTATCTCATATGCTTCTCCTGTGTTTTCATCATAAACTAAATTTTCACTATGAGAGTATCTATCGGGGACAGGTCTTCCCTGAATAAATAATAAATTCTCTTGATGAGGATGTCTAATTATACCCCAATTCCAGCCTGATTTAGAATCTCTTTGAAATGTTAAACCCATTTCAATTGGTGTTGTTACATTATGATTTCTAACATACATTTGAGTATATAAATCATCAATAGACTCCATTACACTATCAACTGAATTTTGTCCATAAAAGTCCTCTGTCCAGAATAAACCTGCAAAACTTAATTCTTTCCCATCTTCTAAAGGAGAAGAACTTCTTACCAATGTTTTTTCTCCTAAAGTTTGAATTTGAGATTCATAATCTCTCCAATCTCCATTAACAGGAACTAAAACATAAGGTTCAATTGGAATACTTGGGTCTTGTCTATGAATATAATCTAAAAAGGCACCTTTTGCTCCAAATTTTAAAATCTCATCTTGCAATCCCATTTTATTTAAGAATAAGAAATAAAAAGAAATTTATAAATGTCCCTATTAGTAGTAACATTAAAGATTTATTTAAATTTTAGACTCATTCTTATTTAACAAAAAAAATTTAAATATTTCCTATATTAACTACAATATAAAAATAGAACAAAATTCGTAAACCCAAAAGTAAAGCCTAAGTGCCATTTACAGCCTTTCTACTATCAAAGTAAACCCTAAATGAACTCTGGTGTAAATTGCTTTGAACTCTGGTTCAAAATACTAAAGATCATAAAAATGACTACAAAATAATTAATTAAAAAAAGTGTAGTCATCAATAGTTTTTTATTTTAATATTAAATATTATTAAAATTATTGAAGGTTTACTTTAATAAAAAAAGAAATATTTATACAAATTAAAAGTCTATTTATAAAATATAAATAATGAAGAAGAATTGAAAAAATAGACGAGTTTTATTTATTATATTTTAATGCAAAATAAATTTGAATTGCAGTTTCAATTTCCTTTCTACATTCATTATTATCTTCAGGTAAATCATCCAATACCTTAGCACCTCTAACAAATTGTTCTCTTAAAGAACCAAGTTCATAGTTTACCCTAACAAAATCTACAAATTTTCCCATAGTAAAATAATTATAAGAATTCAACTTTATATAATTTACGCATTATTTTTTTGTTTAGGCTTCTTTTTTCAATTAGACATAACAATGATTATATAGAATTTATCTAATTTTCGTAAACCTTAAAATAAAGCCTAATTAGCACTTACAACCCTTCTAATATCAAAGTAAAGCTTAATTTGAACTCTGGTTAAGCTTACCGACACAAATTATTTTAAGTAAAGTCCCAATTATGCATAAATGGATAGTATATTATTACTAAAATAATTATACTAATTATTATTAATATTATAGAATATTTATTCTGTTTAAATGCTATTATTATTAAATTGATGCAAAGAACAATGCTCGTGATTAACCAAATCCAACCAAATACTCCTGTCAAACCATAGCATCCTCCAACACAATGTGCAAACATTAAGGCAAATGATATTAAAAACGATAGAATTCCAGTTAAAAAATAAATAATCCTTAGCAAAATATTAATTATGGGATTCATTGAGATATCCATATTCAGACAGATTTAAATACTTTTCTTTTAGTATTAGTCATAACATTCCGAAATGTTTAATAGTATATACAAAGAAAAAAGACCCTGAGGGGATTCGAACCCCTGTCAGCGGGGCCGAAACCCGCTACTCTATCCAGACTAAGCTACAGGGCCCACTAAGATGAATTAAATTGAAGATATTTATAAATGTATCAATTTGTTGTTGTTACTTAATAATACTAACAAAGAGAAATGTTTATAAATTCTCAAATCTTACTTAAAGTATGACAAAATATGATGTTAATACAGAGGTTTTGAAAATTAAGTATGCCTTTGAGAGAGTTAAGATGGATATGGAGACTCTTAAAAGAGAAAATCTTCTTTTAATCCAGAGAGTTGCAACACTTGAAAGACAGGTTAACAAGAACAGCACAAAGATTGAGAAAAAGGAAGCTGATGATTTGACTAAGATTGAAGGAATTGGCCCTAAAATCAAGAGTGTTCTTGCAAGATATGATATTAGTACTTTTGCTGAACTTGCAAAGGCTTCAAATACTAAATTGAGAAATATCCTTGATGAGAATTCTCTTCAGTATCATGATCCAAAAACATGGCCTAAGCAAGCTAAACTTGCAGATAAAGGAAAGTGGGAAGAGCTTAAGATCTGGCAGGATGAATTGAAAGGCGGAAAAGAGTAAAATGTCATTTGATAAGGAGATAGCAAAGATTAGAAAGGCCTTTTCAAGAGTTAAGTTTAATATTGATCAAATAGGGAATGGACTTTTGGATAATAAGAAAGATTTAACTACAGTTGAAAAAAAGATTGAAGCTGTTGCAAGAGAACTTGCGGAGATGAGAGAGAAAGTTGATAAAATTGAGAAAAGTTCAAAGATTGGACTTATTCTTGATAAATTGAAAGTACTAACAGAGAATCAAAAGTTGCAGGATAAGGAAATTGCAAAGCTTAAAGGTTTAGATAAAAAAAAAATTGTATCTCCTTCAAAACATAAGATTTTAGGAAATAAGAAGACAGGAAAAGTTCATTATTCTAACTGTCCTTATGCTGCTAGAGTGAGAATTGAGAATTTGGAAGAATTCGAGACTGTAAAGGATGCTCTTAAAGCAGGATATAGTAGATGTCAGTGTATTTTCAACAATTAATTTTTTTATTTTACTAAAGTTTTTAAATGTTTGATTTGTTCTTAAGGTTATGTTAGATATAAAACTTATTAGAGAAGACCCTAATCATGTTAAAAAGGACCTTAAAAGAAGGCCTGGTTTTGATACAAGTATTGTAGATGAAGTTCTTAAAGTTGATGAGAAGTGGAGAGTAGAAAAAGGAGCTCTTGATAAATTAAAAGCTGAAAAGAACAAAGAGTCAATGGCTATTGCAAAAGTTAAAAAAGAAGGTGGTGATATTAAAGCTCAGGTTGCAAAAGTTAAGAAGATTTCAGATAAGATTGTAGCAAAGGATGAAGAGTTAAAAAAGATTGAAGATGAAAGAAATCTTATTTTAATCAAGATTCCAAATATTTTAGATAAGGAAGTTCCAAAAGGAGAAGATGATGAAGACAATAAACCAATAAGATTTAATCTTGAAAAACCTTCATTTGATTTTAAGGTTAGAGATCATAAGGAACTTTGTGAAATGAACGACTGGTATGATTTGAATACTGCTGCAGAGCATAGTGGAGCAAGATTTTATTATCTGAAAAATGAACTTTTAATGCTTCAAATTGCTCTTTATTCTCATGTTATGAACAAGATGGCACACAAAAAATATACTCCTGTTGAAGTTCCTCCTATGCTTAGAAGAGAGTCAATTGGAAAATCAGTATCATTAGAAGATTTTGATGAGGCTATTTATGATATTGAAGGAGAGGATTTGTGTTTGATTGGAACTTCAGAGCATGCACTTGCTTTGCTTGGAGCAGACAAGACTTTTAATCACAAGGAACTGCCAATTAAGTATGCAGGAATTTCTCCTTGTTTTAGAAAAGAAGCTGGAGTTACAAAGGATGAGAAGGGAATTTTCAGAGTACACAACTTCAATAAAATTGAGCAATTTGTTTTCTGCAAACCAGAAGATTCAGACAAGTTCCATAAGGAGATTACTGATAATGCTGAGGAAATTTTCAAAGAGCTTGAAATTCATTACAGAGTTGTTGATATTTGCTCAGGAGATATAGGTTCTTTTGCTACAAGAAAGTTTGATATTGAAGCATGGCTTCCAGGACAGGATAAGTACAGGGAGATGGTTTCAGCTTCAAATTACAGAGATTATGGAGCAAGAAGACTTAACTCAAGATATCAAAGTGAGAAAGGGACACTTGAGCTTGTTCATACTCTAAATTCAACTGCTGTTGCAATGGTTAGAGCTTTGATTGCAATTATAGAGCAGCATCAGACTAAGGATGGTAATATTAAATTACCAAAAGCTTTGAAACCTTATTTTGGTGGAAGAGAATTTTTGATTGAGAAATAAATTTCAATAAGCTGGTGCTAATTCAAAACTTCCTAGATGTTCATATCTAGGTGTTTTTTTATCAACAAAACTATTTCCCTTACCTGTTAATTTAAATGTAAAATAAAAACCTTCATTTCTTCTAAGATTGTATTCTACAGTATCATCAATATATTCTACCCTTTCTAAAAGACCCATACATACATATTTATCCAATAACAAACTAAGTTCAAAAACATTTCTTTTGGGAAATATATAATCAAATAATACTCTTTTTGGCATTGATATTTGAATAAATAATTTTTCTTTATCAAATTGTTTTAATATTTTATAATCCAAAAAAGTCAATTCGTCATATTCCATAAAAATTCTAAAAACAAACTATTTATAATCTTTTTCTAAAAAAATGCAAAGAACCATGCTTGTCTGAGTTCTGAGGTATTTTTTTGTGATGAACTTTTTGAAGTAGTTCATTTAATTTATCTGAAATGCTTTTTTGAGAGTTATTTTCGTTTGCATATTTTTCTGATTCTAGTTTTTCATTATTTCTTTTTTCCTCTTCCTCATATTTTCTCATTTCCTCATCATAATCCTCAAGATCAACTACTTTGAATTTACTTTCAGATTCTTCTTTGTATCCAAGGAAATTGTAGTGTGAGACAGCAAGAGTTCCAACTAATAAATAATAGAATATGAAGACAGAATTTCCTGGATTTTGAAGATAAAATTGATATATGTAAAATATTAATGGGAAAAAAATACCGTTTAGAGGTGCAGGCCAACCCATCGAGTTTTTGAATCTTAAAACCCAGTTTCTTGCAAGGCCAAGTATTAAACAGCATGAAAAGAAAAATACAACTACAAGGACTGCTAATGAGTTTTTATAGAATAGAAGCCCGAATATAACCAATGAGAGGCCAAATGTTGTGAATGATGCCATATCTTCCAAATACTCATTGAACACTGTTGTGATTCCCGTTATGTTTATTATTATGTTGTTTGCAACGTATATTATGAATGCTATAATCATAGCAAATATTCCTTGTGAAAATCTATCTGTTAGAAACAAGAATATAATGTAGAGTCCCAGAATAAATAGAACAAGAGGCAAAAAACTACCATAATCAAAGTTTTTCTCAAAGTTATTCTGAGCCATTTAGTCAAAATTGGTTTTTTTGCATTGAAATATTTTTGCAGTTATTGAGTAGGGGAGAATAAAGTAAAATTAATTATTAGTTTAACTATAACTTAAACATTTTCTAAATCGATTTATTTCTTCTACTGGAAGAACTCGGATTACATGCCCATCTTTTCTTGAATGATATAATTTTCCTCCCAAGTTAGTTCTTTCTTGTGGATGAATAGTAAAAATACAAATATTTACTTCTTCTTTAATATAATCAAATGTTTTTTCACAAAACTTTATTGGCTCAGTTAATTGAAGTTCAAGAAATCTTTTTTTTAATCTTCCATCCCTTAAATCTTGTATATTCTCAATTCCATAATTACTATCCATTTATATAAATAAAATAAAATATGATTTATAAATTTAACTTTTGTTGTAACTTTAAGTAACAACAATTATTTGCCAACATATCTAAGCACGTAAACGTCTTTTATATTTCCAACACTGCCAAACATGGAAAATATGTCTTTTACAACACTTTCAGGTATTGTCTCAGTTAATTTTGTGTCATAAGAAACTTCTTCAAATTTCTGAGATCCAAAGAAATTTAAGTTATCTAACTGTTTTGCAAATCCAACTCCTGCTATTTCAAATTCTTTTCCATTCTTTTTCAGAACTCCTTTGTTAGCTAATGAATCACATACTCTTAATATCTCATTGAACATCACATTTGTTTTTAATAAAAGCTCTGCAGGGTTGAATTTGTCTTGAAGTGTCATAATTGTTGCAAGAAGCCTTTTTTCAGTATCTGTTAGTTTGTCAAATTCAACATCAACCTTAGTTCCTTCAAAAGGAAAAATTGTCTTTATTATAGTTTTTGAAACCCTATCAAATAAAAGTGAAATCTCTTTACCTGTTGGAGTCTTTAATTTAATCATTGATGCAGGAACTAATTGCACTTCTAGTTGCTTAGCATCTAGCATTACTTTTGCATCTTCAGGTTCTATTTCAGGTGCAACAAATTGAACGAATTCAGAGTGAGCACCTTCATAGAATGTGGATTTTTCTGTAGCCTGCGCTACTCTTTCCCTTTGATGAGCCTCAGCATGAGTGTCTCCGACATGACCACCATAGGATATGCTATTATTAGATGGATTTGGTTGACTAGGAGTTCCATCTGCCTCATATGAAAGTGTAATGTCAACAGTTTCTCCTCCGTGTTTTGTGATTCTAGGTCTGATGTTAACTTTTAGAGGAATGTCAATTACTCCTGTAAGCAAACAAGTTCCAATGTTTAGTTTCTGAATTTCATTTTCGGAATCAGAATCAACTCCTTCTGAGGATGCAATTACTGATTTTAAGTCGTTAGGGTTAGTAATTTTAAGCAAAACCTGAGTTGTACACTGAGATACCACATTTTTGTCCACTTTTGCAGGTCTTTGTGAGATTACACACAGACCAATACCGAATTTTCTTCCCTCTCCTGCAATTGTTCTGATTACTTTTGAGGATTTTAGTTCTCCAAAGGATCTCTCTGGGCAGAAATTGTGGGCCTCTTCTAGTACCAGAAGAAATGGAGGAATTTCCTCTTTTTTTCTTGCCTCGAAAAGCTCTTTTAGAAGTCCTGCTACAAATGTCTCCTGTACATATGGCTCAACTCCCTTTAACGAAATTATGGATGTTTGCTTGTATTTTACTATTTCCTGAAGAGGTGTTGGGTTTGAAGAGTATATCTTTAGCTTTTTAAGCTGTTCTAAAAGCGAAATCAGAGACCATTTTGAGTTTGACTCTTCATTGGATATGTTGAATATAAGTTCATCGAAATTAACCCTGTTGTTCAGATTTGATAATACATTGAATATTAATGACTGTTGAGCAGGAGAAAGTTTTTGTGGAAGAGAGTCAATCAAGTCCTGAGGCCTTAGAGTGTTTATGTCAAGTGAGATTTCTGAGCATTGAGGATTTACTTTTGTGTCTGGAGAGTATTCTTTTACTCTTTCAAGGAATCCCTGAGGTGAGAGTCCGAATTTTTCCAATCTTTTCATATCTTTTTTGTCAGTATTAGGATATTTGATTGATGCATATTCGTTGTGAGGGTCTAAAATTACAATTGGAATGTTCTTTTTCATTACTTCTTCTAAAAGTACACCTACTGTGTATGATTTTCCAGCTCCTGATTTAGCCAGAACTGCAATGTGCTTTGTAATTGTCTTTTTAAGATCCAAAGTTATCCTAAGGTTTGAGTGATGTTCAAGCACTCCAATGAAATCTTCTGAATTGGTGTCAAGTCCAACTGTGCTTTCAATGAAATCATCATTTGCAATTTCAACTTCTGCGTTGTTTTCAAATGGTGTTCTTATTCCTTTTAAAACTCCCGCATCTCTGAATCCTATTACTTTACAGTCTCCAATAAGCTTGTCGTAGTCTCTTGTAATATTTGTTACCTGGCATAAAACTTCTCCCGATTCAGCATGTGTAACTTTCAAAAAATCAAATGTTTTAACATCTCCAAAAATCTCTATCTTAAAATTATAAATGTTCGATTTACCATAAAGTCTTGCTAGTGTCATCCTAATCAAATTGAAATGGAAAGAGTTTATAAAGTTTGTTCTTTGCTACTGGTAAAGGCAAAGGTGTGAAAATTCTCAGATTTGATCCCAACTAAATTCCTTTTATAAATATGAAAATCTTAGATATTTTTATGGTACATACTATTAATGTTATTGATGGAAAGAAAATGATTGATGAGAGATTAAACTCAGATGATTTCGAATTGATTGATGTGAGATCTCCAATGGAGTACAGACAAGCTCATATCAAGGGAAGTAAATTGATTCCACTTGAAGAGTTGCAATCCTATATGGAAGAGCTTGATAAAAATAAAACTTATCTTGTTTACTGTAGAACTGGAGGAAGAAGTGGGATGGCAGCATCAATGATGAGTGCTGCTGGACTTAATGCGATTAATATGATGGGTGGGATTATGGATTGGATTGAAGAAGATTTTGAAGTAGAACAAGGGTAAGGTTTAAATAATATTAATTATTTAAATGGGTATGAGTTATACTCCTAGAACATTTTTTGAAAATAGAAGAGAGTATGGGTTTTTGTATGCAATGAGAAAAGATTTGAATAATACCCATTATGAATCACTATTTATTCTTGCATTAAATATGTTTCCAATATCAATGATACAACCCGAAATACCTTATGGATTAATTCCCGTTTGTATTGCAGGATTAATGTATGGAATTAAAGATTATAATGAAATTAAGGGGGAAAAAGAAGAAAAGTTAGAAGATAGAATAAGGTTGGTAAGTTCTTCTAAAGAAGAATTGAAAAGAGTATCTGGATTTTAAAATCAATCTTTTGAAACAAAGTATTCTCCCTCTCCATTAGAATGATTTTTAATATATGAAGCTACTTCGTCGACTTGAGATTCTGAGATTTCTATGTGTAATCTTAAATTAGACTCTCTGTCAAAGTATTCTTTTGTCACTTTCCCATATCTTCTAAAAGGACCATAAAAAGCTCCACAGTATTGGCCAGGAATTTTTATCTCTAAAATAATTCTTTCCATTGAAATTGGCATTACTTTTTTTAGAAGTTTTATTACATCTTCTGCTTGATTTTGAAATGATATGTTTGGATCAAAATTAAATCTTAGTTTGTTTACTTCAGATTCTATCATGGTGGGCGTATATTTTCCTTTTGTCTGAGGATTTGTTGCATTTTCTACAATGTAGTTGATTACTTGCATTTTCTTTTCTTCCCTTAGCTTATTTAGGAATGCAGTAGGAATCTGACATTCCCCTTTTAGAAGAATCTCTTTTAGTATTTCCTCTTCCGATTTACCTTGAAAGATTTCTAAGAGAAAGTTATCTGATGCTATATCGCCTTTTTTCTGATCCTTAAAGATTTTTGTGTCTGCAAGAACATCGTAAACTGAAACTTTATCTGGAGATTTTTTGAATTCATTCAATTTGTCAAAATCAACTAGGACTTCCAATTGTTGTCCCTTTTTTCTATATCTAAGCTCAAAAGCCTCATCTACTCTTACCATATGATGAATAAAAAAATAAGTTGTATATAAATATTGTTATTGATTGTTATCATTAAATTCACTTGGTTTGTTATGCACTCTTTTTACATAAAACACAATACCAAAAATGATTGTAAGTATTAACATAAAACTAACAACATAGATCAAAGTTGGAAGAGATCCAGAATTTTTTACTTCCTGAGCAAATTCACCAACATCTTCTGCAACAGTTGTTTCCATCAGATCAAGTTCTTTAAGCTCACTTAGAGTGTTTTGATCAATCTCTTCAAGACTGTAGTAATACTTGCCATCAATTTCTTCACTTAATCTTGCCAAATACTCTGTCTTAGTTATATCATCAACTACAATGAAGCTATCATCTTCTGCCTTTTCATCCAAGTAAATCATCTCATTATAGTTACCATCAAAAGAAGCTTTGTAGAACCTCTTGCTAATCTTTTCAACAAAGAGTTTTTTGGCATTCATGAAAAGATTCTGAATCTCATCATTTTGTGGCGAGCAGCTTCTTTTCTGAATTTCCTTTTCATAACAGTTGTTAAGATCAACCTTGGTTCTGCTCTGAGTGAAATCAAGGCAATCTGTCCATAGACTGTATTCATAGGAAGGAATACAAGCAGGAGGAGTGTAGGAGGAACCACCTCCACCGCCTCCTCCTCCAGAACTAGATGAAGAGGAGGAACTACTACTAGA
>JBNKLP010000024.1:0-18121 GCA_050292425.1 Candidatus Nanoarchaeia archaeon | reverse complement strand
GTTCTTGTTGTATTTGAATTCTATGAAAGACTAGGATTTACAATACAGACAAAATGGTTCTTCTTCTTTCTCACTCAGAGTGAACTTCCAATGCTTTGGTACTCATTCATGAACATTCCTTGGTACTTCATTGGAGCTCTTACAATACTACCAATCATATTAAAACCAAAAAACAAATATTCATGGTTCTCATTCATAACATTTTATGCATACTTCATCTTCTTTGTATACATCGCAAAACCTCACACAGATTTTCTCTACGCAAGATACATATTCCCTGCAGTTCCATTCTTCACATTACTTATGGCTATATCAATTGAACAAATAATAAAGGCACCAGCTAAACTATTGAATACAAAAACCGCAAAAACTCTCTCAGTGATTTTAGTTTCAGTTTTAATACTTAGCATATTCAACTATGCAAACACACTTCATGCATCTAATGCTGATGTAAATCTTGAAGATGATGGCAGACAAATAATATCCATTCCATACAGAGATTATTCAGAGTTACTTACATTTCTTGAACAGCAAGGTCTGACAAAAAACGACATTGTAATTTGCAGCGAACTTAGAATTAAAGATGTACTTGGTTGGCATTTTGACTTTGATTATTATCAGGGAAGAACAGCACCATCATCAAACGGCCAAAGCTATGACATTGCCGACAATCAATATATCCTAAATGAAACAAGCATTGATATTATGATAAAATATGAAACTGGTTGGATAATTAGAAGAGACGGCGACAGATTTCCTCCTGAGATTTCTCAAAGAGGACTTAATAGAGTTGAACCAACAGATCAACTAAAATATCACGGAAGGCAAATAGAATATCTTGGAAAATATTCAGACAAATATGAAGTCTACAGATGGTATACAGAATGAAAAAGATAAAATCAACCTATCAAAACTTTCTTGATATGTTCAAATCCCACTACAATCTTATTCACTTCACATTCCTAAAATTACTTGGTGAAGGAATCGTATTCCTATTTCCAATTTTAATTGCAAAATTTGTATCACCTCAAACTTATGGTTCATACACTCTTGGTATGATGATAATATTCTTTTCCACAACCCTCATTTTAGGCTCATCAATGACACCTTTCATCATCTCTGCAAACAAAGAGATGAAAAAACAAAAAAGTATCTCAAAAAGCTTCACCAGCCAGCTTATTTTCTTTGCATCATCTTTGGGTCTGATTGCTTTAATATTTATTTTATTCAATCCATTCATAACAGATTTCATTCACATTAACACAACTCTGCTTGTATATCTGTATCTTGCATTCATTGGAATATCAATCAAATCTTTACTGGGAAACTATTTTTTAGGACTTGACAAAAAAACAGAGCACACAAAAATAGGAATATACTATGGATTATCTCTTCTGGCTTTTCTTTTCATCCTAGACTTTAATCTGCAACATCTGTTTCTAAACTACTTCATATCATCAATAATCATTCTAATTATCTCATTGCCAAAAATAAATTTTAGAGAAATATTTCCTCTCAAATATGATAAGAAAATGTTTGCAGAGCACTGGAACTTCACCAAATGGCAAATGTTTGGTCTGACTGCTGTTTATTTCATAAACTGGGGAGATAGCATAATAATCAACTACTTTCTGACTGTGGCAGATGTAGGAGTCTACAATCTTGCATATCAAATATTCAAAGGAATAATATCATTCATGTACATTATCAATACTTTTTATTTACCTGAACTTTCAAAAAACATAGACAAAAAGGAATTTATCTCAAAATATCTCTACAAAAGCAGAATACAGTTATTTTCTATTGCAACATTAAGTGTAATTTTACTTATTCTAATATCTCCTTTTGTATTAAACAACTTTTTTTCTGAAGGTTACTCTCAGGCATCTTTCTTACTGCAGATTCTTCTATTTGGAGTTATATTCAAATTCTGGTCTATTTTCTACAACCCACTTTACAATGTGCTCAAGAAATATAAATATCTTCAGTCAATGAACATAGTCCAAATTATAATTAATATCATATTGGGAGTGGCTCTTGTAATTCCATTTGGTCTTGTAGGTGTTGCATTTGGAACTACATTAAGTTATTTCATAAGAACAGCAATTGATGAGGCCTACTTCCAAATCAAGGTAAAGAAAGTATTATTTGAAAAAAAGAAGAAAAACTAATAAGAAAGCTCTTTCTAATCACATTCTATTCAATAAATAATGGCCTGTCAAAGTAGTTCCAATAAAAGCGCCAGTAAATGCCAAACTTGAAACCAAATCTCCAGAACCTAAAGCCTGAGTTACTTCATAAGCTCCGATTCCACTCCAAAGCATTGCATTTGAATAAGCATAAACTGCAGCAGTAACAACAAAAGGAATTTCATCTTCCTTAGTTACAGACTTCAAAAATCTTCTTGTCATTCCAAATGTTCCTAACAAATAAGTAAAAAATGCTGGCAACAAATACCTATTAAACTGATATTCATCTCCAACCCCAAGCAAGTCCTTGCCATAACTACTAGCCTGCCATTCCTTATACAATGTTACTGGAGGAAAAAATCCTGTTAAAGCATATTCCCAATCAGAATTAAATCTTTGATAATCAATATGATGACCTATCTCATGAGCTGCAATAGATTCTACATTACTATAAACAACAACAGTCTGTGTTAAAGGATTGTAATAATCTCCCCTAAAAAACTCTGCCCACATTTCATCCTTAAAGCATGTAGGAATCCCAAGTAAAACCCTTGCAAAAATATTGTTTCTCTCAGCTACCTTATCATCTGCAAACAACCTATACATATCATAAAATGCTTCATTATGATTCAATCTAACTGTCAAATCTTTAATATTTCTATTATTTTCAAGTATCGAAAGTGCCGCCTGAGCTCTTTTTTCATCATTCCCCCAACTAACATCCCAATCCCAAAAAAATAACCTTGCTGGCAAAGACATAATATGACCAACTACTCTTGAAGGTAACCAATCATCATCTTTAATTAACCTATATCTGTCTGTCTTAATTTTAAAATCTTCATCAAAATCAATCTCAGAAGTATTTAACAATATCTTTTCCAAATTCAATCCATTATTTTCTGCAACTAACTCTATATCTTTTCCTTGTTTATTTACATACTCAGCATCAACCACTTCAATTTGTTCTGGAATTGGATAAGATACATCTACATCATTCTTATTAACATCACCAGTTGCTATATACCAAGCTGTAAGCCCTCCTGCTAAAGCTGCTAACCATTTTCCCATAAATAACACCAAGAAAACTGTGAATATTAAACTTAGTAACAGATTTTTAATAAATACCTAAAATAAAACAAATAAATTAGAAATATGTAATAATACTAACTTCAAATTAACTTTTCAATAACCTTCATGTTCTTCTTCACATCATATTTGTCCTTCATATACTCAAACACATTCTTTGAACACTTGGCATAAAATCTATCTTCACTTAGCAACCTCTTCAGGCCTTCATCCAACCTTTTCTTTGAACCTTTTGCAAAAACCCCGCAACCATACTTGTCAATAAAATTATCAGGACTGCAATTCAAAGTAATAATCGGAGTTCTTCCAATGCCTGCTTGAATAAAAGTATTTGCAAACCCCTCAGCACTAGAAGTCGATGCAAACACCTTTGCCTCATCAAAATATCTCTGAATCTTGTCAAAAGAAACCTTTTCAATGAAATTTACATTCTTTATTTTCTTTGCTCTCCTGGAGATATCATCAAAATAATCCTGATGCTGATTATTGAAAACCATAACAAACTTCTCTTTAGGATTAGCATCAGCCAAATCCAAAAAATGTTCAGCTCCCTTAATCCTATTAGCTCTTCCCACCCACAAAATATAATCTTTCTTCTTAGGAACCTTAACACTATCAAAATCAAACACATTCCTAAACAAAACTCCATTAATTCCATGAACATCCTTCAAAGCTTTCTTCTGCTCATAAGTCTGACAGACTACTTCACCTGCATGTTCTAATCCCCACTTATACACTCTGCCCAAAAAACCATTCTGCTTAATCCAAACTCCATTTGTGTCATAAAAATTTGCTGTTCTGTGAATGTGCTTTCGTCTAAAAAGTGTGCAATAAAATCCAACAACTCCTACTGTACTGTTTGCCGAGCTTGTAATACATACATCTGGATTCAATCTAATCAAAATAAAAAAATACTTCAAAGCTTGTAATCCTTTATGCAAAACAGATGCTCCTGCACTCTTTGGATTAAAAGATCTTACAACTCTAATACCATCATAAACCTCTTGATTTGCCTGACCAAAATCTCCAACTATGAAACTCACATCATAAATTTTTTTAAGTTGCTTTGCAATCGTGTAAAGTTGAACCTCTGAACCTCCATGAGCACTCTTCTCCTCAGGATTGAAAAGTGGATAGGCATGTGTTGCAACAAAACAGATTTTCTTTTTTCTCATCTTTCATAAATTTCCTTCAACTTCTTATTGTAAATTTTTATATCATACTGTTTTAAATTAGAAAGTGCATTATACTTAATTTTCTCTCTCAAAGTCTTATTCTCTCTAATTTCAACAATTTTTTCAGCAAGCTCCTTACTATCTTCATATTTAAACAAAAAACCATTAAATCCATCTTTAATAAATTCATTAATCGCATAAACATCACTCCCTACAAATGGAACTCCATAAACTTGGCTCTCATAAAAAGCCATTGGTGATGCCTCACTATATGAAGAAAGAACAATAACATCAAAAATCTGATAAAGCTTTTTCATATCATTTCTAAAACCTAAGAACTTTATATCCTTATTTCTATTAGCTCTTTCTTCAAGCTCTTCTCTAAGTTCTCCATCCCCTGCAATAACAAGTTTCGTTCTCTCATCCTTAAAATATTCAAATGCATCAATTATGGTATCAATTCTTTTTACTTTACTAAGCCTTCCTCCAAAACCAACAACAAAATCCTGTTCGTTCAAGCCCAAACTTGACCTCAAATCTTTCTTCTCTTTATTAGATAAAAACTCAACTTCATCAAAATCAATAAAATTGTAGAGTAATTTAACTTTCTCAGACCTCAAGCCAGCGACATTAATCATTGCATCACGTGTCTTTCCAGAAACAGCAATAAAACAAGTAGTAAACTTCTCCAATCTTCTCAATACAAACCTGTAAAGTTTTCTTTTTGGAGAAAATACTGCTCCATGCTCATTAATAACTACTTTAACCCTGCCTTTAAACAAAAGCTTGTAAAGATAAACAACAAGATTAGCCTTTGGAAGATGCACATGAAGAATCTCAATATCATATTTCTTAATTAAATTCTTAAGAATAAAAACCGATCTTAAATCAAACTTTGATTTGCCTTCAAAAACATCAACTCTTTTTTTTACATCATCATCAAAGTTAATCTGATTATCCGTTCTTCTTAATGCAAAAACCCGATGATTTTTATTTTTAATTAAAATGGTGTTGATTATTGTCTGCGCACCTCCCAATCCCATATGATCAATTACATGCAATACCCTAATCATCCTTATTTCACTTCACTCTTTGTATATAAATACTTGCCGCTTTTCAAACCTTTAATCTCTTTAACAAACTTGAATCTAACCTTGCACTTTGAACCTAAAAGCAAACGAACCTGTCTTGTCAACTCATCCTTTTCTTTTTTAGACAACACAAAATTCTTATCTCTTGGAACAAAAATATACTCAATATCATCATAATCATGTTGCACAATCTGAAACTGCTTAATCCAATCCTTGAAATTCAGGATTGTTCTAAAATAACAACCATCAAAAAATCCTCCATCCCTAGTCTTGAAAAGTGAAGTAACACGACCCCTCACACTCTGCAGGTATCCCCAATTATTTCCCTTGTATGCAATATCACCAATTTCATATCTAATCAAAGGCATTGCATAATTATTCAGATTTGTAACATGAACCATTCCCTGTTTCTTTGTAGACTTATGTTTTTCATCTAAAACTTCAATATAATGATTCCAACTGCTAATTCTCATTCCTTTATTTCTTCCATCATCACAGGCCATATCTCCAACTTCTCTTGAACCATATCTATTATACACTTTAGCACCAAACGCCTTCTCAATAGTTCTTCTCATATCCAAATCCAAAGTTCCAGCAGTACACAAAATTCCTTTTGCAGGATAAACTTTTATATTATTCTTCAAAGCATACTTTGCAAGTTCAATCATAACATGCACATAACCTTCAACCCATTCAGGTTTAAACTTTCTCCAATACTCCAGATGCTTCGGGATCTCATTAAATCTGAGTTTGAACATATTAATCTCAACTCTATTGTAAATCTTGTTACGAAGAATAATCTTTGGATCTTCCCTTCCTTCAAGTATATCTCTCTCTGAACCCCAGAATCTTAATTCTCTGCCTCCAATTTTAGCTCCTGCAATCAACTTGAAATTAATTTTATTTGCAATATTCCATCTTTTATAATTTGCATCCTGAATAAATCTTGCAGGCTCACCTGAAGATCCTCCTGATGTATTATACTCCCACTTCATCGAATCCAGATTCCTTGCTTTAAGATTCTCAAACTCTTCTCTTAAAATTTTCTTATTCAAAATTGGGATTTTCTCAAAATTATTCAGATTAACTCTTAAATTTGAATCAACAACTCTTGCCTTTGAAAGAACCTTTGTGTAATAAGGAACATTCTTGTATGCATGAATTAACAATTTTTTGAGTTTATCCTCTTGATATGCTTTAAGTTTTGAATCACTAAGCCTCGAAACATATTTAATTTTTCTCAATGTTCTGTAAACATCATTCTTACCCAAAAAAAGCAACCCTTCTGTAAGTTTTTGTCTGATATGTGCCATCATTTTTCTTTCCTCCTATCAAGTCTATTTGCATGTTTTCTTCTATTTCTCCTATCTAAAACACGAATAATTGGTTTTAGGTACAAATTCTTTAGGGAACTTGTCGAACTAAGCAGAGTGTATCCATTGGATATCTCTGCACCCCTTCTGATTTTATACTTATAGTTCGCAGTGCCAAGTTCCAAAAATTTTTTTGAATTCTTGACACAATAATTCACAGGCTCATAAACTCCAAGATTAAAAAAAGGAAAACCTTTCTCCTCATTAACATCAACCTGACCTACCCTCATTGCTACAAGCCTCCTCTCATCCTGCACGCACATAAGTGCTGAAACAATTTTACCTCTTCTCCTCTCAACAAAAAAAACCAGACCTTCATAATTTTTATCAAGAGCAGTAATAAACTCTTCAGTCAAATTATTCTTCTGCCTATCATCAACTCCATATTTAGAGAAATTATGTTCAAAAATCTCTAGAATTCTCCTCTTATCTTTACCAAGCTTTCTCAAAATTTCAATCCTGAAATCAGAATTCAAAAACAACTTTCTTTCCTTTCTTATAAGCGCCCTGTGTGATCTACTCTCTATTCCCGAAACAAAATCCTCAAAATTCTCTCCATTAATTTTTACAAAAACCTTGTAACCTGAGAAAATAGAAATAAATTTACTATGGTTACAATTTACAATTTTCTCATCACAAACTCCCAAAAATCCATATGCTTTGTATCCATCTTTATTTGCAATTCTTTTCAACTCATCTGAAATGATACAAAAAACCTCAGACTTATCATACCCTTCTGCAACTCTGAATGCCTCATAAAACGGAGAATAAATGCAGCAGCACAAAAGAGCAGGATCAAGACCTAAAATAGGATTGACAATCTTAGAATAATTTCCATAAATTGACTTAGAAAGTGAATCATACAAACATCTCTTCTGACCATAAAAAACTGCAATCCCTGCAAGTTTCCTTTTATCTAAAATTTGAACATAATAAACATCTTTTCCCAATGTCAGAGTCTCTGCAATCCGCAAAAAATCACTTTTCAGAAAAGCAAAATCTGCCAATGAGTCCCATTTTTTAATATCAACACCATCAATTCTATTAGAAACACTAACATCAAGACTCTTCATCTTTTCACCTCACTACTCACAACTCTGAACTTCCTGCTACGATTTCCATTCTCAAAATAATCAACAAATTTCAGATTGATATTCACTCCACTCCCAAGTATGTTTTTCAGATTGGAAACAATGACCTTCTTTGAGGCCATTCTGAATTTCTCATTAACTCTCAAAGACATCTCAACTAAACTCTTACTCTTCTGAACAATTTTGTATTGAATAATTCCCTCAATTCCCTCTACAGACATTGTTAACTCATAAGGTGAGAGCTCTCTTCCATCCTTCAATATAAAATAATCTATTTCTCTTCCATAAACAGGCCTCATTAATGCAAAACTTCTGCCACAAGAACATTTCTTCTTTAGCATAACTCCAGTATCTCCAATACAATATCTAATCAAAGGCATTGCCATATTCTGCAATGAAGTCACAACAATCCTTCCCTGTTCTCCTTTTTTTACTTCCTTTCCATTCCTATCAACAATCTCAACATAAACCAAATCCTCATTGATATGATATCCCTCATGTTTATCACACTCCCAACAAACTTCTTTAGTCTCTGTTGAACCATAAACATCACAAACCCTGCAACCAAAATAACTTTCAATAATATTCCTGCTTCTCTCATCAAGAACCTCTGAACTGGTAAATATCCTTTTCACATTTGGAATAGAAACTTTATTTTTCTCAAGATATGAAACCAGATTAACAAAATAAGATGGAAACCCGTAAATGGAATCAGATTTGAACCTTCTAAAAAATTTGACATGATTTTCAAAAGAATCATAAACAGACAAAACTCTCTTTCTCAAAACATATTTCCCAAAACCAAAAGAATTATTATATTTATTTGCCTCATCAACTCCCATGGCCTCTACAATAACAAACTTCTCTCTTAGATTAAAACCACACGCCACTCGTCCTCTAAGTTTTGATGCAAACTTTAAAATCTCCCATGCCCTCTTGTCAAAATAAGAAACAAATGGTTCTCCTGTTGAACCTGAAGTCCTTGATGTGTAAATCTTCTCATCCATGTACTCATCAGAAACATAATTCAAATTAGAAAGAAGTATGTCTTGTTTTGTCGTTAAAGGCAATTTATAAATGTCAGTTCTGCTCTTAATGTCCTTTGGCTCAATTCCTGCCTTCTTAAAATAACTTTTGTAAAAGTCAACATTATTGTAAGCATAATCAAGAGTCTCCTTAAATTTTTTCCATTTGTAAGTTTCTATTGTTTTTCTATTCCACCACTGAGCTTTTTTCAAATCAAGAAAATACCTCTTGAATGCAAGAATCATCTTCACATTACCATATGCACTCTGCAAATATAAACATTTCGGTCAGTTAACAATTGTTAAGAAAGAGAATATTTATAAATCTGCGACACATTGAAAAAATCAATGGCAAAAAGAAAGTCAAAAAAAAATCATTCTGCAACCGATGTATTAGAATTTGCAAACTTCATTTTCTTGTTTGCTAATCTATTCCTTATTATAAGTTCATATTGGTTTGAATACACTTACTTTTACACTTATGTTGCAATAGTTTGCATTCCTTTGGCACTGAGTCTTTTCATATCAAAAATTATCCCTCAAATAGGTCTTGCAGCAACAATAGCATTCTATGCAACATTCATATATTTTAATTTAAATTACACATTGATATTATTAATTTCCATAATACTTGGAACAATGGCTCTGCATTTGCTAAAACCAAACCTAAAAATCCCTCCTTTCATTTACTCATTAATTCCTTTGCTAATTCTTCTTCATATAATTTGGTTCAACTTTCTCCCTTTTGGATTTGAAGGAGAATGGAATTTGAATGTAGGAACTTTAGAAGATGACAAAAAAACTGCAGACATCTATCTCATAGATGAAAGAAATGTTCTAAGTCCCACTCAAAGTTATGATGATAATACTTGGAGAACATTTGAAAAAGATGGAACCTTTGAACTAGGATTCAACACTCCAATAAATCTTGAAAACAAAACAATTGAACTTGAAATGCAATATGAAGCAACAGGTCCAATCTATATAAACAATCAGCTATTTTACGATCCATCATGGGGAACAGCAGTAAATCTGGGAGACTTTGGAGAAGAATTCATATATGGTGCAGAAAAATTCAACCTTACAATTCCATACAAAAACACTCAAATTTCAACATTCCTTGCAGTAACAAACTACTCATCAATAGAACAGTACATATTTGACAGATACAATATCAACATACTTGAACACCAGCAAGGAACTTATTTGGGAAAAACAGATTTGTGGACTCAAAGAGAAGAAATGAAAGAACAGCAAGACCTCTCAATACTTGCATCCTCTCAATTCTTCAAATTAGAAGAATACAATCAAAGCCTGACCACAGTATCACAATTATTAAATCAGACAGGACTTACAATAGATGAAATACTAAGAACTCCTCTTGAGGTATTCCTTTTGGAAAAGCAAATGACTTTGTCAGAATTCATGGATTTTGAACTAAACAATGGACCCTACCCAAGAGAAAAACCTCTCAACGACAAATACAAGACAGTTGAGCAATACATAAGAGGTTACTTCCCAAACGGTGTTCCTCTAAAAGATTTTACTGGAAAATATCCTCAATTGGAAGAAGAAATGAATGCAAAATACTTGCAAAGCATAAACACTCCAGAATACTATTCTGGTTGGTCTGATAATCCAAAAACTCTGCAGTTCTCAATCAGAGGTCCTGTAACATATTATGCAATATTCAAAGACAAAATTGAACTTGATATGATGAAACAGGACATGAACCTATACAATGGATCTGATGCAGTAACAATCCTCGTAACAGACTTTGATAACAACATAATTGCAAACTGGACAATCACAGACAACGACAATATAATAACAAGAGATACTCAAAATGGCGAATCACAATTCTCCAAATACATATTCTCAACACCTCTTGAAAAACCAGGAATATATAAAATGGAATTTTATCACAAATATGAAAATGATAATCCTGATTTCATAATCAGCAATATAACAATAAACTCAAACAAGGCAATAATTGATGGCTCATTTATGTTATGGTCCCCTGGAACTCTCTATAATTACAACCAAATCAATAATGTAAGAGTCAGATACTGGTGGTCTGGGTTCGATCAGAAAATAACATTCAATGACAACTCAGTTTTGCAATTAACTCCTTTTGACAGGGGAAGTTATGTGAACGTTGATTTGACAAACAAAAATTCTCTTGAATTTGAAAAAGGATATCTTGTAATAGATCCTCAATTCAACTTTGCAGTATGGGAAAACAGTAATCTTGATACAAATGTTCTTCAAACAATACAAATAACAAAATCAATTGACATAGAAAACAAAAACATCCAACTGGTAAAAGTTCAAGGAATAAATATAACTGGAACTCAGGGCACAAAGATATCAAGCATAAAAATCACAACAAAATAATTATTATTTCTTTACAACTTTTTCATACAACTTAAAATAATCTTTTGCAACTTTTTCCCAACTCATATTCTCTGCAAGTTTTCTTGATTTTTTCCCATGTTTTTCAACAAGCCTTCTATCTTCAAGATATAATCTCAACTTATCAGCAATATCATCACTGCTGCCACTTTTAACCATAAACCCATTTCCATTCAAAAGCTCTCTAGTGCCTCCAGTATCTGTAACAATAATTCCAAGACCTGCTGCCATTGCCTCAAGAACAGTATTACTCATTCCCTCATTAAAGGAAGGCAAAACAAACACATCATAATTCCTATATATCTTTCCCAGCTTATCATGAGAAACAAGTCCTAAAAAATTAACATCCAAACCCCTGGACATTTTTTTCAAACTATCAAGCTTTGGTCCATCTCCTGCAAAATCAACACTAACTTTTCCTTTAAGCTTTCTTGTAGCCTCTACAACAAAACCAAAACCTTTTCTCTCAATAAGCCTTCCAACACACAAAGCTTTAAGCTTCCCAGTTCTAGAATAACTCTTCTTTGCAACAAACTCATCTACATCAATACCATTGTAAATCACTCCAATTTTCTGACCTGGCACACAAGAAAGTGCAAGCTCTCTTAATCCATTAGAATTTGCAATAACTGCATCTGACTTTTTCCAGATTCTTTTGCTTAACCTTTTGAAAAAAAACTTGTCAAACCAGTAATATTTCTTTGAATAAAAAGGCACATCACTTCCCCTAAGCGAAACTATGTAAGGCAATTTCAATTTCTGTGCAATAAACCCACATGGAATTCCAAAAAATGCATGAATCAAATCAAACTTCTCTTTCTTCATCAATCTCTTTGAATAAAAATACGCCTTTTTTGAATAAACAAGCAAATCCTTGTTTGACTGATTATGCAACTCTTTCTCGTTCTTGCCAATATCAAGATAATGAATTCTAACATTATCATAAATTTCATCAACTCTAAACTTACCAATTCCAGAAGTAATCAAATCAATTTCCAAATTCTTAAAACTAGAAAATTCTTGCAAAATGTACTTTGTTGCATTAGCAGCCCCTCCTCCCAAAGGAGGATATTCATAATTCAAAACTAAAACTTTCATTTTTTCCTAGCTAAAATTTTATCTCTTGACCTTGGATCAACAATCTCTCTAATCTTATACCTTTTCTCCAACGAATTATTATAATAATTTCTAATCATAATATCAAGCATAATTCCTGAAAGAAAAAATTGAAGACCAACCAAAATCAAAAATATGCTAAGTATAAGCCACACAGAATCTGACAAGTCCTTTGCCAAAATCAACTTCAAATAAATGGTATACAAAAAACTCAAAATTCCCATAAAAGAAAGAGTGATTCCTATAACTCCAAAAAGATGAAGTGGCCTTCCTGAAAACTTCTTCCAAAACCAAATGTAAAACAAATCAACAAAACCCTTCATTGACTTGTAAAAATTATACTTTGTGACTCCCACAGTTCTAGGTCTGTGATTAACCTTAAGTTCACCAACTCTTGCTCCCTTCCACCGCAAAAGTGCCATTATATATCTGTGCATCTCTCCCCAAAGCTCAAGATCTTCTGTAAAATGCCTTCTGTAAACCCTTAAAGTGCAACCAGAATCATGAACTCCATCACTAGCAAAAAGTCCCCTTAAAAACCTTGCTACCCTTGTTACAAAAAGCATCCAGAAAGGATCCTTTCTCTTTGCTCTCCATCCTGCCACTACATCAAGATTATCCTTCTCAAGTTTATTCAAAAGCCTTGGAATATCTTTAGGATCATTTTGCCTATCTCCATCCAAAGATATGATAATTTCTCCTTTACACGCTCTAAAACCTGCATCCATTGCTGCTGCCTGACCATAATTTGTCTTAAGTGCAACAACTCTTACATGTTTCTCTTTAATTGAAAGAATCTCCTTTAATGTATTGTCCCTTGAACCATCATTTACAAAAACAAACTCCCATGAATCAGTAAACTTATCCATAACTTTCTTAACTTCATTAAAAAGTGGAATTACATTTCCCTGCTCATTAAACACTGGAGCAAAAACTGAATACTTTACCTTCCCACCATCCATATTGACTTACATACATCACAAATATATAAACCTATCGAAAATTAACAATTGTTAATAATAATTCAAAAGCGACCTGCAGACAAAAACCTCTATATTAAAAGAAGAATATTCCAAATTACAATTCTCATCAAAAAAATCATAATAAAAAGAATCTATCTTGGCAGTACCCTGAGCATCCAAAACCAAAACAAAATCAGTTGGCAACTTCTCAACTGAATCAATAACACTTGCATTTGCAAACCTTTCCATTCCAGTTTCATGATTAATCATCCACTGCTCATGATTTCCATCAACATAATATTCAATCCAATACAATTTATGATTTTCTTTCAAATACCATTTTGCACCAGGAGTCCATGTTGTCACCAAAGAAAATTGAGAATATTCTGAACTCTCATAAAACTCAAAAGCTCCTTTGTAATCTGCAATAGGCATACTTGAGTCAAAATTAGGAAAAACAATTGGACTCAAAGTAAAGCCAACTCCAAGATTGAGTAAAATCAAACCAATAAGAACAAAAGCTCTAAATCTCATCTTTGAAACTGCATAAACAAAATAAAAAAACAAAATAAAAAAAACAAAATAAGCATATCTTGTTGCAAAATACTTAACAAAAAACAAACCTGCAAAAGGTACTCCAACATAAAACAAAACAATAACATTTTTTCTAAAATCCTCAATTAAAGCAATAATCATTCCAATCGAGGCAACCATAAAAATAAAAATATTATCTGCAATAAATCCAAGATATGAAAAAGAATAATATAATATTCTTGAAATATTATCAAAAGACACCATCCTATCAACTACAAACAAAAACATCAAAAAAACAATAAAGAAAATAAAATACAAAGCCACATGGAAAAAAGATAAACTCTTTAATTTCCTAAAACTCTTAAAATCAAAAAACCAAAATATGTAAATAAATACAAACAAAAAAGGGACAACAATACCCATCAAATGTGTATTAATCAAGATCAAAACACTCAAAAACAAACTAGAATAACTAAGAAATTTCTTTGAAAAAACAAAATATTCCTTTAGTAGAACAATTCTGTAAAATAAATAAAAACTCAAAAAATAAAGAAATTGAAAAAACTGATAAAATCTTGCCTGACGTGAATAAACAACTTCAATGGAAGCCAAAGCAATAACCAATGCAAAACCCAAAGCCATAAAACTCTTCCCAGTAAACTTCTTAGCAAACACAAATGCCAAAAAGACAGTTAGAATTCCAAATACTACAGATACAAATCTTGCTCCAAAATCTCCTCCAAAAACAAAAATGAAAAAAGCCATTATATAATGAAAAATCTCAGCTCTCTCATACACAAGTCCACTTTCAAGCAAAGGATACCCAAACTCCAAAATTCCCTGAGCTGAAACAGCAGAGATAGTCTCATCAATCCACATGGAATCTACATTCAAAAACAAAACTCTTAAAAAAAACGCAGCAATCAATATAATAAAAAGAAGAATTATTTCATATCTTTTTACAAAAAGATTAGAATTCCGCTCAAACTCCCTAAAAATACCAATACTCATTAAATATTTAACTGTAGAGCAGAATTTATAAAACAATCTTTTAATTAAACATACTAAATTAACATACAAAAAACATAGAAATTTTTCAAAATAAATTCATTAATTTTCAAAATTTTATCTAAAATTTTCAAAAAAATACAATAATTTTTCAAAAACTTTGAAAAAAGCATTATAAAGAACAAACTACTATATAGTAATTAAGAAAACTAGGAGGTGCTAAACAAAATGTCAATTTCCAATTTAAAACCAGTACATGAATTAAGTTCCGAAAGAATAAAGATGGTTCCTATTGATTTTAGATATTTACAACATTATAAAAATATGCCATTATTTATCTCTGAAGGAGATGGAAATTTTGTATTATATAAATCAAGAAAAGAGAATGGAGTTGAAAATATAAGCATTAATCATCCAAATTTAAAAGGAAAATTATTTCTAATGGAAACACACTACGAAAAAGCTTTTAGAGAAGCTCAAAATAAAAATTTTAGTAATTTAGAATCTAATTTAGAAAAAGGAGAAATCAAACATGCAAAACAGCTTCAACTTGAAATCACACATGACATTCTAAACAATCCCCTATATATTGACAGCCCTTTAATTGATAAAAACATGAAAGTATTGCTATCTTATCTCTCAAGAGATAAAGGACTTATGAATGAATTTCTGTTGTTGCAATCAGAAGACAAAAAAATAGCAGAGCATAGTCTTGAAGCTTGTTTGTATACTGCAAGATACTATCTTTACAACAAAGACAGAAAATACGACTTTCAGGAAATATTAACATACTGCTCTGCAGCTTTACTGCATGACATAGGTTATTCTGAAGTTCCAGAACATATCAGAAACAAAAAAGAAAGACTGGCAACACCTGAATTCAACCAATTAACACAACATACTATAGGAGGATACAACTATTTAAGAAATAAACAATTTCCTGAAATAATATGTAAAGTTGCAAGAGAGCATCACAAAAGAGAAGATGGTTCTGGTTATCCAAAACTAAAAATCCCAACAGCAGATATAAGCAGAACAGTAACAGTAATTGAATCTCTACTAGATCTTAAAGAAAAATACCACAGAGAACATCCTGAAATGCCATACAAGGACACAATCAGTAATGCTTTAAGAATTATAGCAAAAGATGTAAATGATAAAAAATTAAGTCAAAGACATTATGTGAATCTTGTTTTATCATTAGGAAATTAACACTATCTTTATACTCAACATTTAAATACTCAATTACATTTTTCTCATATTATGTTAACATCCCTGTTAAAAAATACTACTATTAGAAAAACAACAGCAACTGCAATATTAACAACAGCAGGATTATTAGCACCAAACTATTTTGTAGATGAAACTCACAGAGAAAATCCATATTTTTACTTATTCAACTTTCTAGGAGTTCCTCTTGCCACTTTTTATGCATCTTCATCTATTTACAGACGAGAAAAGTTAAAAATAATACAAGAAGACTATGGAAAATTGGTTGAACTTCTTGACGGATCTGATATTGGAGTCTTCAAACTTGACCTTCAAGGTAATTTTCTATATGCAAACAAAGTAATAAGAAACAAACTTGAATACTTGGATGAAGAAGATGGAGAAAGAAAACTTTTAAGATCAGAAGATTACTACCAAGATCCTATGCAAAGAAAAGAACTGATAAAAATGTTAATAAGAGGTCAGGAAGTCAAAGATATAATAATTCCTATGATAAATCCTAAAACTGGAGAAGAATTCTATACAAAAGTTCGAAGAGTTAATCTGGTTGGAAAAATATTATACGGATTTCTCGAAGATGTGACAGAAGAGATTAGATTAGAAGAACACCTTAAAAACAGAGCAAACACAGACCAACTGACAGGGTGTTTCAATAGAAGTTACTTATTCTCAGAATTAGAAAGAAGAATACAAAATGATGTTGATCATTCCTTTACAATATTCTTTTTGGATTTAAACAAATTCAAATATGTTAATGACACATATGGGCACACCGGAGGAGATGAAACTCTTAAGATAGTGGCAAAAAGATTACAATCAATAACAAGAAATGATGACATAATAGTAAGATACGGAGGAGATGAATTCATAATAATATACAACACACAAAAAGATTTTGAAGAAAAAGCAAAAAACATCCTTAGGTCAATAAAAAATCCAATAACACTAAGAGAACAAAAAGAAGAAATACCTCAAATAAACATATCCACCAGTATTGGAATATCATTATACCCTCAACATGGAAGAGATCCTAAAAAATTAGTGGGTCATGCAGATGCAGCTATGTATATTGCAAAAAGAGATAAATTAGAATATCATATTTATAAGCAAAATGATGAAACAGAAAACAACATAGTAACATTCCCTCCAAGAAACAATGACTCAACTTCAGTTTAAAAACCAGAAAAAACAGGCACTAAGCAAACTTGACAAATCATTCATAGGTTCAATAGATAAGAAAATTCTTGCACTTTGTAATACTATAAACAAAAAAGACAATCTATACACTCTATCATCTTGCTCGGGAAGAATCTGCATTTTGAACAAAAATAAAAAAGGAAAACAAAAAAACATCTGGATTTATACAACACATAAAAGAACATCTTCAAAAGAACTTCAAAACTCTTTAAAAGAGATTTCAGAGACACAGGAAATAGAACTAAGACAGGAAAGCGCAATAATCCACATAGCAACTCAAAATACAAATATTGCAAAAAAACTTCTTCACATTGGAAAAACTTCTGGATTCAATCAGGTTGGAATAATAACTATTGGAACAAAAACAGTAGTGGAACTTATTTGTGACATCCAGTACATAATCCCTACTACAAAACAACTAATCTCAAAAGACCATCTAAAATATTTCACAAAAAAAGCAAATCAAAATCTTTTAGAGAGTTGGAGAACAATAAATACATTAAAAAAACAAATAAAAAAATTAAATTAATTCATACTAGTTTTTATTATGAATTCTTTTCACATAAAACATAATTCCCAAAATAATTGTTATGGTCAGCATAAAACTAATCACAATCAGCAATGTAGGC
>JBNKLP010000023.1:0-18797 GCA_050292425.1 Candidatus Nanoarchaeia archaeon | reverse complement strand
TAGATGATATTGGATTTTAGCTAACCCAGACAATCTTCAGATCACCTTTAACTTCTCGTACCTGCATTTTATGAATTGCTCTTTTGGACAAAAACCTAATCAGAAAATACGTCATAATCCTTGTTTGATCAATAAAAACTATCTCATAAATCTTGCCCTGCTTTCTAATTGAACTCAAAAGAAATTTCTTGTTCTTTGAAAAAACCTTCTCAAACTTAGCCTTTGATTTACTATCATACTTATTAAAAAAAGTGTCAACTTCCTCAACTCTATCAGAATAAACATATCTCATAAATGCATTGAAAAATTTCTCAACATCATATACTTCCAAAGGATTCATATATTCTCCCCTCCAGAAAAACTCGGCAAAAGCTGCAATCAAAAGAAGCAAAAACAAGATAACCACAAAGTTAATCAAAAATATGCTTGCATCAAATTTCCTGTAATGATAAACTATTCTAAAAGACAAAATTAATGCTGCCAAAACAAAAAAAAAGAACAAATGTGCATAATAGTGTTGAGGTTTCAAATAAACATAATGAAGCTTCTTCATTTTAATCAAATATTTCCTTTAACTGCAACTTTAACATCTTCAATCAAGGAATCATCAGAACCATTAGAAATTCCAGAACTCTTCATCTCATCCTCTTTAATTCTGATAATCATATCATTAAGCACATTCATAAAATAAATATAGGCATCATAAGGTCCACCATAAATATTAGAATTCTCGCAAAGATTCTTCTTAGTATCCATATAATGAAAATTATACACTCCTCCAAGCTTTCTCCAATTCTCAAGTAGTTTCTCATCACCAAAACCCTTAACATCTCTCTCCATTACATAATATTCAGACAAAGCTTCTTCTTGCATCCTGTTTCCAATTAAATAAGAAACTCCACTCATTTCCTCTTCAGAAAGCAAATAAGACACATCCAATTTATCCTTCTTAACAAATTTATCACACGAATTCAAAGGAGTAACAAACTCGTGTCCTCCCTTCAGAATTTCTGAAGGTAACTTTTCAAACATTTCACAAATATTAACATCTTTTTTTGCAAACTCACAATATTCAACAAACACATTAACTACATCTCCGTTGTTTGCCTCATTCTCAATCATTCTTGCAAACTTCTCAGAAGTCAAAGGATAATTATCCCAGTTTTTATCAAAAAACTTCTTTGCAAACACATCTGAAATCTCTGGATTTCTTGGAATCAATGCTAGTTTTCCTCTTCCTCCCCTGCTCTCAAAAAGAAAATTCGGACTCCTCCATGCAAGCAACCTCTCGTCTCCATTAACCAAAATTCCATCATACCCTAAATTCTCAACAAAACCTGCAATTTCATTACTCAAAATCATCTTTGTATGTCTAAACACTTTTGGTCTTTGTCCAAAATGCTTTTCAATAAACTCATCATTCATTTCAACCTGCTTTGCAAACTCTTCTTTTGAATATAAAAATGAAAGTGAATCATAATAAGACTCAGAAACAAACTCAACACAGCCAGTCTTAGAAAGTTCAACAAATTGATCAAAAACATTAGGTGCAAATTTTTCAATAAGCTCCATGGCAAACCCACTAACAGAAAAAGAAACTCTAAACTTTCCAGCATTTTCTTCAATCAACTTCAAAAGCAACTTATTCATAGGTAAAAACGCATCAAGTGAAACTCTTCTAACAAGATTCTTAAACCCCTCCTCATCAAAATAATCTTTCTCCTTTCCAATATCAAAAATTCGAAACTTGTTAATCTTTAAAGGCAAACTAACCCTAAAACAAAAGCAAACTGCTACCATTAATTTTCTTCCAAACTTTTGCTTTAAAAACTTAAGCCTTCACTACTAGGAGTTAAAATAAAAAGACTACTATTTATACCATTCCTTGTACTTCAATCTTGCTCTTTGTTCTGCATTCAATTCACTAAGTTCATACCCATTTCCAATCAAATCATATGGAATAATGCTATCAAATCTAACCTTCACAATTTCCTCTCCTATATTGTGCATCAAAACTTGATCCTTCCCCAATTTGGCATTAGGAACCATGCTAGTCCCCCCATTAACATCAGTCAAAGTAAGAACTCCTTGAAGATAATCTATTTCCTCAAGATTATCAATTCCATCCCACATCAAAATCAAAGAATTTCCTTCTAATCCTATCTCTCCAAGAGTATATGAATTTGCCACATCTGGATTTTTATCATCTCCTATCTTCACCCCAACAATCTGAGGTCTGTACTTAACAGAATTATCTGATATATCCTCCAATTCAAAATAATCTCCCACCTTATTAATTCTGTAACTTGCTGCAAACTGACTAAGCATGCTATTCCCAAAAGCATCGACAGGGGCAACCAAAACATAATAAGTCTCACCATTAAGCAATATTAATTTCTCTCCTCCACCAGAAAAAAAATCATTTGAATTCACAAATCTATCAATGCCAAGCTCAGCCAATCTTTCAGATTCTAAACCATAACTTCCTACGACAAATTTTCCATTTCTTTGAGTTAAAAACTGAGTCCCATCAAAATAAAAACAATCATCCATTCCTTCGCAACCTTTGTTCACTGAGCCAAAACTATTTTTTCCAATGTAAATATCATAATGATGAAAACTCTCATCTTCATACTTAGAAGTATCAAAATAAAATGCATTCTGCTCTCCAGTAATATCTCCACTAAATTCAACAGTATTCTTAAGATTCACATCCTTATTGTAAATCAATCTTTCAGGACCAATTTGTGGCTCAACAACAATCCACTCAGTAAGACCTGCAATATCTTCAACATAATAGTTATACAACTTGTCAACTGCAAACACATAAACAAAAAGATCCTTATTTGGTTTCAAAAGTTCATACTTTGCATTCTCAAAATCATAATTTTGAAACAACTCAACATTCTTTACCAATTTAAGATCATCACCAGATCCAAATTCCTTAAAACCATCATTATTAATCACAATCAAATTCAAATCAAGATTATCCTCAGGTTTGCTATGATAAAAACTCATCCCCGAACTTACAATTGAATCCTCTTCAAAATCAACAGGAATATTACTATTGGAAAGCATACCAATCAATTTTTCAAAATTAGGATTATTCTCATCAAAAAAATCCTCATAAGAATACAATACAACATAATTAACAATATCATCAGTTGCAAACTTAGGTTTCTCAATACTAACAGTCACAACATTATCCAGTTTCTCAAAATTTGATAACTCAAAATCAATCAAATGATAAGGAATATTATCCTTGAAAATCATTCCAAACTCCATTTCTTTTGCTTTTTTCTTCTTACTATCTATTTGAACTCTTACACCATAATAATCCTGAGTGTAGGGACTATTAAAAACATAAACCTTCATATCGTAATCTTTCCAAAACAATTTGCTATCATCCTTCAAAACATTCTTCACTGTATCTGATATACAATTAATTTCAAGATTACCCTCACCTTGACTCTCACTATTCTTTACACAAACTGGAACGTCTTTTTCCATTGCTTCAGGTAACTCTTCAATTTTTGATACAAGACTCTCAAGAAGCATTGGATATGTCCCCAAATCAAACTCTTTCAGATAATCACTTTTATAAGTTACAAACCCAGAACTTGTTGAATGTGAAAAAGAGGAATCAGCTGAAATTGCAAACATCTTAGATTCTTCATCAAAACTTGCCTTAATATCATAATCCACTCTAAGTCCTGTTGAAACTTCATCAAGAGAATCTCTAAGACTTTTATTTAGATATTTACTCATCATAACATCAATATCCCCATCAAACTTAGGTAGGCAATCAATATACTCTTCCCCTTCTTCAACCATATCAAGCATCCACTGATTATACCAAATAGAAAGTTCTCCAACATTGCACTCAGGAATTCTTGAATCATGGGCAAAATCAACTTTTGCTTTCTCTAGAACATACTTAATGCTCTCTGTTTTGTACAATTCCTCTGCAGGAATTTTTGATACAATCATATCAGTCTCTTGTGTAATTTTTCCAAAATTAGTATCATCTATACTCCTCTCAGGCTTTGCTCCAATACTAAGCATTGCAATAAAAAGCAAAATAACACAAAAAACACTTGTAAGCAAAATAAACAATGAACTTCCTTTTTTGGATTTATTATAATACCTCATTTCAAGGACCTCCTACATTTCCATATCCATTATTAGCACTATCAGTAACTGAACCTTCAGAAGTTTCATCAGCATCTTTACTATCCTCTACAATAACATTCTCATTCAGAAAATAAATCACAGTATAAGTATCATCCTTTGTTCTCAAATAAAAAAAATAATTCTTGTCCCTTATTGCCTGATCAAGACTTGGAATTGAATCTCTATTTATCTCAATCTTCAACAACTCATTTTCATCATAATTCGAACCTGAAAACATCTTGTAAAAATAATGTACATTATGTCCATTTGAATCAACACCATCAGAAATCTCCTTCAAATATTCATCTCTGTACTTTAAAACCAATTTCTTTGACACATCATTATTAAGCCAAACAACATCCCTAACAAAATAATCTCCAGAAATATCTAATCCTAGCTCTTTCTCATCTTCATCACTAATTTGTTTCATCAAAAATGAATGTATAAATGTTGCAGGAAACTTATATGAAAGTTCAGGTGCAGCTTTCTCATACAAATCAGCCTCTGAAACTACAATGTCAAAGGTAAAATAAAGGGCAGTGAAAATCAAAAGCAAACCAAATACCCAAGCAACAATATCTGTTCCCAATCCACCTTTTTTATTAAATCTCAAATCCATCATTTAAAACTGCATAAACCTTTTCGTTTTCTTATGAACACTATAAAGCTTCCACACGTCTTCTACTGCCTGAAGTTTAGATAAAAGATGGTTCTCTGCCTTTTCTTGTCCATCCTCATCTTTGGCAACTCTTTCCCTCCAACCTCCAGAAGACTTTGAAGGAATAAGTGGTGAAAATAGAGAACCTACTCCCTTTAATGGCCCTAATATCAAGGACTCATCAGAACTAGTTTTTTCTTCCTTCTTTTCTTCCATTTTCTTAAGTTCATATTCAACAATTCCATGCTCAACATCATTTGCATACTTCTCCAAATCATTCATCACCACACTAATCTCATCAATAAACGAGGAAATTATCTCAAGGCTTTCTTCTTTCAATTCCTCTCTGTAAACTGCAAGCTCAAAAATATTCCATGAAAAAGAATTATACACAATCTGATTTTTCATATATGGAACCTGTTGAGGTCCTTGCTCTGTATTAACAATTTCATTCCTTCTTCTCTGAGAAAAATCCATCATCAATATTGCATAAGTATGCAAATCATCTTTTTCAATGTAAACTTTATTCTTATTCCACTCTTCAAGCTTTTTATTGTATTCCTCCAAACTTATGTTTCTTTCACACTCTAAAAATGCATACTTTCCATCTACCTCTCCTAAAAGATATCCCTTCTTCTCATTATTTTTATGTTTTTTAGTGAACAAATCCTTTTTATCAACAAAAAGTCCCATCCTTGTAAACTCCAGATCTTCAACTTTATGTCCATTTCTCTCAAAATTTTTTATTCCCGCAATTTTTACAAAAGAATAGGAATAATCAAACATATTCACAAAATCAGGATCTTCACTTTCAAAACCTTTGTAAAAATTAGCCTTTTCAAACCCTTCCGATTTTTTATTAATCTCAACCAAAAGAGGTTTCATGAAATTTGCATACATCATCAACTGTGCATAAAATTGTTTCAAAGCTGAAACCCTCATCTTAAAATTGACCTGAGTATCCCTAATAGCAGTAGGAAGCCAGCCATGAAATCTGTACATGAATCTTGCAACCTGCTCCTTTGCAGTCTGTGAAATATCAACAGGATAAACATCCTCATCCAATTGTTCCTTTATTGACTTCCTATTACACAAAGGATCTTCCAAATTAATACCAAAAAATAACTGAGGAAGCAATGCAAAATCCAAACCTTGCTCTGTTGCAGATCTATTCATTTGCCACATCCTTCCTCCATCAACCTCATTAACCCACTTATCCTTTATATGTGAGATTGCCTCATTCATCTCATTTTTTGCTTTCTTTGCTCTCTCTGAATCTTTATTCCCTGCAGCAATTTCTTCTGAAATGATTTTATCATTATTTGCAATAGTATCAAACCAGTTCTTATAAAATTCCGCTTTTTTAACTTCTGATAGCAAAGGCATAAGATGAACTTTTACAAGTTGAATCATCTGATTAAGATTTTCCTGAAAAGCCCTTATAGCACCCCCCTTAATCTGACGAATATTTCCTCCAAATTGTGATGCTTCACTAAAATATTGATAATCTTCAAGCTTTATTGCTTTGTAACCCTTACCAATAAAATATGCAAAATGCATATGCCAATAATAACTCTCAACAATATCTTCATTATAACCATCAAAATTCAATTCATTTCTCATAATGGATTTGGATTTAGTAGCATTCTTTATGAATTTCTTACCTGGCCTTCCAAACTCAAAAACACCATTAGACATATAAAAAAAATTACTCTATTTGCTCTTTATATATTTAATATTTAACTGAAAAGGAAGTAAAGACCAAGATTAAATCTCAAACAAAAAATATTATAAACTCCTACTTCCAAACATTAACTATAGAAAATGAGCAAGCATATGCAAAACTACTTCAAATACATTGACGAACACTTGGACAAAGCATACAAAGTTGCTCAAAAAGCAAGAGCAAAAGGTTACGACCCAAAAGACCATGTTGAAATGCCTATTGCAAAAGACATCTCAGAAAGAGTAGAGGGGCTTATCTCAGTAGCAGCACCACAACTTTTAGGTTCAGGAGTTGCTAAAAGAATCTCAAAACTAGAAGAAGAATACGGAAAACTAGACTGGAGAGTTGGACTTCAAATCTCATATGAAGTAGCCAAAGAAGACTTCTGTAAATTCAAAGATAAAAAAGAAGCTATGGAAATTGGAGTTAGAGTAGGATTTGCATATCTTACACTTGGAGTTGTATCAGCACCACTTGAAGGATTCATTGGATTTGAAATCAAAAAAAGAAGAGATGGGAAAGAATACCTTGCAATGAGCTTTGCAGGACCAATCAGGGCAGCAGGAGGAACAGCAGGAGCAGTTGTTGTTCTTCTTGGAGATTATGTAAGAAAAAAAATGGGTTATTCTGAATATGACCCTGATGAAAATGAAGTAAAAAGATACCACACAGAACTTATGGACTACAACGACAGATGTGTAAGACTTCAATACTGTCCAACTGAAGAAGAGGCAGACTTTCTGATAAAAAGAATTCCTATGGAAATCACCGGAGACCCTTCTGAAAAATTCGAAGTATCAAATTTCAAAGACCTGCCAAGAATTCCTACAAACGTTATCAGAGGAGGTATGTGTCTTGTTGTTGGAGAATGTCTAATCCAGAAAGCTCCCAAAGTAAACAAGAGAATTGAGGATTGGGGGAAAGAATTCGGTATGGAACAATGGTTATTTCTAAAAGACTTCTTATCATTGCAGAAAAAAATCAAAGCAAAAGCTGGAGGTGGCGAGAAAAATGAGGATAAGAAATCAGAAGAAAAACCTAAAATCCTTCCAAACTATAAATTCATCTCTGATCTTGTTGCAGGAAGACCCGTATTCACATTCCCAATGGAAAAAGGAGGATTTAGGCTAAGATATGGAAGAAACAGAACATCAGGATTTGCATCATGTTCAATGTCAGCTCAAACCATGGAAATTCTTGATGACTTTGTAGGAGTTGGAACTCAGTTAAAACTTGAAAGACCTGGAAAGGCAACAGTAATAACTGCATGTGATACAATTGAGCCTCCAATTGTAAAACTAAAAGATGGTTCAGTAAAAAGACTTGAGACTGTGGAGGAAGCTAGAAAATTAACAGGAGAAGTTGAAGAAATACTTCATTTAGGAGACTTGCTTATAGGTTATGGAGAATTTTCTGAAAATAATCATCCTTTGATTCCAAATGGCTACTGTGAAGAAGAATGGGCATTGGAACTGATTGAAAAACTAAATGAAAAATAATTAGCCAAAAGCCTCATATTTCTTCAATCCATAATGCCAATTAATCCATATGCCCAAAGCTAAAACAGAACTTAGTAAAATCTCAATTCCAATTAAAAACAAATATTCATCATAAGAAACATATCCAAAAAACACTCGAGTCAAATATGCACTATAATAAACCTGTGGCAAAAGCAACAATACATATCTCAAACTAGTATTTGAAAACATTGTAGCTGGATATGCATGCAAAGTATTTGTCACATCCTTGAATATGTTTCTAATCAACGCCTTATTAGCCTTCATATGAAATGACAAAGAATCAATAAACCTCATAAGTAAAATCAAAAACAAACATGAAACAAACAACATAAACAATGACATGATTAATTCAATAAAAGAAATTCTTATTCTAAAATAAACTATCAAAACAAAAATAGCAGTCATATAAAAAATACTCATGACTATTGGCCTGAGTTTTGAAGAGGTTAAAAACTGCTGCAAATATACATTTGTAGGTCTTGTTAAATAAAGGTTAACAGTTCCTTTCAAAAGTTCCAAAGTCAAATTGGTATAATACATAAAGGCAGCTGTAAATTGAAAAACAAACTGTGATATGAATACAAAAAATAATATTTCTTCTACTCCCCAATCCAGAATTGTTGGAAAATTACTTTGAAACAAAAACACAAAAAACATATGCATAAACAAAAACGACAGTGAAGTCAAAATATTAAAATACACATTGACTTTGTACTCAAAAGTCTGTTTCAAATTAAGCAACAATGAAGTTTTAATGTAATTAAGATTATTTCCCATCCTTTATCCAAATGCCTCATATTTTTTCAAACCATAATGCCAACTCAATAAACTTCCCATTAAAAAGAAAATCAAAGTGCAAAAAAGAATCATCAATTGCAATTTCATATTCCACACATCAACTCCTTTAAGCAAAGGCATTAACAAAGAACTTGTGAAAAACAAAGGAATTCCCAGTAAAACAACCTTAAAAGCTGTCCTCTCAAAAAATTGAAAAGGATAATTCTTACTAATTTGATGAATTCCTGCTCCAACAACCTCACCTAAAAAATCTGCAAGTCCAAAACTAAAAAAACTAATGCTAACTACAAACATCCCCATAAAAATTAGATCTAGGTATATCAACAGACCAATGATAAAACTCAAAAAAATATTATGAAATTCATAGCCAAAATATAATATGAATATCGGAAAAACAAGAAAATTACTGATTATAAAAAATATGGCTCCTTTAGACAATCTAAAAAAAGAATACGACACTAATGGATTTATTGGTCTTATAATGTTTGAATTCAAATCTCCCCTAACAATTGAACTCTGCAAATCAAAATTCCAAAAAAATAAACCAAAACCCACATGAATAAAATCTATAATAAGAGCAAAAAGCAAAAAATCAGCAAAACTCCAATTAACAACTGAACTAAAATTATCAGAAACAACAACAAAAAAGACAAAATAGGTTATATAATACCAAAATTGCTCAAAAATTGAGACATAAAAATTAGCTTTGTATTCAAACAATGCTTTGCATGTAAGAACCAGATTGGTTTTAAAATAATCCAAACTTCTTCTCCACCCAAAAGGTTTAACTTGCTCCATTTTCAATTATATCCCTCATAGTTTTTAATTCCGTAATGCCAATTAACAACAATACCTAGGATAAAAAACAAAAACAAACCCAAAGCATATGGTATATAAACCAAAACTTCATCCAAATGACCGTTTAATATGTAAATAACTGAAAATGTGCACACTCCAGTTGGTACCATGTAAAATACATACTTAAAAGACAAAGTATCAAATGCCTTTGGAGTAAACTGTCTTACCGAACTATTAACTTTCATCAATATCTCAAACAACTCAAACTTCTTAAAAAAAAACTCAAATGAGGACATAAAATTATAAAAAGCCATAAAATACAAACTTCCAAATATAAATATCAAAAATGCAAAAAAATAATCACTATAATCATTAATCAAAACCACATATGCAACTATAGCAAGCAATCCAATAGAACTAATAAAATTCTGCCAATTTATATATCTAGTTGACATACTAAAATATGGATTAAGTGGCCTCATTAAAGCATAATTCAAAGCACCTCTAAGTAATCTTGAACTAAAATTTCTAAGATTATGCAACCATAAATTCTTCCACATCAAAAGATTAATGCAAAAAAACAGGAAAAAATCTACCCTATTCCAACCAAGAAAAGAAGAAGTAAGCTGCGCAACAGCTCCATAAAAAATCATCATAGTTAGAAGATGAACAATATCAAATGTCATCATTGACCAAAAATCAGCTTTATATTCTTTATTTGTTTTCTTGCTAATAATCATCCTCTCAACAAAAAAATCAACATATCTTCTCCATCCAAATCTGACAACTTCACTCATAACTCTTCATTTATCCTCCGAATGCTTCTAACTTCCTGAATCCTTTCGCATAAACCCATTTCATAAGCAATATCAATACCACAATCCACAAAGCAAATATCCCCATTGCCCTTAAAGCCTCTTCAAAAGCCAATTTCTCCAAATAAATTCTGGCAAAAGTATATTCCAAATACATAAAAGGAGTAAAAGCCATAAAAGTCTGCATCCATTGCGGAAACAAACTAAGTGGCAATGTACGACCAGATAAAATCCACAAAACCTGCTCAATTGAAGATCGAATTCCCCAAATCTCCACAAACCAAAAAGAAAGCCCTCCAATAATCACATAAAGTACAATATCAAAAATCAGCATCAACACAGCATACAGCATAAAAATTGCAAAAATTCCTCCTTGCGGATAAGGCAAACCAAACAATTTAGTCATGACAACAAGCAATACTGTAAACATAATCAAATTCACAACTTTCCCTCCAATTCCATCTGCTAGCAAAGATTTGACAAAATTAACTGGCCTACACAAAAATACTGCAACATCTCCTGACTTGATAACCTCTGAAATCCTATTTGATATATCAGAACTCCTTGCAGTATTAATCAAAAGACCAATAATCAGATACACAATCATCTCTTCAAAAGTAAACCCTCCAATCTTATGCAAAGGATCTCCTCCTCCTTTAACAGCAAAAATATAACTCCAAATAAAATAGAAGAACACTCCCATGAACAAAGGCGTAGTAAGAACTCCTATCAAATAAGACTTGTACTCTACAGACTTTCTGAACCCAATCTTGAAATATTCTAAATACACATTAGTCATCTTTACTTCTCAACCCCACATTTAAAATTCCATCCATCAATGTTAAATCCTCCCATCTTTTCCAAAACATATTCAGTTAATTTTTGATATTTAATCATCATTTCATTTTTAGATTCTAGTTTCTGAGCATCTAAAAATATTTTAACAAATTTTTTATCTGAAAACTCATTAACATTATATTTTTTTTTATCTTTCTCATTTGACAAAAACCTACTCAATTTATTTGAATTTATATTTTCAAACCCCAAAAACTCCCCATAATTATAAAAAACATTATCTAAAAAATTATAATACACATAATAAAAATCATTAGAATCTGATTCATATACTTCTTCTAAATTATCTCTCATATCCCAAAGTGCATATTTATTTATCTCTTTTTTAATCTTATCTGATTTCTTAAACTTCTTTTCATTCCATTTTTTAGATATTTCAATTAATTTTTTCAATTCACCAGTTTTATCAAATAAAACTTTCCCAGTCAAGAACATATGAACATTAACCTTTCTTCTCTCATTAAAATCTGATTCAATATATTTTATATGTTGCTTTGGAGGGTTTATAAAATACTCAATTAAAAATCCATCTACAAACACATTCCCTCTTGATCTCCAATCACACTCATCACTAAGTATAATTTGCAAATCAATATCTGAATGTTTTGAAGGATTTCCAGTAACATAACTTCCACATACTATCGCACCAATTACTTCTTTCTTAGATTTCCATTTTTCTAAAAATTTATTTGTCGCAACTTCCCAGGCTTCCATTCTTACTCCAACTCCTCCACATCATCCTTCTCCAAATAATTCTGTTTTGAAACTACTTTCTTGCCAGTTTCTTTTTCAAGCTCTTCTCTGGCATTCTTAGCAATTGAACCACCTTTTTTGGCATCTTCTTCTAATTCTTCAAAGCCCTCTGAATCATTAGTCTGTGTAATTTCAGTAGTTGCTCTTTCTCCAAGCATTGAAAAAATCAACTCCAAATCAGTCATATGGTCCCTAAGATTAACTTTAGATTTCTCAGGAATACTCTTAAACTCTTTATGATCTTTAATTGAAGTTCCAAAAGTTGCTTTATGAATTTCATTAGTTAAAATTGCAAAGTCTCTCTTCTCTTCAATTCCTCTTTTCTTCCATTCACCTGTTAATTCTTGCCTAACTGCTATTCCCCTTAATCTTTTATCAATCCAATCTTTCGGATATCCTTTCAATTCATAATATTCCTTAACTCTATCTTGTGCTAGTTCTGGATTCTCAATTTCATCAATTCTTTCTTGTCCTAATTGTGCAAGCCATTGTTTGAATGGTTCTGCTTTAAGTGAAGGAATAGATTGAATTATACGAAATGCATTTTTGGTATTAACACAATCGGTCGGCCTATTTTTTCCATCTTCTGCTACTAATTTCAACTGTCCGATTTTTTCGGACACTTCAAATCCTTCTTCAATCATTTTTTTCTTCAAATCAGACCAATATTTTCTAGGTCTATTTGAATTTGTTAAAATTTCAATAATATCTACTACAGAATACCACCATTCATCATTAAACCAAGTTCGTCTGATATTCTTATCTTCAAATACAATAATTTTATTTTTATCAACCATTACCTTACTCCACTAATTTCTTCTTACTCTCATTATTAAGTTCGTACAAATTGGCAACAATATTCTCCAATTTTGGCTCTGTGATTGTCAAATCTATCACATCCAGACTATCAACAATTTTCTTTAGATAAACTCCTAATTTCTCAGTTCTTGGAATTCTAATACTGATATTGTGATCCTGCTTCTCCTCAACTTCAAGCTTCTTCTTAAGCTCACTAAATTGTTTCTTGTCTTGCACACTTTTAAAATACACATGAACCGTCTTCCAATCACTATACGTATCCTTAAACTTATCAAGTGAACCCTCATAAGCCACAACTCCTTTGTCAATCAGAATAATTCTCTCACAAAGCTCCTCAATATCATCCATGTCATGAGTGGTAATCATAATAGTAACTCCTTCTTCCTTGTTAATCTGTCTCAAAAACTTTCTGATTGTAATCTTGGCAGAAGCATCAAGCCCAATAGTAGGTTCATCCAAAAACACAACCTTTGGCTTATGCAAAAAAGAAGCTGCAAGTTCACATCTCATTTTCTCTCCCAAAGAAAGCATTCTGTATGGGGTCTCAAAAAACGGCTCAATTCCTAGCATTTTCACCAAATACTCAACTCTTTTCTGATAAAACTCCTCACTAAGTCCATATATCGCTTTAAACAACCTAAAAGAATCCCTTACAGGAATATCATAAGCCAGAATACTTCTTTGTCCAAACACAACTCCAATCTGCTGAGTATACTCATTCCTGTTTTTTATTGGATTCAAAGCGCCTAAAACATTGATAAAACCTGAAGTTGGGTGCAAAATACCTGTCAGCATCTTAATAGTTGTTGACTTTCCAGCTCCATTTGGTCCAAGATAACCTAATATTTCTCCAGACTTCACTTTCAGATTAATATCATCAACCGCAATTTTTTCTTCCCATTCCCTATAAACCCATGAGAGTCTTCTCTTCATCCACGAAAGATTTTTCTCTTTTTTTGGAATCTTAAAAACTTTCCTCAGGTTATTAACCTCAATAATATACTTTGACTCATTCTGCATTTTTTCAATCATAAATTACTTTCTAAATTAAATCTTTTTAAAATTTTGTTGCCTTATTGATGCACAACTTTAAATTTGACCGGAAAATGTACGAAAAAACAAAAAATCAACTTCAAATACCACCACCATTCCCGAAACAAAAAGTATATAAACAACCTACAAAATATTATTGTTATAAAATGGCGCAAGGAAAAGAAAAAATATTGTCCAGAAGACTACTTGAAAAAGTGGTTGTAAGTAAGAGTGGTAAGAAGTTCGGAGATGTGGGAGACCTAATTTTCGACACTAAAACAGGTGAAATTATAGATTTTACAATTGTTAATCCAACAAAATACGTAAAAGACGTAAGCTTGGAAAAAGACACAAACGGTGATTTCTTAGTTCCTTTCCACTCAGTTATCGCAATTGGTGACTTTGTAGTTATCTCTGAAGAAGATATTCTTTAAACTCCTCAGTTTTAACAAATGGTAGATTTCAGAGCAATTATTGAAAACTTGGATAAAATCGGTTTTTACGATATAATTCTTCCTTTCCTATTGGTATATGCAGTAGTATTTGCTATTCTGCAGAAATCAAAAATATTTGAAGGTGGAAGCTCAGACAAAAAACTCTCATCCAATGTAAATGCAATAGTTGCACTTGTATTTGGACTTTTTGTAGTAGGGGCGTACAACGTAATTACAGTAATTCAAGCAGTAATAATAAAAACAGTACTTATAATAATATTCATATTATGCGTACTAATAGTCCTTGGATTCATATTTGGAGACAAATACACAGAACTGTTTGCAGATAAAAAAGTTAAAGCAATTCTTGCAATTGTAATCTTTCTAACTGTATTCATTATTCTACTTCACATCCTAGGGTTCTGGGAATGGCTTTCTGATTGGTGGAACGATTTAAGCTTTGGGGGAGACGAAACAGTTAGTACAGTAATTGCTCTACTAGTAATTGGAGGGATTCTTTACTGGATTACAAAAGGCTCATCAGAGGACCCTAACAGCTCAAAAGACAAATCAGAGTAAAAAATAACAAAAATTTATAAATAATAAAAAAAACAATAAAATATGGCAAGATTCAAAAAAATTTCAGATGTTTACGAGATGAAAGTATTCACAGACACAGGATACTTCTTTGGAGAAGTAGAAGAAGCTCTAATTGAAGAGAACAGAATTAAATCATGGAAAATCAAGGCAGTTCCAGGATCTCTTCTATCTAGTAAGGTAAAAGATGCTAAAGGAGTAATTATCCCTCAGAAGTTCTTCAGAGCATTTGGAGACATCATCATCATTCAAGATGTAGACTTTGGTTCAGGATCAGCTGATGAAGAAGGCGCTGATGAATAAATAAATCAAATAAATTTCTCTTATTTTCTACAAACTAATTAAATTATCTTACAGGTTCATATCCAACAAGAACATAATTATCTTCAACATCTAATCTAGCAAGAAGTATACTATTACAACTTCCATCCCCAATAACTTGAATAAGATTCAAACAAAAAGGAACATATACTAACAATTTATTACCTCCTTGCAAATCTTGAAACAATTCTACTACTCCAAATGTAAAATCATCATAAGACATTACAGGAGCAACAACTTCACATTGACCCATAATTTTTTCTCCAGACTCAACATCATAACAACTACCTGAAAATACGTCATTATATTTAGGTATAACATTAAAATTACACCAATTTAATTGAATATTTGATCCATTATTTTCCGAATTAATTTTAACAATTACTTTTTCTAATTGACTCAAACTACTATCAGAAGAAATATATTCTGCAAATTCCCTAAATCCATTTGCTTCAAAATAACCAAAATCACCAAAATTAGAATGTCTCTTCATTAAAAAGCCAAATTAAAAACAGATTATAAATTTTACTAAAAAATAAAAATTAAATAAACTTTTTATTGCCTAAACCAGACTTCTTAGAAGCCTTTTTAACAACTTTCTTAGTAGTTAAAGGCTTTGATGCTTTAGCAGCAACTTTCTTTTTTACTGGCGCCTTTTTAGCAAGTGTAGCTTTCTTAACTACCTTTTTAGCTACACTTTTTGAAGCAACAGATTTCTTAGGAGCAGGAGCACTCACATGAGAAGATTTAATCTTAAAACCAGGATTAAACTTACCTGGATGCTTTGCAAGCTTATGTTCAAGCTCTGCAATCATCAACTTAGTCTTAACCACCGTATCTGGATTCAAAGACATAGTCTCAATTCCACACTCAACAACGAACTGGGCAAACTCAGGATAATCTGATGGCGCTTGACCGCAAATACCAATGTATTTCTTCTTCTCAGTACATTTGTTAATAACATTAGCAACCAAATCCTTAACTGCCTGATTCCTTTCATCATAAACATGAGAAACAAGCTCAGAATCTCTGTCTAATCCTAAAGTAAGCTGTGTTAAATCGTTAGTTCCAAGTGAATAACCATCAACAAGTTCCAAAAACTGATCTGCCAAAATAACATTAGATGGAATCTCACACATAAGCATAATTTGCATTCCATCCTTCCCCCTCTCAATACCTGCTTCCTTCATAACAGCAAGAACCTTCTTAGCCTCATCAATAGTCCTACAAAAAGGAATCATCAACTTCAAATTCTTCAAACCAAACTCCTCTCGAACCTTCCTAACAGCTAAAAGTTCTAACTTGAAAGCATCCTTAAACTGCTCAGAATAATACCTTGAAGAACCTCTAAATCCAATCATAGGATTATCTTCTGTTGGCTCAAAAATCTTACCTCCAATAAGATTTGCATATTCATTTGATTTAAAATCTGACAATCTGATAATAACCTTCTTAGGATAAAAAGCAGCAGTAATCATAGCCATACCCTCAGCAAGCTTGTCTACATAATACTGAACCTTATCATCATATCCCTTAGTAAGCCCCTCAATTTTCTTTACTTCTTCCTTTGCATAAGATGACTTGTCCTTCTTCAATTGATTAAAATGAAGCAATGCATTAGGATGAATCTGAACACCTGAATTAATAATAAATTCTTCTCTTGCAAGTCCTACTCCATCATTAGGCAAAAATGACTGAGCAAAAGCCAGATGAGGATTTCCAACATTCATCATAATTTTAGTTTTAGTTTCTGGAATATTATCAACAGCAACCTCAGAAACCTTGTATTTCAAAAAGCCATCATAAACATATCCAACTTCTCCTCCTGCACAAGAAACAGTAACCTTCTTACCACTCTTAACAGCAGCAGTTGCATTCCCACAACCAACAACAGCAGGAACTCCCATTTCTCTTGAGATAATAGCTGCATGACAAGTTCTTCCTCCCCTGTTTGTAATAATAGCACTTGCTTTCTTCATAATAGGCTCCCAATCAGGATCTGTCATATCTGTCACTAAAATATCTCCCTCATTAAAATCATGAGCATCATGAATGTCCATAATAATCTTAACAGTTCCATGTCCAATTTTTGCTCCTACTGAAACTCCCTGAGTCAAAACTTTTCCCTCTTCTGCCATCTCATAAGTCTTGATTTTTGACCTATCAGCTCTTGACTGAACAGTCTCAGGTCTTGCCTGAACAATGAAAAGCTCTCCCGTCTTTCCATCCTTTGCCCACTCCATATCCATAGGCTGGTAATGTCCTTTTTTAGCTGAATAATGATCCTCAATAATAATAGCCCACTTAGCTAGCATCAATACTTCATCATCCTTCAAAACAAACTTCTCCTGCATCTCTTTAGAAACAGGAATGTTCTTAGTAAGTTTGGAACCCGAAGTATCATAAATCATTTTCATATGCTTCTCTCCAACTTTTCTGGAGATAATAGGAGCATAACCTTCCTCAAGTGTCGGTTTAAAAACTAAATATTCATCTGGATTTACTGCACCTTGAACAACATTTTCTCCAAGTCCGTAGGCACCTGTAATAAATGCAACCTTGTCAAAACCACTCTCAGTATCAATTGAAAACATAACTCCACTACAAGCCAAATCTGACCTAACCATTTTTTGAACTCCAATAGAAAGAGCAATATTAAAATGATCAAAACCTTTATCAACTCTGTAAGAAATAGCCCTATCTGTGAAAAGTGAAGCAAAACATTGCTTACAAGAATAAAGTAATTGAGCCTCAGAATGTACATTCAAATAAGTCTCTTGCTGTCCTGCAAAAGATGCATCTGGCAAATCCTCAGCTGTAGCAGATGATCTAACTGCCACATCCACGTGAGCTCCATACTTCTTCTCAAGTTTTTTGTATGCAGTTGCAATTTGCATCTTAAGCTCCTCAGGAAACTCTGCATTCATAATAGTTGCTCTAACCTTCTTTCCTCTTGCTTGAAGATTATATAAATCCTTTGTATCCAAATCAGATAAAATTTCTCTAATTCTATCCTTAAGTCCTGTTTCATCAACAAAAAAATTATAAGCATGTGCAGTAACAGCAAACCCATATGGAATCTTAACCCCAAGTTTAGTTAAAGAACAATACATCTCACCTAGTGATGCATTCTTCCCTCCAACATATGGAATATCTTCAATTCCAAGTTCATTAAACCACAAGATATTCATCTCGCTCTTATGTGCAGCAGCTTTGCCACCCTCAGATAGATTTCTAGCTATTTTATGTAAATCCATTTTTAAATTATCTGTATAACTCAAATCTCACTGAAATACTATATATGATTTTATCATTATTGGAAAGTTAAGAAGAATAAGAATATCTATTCTGCAGTCAAAGTCTTTGAAAAAGTTCCTCTATTAGTAAATATATCAACCTCATAATTATTATCAGAAGCAACACTGCAATTCACATAAATAGTCTCCACACCTTCAATAATATTTGTGGACAAAAGCATGCAATTACTCCCATCTACTT
>JBNKLP010000022.1:0-19205 GCA_050292425.1 Candidatus Nanoarchaeia archaeon | reverse complement strand
ATTCATTTTTACTTCTCCAAAACCAATGTAACTGGTCCATCATTAATAAGCTTAACTTTCATTATTGCACCAAATTCTCCTGTCTCAACTTTAAGCCCACTTTCTTTCAATTGAAAAACAAATTCATCATAAATTCTCTTAGCATCATCATAGCCAGCTGAATTCTTAAAATTAGGTTTGTTTCCTTCAACAATTCCATGCAAAGTAAACTGGGAAACAACAAGAATCTTTCCTTTAATATCACTAACACTTAAATCAAATCCTTTTTCTCCTGATGCCCAAAGCCTCAAATTAAGAACTTTATGAACCATCCACTCAAGTTTCTTCTTATCAAAATCTTTGGAAACTCCAACTAAAACAAGCAGGCCTTTATCAATAGAGCCAACAACCTTTGAATCTACTTCAACTGAAGCTTCTAAGACTCTTTGAATAACTAATTTCATAATAAAATTCTATGAGTGCCAATATATAAATATTTGTTTAGAATAAAAAAATAAGAATTACTTCTTTCTAGACCAGTTGAACTTTCTAAGCTTAGCTGATCTTCCATAACCACATGAGGCACACTCTCCTCTTTTCATATGATATGATCTCTCTCCACATCTTCTACACATAATGTGCAGCTTTCCTGTACTCTTCTTTCCCATTGATGGTGTTCCTTTTACCATTTTACTTTAATTTAATTGAAACAATAGCGTCTCCTCTGATAATCATATCACCAGAATCTTTAGACCCTTCTTCATTAGCCTCAGTCAATGACAGGTTAAGATGTATGTCAAATGCCACAAGTTTTCCAGTAAAAACTTTGGAATTCTTAAGCTCTACAACTACTTCCTTGCCTTTGCTGTTATTCAGCGCATCAAAGGGTCTTTCGCTCTTCATCATATACTATAAAGCAATCACTTTTGCTTTATAAAACTATTGTCAGAAAAAAGGCTTTAGTAGTAAATATTATAAATGCTTCTCAATTACAGCAAATAATGGGCGAAGGTTTTTTTGATGATAGTATTCTAAAGGTTCAAAATACAACTCCTGAAGATGTAAAAGATTATACAAATTTATGTTATCATTTAAGGATTGTGGATGGTCAGTACCAGTTTTTTTGTGAAATAAATGAAGAAAGATTAAATGCATCTGAGATAGGAGCAATTTTAAAGGAAAATGAAACTAAGAACTTCCTTACATCATCTGATGTTGGACTTCTAAACTATATAATGCATAGATTAGGTACAGTTCAGACAATTTACAAGATAATTGGCGATATTTCTCTAATAATCACATATCTTAAAGACACAAAATTTTCTATATTCTTCAATTCAAAAAAAGTAACCTTCTCAAAAGACGATTATAAACTTAACCTCGAAATGTACTTTGATGAAGACTCCAACATTGTTTTAAACATAGAAGACAATGCTGCATTCATCTTCGGACAAGAAAAAGTATATGTTGTAATCAATGATCAAATACATTCTCTAAACGAGCAAATACCTGTTAATTTTTACAGACAGATAGCATCAGGAAACAACAAGTTTTCAATTGAAATGTTTTTCTCACTTAGAAACACTCTCCTGAATAAACTAAAAGAACATCATGACATTAAGATAACTGATGAGCTTGAAAATCTTACAAACGCAAACATTGAGAAGAAAGTGGCACCAGTTGTACTTGAAATAGGTAGAACTTCACACTTCATTGTTCTTGAATTCAAATATAAAATAGGAAATGAGTTATTCAAACTTGAAGACTATATTTATGCAGAAACTATAAGCTGGGTTGATAAAAAGCAGTCAATAAAAATTGTAAGAGAAGAAGGCAAACTAGTTGAATACATTCCAGACATAAATTTTACAGAAGAGGAATTCAAATATCTCTTTGAAGGAACAAGAATCAGAGTTTCACCAAATCCAAAATCACCTTTTCTTTTGATGCTTCCAATATCAAATTTAGACAACTTTGTAAAAACAGTTCTTCCGAAAGCAGAAAAAGAATACAATGTCGTATACAAAGATGGACAAAGAATCGAGTTATCAGATTCAAATGTGCATTTTGAACTTGAGACAAATTTAAGATCTCACCTTAATCTATTTGAATTCAAAGTTAAATTCAAAATTGGAAATGAATATTTTGACCTTGACTTTCTTAAAGAACTAATGTTGAAAAACAAAAAGTACGTTCAGTTAAAAGATGGTTCAACTGCAAATGTTGAAAATATCAGAGAAATCAATAAATGGATTGAATTTTTGGACAAATATGAATTCAAAAAGACTGATGATACTTACAAGACTCAAAGCTATACTGCTCTTGAACTTGATGAATTCTTAAAAGATTTCAAAGGAAAAGAAGTAAAATCAAATGAAGAATACAAAAATGTAATTCAGGAATTAAAAGAAAAAAATCCGATTGAAAAAGTTGAGATTCCTGCAGTTGTTGAAAACATTTTAAGAGACTATCAAAAAGAAGGTGTTTACTGGCTTCATTTTCTTAAAAAATATGGTTTTGGTGGAATTCTTGCTGATGAGATGGGTCTAGGAAAAACAATTCAGGCCCTATCAATTCTTGCTATGAACAAAGGAGAGGGAACTCACATTGTTGTTTGTCCTAAATCCCTTATTTACAACTGGGATAACGAAATTAAAAAATACTTTCCAGATATGACTGTTTTAATTGTTGATAAAGATGTTGAAAGAAGAAAACATTTAATCAAAGATGCAAACAATTACGATGTTGTAATTACATCATATTCCATGCTTCAAAAAGACTATAGGGAATACATTGACAATCATGTAGAATTCAATTATATGATTTTGGATGAAGCTCATTATGTAAAAAACATGAAAACACTCTCAGCAAAGGCAGTAAGAGTTGTTGATTCAAAAAGAAAAATTCTTCTTACTGGAACTCCTCTTGAAAACAATCTTGATGAGCTTTACGGAACATTTGATTTGGTAATGCCAGGATACCTTGGTTCAATGCTTGAGTTTAGAAGAGACTTTGTCTCAAAAATTGAAAGAAACAATATGATTGCACTTGAGATTCTTCAGGCAAAAATCAGACCATTCATTCTTAGAAGAACAAAAAAAGAAGTACTAAAAGAACTGCCAGACAAGCAGGAACAAACAGTATACAACGAGATGACAAACAAGCAGGTTGCAGTGTATCAGGAAGTGCTTAATAGAGTTAAGACTCAGGTAAATGAATTAATTGAAAAACAAGGATTTGAAAAATCGAGAATCCAAGTTTTATCAGCTCTTCTAAAGCTAAGACAAGTATGTAATCATCCTTCTCTAATTGATGACACATTCAAAGGAGAGCAAGGAATCTCTGGAAAGCATGAGCAGTTTTTGGAACTATTGCAGGAAGTAATTGATAGTGGAGAAAAAGTATTGGTATTTTCGCAATTCACATCAATGCTTGACATTTTCGAAACAGATTTGAAAAATTCAGGAATCAGATACACTCGGCTTGATGGTTCAACAAAGAACAGGCAGGAAGTTGTTGATGAATTCAATGAAAACGAAGAAATCAAAGTATTCCTTATCTCGCTAAAAGCAGGAGGAGTTGGTCTGAACTTAACAGCAGCCTCAGCGGTATTCTTATACGATCCTTGGTGGAACCCAATGGCAGAGCAGCAGGCAGTTGACAGGGCTCACAGAATCGGTCAGAAAAAGACTGTAAACATATACAAATTCATCACAAACAACTCAATCGAGCAGAAAATCTTAAAACTTCAGGAAAGAAAAGGAAACATGTTTGAGAACTTGGTAACCGAAGATAAGGGTTTCATGAAAAGACTTGAGTGGGAAGATCTGATGGAACTCTTTGACTAATAATTTTTAATCCACAATATTTTTTTATTTTTGCTTTGAAGCAATTTCTTTGAGATACTCTCTGAAAAGACCAACAACATCATCTCTTGCATACTCTACAAACTTCACAGAACCAGCATGCTCATGTCCTCCTCCTTCAGCTCCAGTAAATGAAATCTTCTCATTAATCCAATCAGTACAAAAAGTTGGAACGCTAAAGCCATGAATAGCATCACTAACTCTGATTGTCAAAAATGTTGAACCTGTAGTCATAGTAATGATAGGTTTATCTAATTCTGATTCAAACATGTCATGAACCTGATTTGTTGACTTTCCAACAGCAGGAAACTCTCCTCTTGAAGTTCCCTTCTCACCATCAAAATGAACAACATAAAAAGGTCCAAAATCATCAACCTTTGAATAATGCTTTGCAATCTTCCTAACTCTATCATACCTTCTTGCAATCTCAGGAGAAAGAAGTTCAACAATCTTCTTTTGAACTTCCATATTAGCTCCATACAAATCATCAACAAACTCCCTTGCTTCTTGGAATCTCAAATAATGTGACTGAAGATAAACAATCTCTCCAAGTTTCTCCATATAATCAACACTGTATCCATCTTTCACAGCTGTCTTTATGTACTCTTCTTTCTCAGGTCCGTCAACATGATCAAGAAGCCCAGCCATTGCAGGAATGAAAGTTTTGTTTGAATTATTATCATAAATGAATCTTGCCATTTCATATCCAAGCATACCAGAACATACATTTGAATCAAAACCTTCCAAATAAGGATTAATGTGACCATCAATATAATTGTCAATAACAGCTCTACCATTCTTAATTTCTCCTGGATAATGGTGGTCCAAAACCACAATCTGAGCTCCATACAACTTCATTTGTGTCATACCAAAAATATCCTCTTCAGTTGAACCATTATCAGTGATAATAATCAAAGGAGCAACTACTCCATTTCTGTTTTTATCTCTAAGCCAGTTTGCAGCATCCTTAACAGCATCTTCATACTCATAAAATGGCGCTCTTGATGGTGCTCTTCTGTAATTTTGAAAAACTATCTGCTTATCTCCAGTAACTTCAATCATAAATTCAGTAATTGCTCTCTCCATAGCAAGTGCTGATGAATAACCATCACAATCAGCATCATGTCTAAGCAAAATAGGTCTTCCCTCAACAATCGCTTTTCTAATCATTGTTGCAACCTTAACAAACCTTGGTTTTAAAGCTTCAAGAACTTCTGATTTAATAGAAAAAGAATCAATTGTAGGCTTGAACTTTTCTTCATTCATCTCATTGATTTTCTTTTCATATTCATCTCTTTCTTTATCCGAAAGTTTGTTCATTGATTTAACTTCACCCTCAATTGTCTCTCTTCTTTCATTGATTTGGGCAACAACTCTAACATAATCTCCAACATCACACTCTGGATATGCCCTTACACCAGGTTTTATAAATGCCTTAAATGTGAAATTTGCAGTTCCATCATTCAAAACTATAAGTGTAGGTCCTGATGTCTGCTTTACAGTTGTAATCTTTCCAATCATCTCAAAAGTCTTGTTAATATCTTTTGGAGAAATATCTTTAAATAATATAAATTCCATAATAAACCAAATTAGAAATTCTTTATAAAGGTTCATATCTGTGCACTAGACTATGAATAGAAATAATTATAAACAATAATATTCAAAAACTATTTATGATAAAAAGCAAATCAGCAATCGTTCCTGTTGTTGCCGTATCTTTATTAATTGTAATGACTGTAGTTGGGATTTATTCTATTCAAGGTTGGGTTAGTGGTTTTCAGACAGCAAAAACTGCTCAGTATGACTCAGATTTAAACTCAAAAATAGGCTCAAAAATAGACAAAGTTATTGATGATAAAATTTATTTTCAAAGCAATAATCCAAGAGATTTTACATATTCTCATATTAAAATAGGAAGCATAACATGTACAACTTCAGGAATTATTTCTAACGGATTTAATACAATAAACATAACAAATTGTTCATCATCACCAATTCCTCAAGGACAACAGGATATAGTTTTGGTAACTCAGGAAGGAGTTTTTGAAAAAAGAATACTTGTAAAAGATAGTTTTGCAGTTTCTACTTCTTAAATAATTCCATAATATTTATAAATACTGTAGTTCATACACTTAATATGGAAACCATAGTAAGTTCTGTTGATATAATAATAACTACAAAAGAAAATACAATTCTTCTTATAAAAAGGGAAAATGAACCACAAAAAGGCATATATGCTCTGCCAGGGGGGGCACAGAAAAACTTTGAGAGTTTTGAGGATGCTGTTGAGAGAACAATAGAAAAAAGATTGGGACTAAAAGCAAAAATTAAGGGAAATCAAATAGATATTCAAGGATTCCCAACTCTTTCCATCTCCCAGTTTCGTTCTTACGATTGTGGAACTGACTCAAGGGGAGGAAACACGACAGTTTATTCCATAGAAACAGACATCTCTGAGGCGCAATTCAAAAAAACTATTCCAAAACACATAATCTTCTCAAATCCAGATAATCTTCCAGAACTTGCATTTGATCACTCAAAATTTGTTCATGACTATTTCTTTTACTACAAGGACTACACCGTAAAATCTCAGCAGAACATTGGAGTTGCTGTTGACATTGTAATTATGACAATTAAAGACGGACTTCTTAAAATTCTATTAACAAAACGTTCAAAAGAACCATACAAAAATATGTATTCTCTTCCTGGAGGATTTGTAGATCCACAGCTCTCACTTGACAAATCTGCAAAGGAAATCCTAAAAAGGGATACAAACATATCAAATGCATATCTTGAACAGCTCTACACATTTGGTGAACTTGAAAGAGATAAAAGAGGAAGAACAATCTCTGTTGCATATTATGCTCTTCTAGACTACTCAAAAATTAACCTTGTTCATTCAAAAAAATTTGATGAAATTGATTGGTTTTCAATCTCAGATTTAAATAAAATGGGATTTGCATTTGATCATGAAAAGATTATTGCTCTAGCAATTGATAGAATAAAAAATAAAATTGAATATACAAACATTGCATTCCAGCTTCTTCCAGAAAAATTCACACTTGCAGAACTTCAGGAAGTATATGAAACTATACTTGAAAAAGATATTGACAAAAGAAACTTCAGAAAGAAAATAGCAGAACTTGATATGATTGAAGAATTAAATGAATTCAAAAAACAGGGAAGAATGAGACCTGCAAAATATCACAGATTCAAAGAAAGAACAAAAGAAAGCATATTAAAGGTTAGGAAATGGATTTAGTTTGAAATAACAATTCCACTTTCACAAGGATTCTTATAATCGAACTTTTTTCCATCAATTCCAATTATTTTCCTATCAAGTTGATTAGCTATACCAACAGCTCCAGCCACATCCCAAATTTTAATCTTATTTGAATCAGAAACAAATGCACCATACTCTTCATGCAAAGCTCTTGCCATTTTCAATGCAGTTGATGAACCCTTAATGAAAACTCCTCTAAATCCATATTCTTTTTCAATTATTTCATCCAAATTTGGACTTCCTTGAACAATTATTTTCTCTCTTAACTCTATGTTAGAATCACTAAGCCTTTTTTCATTAACATACAACACATCTTCAGCCACATCATAAACAGTTCCATAAAGTATTTTCTTCTTAGCAATATCTTCAAGGCCTATACTAATAGCATAATTCTTTCCGTCAATTACAAAAGCTTCAGTCCCATCAATAGGATCAAGAATTAATCTGTATTTCCCCTTATTATTTTCAAAACCAAACTCTTCTCCAAGATAGCTCAATGTTGGAAAATATTTTGAAAACTCTCCTCTAATTCTTCTTTCAAGTTCCAAATCAATATCAGTAACAAAAGAAGAATCCTCTTTCAATTTGACATCCATTGACTCTCTTCTATCTCTTGCATACTCACCACACGAATAAAGCAGCGGAATACTTATATCCTCAAATTCTTCTCTTTTCATTTCCTTTTACCTCCATCCATGTAGCATTGGGATTCTTCTTCCGATTCCAAATGATTTTTTTGTCACCTTGATTCCAGGGTTTGCCTGTCTTCTCTTAAACTCATTATTGTAAACTCTTCTCAGACTATCATCAACCAAATTCGAATCATATCTTCCAATAAGTTCATCACGTGATGCCCCATCCTCAACAATCTCATTAACAAGTGGAGCAAGCACTTCATATGGCGCGCCAAGTCCAATTTCATCCTCTTGTCCTGGAGCAAGCTCAGCAGATGGTGGCTTTTCAATTGTATTTTTTGGAATAATTTCTCTTCCTGCTTTCTCATTAACATATCTTGCAAGTTCGTAAACCTTCAACTTGTCAACATCAGCAATTGGAGAAAGACCGCCTGCCATATCTCCATGTAAAGTACAGTAACCAAGAGCCATTTCAGTCTTATTTCCAGTTGACAAAACAAAATCATTAAATTGATTGGAAAAAGTCATGTTAATATTTCCACGACTTCTTGCCTGAATATTTTCATCAGCAATTCCACTAACTTGCATTCCAGTTGCATCTGCAAAAATTTCACTAAATGCCTTATGCGCTTTTTCTATTGGAGCAACATAATATGAAATATCTAAATTTTCTGCAAGTTCTTTAGCATCACTTAAACTATGTTCACTTGAATATCTTGATGGCATAGCAATACCTCTAACTCTATCTTTACCAAGAGCATCTTTTGCAATTGCTGCAACCAAGGCCGAATCAATTCCTCCACTAAGACCAATAATTGCCTTCTTCTCAGCAAAAGGCTCAAAATAATCCTTCACTCCAAGCACAAGAGCATTATATAAATCTTCAATCTCATTTTCTCTAAGTTTAATTTCAGGATTCTTTGCATCTACATCAAACACTATCAAATCTTCTTCAAATGCTTTTCCAAGTGCAATTACTCTGCTTTCCAAATCTGTTGCAATCGACTTTCCATCAAATACTACTTGTCCATCATACCCATCCTGCACTCCAACTGTATTTGCATAAACAAAAGGAATATTATGTCTCTTAATTTCTTTAATTCTTTGTGAAAACTTTCCTTCATAAAAAGGTGATGCTGACAAATTAACAATCATATCAGCTCCAAGTTTAACTAAATCATCTGTTACCTTCTTTTCATAATCTTCATCCCACATATCCTCGCAAATCTGAACACCTATCTTTTTGCCACCAATTTCAACTACTCTTGATCTTTGCGATGAAACAAAATACCTGCTCTCATCAAAAATGTCATACTCTGGAAGCAATGTTTTATCCTGAACATCGATAATCTTTCCATCTTGAATAATGGCTGCGCTATTATACACAATAGGCTTTCCTCCCGGTCCTCTTTTACCTTGCGAATCTGCAAAACCAACAATTGTGCTAATTCCATTAGTATGGTTTACAACTTTTTCTAACCCTCTCTTATTTGCCTCTATAAATCTTGGATTTTGAAATAAGTCCATTGATAAATATCCAGGAATTGCAAGCTCAGGGAAAACCACTATTTCAGCCCCTCTTCTCTTTGCCATATCAACATATTCTATTGTCTTTTTCACATTTCTTTGAATATCTCCCTGATATGATTTCATTTGTGCTATTGCTATTTTCATTTTTTCACCTCGTGGAAAAATGACGCCAGAAAACATAGTTTTCTATTGTCTGAATATCTAAACTTAGTTTGAGATTCATTTTTTCAATATTGTGTCATTCTTAAACTAAATAGTGTAAACCAAACACTTATTTGTTTGATTAATAAGTACTATGATTTGTTTATTTATAAAACTTTTGATTAAGTGTCAATAACACACAAATAATTATTATTTTACCAAAACATTTGGCATTGCAAAATAGCAGTGTTCCTTGTATGCAACAAAAGTAATGTAATTCTTAACAATATCTGGGAAAGTCATTTTGATGTCCTTTACAATCTTGTGAAACTCCTTTGAATTTTCAGTAACTATGTACATCAAAACATCCCAATCTCCAAAAGTCTTTGCAGCTCTTATGATTCCTGGATGAAGTTCAATAAAACTCTTGAACTTCTTTTCAGTTTCTTCATCAAAAACTTTCATCTTAACACAAAAAGTATGCCAGTTGTATTGAAGTTTTGAAAAATTTGGCAAAATAGTAAATTTCTTGATTATCTTTTCCTTAAGCAGTCTTTTGATTCTAAGTCCTATAGCATCAGCTGAAAGCTTCACAGTCTTTGCAATTTCATAAGTGGAGGCTCTTGCATCCTTGCAAAGTTCATTTAGAATTTGCAAATCAAGTTTGTCAAATTTCACTCCTTCTCCATTCTCTTCTTCATTCAAAAGATTTAGTTTCTTAATATCTTTGTTAAAAAAATAAGAAAAAATAATAGATTGATATGTATTGATTTCAAGCAATTCAATTCTTTCCATTATAGTAACTGAAAACTCTGCTTGAAGTTTTGAGACAATTTTGTCAAGCTCTCTGATATTTCTTGCAATTAAGACAACTTCCAAATCCCACTTGTCTGAATATTCAAAAACAAAATGCACCTCAGGTATGCTCTTTAATTTTTCAAGCAATCCTTTCTCTTCCTTGCTCTCATCAATCATCATGAAAATATGATAAGTATTGAATCCCAGCTTTCTAAAATCTATTCTTGGTATAAATCTTTCAATAATTCCAAGGCTTACGAGTCTGTTTATTTTGTAATTTGCTACATCTCTTGAAATATCAACCCTCTTTGCTAGCTGTGTTATTGGCATTCTTGAATCCTCAGAAAGAATATCAAGTATCTTTTTATCCTTAACATCAAGCTTTAATTTCTCATAAACTTCCCCATTATCTATTCTTGTCATAATCAGATAAATCTATTTTTATATAAAAACTTTTCGGCAAATGTGTAATTTTAATTTAAAAGTTTCAAATATTAATCTTGAGTGATATTAATTACCAAGAGGTGAAATTATGAAAACACAAAATTTACTTACAAGAATTAAAATGGGTGGTGCAGCAATTTTAATTGGTGCTGCATCAATAACAGGGGCATATAGTTATTTTGTTCCAGATTTTATAACAACTCAAATTGTAGGAACTGATATTAAAAGATATGATTCAGGAGATAAATATTTAGTTAATACTAAAAATGGAACATTTGAAAATACTGATGCTTGGTATAGATTAAAATTTGATTCTTCCGATGTTCAGGGAGAAATTAAAGGTCTTGTAGGAAAAAACGTTGAAATTGAAAAATATGGTTGGAGAATTCCAATCCTTTCAATGTATGAGAATATTGTGGAGGTTAAGAAATTATAGTTGAATTTCTACAATTTATACAAGAAAAAAATGAAATTTGATAAAGAAGAATTAGAAGAAAAATTGCGTGATGGAAACATTATGCAGATGGAAATCCCAAACAAATGGATTGGAACAGCAGCAGCGACTTTGCTTGCTGGATGGTTAGCAACAGGAACCTATTTTGTAGGTCCAACTGAGGAAGGAGTGGAAACCAGATTTGGAGGATATACAACAACTACAACATCTGGACTTCACTGGCACATGCCCTATCCAATTGAATCTGTGCAAACTCCGGAAGTAACTAAGGTTAGAAGATTGGAAATAGGATTTAGAACAGTTGATCAGGCATCTAATCAGTTTACAGATGTCAACTCAGAGGCTCATATGCTTACAGGTGATGAAAACATTGTTGACTTGGAAGCTATTGTGCAATATAAAATCAATAATGCAAGAGATTATTTATTCAATTGTAATGATGTTGAAGGAACAATGATGGATGCATCAGAATCTGCTCTAAGACAAGTTGTAGGAGACCACAGTATTGACATGGCTCTGACATTTGGAAAAACTCAGATTCAGGACATGACAAAAGTCAAACTTCAGACTATTATGGATGGATATCAATGTGGTGTGGATGTAACAGCTGTGCAGTTGCAGGATGTAGACCCTCCAAGAGAGGTAATGAAAGCATTCGATGATGTTCCAAAAGCAAAGGAGGACAGGGATAAATTTGTGAATATGGCAAAGGCTTACTCAAATGATATTATTCCAAAGGCAAGAGGAGAAGCTACTCAAATGATTCAACAAGCTCAAGGTTACAAAGCACAGCAGGTTGATAAGGCAAAAGGAGATGCAAACAGATTCTCTCAGATATTGACAGAATACAAAAAGGCACCTCAGATTACTGCTCAGAGGATGTACATTGATACAATGCAGCAGATACTTCCAAATATGGATGTAACACTTGTAGATGGAAATCTAAATTCAATAGTTCCACTGCTTGGACTAAACCGGGATGGTGGACTGGTAAATAAAATACAAGGAGGTCAAAAATAAAATGAAAATCAAAACATTAGGTAAAGTTGGACTAGTAGGTCTTGCGGGAATGATTGCATACAATTCAGCAACATTCAGGATGGGAGAGGATGAACAGGCAATAATAACCAGATTTGGAGATCCAGTTAGGATTATTGCAGGCTCAGATATTCCAGGTCAAAGCGATACTCAAAGAATTGAGAAGATTCAAAGATGGCTTAAAGAAGAAGGCAAAGATATTGCAGTAGGTTCAGGAGCAGGACTTTACTTCAAAATGCCTTTCATAGATAGTGTTAAGGTAATTCCAGACACATGGCTTGAACTTGATTCAGCTCCAAAGGAAACTCCTACCAAAGATAAAAAAAGAATAGTGCTTGATACATATGGAAGATGGAGAATAGATAACCCGCTTCAGTATCTAACAACAGTTGTTACTAAGAATGGCGCTTTATCAAGACTTGATGACAAAGTATATTCAGTTACTAGAGAACATGTGGGAAAGAACAATCTTGTCGAGATAGTAAGAAGTACGAACACTCCTTTAGAAACAACAGAGGACAGAACTCATGATGTTATCAAATATGGCAGGGAACAGATTATGAAGGACATAACAACTGATAGCAATAATGAAGTTGCAGAATATGGAGTAAGATTTGCTGATGTTAGAATAAAAAGGGCTGATTTGCCAGCAAGTAATGCTCAAAGTGTATATCAGAGAATGGAAGCTGAAAGGGTAAGGATTGCTAAAGGTTATCGTTCAGAAGGAGAAGAGATGGCAATGGGTATAAGAGCTGATGCTGACAAGCAAAAGGATGTTATACTGGCAGATGCATACCGGCAGGCACAGGAAATCAGAGGAGAAGGAGATGCACTTGCAACCAAGATTTATGCACAAGCATACTCTCAAGACCCACAGTTTTTCAATCTTTGGAAGACACTTGATGGATACAAGGCAACATTTGGTCAGGAAAGTGAAAATCCTGCTAAATTGGTAATGGAAACAGGAAGTCAGTTTACAAAATATCTAAATGGAAATAATGTTGAGAAATAAATTCATTTCTCTTTTTTATTCTAAACAACAACCTTCAGTCTATCTTCAACATCAACATCAATCTGAACAACATCACCCTGATGCAACTCAGCACTCTTCTCATCATTATCAAACATAAGCAATGAATGCTCTCTTCTTGGTCTGACAATAATCTTCTCATCAATTCCAACAATTCCTGACCTCTGCAAACTGCCTTCAATGCTGTATGGCATAACTGCATTATATCCAATTGCCTCAACATCAAAAGTAGAGCCTCCAGAACTTTTGAAAAAAGCAGTGCTTCCCTGTCTTGTTGAAACTACAATCCCATTTGACACTATCTTCGAAACATTATCTCCAACCTCAACTTCCAGATGTGATGTTCTGTAAATGCTCTTATTCGACACAAGAATCTCATTCAATGCAACATAATTTTGCTTTACTCCATTAACTCTTGCAGAAAGCCTGCTCCACTCTTCAATTCTCTCATCACCATTAAGAACTCTACCCAATGTCTCTTCCAGATTATCTTTATTAAGTCTTGCAAGCTTTCCAACACTTTTCGACAAATCGGAATTAACTCCAAAAAAAAGTTGGTCTTTAACATAAGCACTAGCTCTGGTTACTGTTCCATCACCTCCAAGACTCATCACTCCATAAATGACCGAAAAATCAACATTCAAAACATCTGAATCTCTTACAACATCATATGAAACACCATTCTTCTCAAGAAGTCCAAGTGCAAACTCCTTTACTCTAACATGGTCATCATGACTCCTTTGCAAATCAGCTAACCTCTCATCACTAATTCCTCCTTTATTTCCGTTCTTCAGTGTATACTCATAACTTGTATATTTTTCAACTACCAGCATTCTTTCCATTCTTCATCTTAGCATAATCCTCTATAATCCTTTTATGGTCAAACACCAAATCATCTCTTCTCAAAGCATCATCAACACTAACAACCATTGAGTCTTTAGCATCATCAAATGCACCTAATTCTCCTTTTCCTTTTCCCCAGTAAACTGCACTTGCAACATGTCTTCTTGGATCCCTATTTGGCTCTGAATAAAACCCAACCAATCCTTCAATCGAAAATTCCAAACCAGTCTCTTCCTTAGCCTCACGCACAATTGCATTTTCAGCACTCTCGCCCCTATCAACAAAACCTCCCGGTAATGCCCATCCATAAGGTTCATTTACTCTTTCAATCAATACAATTCCTTTTCCATACTCAATAATGGCATCAGTTGCAAGTTCAGGATTTCTTGGTTTTTGTCTTTCAATTAGTTTTTCCAACCTGCTCTTAAGACCAATCTTCTCTAAATAATCAGCAACCATTTCAGGAACACTACTTTTCCACTCTAGATTATTAACAATGTTCTCTCTCACATTTGAAGCTTTAATTCCATCTCTAACATTAAGTAGAACAAACTTCTTTCCTTTGCCTCTAAAGCATACTTCAACATATGGATTACCTGAATAAACTTTCTCAAAAGAAGGTACTTCTTCAGTAATGTATTTAACCCATCTTTTAGTATCTCCAAAATCAGGGATTGGAAATATTTCATAATCTATGTCTTTAGTATCAAACACTCTTGAAAGCATTTCCTTTCTTTCATAAAAAGAAAGAGGATTTTTCGCAGTCCATTCTTCCTGAGCAGACCCAACTCCCAAAATCAATTTGTCAACACCTAATCTTTCAATCTGCGAATATCCATCATCATGTCCTAGAGTATATGGTTGAAACCTTCCTATCCACAATCCAGCTTTCATTTTAAACTCACCTCAAACTTACTCTTCCACTAACAATGTCTTCCAACCTTACAACATTAACTCCTTCTAATCTCCATCTTGCAATTGCATCTCTGTGATTATTTGGAGTCACACCCTGCATCGCATCCTCTATTGCATAAACCTCGATTCCCATATTCTTGAATCCATTAACTGCAAAATTATCGCAAACATCAGTTGCCACTCCATACATTACAACCTTCTCAACACCTAATGCCTTAACAATGGATCTGGCATATGGATTTCCTATACCTTCTTCAGGTTCAGGGCTTTCTTCAAACACATTGAAATTATCTTTCCTGAACACAACTTCTCCATCATAATTTCTAATTCTCTCAATTAATTCTGCTACACTATAATCCTTGTCCCAATCTACATAAAATGGATTTATCTTAGTTGTTGCATCGATGTTTTGAGCATCATATGTATCCCTTACGCAATGTGTTGGGAATTTGGAAACAAAATCTGGATTTACATCATCAAATTCCTTTGAATCCTTATTATGCCAATCAACACTTCCCATAATTGGAATGTCATTTGCTCTCAAATATTCAGTAACTTTCTTCAAATTTGGAGCAATCTCCATAGCACCTTTTGGCTTAAACTCGTTATCTAACAAAGCAAGCTGACCCTGATAACCAGTTGTCTCCTTTGTTTCCATAAAACCACGCTGTGTGTCCACATCCCATCCTATTATTTTGTAATTTCTTATCATTTTTCTTTCCTCATAACCTTCTCTCAAGTCTTGAATTTGGTCTGTATTCTCTTCCAACCTTATTCATTCTAAACATTGAATCTATATTATCACCAACAGCAACAACATCCATTGTGGATGCCCTTGAATGATACAACTGTCCAACACCTAGTCCGTCAAACAACTTCATGCCCAAAATTTCTTCAGCCCTGCAAAAAGCATCAACTTTTGACACACTTCCAAATCCACTTGTAACTATTGTTTCAATAGTTCCAAACCCTCTCTCGTTCAGAGCCTTTCTAAGTGAATAAACTCCAGAAACAGTAACTCCGCTTCCAAACCAATACTTCATATCTTGCTCAGGAATTTTCACATCTTTTCCAAATACTCTTTGAACTTCTTCTGGAGAATATTTCTCAATTGCACCTTGAGCAACATTCTCACCACAAGTGTCCACTCTCACTCCTTTCAAGCTCTTTAGTGTATTTGCAACACTAATTGAGTCACAAATCTCTTTATTATTGTAATCGATAAGAGCAATCCTTGGAACTTCTGGTGAAATAACTCTATCAAACGCCTTTGTTGCCTCAAGCACTGCATTGTCTTTTCCAAACTTCCAAGCATAAATATTTTCAAGTACGTGTGGAATAGTTCCAACACCAACACTTCCAATATTCGAAGCTCCTGCATCTGTTGATGCTGCAACAGCGCCACCTTCAAAAGCAGCACCTGCAATTTTCTCATCTTCTCTGTAATCCCAGTGTCTTGCACCAAAATACAAAACAGGTCTTTCTCCAGATGCCTCAACTACAGCTCTTGTTCTTTTTGTAATTTCATTAAGATCAGGTTCAATTCCATCATTTGCTCTTGTAATTCCTGCACTTAAAATTCCTAGATAAAGGGTTTCAAGCTCAACAATATCCTGAATTGGACTTTCAATAATCATCTGTGTCTCTTTTGAATCATACTTATCTCCATCTTTAAGGGCGTAAATTCTTCCTCCATTTTTAGCAATCTCTGAATTCTCAGCAATGAACTTTACCGCCTCATCCAATCCTGCAACAACTCCAGGTCCTTTTCTCACAAACACCTGAGCCCTTACAAAAGGATTTAATCCCCCAGCCTCAAGAATCTGCTTTGTTCTTGTAAAATATTTGTCTGTATATTTGCTTATGTTCATTTTTCATATTGTGTTATTCTTACACTAAATAGTGTAAACCAAACACTAATTTGTTTGGATTAATATGTACTATGATTCGTTTATTTATAAAACTTTCGACTAATTGTAAAAACAACACTAATTATATAAATAAAAAACTATATATACTACCTTTAATCAACTTAATTTATGGAACTTCTGGACAGCAAGACGTTAATGAAGAAATTTCACTTATTCTTTGAAGAATACAAGCGTGCTGAAATCAGAAAATCGATAAATGAAGGAAAACCAACTTTATTAGTAAGCTTCTTTGACATATCTGAATATGATATTGAACTTGGAGATCATATTCTTGCTCATCCTGAGGATTCAATCAGGATAATGGAGGAAACCCTAAAGCAGTTCTATGAAGACGAACCTCTTGAGACAATGAGAGTAAGACTTACATCTCTTCCTTCAACAGAAAAGTTAATGATAAGGGATATCAGAAGCGAACACCTAGGCAAACTTATTATGATTGAAGGTCTTGTAAGAAGAAAGACAGATGTTAGACCTAGACTTAAATACCTTGAATACTTATGTACAAACCCTTCATGTTCATTTTCAGAAGACAAACTAAAGATTCCTCAGACAGAAGAAAAGGCAAAAACCCTAAAAGCATGTCCAAAATGTAAATCTGGAGTAGAACTTGTAAACAAGGATCTTGTAGACTCACAAATTTTAGTTTTGGAAGAAAGGCCAGAGCATTTGAAAAACAGTTCAGATCAGCCAAAAAGAATCAATGTCATCTTGCAGGATGATTTAGTCTCACCATTCAAAGAATCAAAAACAAATCCAGGTTCAAACGTGTATGTGATAGGAATTGTAAGGGAGATTCCAATCCAAACAAGAACTGGCTCAGATAGTATCAACTATGATTTGATAGTAGAAGGAAATTTTATTGACTTAACTGAAGATGACATTTCAGAAATTAAATGGACAAAAGAAGATGAAAAACAGATAAGAGAGCTTGCAGCAAAAGATGATGTTGAGGAAATTCTTGTAAAAAACACGGCTCCATCAATCTATGGATACAATAGAATCAAAGAATCAATTCTTCTGCAGCAATTTGGAGGATCTGGAGGAACTAAAGGAGATGGAGTTAGAACAAGAGGAGACATACATATTCTTCTAATTGGAGACCCAGGTGCTGCAAAATCACAAATGTTAAAAGCTGCAACAAGAATTGCACCAAAATCTTCATTTGTTTCGGGAAAATCCGCCACAGGGGCAGGTTTGGTAGCATCGGTAATGAAAGATGAAATCACAAAAGGTTGGGCGCTTGAGGCAGGAGCTATGGTACTTGCATCAGGAGGTTTATGTGCTATAGACGAGATGGACAAGATGTCTGATGAAGATACTTCTGCAATGCATGAAGCTCTTGAGCAGCAAACAGTATCAGTAGCAAAAGCCAACATTAGGGCAACCCTTAGATGTGAGACAACAGTACTTGGAGCAGCAAACCCAAAAATGGGACGATTTGATCCCTATGGTGACATTGGAAAACAGATTAATTTTCCTCCAGCACTTATCTCAAGATTTGATTTAATCTTCATTCTAAGAGACATTCCAGACAAGAAAAGAGACGATTTGATTGCTGACCATATACTTCAAACTCATAGAGACAAAACAAAATCAATTGCAGAACTTGATGTTGAATTCATGAGAAAATACATTGCATATGCAAGACAGACAAAACCAATTCTAACAAAAGAGGCAATTGAAAAAATCAAGGAATTTTATGTGTCAATGAGAAATGCTGCAGGAGATGAGGAAAACGAAGTAAAATCAGTTCCAATTACAGCAAGACAACTTGAGGCCATAGTAAGACTTTCTGAGGCTTATGCTAAAGTTAAACTTGACTCAAAAGTAAGAGTGGAATATGCTCAAAAAGCAATTGACTTATTATTATATTGTTTGCAAAAAATAGGAATCGATCCAAAAACTGGAGAACTTGACATTGATAGAATCACAACAGGAGTTACTGCATCAACAAGAAATCAATACAAGGTAGTTCAGCAGATAATTGACAGACTTGAAACAGAAATGCCAGAAATCACCTTTGATGCAATAGCAGAAGAAGCTGAAAAACAGAACTTAAAAAGAGGGGAAGTAATGAAAGTTCTTGAGAAGTTAAAAAATGAAGGAGTTATCTTTGAGCCAAGAAAAAACATCTACAAAAAACTTCTTTGATGTTATGTCTAATAAATTATTACAAATATTTTTAATTTAATAATTTAAGATTTACTTAAATGGTATCTAAAAAACTAATTTTGTTTTTGCTAGTTTTATTCTCAGCAAACATTATCTTTGCTGCTCCGGTTTATGATGGTGATGGAAATTACATTCCACCAATTGGT
>JBNKLP010000021.1:0-20601 GCA_050292425.1 Candidatus Nanoarchaeia archaeon | reverse complement strand
TTAATTGGTTTATATCTGCTTTGTCAAAACCGTTGTTAATTACTTCTTCAAGTGTTCTTTCAATAGAGTAAAATAAAAATTCAGATGATTGAATGAGGGTGTCGTCGATATCAAAAAAGATGATTTCTTTTGGACTTGTTGTTAACTCATCTTCATACATACTCTTTTTTCGATGTATGACTTTATAAATTTTTTGTGTTTTATCACCAAAAAGCAATTATTAACGATTGTTATTATAATTGTTTTTTTATTTCTTTTCTTCTAATTATAAAAAATAATGTCGTTGAAAATATTGCTCCTAATGTGTCTGCAAGTATGTCTTTTTGTGCATCCCAGACATCACCTTGTGAACCAAGAACTTCCGCTCCTGCATTAGGGTCTGCCATAAGAGCAAATTGCCATTCAAATAATTCATATCCAGCAGCAACTGACATTATGAAAAAGATTGGCATGAAGACAAGAATCCATTTTTTGTTTGTAGCTTTTGTTTTTAGAATGAATTCTGCAAGTGCATATGCATAAAATCCGACTGTAAAATGCGCAATTCTATCATAATGATTTCTTTCAAATCCAAAAAAATTGGTAAACCAATCGAAAGGTACATTGGCAAAAGTGTAATGACCTCCTATAGTGTGCATTATTATTAGGGGAGTCATAAGAAGATATGCAGTATTTGAGAATTGAAATTTAGGATGTGTGAATATTAATATGGCAACTATTAACATTATTGGAGTGTTTTCTGCCCACCATACATCTCTATATGCAGGATTAATAGCACAAATAATAAATACAATAATGTAAATAAAAAGGAGAAAATGAGGAATTTTTAATTTCATTTTAGAACTCTTCCATAGAATTAGTTTTTTCAGTTAATCTTTTTGCAGCAATTATATCGTCAATTTTTAGAATCATTGCACAGCTTTCTGAAGCTGATTTTATTGCCTGAGATTTTACATTGATTGGTTCTACAATTCCTTTTTTTAGTGTGTCTTCAATTACGCCTTCAAATCCATCAATACCACAGTTATGTTTTCCTGATGAATGTTTTGAAATAAGATTTGCAATTGTTTCAATTTCATCAAATCCTGAGTTTTCACATAGAACTTTAGGAATAATTAGGAATGCATCTGCAAAGGAGTTTACAATGATTTGTTGTTTTCCTGAAAGAGTTTTTGCGTATTCAGATAATCCTTTGTGAAGTTCTAATTCAATCGCCCCACCACCTGCAACTATTTTTTTTGATTTCATTAATGCATTTAAATCACCAAACGCATCATCAAGTGCTCTTTCTATTTCATCAAGGAAGTGCGGAGTTGATGCTTTGAGGAATATTGTTATTGATTTAGGGTTTTCACAGTCCTCTACAAAAATGTAATTTTCACCTAAAATATTTTTTATCTCTACATTTCCTGCTTTTCCAAGGTTGTTTTTTGAGATATCTTCTATGTTGCTAATTATATTTGTGTTCAAAGCAGAAGAAAGTTTTTCCATATCAGATTTTCTTGCTCTTCTTATTGCGAGTATGTTTTCTTTTGCCAAGTAATATGCTATGCTATCATCAATTCCTTTCTGACAGATTATTGTGTTTGCACCAGTTAATTTTATTTGTTCAACCACTTGTTTTAGGTAGTTGTTTTCTGATGAAAGGAATTCTTCATATTCCTGCAGAGAGTTTATATTTATTTTTGCATCTGATTCTAGTTCTCTTACTTCAAGAGGAGTTTCTAGTAGAAGAATTTTTGCATTAGTAATTTGTTTTGGCATATTTGTGTTTGCTACTTTTTTGTCAAGAACAATGCCTTTTACAACAAAGCTTTCAGATGTATTTCCACCTGCTGCCTTTACTATTTTTATTTTGTCTTTTGAGATTGAATTTTTATCTTTTATCTGACTTACAGTTTCAAAAATTATGTTTGATAGAGAATGTTTTGAGAACTCAGCAACCTTTCCAGTCATTGCTGTTTCACAAACATCATTTAAAATTTTTTTGTCTTCAAGGTTGATTGTTGTTGCTTGTTTTTCAAGAATTTCAAGGGCTTTGTCTGCTGCTTTTTTGTAAGAGTGAATGATTGTAGTAGGATGAATTTTTTGTTTTATTAATTCTTGAGCTTTGCTTAGAAGTTCGCCTGAGAGTATTACTGCAGTTGTAGTACCATCACCAACTTCATTATCTTGTGTTTTTGCAACTTCAACAAGGAGTTTTGCACCAGGGTGTTCAATTTCCATTTCTTTTAGGATTTTTACACCATCATTTGTAATTACCGTTTCACCCATGCTATCTATTAGCATTTTGTCCATTCCCATAGGACCAAGAGTTGTTTTCACAATATTTGCAACAGCTTTTGCAGCTTCAATGTTTGAGTTTAGTGCATCTTGTCCTTTAGTTCTTTGTGTTCCTTCGTCCAAAATGTCCTGAGTTCTTCTTACCATGATTTATTTTGTTTAAATTATTTTATAATTATTTGTTTTCACCCTTGATTTGTATATTAATGTATTGTTTTATTTTTTTAGACAGAAAAAATTTATATAAAAATAATTTTAAGAGTGGTTTATATGGACGAGTATTTCTTACCTTTAGCAACAGAGAAGTCTCAAATTTCTATGCCAATAGGAAGTTTTGATAGTTTAGTGTTATTAGAAATAGGTTGCAAACCTGCAGGAAAAGTTGGATCTTTAAATAGGACTCAAAGAAGTTTGGAAATGGATTGGAGAATGGTTAATCCAATAGAAAGGGAAAAAACTCTTAGGATTAATAAATTTTTATTACATTATGATCCAAGAAAGCATTTATCTTTAGATGACGGATTTGGAAATACTTTAGATTTTATTGCAGTTTTCACAGAATTTCCTGAGGATTATCTTCCAAGACTTAATAGTAGAAAAATTAATTATTTGCTTAGAACTGTATTAACTAGAGCAGGCAAATATTCAAAAGAGAACTTGAGATATATGATTTTGAATAATGATGTAAAAAAATTGCACGATATAATTGTTAATCAAAGAAGCAATGAAGATTTAGGACAATTTAGAGGAGAATTGGTTGAAGGTTTGGGTCAGTATTTAGTGAAAAATTCTTTTTCAAAAGGAAAATCTCTTTTTAGAAATCTTCATTTGGATCTTGGAAGAAAGTATTTTTTCAGGGATGTTAAGGAGGTTGATGGAATGGCTTTCTCTTTTGAGTCAGAAGTTGAAGAAGTTGCAGAAAGATTATCTAATCATTATTTTTTGGAAATTAGTCATAGGTGGCATTAATTTTCTATTCTTTACCACCTTTTAATTGCTCTAAATGCTTTAAAACTTGATTTATTAATTTTTCTTTATGAGTGCTTTTTTTGTTGAATTAGGAATAGTTATGCTTATAACTTTTGGTATTTCTTTGATTGTCAGTAAGATAAAGCAGCCACTTTTGATTGGATATATAATTACAGGAATTATTAGTGGTCCTTTGTTTTTGAATATATTAAGTTCAACTGATGGTTACCAGACGTTTTCACATTTTGGAGTGGCTTTGCTGCTTTTTATTGTTGGACTTCATCTTAATTTGAAGCTGATTAAAGAAATAGGTTTTGTTGCATTTGTTTCTGGCAGTTTTCAAATTATACTTACTGCTCTTTTTGGTTTTTTGATTAGTTTTATTTTTGGACTTGATATTTTTACATCATTTTTGTTTGCAATAGGACTTTCTTTTTCATCAACTATTGTCATTATTAAATTGCTTACTGATAGAAGAGATATTGACAAGGTTTATGGGAAGATTGTTACTGGAATTTTAATTGTTCAAGACTTGGTTGCTGTTATTATGCTGATGATTCTTTCATCTATTTCTAATGCAGATGGGAGTAATTTAACATTAGAAATAATCAAGACTTTTGCTAGGGGTATTGTTGCTTTGGGAGGTGTTTTAATTTTTTCTAAATTGATTTTGGAGAAGGTTCTTGATAACATTGCACAATCTCAGGAGCTTTTGTATTTGTTTGTGATTTCATGGTGTTTGGGGATTGCTATTTTGTTTTCATATCTTGGTTTTTCAATTGAAGTTGGCGCTCTTTTGGCAGGAATTGCTTTAGCGTCATCCCCTTATCAGTATGAGATTTCTTCAAGAGTCAAACCATTGAGAGATTTTTTTATTGTAATGTTTTTTATTTTACTTGGATCCCAAATGATCCCTCTTGATGAGTCAATTGTTGGTGACAAGTGGAATTTTATTATTGATAGTTTTAGTCCTATATTATTTCCTGCCTTAATTTTTTCAATTTTTGTTCTTATTGGAAAGCCTTTAGTTATTTTTTTGATTATGAATATTTTAGGGTTTCATTCAAAAGTGGCCTTTCAGAGTGCAGTTAGTTTAGGACAAATTAGTGAATTTTCACTTATTATTATTTTGATGGCATATTCTCAAGGAATGATTTCTTCACAAATTGTTTCTATGTTGACACTTGTTGCTATTATTTCAATTGCTGTTTCAACTTACATGATTGCACATTCAGATAAAATTTATAATTCAATGAGTAAATTTTTGCATTTTTTGGAAATTAGAAAACCAAAAAGAGATACAGAAAAAGAAATTGCAAGAAAGCATGAGGTTTTGGTTTTTGGATATGATAGGATAGGTTTTAGTTTGCTAAAGAGTATAGAAAAGCTTGAGAAAAATTACATTGTTGTTGATTATAATCCTGAAGTTATAAAAAAATTGAAAGCAAAGTGTCTTTCCTGTATTTATGGGGATGCCAATGATATTGATTTTTTGGAGGAGTTTGATTTTGAAACTGTTCAACTTTTGATTTCAACTATTCCTGATGTAGAGACCAATATGCTTTTACTTAAGGAATTTAAAAAGGTGAATAATGAAGGAACTGTGATTTTAACAGCAGATAAAATAGATAATGCTCTTGATTTATATAATGGAGGAGCTGATTATGTAATTTTGCCTCATTTTCTAGGAGGTAATTATGTGTCAACTTTGATAGAAAATTATTCGGATAATTTCCAAAATTTTTTAAAGGAAAAGGTTAATCATATTAATGAACTTAAGGAGAGGAAATCATATGGTCTTGAGCACCCAAAAGGAGGAAGAAAGTGAAGTTTAGTATTTTGGTTTTTTTATCTGTTTTATTTTTGCTTTCAGGTTGTTCTGGGCCGGTTTTAGAGGAAGTTGAGATTAATGAGAGTGGAATATATTATGCAACTGTTGTTTCTGATAGATTTATTGAGTTAATGGATGAGAGGGATGTTATTTTAGTTGATGTGAGGACAGAGCAGGAGTTTAAGACAGGTCATATTGAAGGAGCTATTAATATTGATTATTATAAATCGAATTTTGAGAGTGAATTGTTCAAGCTTGAGAGGAATAAGACATACCTTGTTTATTGTAGGAGTGGAGCTAGAAGTTTTAAGAGTTTGGATACCTTTTATGAGTATGATTTCGAGAGAGTTTATAATTTGAAAGGAGGAGTTAATGATTGGACTATGAATGGCGGTGAACTTGTTGAATGAATAATAACTTTGAATGTTGTTTAGTGATTAGTTATTAAAAATATTTATATACTCTTAATTTTATTGTTTTTTATGAAGTTAAGGAAAGGTGTTTCTCCCATTGTAGCAGTAAGCTTGCTTTTAATTGTTTCAGTATTATCCATAGTTACATTTGAGACTTGGTTTGGTAGTTTTTATTCTAATTTATTGGTAAATACAGAAGTTAAAGGTAATTTTTATGATGTTACTTTAGAGAATGTTATTGGTGACACTTTTTATGTTTATAGTGAAGTAGATAATGTTTCAATTTCTGAAATTAAAGTAGATTCTGTATTGTGCAGTGTTACTACAAATACTTTAAATTCAGGATTGAATGAGTTGAATATATCTTCTTGTCTGAGTAATGTTACAGATAATATTTATGAAATATTGTTAGTTACTAATTCTGGAATATATACCAAGTCATTTTTTAAGGATGGAGTTGTTTCTTCGTCAAGTATTTTATCTTCTTTTTGTACTGATTTGATTGGTTTATATCATTTTGACAATAATCCAGCTGTTGGGGAGAATAGTTCTTTGGTTTATGAATGGACAGGGAATGGAAATAATGCTACTTGTGGTGGAACTAAATGTCCTTCATTTGATGGTACTCTTGGTAAGTTTAGTGGAAGTTTCAGACATTATGGGGTTGATGATAGTTTTTCCATAGATGAGTTTGCGGGAACTGAGGGAGTTACTGATTTGACTGTGTCTTTTTGGGTTAAGTTTTTGGAAAATTCAGATGAAAATGTTTATCTTGTTACGAAACAGAGGAGTGGTTTTACTCAATGGTATGTAGGAAGAGAGAGATCTGCATTGGGCTATAATCTTTTTTTTGTAATTAAAAATCAATCTGGAACTACAGCAGGAGCTTATTCTGATGCTGCTTTTGCAAATGATTTTTTATGGCATCATATTGTTGCAAGATATAATAGTACTCATTTGCAAGTTTTTGGAGATGGAGTTGCTTTGGATTCCTCTCCACCTGCAATCAGTGGACCTATTACAACTGCCTATAATCATAAGATTTGTCTTGGTACTGATTATACTGGTTCTTTTTGTAGTAGTACTGCTTTGTTTAATGGAACAATGGATGAAGTTATGATTTGGAATAAGTCTTTGTCAGATTCTGAAATTAGTGATCTATATAGCCTAGGTAGTGCTTTGAATTGTAATTAAAAAGTATTTTTATTTTCCAGATACTATTTCTACAATGTCTCCTGCTTTTAGAAGATGATCTTTTCCAACCATCATTTTTGTTTTGATGTCAATTGCTTTAATAAAATTTTTTCCAAAATCAGTATGAAGTCTGTATGCGAAATCAAGGGCAGTTGTTCCTTTTGGCATTAAGAAACAATCAGGAATCACATTTCCGTTTTTGTCTTCAAGTTTAGAGCCACCAGGAAAGATTGGAATCATTTCAAGCAAGTCAAATACAGCATCGTTAAGGCAATTCTGAACTCCAGTTGTTCCGAGTTGCTTTACTGAGTCTTCAATTATTTCCAGTCCTTTTTTTTGTGCTTCATTTAGTTTTTCAAGATCTTTGATTTCAAAATGGTCTTCTCCAGGACAGTATGAGAGGATTCCTGCTTTTGAAGCTTTTTTGAGGTTGAATTCATATTCAGCCATTACTGGAACTATTTTGTGCTGAGGAAATTGTTGCTGGAGTTTTTCAAGTTTTATTTTCCATAAGTGGTTTTCAAGTAAAATGTCACATTTATTTGCAGCAATTATCATAGGTTTTGAGATTTCCCTTAGTTTTGAAGATAGTTTGAATAAATTGTCAGTTATGTTTGTTTTGTCTAAATTTAGTTCTCTGAGTGCTTGGATGATGTCATTTTCAGAGATTTTCAAGCCAGACAATACAGATGAGAGAGCTTCTTCTATTTTTAGGTCTTGCATTCTGATTTTTTTATCTATGTTTGCCCAGTGTTTCTGAATTATGTTATGGAACCAGTGGTCAAGTTCCTCTTCTAGGAATTTTATGTCTTCTGCTGGGTCATATGAATTTAATTCTATAGGTTCTCCTTTTTCATTTGTTGCTCCACTAAGATCGATAACATGAATTAGAGCATCAGCTTCTCTTAGATCATCTAGAAATTTGCATCCAAGTCCTTTTCCTTCGTGAGCGCCTGGTACTAATCCTGCAACATCAATTATTTCGACAGGTGCAAATCTGTAATCTCCAATTACAAATCCGTCTCTGGGATTTGAGTGTTTTCCAAAGTCGAGTGCAGGATCTTTGATTTTTACGTACCCTATTGCTGAGTTTGCATCGATTGTCGTGAATGGAAAATTTCCTGATTCTGCTTCTGCTAAAGTTAGAGATCTAAAGAATGCAGATTTTCCTACGTTTGGTTTTCCAACTATACCTATTATCATAGTAAAAGTTAAAGTTATAATATTTATAAAATTAAGTAAGATATTATTTAATTCTGAATAATCCAATAATTATGGTTATGATTAGAATTGAATATAAAAATGAATAGTAAATATTGTTATTTATTAATTCTATTAAATAATAAAATGCAGTTAAAATTACTCCTGTTGCTAAGAGGTAATTGGTAATATGTTGAGATTTTCTGAATTGTTCGTTTTCCTCATCTTTTATTATTCTTAATAGATTTTGTTGTAAATCAAATTTGCTTATATATTTTTTTCCTCTTGTAAGGTAAAAATAGAAGTCCATTTTTTCTCTTTTTGCAAAAGGTGTTTTTGGATGACCTCCATCTTGTAGTTCATATAAAATATCTCGTTTTTCTTTAAGAGGAATTCTTTTTTTGTGTTTTCCGGTAAGATTTTCAATTATCCATTTTTCTTTTCTATAATTTTCATCTATCTTGTCAAAATCTTTTTGAAATTTTTTTCTTAATTTGTTTTTTTCTTCTCTCATGAAATTCTTAAAGAGATTATATTTATAAAATTTGAGTTGTAGAAATTATTATGAGATTAGATTTTTCTTTTTTTGAGAATAAAACTACTTTAGAATTAGCAAAAGAGTTGTTAGGCAAGGTTTTAGTTTTTGAGTCTGAAAAAGGAGTTTTAAAGGGTATTATTAATGAGACAGAGGCATATACTGAGGAGGATGAGAGTTGTCATGCTTATGGTGGCAAGAAGACGCAAAGAAATGAGGTTATGTTTAGAAAAGCTGGACATTTGTATGTATATTTTACATATGGGATGTATCATTGCTGTAATATTGTTACAGGTTTGGAGAATAAAGGAGAAGCTGTTTTGATTAGGAGTGTGATTCCTATTGAAGGGAAAGAGATTATGATTGGAAATCGAAATGGAAATTATAAGAATGTAGCAGATGGGCCTGGCAAGCTTTGTCAGGCTTATGAATTTGAGAGAGAGTACAATGGAGTTGACATGCTTGAGAATAATTCAAAGATTTATTTGGAGGATCTTGGTTATATTCCTAAAAATGTTGAGCAAACTAAGAGAGTTGGAATTTCAAAGGCACAAGAACTTGAGTGGCGTTTTGTATGTAAAAAATTTGAATAAGTTTATATATTTGTTTTGCTAGTAGAGAGTATTATGGGTAAAGGAGATTTAGTTTTATTGCTTGAAGAGTTGAATAATTCTTATAAAAATAGGGATATAGCTGATTTTATTCCTGAAGTTAAGAAGGGAGTTTATGTGAGAAATTATGTTTTTGAAGATGAGAATCTTTTGAGAGTTTCTTTTTTTGAGAATAGGGGAGCACCAGTTTCAGTGGTTTTTGATTCAAATGGAGTTAGAATCAGATTAAATTCTTTGATTTCCCCAGACCAATTTGTTTTAGCTCAAATATATTCAGGAAAAAATAGAGAAGCCAAAGAAGTTAAAGATGTTCCTCAGTATACTAATACTTATGCTCAAGATTTAGTAAATCTAATATTAAATAAGATTAAGTTTAGAGAGTGGTATGAACATAATATTGTTAGATAAGAATTAGTTGAAAGATTACTCTTTCTTTGTCTTGGAAGCTTTTTTGTCTGTTTTTGGTTTATCTTTAGACTTTTTTTCCTGAGTTTTTGGCTTTCTTGCAGCTCCTTTTGTTTTAATTGCAATATCTTCTTTTTCTAAAGCTGCGTGAACTGCTTTTGTGTCAGCTCCTTTTTTAATGTCAAGCTTTTTGCTTGTTGGTTCAATGTGGGCCTTGTTTACTTTCTTTCTTCTTGTGTTTCCGTCTACAAGAACGTATTTGTCATCTAGGATTTCAACGATTACACAGTATTGCATAGCGTCTCTCCCTGCTGTTTTTACACATAGTCTTCCTACTTCAATCATTTTTACTCAACCTGCGCTTTTTTCACGATTCTTGTGATGTATCCAACGATTGTGTTTCTAAGTTTTTTAGATGGAATCATTGCGTATTTGCTTACAATCTCCTTGTTTTTGTCAAAGTCAGTTGTGAATTCCTCTTTTCCTTTGGAGTGAATTTTCACTGCTGATGATTTAACAAATGTTGATTTAATTCTTCCCATTATAGTAAAAAGAAGTGGAATTGTCTTTTTAAATGTTATTGTAAATAAAGTATTTCAAGTTAAAATATTTTTTAGAATTTGCAAAGCTTTTTAAATTTGGAAAACCATAGCAACTATACTTACTCACTCAAGTGTTAAGAGTATAGTTTGGAAGAAAAATGGGTGAATGGAAAACTTTGAAACAGAAGACTATTGATATTGGAGGTAATAATTTCCTTGAAATCAATGTGAAGCAGCCTCCGGAAGGAGATAATGTTTTTATCGGACTTTCTAAAGGATGGTATACTGACGAGGGTCAGAAGAGATATAAGAATAATATTTTGTTTACAAAAGAAAAGAAAGACGAGATTATTAAAGTTTTAGAAGAAATAGATAAAGATTAATTTTTATTTTTAGGCAATTGCTTTATTTTTTATAAGAATATTTATATAGTTGTTTTAATAGAAGTTTTTTTACTATGAAAGAAGGAGTTAACAAAGCAAAAAGAGTTGTTTCTAAGATTACTGGTAGTACTTTCTTAATTATTATTGCAGTTGTTTTAGTTTTGTCTTCGTATACAATTATTCCTGGAGGTTATCAAGGAGTTATTTTTTCGAAGATTTCAGGTATACAGGATGTTACTTTAGGAGAAGGTTTTCATTTTAAGAAACCTTTTATTGATCAAATTGTAAAAATTGAGGTGAGAACTAAGAAGATTGAGGAAAATACTGTTTCAACTTCTCAAGACCAGCAGATTGTGCAGACTACTTATGCTTTGAATTATAGAGTTAATAAGGATCAAGCATCAAAGCTATATCAGGAAATTGGTCTTGATTATGAAAATAGGATTATTGTTCCAGCACTTAAAGGAGCTATTAAGACAGTTATGGCTCAGTATGTTGCAGCAGATTTGATTCAAAAAAGAGACGAAGTTTCAATTAAGATTGAGGAGTTGATTCGTGATAAATTGAAAGACCAGTACTTAAGTGTTGAGAGGTTTGAGTTGACAGAAATTGATTTTAGTGATACTTATGATTTAGCAATTGAAGCTAAGGTTCAAGCAGAACAGGAAGCATTGAAAGCTAAGAATGAACTTGAGAGAATTAAGATTGAAGCAGAGCAGAAGATTGTTAGAGCTGAGGCTGATAAGGCGCAAAGAATTTTAGAGGCTGAGGCTAATGCTGAGGCAATTGAGCTTGAGGCTAATGCGCAGGCAAAGGCAATTGCAGTTATTAATGTCCAGTTGCAGAGTTCTCCAGATTATCTTGAATATAAAAGAATAGATAAGTGGAATGGTATTTTGCCTAATGTAGTTGCAGGAGATGGAGATGTTTTGCTTACGGTGAGTGGAGAGCAGAGTTCTAATTAGTTTTTGTTATTTTGATTTGTTATAATAAAAACTTATAAATATAGGTATTTTTATTAATTTTATGGGAACTTGCGAGATGTGTGGAAGTGAAGGAAATCTTGTTAAGATAAGAGTTGCTGGCTCTGAGATGAATGTTTGTAGTAATTGCAAGAAAATGGGAGCTGAAGTTGAGAAAAAAGAAGATTACAAACATACATTTAGGCACAGAGTTAGATCTTCTGAGATAACTGAGGAAGTTGTTTCAAATTTTGGTTCCTTGATTAACAATGCACTTGCTAAGAAAGGAATGGATGTACATCATTTGGCAAGAGGAGCAAATATTAAAGAGAGTTCATTGCAGAAGTATCTTCAGGGTAAATTAAAACTTGATGTTGATACTGCAAAGAGGTTAGGAAAATTTTTGGAGATTGAACTTGTTGAAGAAGTTGAAGGGGGAAGTGTCAATCTTGATGATGTTATGGCAGAGGAAAGTTCATCTTCAATGTCATTAGGAGATTTGATTAAGAAGCAAATGGAAAAAGGCAATAAGTAAAAATGGCAGTTTGGGATTATGTGATTTTGAATAATGAAGTTTGGAGATTTGCTGTTTTTGCAGCATGTTTGTTTTTATCATATCCAATTTCAAAGTTTATTGTTTATATATTGAATAATTATATTTTGAAGTGGGCAGCTAAGACTGCTTTTCAGTTGGATGACATAGTGTTTAAGAGTGTTAATCCACCTATTTCGATGTTTATTTTTGCTGCATCTTTTTATGTTGGTTCTACTTTTATTAATCAAGGAGAGTTTGCAGAGGTCTTTTCAAAGATTTTTAATTTTTTACTGATTGTTCCAGTTGTTTATTTTATGATTAAGTTCTCGACAGAGATGATTGGATATTATCTTAAAGGAGAGAATAAAAGACATAAAATTAATGAGGCTGCAATTGATCTTTTGATGCAAATTATAAGAATAGCTTTGTTTTTGATTGGTATTTTGCTTATTCTGGCAAATTTAGGGTATAATGTTTCTGCTCTTTTGGCAGGACTTGGAGTTGGAGGTTTGGCTTTTGCTCTTGCTGCTCAGGATATCTTGAAGAATTTTTTTGCGGGAATTGCTCTTATTTTTGATAAGACTTTTAATAAGGGAGAGAGAGTAAATTTTCAGGGTAATACAGGTAAGATTGAGGAATTGAAGCTTAGAAGTACAAAGATTAGAACATATGATGGAACTTTGCTTACAATTCCAAATGCCATGCTGGCAGATAATATTGTAGAGAATGTTACAAAGGTTCCAAGAGTTAAGGTTAAGATGACTATTGGAGTTATTTATTCTACTTCAACAAAGAAGTTGAAGCAAGCAAAGGAGATTATTAAAAAAGCAATTGATGAGCATCCGGATGCTGATGAGAAGAGTACTTGGATTTATTTTGATAATTTTGGGGCTTATTCACTTGATATTCAGGTTATTTATTATTCAAATAAGTTTACAATGAATGATTGGCCAGCTAGAGTTTATATGAAAGAAGATATCAATTTTGCAATCAAGGAAGGTTTTGAGAAGGCAGGAATTGAGATGGCATTCCCTACACAGACTGTTGAGTTGAAGAAGTAAGATTTATAAATCCTTTCTCATTAATTTATTATATTGAGCACGAATAGTTCAACGGCTAGAATCCCGGCCTTCCAAGCCGGTGATCTGGGTTCGAATCCCGGTTCGTGCACTCAAGGATTGCTGGCTTTATGCCAGAAGGCCCTTTTTTCTAAATATAATTTAATTTGAATCAAAATATGAAGTTTCCAATTATCAAAGTTAGAGTTAATATTATTGAAATAGTTCCGAATGAGGGAAATATTGTTCTCATGGATGTAGTTCCTGATAGATTAGGAGTAGATCCTGAACCTGATGCTATGTCTGAAAGGGGAGCATAATCAAAAATTCCTGCAACCAAAGCATAATCTGTATCTGTACAAATGGTGTAAATTCCTAAAGTTGTTGTAGCGCCACATCCTGAAAAATCATTGTATAAGTTTCCAATACCTGTGCCATTTACTGTGTAGTTCCAATAATTGCCAGCAATAGTGCTGATTTTGGATGAATTTGAAAGTATATTTCCATAAAATGAATTTCCTGTTCCTCCTCCTGTTGGAATTACAACATCATATCCTGTGTTATTTATCATTGTTGACTCAAATATTAAATTGTTATTGCTTGCGACAGATGTGTATAAACTAAATCCATTACCTCCATTATTTCTTATATTTAGATTTTCAAAAATATTGTTGTGACTTCCCCTAATTAATGCTCCATCATCATTATTATTCTCAAATCTGACATTTGTGAAATTGCTATTAGTTCCTGCAATCATATAGATCCCCCAGTAACTGTTATTTGTAGAGTTAATGTTAAGAAAATTATTTCCATCACTAACATACACATACATACCATATCCAAATTCTTTCACATTACAATTTTTAACAGTAGTATTGGATACTGAATTGATGTTTATTCCATATCCAGTAACATCTCCATCACCATCTATTGTATGTCCTTGACAATCTAAAATGTTGCCATCTTGGAGAGTCATGCAGTCACCATTCTGATTGTTTATGTCGTTTATAAGTGTGTAGGTTATGTTTCCCGCCCATGAACCAGAAGTTAAACAAGAATTTATTTCTCCACCATCAAAACTTCCAACTGAGTTTGATGCATCAGGATTTCTATAACTCCCTTCACTAAAGTTAATGTAAGAAAAATATGTGTTTGTTGCTGCAGTTGCACCTATATATTCCAAATCTATATTATAATTTCCAGAATTATTTCGAACTATTAAAGAACCTAAGAATTGATTGTTATTATTTACTGTAGTTCCAAAAGAAATTCCATAATTATTATTGTCCTTAAATTGAGTATTTGTGAAGATATTATTTGAGGCACCATTGTACATATGCAATCCTCTGTTATTATGTGTGGAGATTATGTTTGTAAAATTACTATTGGTTATTGCTACAAGTCGAATTCCATTTTGAGAACTATGTGTAATATTAATATTAGTTATATTATTTCCACTACTAGCTCCAACCATATAGATTCCGTGAGTAAAGTTTTGAATATTACAATTTTTTATTTTAAGATCTGATCTTGTGGAAGAATAAATACCATAATCTGTAGTACCTGAGAAATCTCCATCAAGTGTGTATCCTTGACAATCTAGTGTAATGTTATTAGCATTTAATGTTATACATGTTCCAGTCGTAGTTAAATTGTTTATTACATTATATACAGTGTTGCCAGAATTTAAAGTTCCACAAGCAGAAATGTCTACACCAAAAGCCAAATTAATAGTTCCTAAAATTAATAGTAGTATTAAAAAAGATTTTTTAAGCATAGAAAAAATTTAATGATTTTTCATAATAAATATTTGTAATAACTTGTTGGAGTGAAAGGAAAATGGATTGCTAATTTGATTTTGATTCTAAGTAATCTTTAAAAAGGCATATTCATTACTTTTTTAGTATACATATAAAAATGGCAGAGCTAAAAAGAGAATATGTAGTCCCGCTAAGGAGGAAGACAAAGTCAGCCCCTAAGTGGAGAAGGAGTAAAAGAGCTGTGTCTGTGTTAAAAGAATTTATTAGGAAACACATGAAGACAGAAAATGTAATCCTTTGCAATGAGCTTAATGAGCACATGTGGGCAAATGGTGGTAAGAACCCTCCTGGCAAGGTTTCAGTAGTAGTTGTTAAGACAAAGGATGAAAAGGCAATTGTTAATTTGTCAGATGTTGGTGTGGATGAGCAGATGAAGTTATATGCGCCTGCTGCAGCACCTAAGACTGAAAAGAAGGCTGAAGCTAAGGATGCTGAGGTTAAGGAAGTTGAAACAAAAGAAGAGACTTCTAAGACTGAGGCTAAGGAAAAGTCTGAAAAGAAGTCAACTGCAAAGAAAGAGGTAAAGAAGAATGAGTAAACTAGTTGAAGAAATTAGCAAGGTTAAGGAAGTAGTTGCTCCTGATTGGGCGGTTTTCGTTAAGACTGGTGCTCATAAGGAAAGACCTCCTGTACAGGATAACTGGTGGCAGCTTAGAGCAGCTTCAGTTTTGCTTAAGGTTAATAAGTATGGACCAGTTGGTGTTAACAGATTAGCTAAGCAGTATGGTGGAAGAAAGAATAGAGGACACAAGCCAGAAAAGAAGTATGCTGGTTCTAGAAATATTGTTAGAAAGGTTATGCAGCAACTTGAGAAGGCAGGTCTTGTTCAAGCTAATAAAACAGGAAGTGCTGGAAAGGTTCTTACTAAGAAGGGTAAAGAATTAATCAAGAAGGTGGAGGCTTAAAATGGAAGGAGTTATTATCAATTACAGAAGAGGTAGAAAAACTCAGACTACTAATCAGATGATAGTTATGGTTCCTGGATATGATAAGAAGAAAGCTGAAGGTCTTGTAGGCAAGAGTGCAACTTTTGTTTGTGAAGGTAAACTTAAGAAAGAAATCAAAGGTACAGTTTCAGCTATTCATGGTAATAGTGGTGCTGTTAGAGTTCATTTTGAGAAAGGAATGCCAGGACAAGCAATAGGAGGTAAGATTTCAATTAATTAAAAATGGCAAAGCTTAGAAAATGGTGTGCTTATAGGACTATTGAGAGACCTTATACAAGATGGTCCAAGGTTAGGAAAAAAGCTTTTGTTAAGTCAAGACCTGGAAAGAAGGTTATTAAGTTTGACATGGGTAATCTGAAACAGGGAACAAGTGTTTTTCCTGTTTGTCTTCAGTTGAAATCCAGACATTTTGCTAATATCAGATCAAATGCACTTGAGAGTGCAAGAACAACAGCTTTGAAGAGATTGGAAGCAAATCTAGGTAGAACTGGTTTTTATTTTAAAATCAAAGTTCATCCTCATCATGTAATCAGAGAGAATCCTTTGGCTGCTGGAGCAGGAGCGGATAGACTTTCAACAGGTATGAAGCACTCTTTTGGTAAGACTATTGCAACAGCTGCAAGGGTTGAAGAGGGACAAACAGTACTTGAAGTTCATGTTATGTCTGAGCATGAGGCAGTTGCAAGAGATGCACTTAAGGTTGCAGGTAAAAAGCTTCCACTTAAATCAACAATTCAGATGACTGTTCATAAGGTTAGAGAAATGACTGAAGAAGAGCTTTTGGAGCAGAAGATTGATGAAGCTAAGCAGAACATTAAAGATGGTGCTAAGGAGCTTGAAGATGCTCAGAATAAGTTGAAGCATGCAGAAAATGATGAAGACAAGGCTAAGGCAGAGGCTGCAATTAAGGCAGCTGAGTCAAAGATTGAGTCATCAAAGCACTTAGTTGAAGTTGAGGAAGAACAACTTCATGAGGTTGAAGAAAAGCACGCTCATGAAGAAGAAGCTGAAAAGAAAGAATAAATATTTATAAATCAATTATTATTCTTTTTATTTATTGGTTCCGTGGTCTAGCCTGGATATGATAACAGCCTTCTAAGCTGTGGATCGAGGGTTCGAATCCCTCCGGAATCGCTTTTAACTAAAAATAAAATTTATAAACCAATTGAGGTTAATTTACTTTATCGGACGTGGTTATATTTCTATAATCCCCCTGTGGTGTAGTCCGGCCAATCATTTCGGCCTTTCGAGCCGAGGACCTGGGTTCGAATCCCGGCGGGGGGGCTTTTAATTAAAGTAATTGATACTAATTTATCTCATAAAACTTTTTTTGAACCTTAATAAAATCTTTTTCTAAATATTTTTTAAATTTCAAACCTACTTCTTTAGTAGTAGGTTTCGATGAATTCCAGATATTGTTAGTTTCTTGTTTATAATTATCTTTCAAAGTATGATAAATCTTATTAGATTCCAATGAACTCAAAGAAATCTGTAAATATTTGCTGCCCTCATTATGAAAATTTAATTTACTTATTAGTCTTTTATAAATCCTTCCAGATTTTTGTAGACCCTTTGAAATAATATCAAAAGTTCCACTTTCAAAAAGTAATATAATTAATTCTTTCTCTGCATTTTTATTTAAAGATTGATTGCCAATATTTCTTAAAATCCTTTTTTTCATTATCTCTTCTGAAAAATTATATAATAACCAAATAGGAGGTGTTATTGTTCCATTTCTGATGTCGGCAAACTGATCTGAACTTCTTTTATCAGTACTTACACCACTTAAACAAAAATCTCCCAAATCATTTAGTATCTCAAAGTCTCTTCCGAACATATCTAAGATATATTCTAATTGTTTTACTTCTTGATTGGATTCTATTCCTAAATACCTAGCTACAAGTTTAGGACCTAAGGAATAAGTTTTACCTATTCCATTAACAGCATATTCATTCCTGTAAAGATCTAAATATGTTTCTATTTTCCAGTCTAGAGTTTCTTTTCTATCCATTACAAATTCTTTTGTAAAACTATTTGTTACAAATCTACTTCCATCTAAAATTAAATCATGAAAATTATTTCCAACTTCAAAAGAAATCCTTAAAGCATCTTCTAAAAAACTTTTATTTGCTATTGCAATCTTTTTTCTAATTTTAGGATCAGTTAATATTCTTCCTTTATTGTCAACGATCCAATTAGTACAATATTCTGCCCATAATTCTAATTCAGAAGCAAGTCCTAATTTAATTACTTCTTCATTAAAATTTTCTCTTGATAGTTTTTCTCCAGTAAAAGCACAATAAGATAAATAAGTTTGACAAGTTCTTTGCTTTTGAGAACCAATCTTCTTTCTTAAAAATGGTTCATAAATAATTTTCTTAGCATCTCCAAACTTATCTTTTTTCCAGAAATCAACTAAAATTTTATCTGCAATTTTCGAGATTTGACTAAGTACATAAAAATACTTTTCTCTGTCATTGCTTTTACTCATTATAGTTCACCAAAAATAAGTAATAACGAGAACTATAAATTTATTTTATCGGAATATTCCGTACAATTAGTTATTTTATTTTTTTAAATGCAAAAGGAAGCAACTTTTCTTCAGCTTTTGCTAAATGAAATTGAAATGTAGATAAAGAAATTCCATTTATTTGTGCCATTTTATTTAATGTAATTTTTCTTGGATATCCATAATATCCATTACTAATTGCCAAATTAATAACTTCTTCTTGTTTTTTAGATAATTTTGGAAAAGAAGTGTGAATCATAATATTTGAAATTTTTTCTTCTTTTAAAAAATATAAACTATGCTCAATTTCATTTTCTTGAGCTGTTTTAATAAAAATATCTAAATCTTTTTTGTCTATTGACGCAACTTTCCAAATTTCCCAACCTTTTTCATCAAAAATAACTGGATCCAAAAATATTAACCTTTTGTTGTAAGCAATTTTAACATACTTAGAACGAGTTTTATTCTTTTTTTCTGAATAAGTGCATATAAAGTAATTATTATCAATTTCAAGAGATACTACTTTTGAATCTTTGCCTAATTCATCAAAGAAAAGTTTTTTATTTTCTTCTTTTCCTTCAACAACTCCTATTCCGACGTAATAAATTTTATTCTCTTCTGAATAAAATGTTTGAGAATAAAAATATATTTTTAAATTAAATTTCAAGGATTTTTCATTATATATATTCCATTTTTCTCTAAATTTAATTTTAATTTGCCACATATAATAATACAAATTAAAGTAATTTATATTATTTTCTTAATTTAAATAATAATAGGATTACATTTATTAAATTCCTAGTTTCTTTTTCAAAACATTGCATAACTCTTCAGATTGTTGTTGAAGTTCTTTTTTGTTTAAGGTTTTGTTTGGATCCTGAGCATCATAATTGTGATGTTTGTATCTACATTGAACAAGAGATGAGAACATATCGTATATCATCCAGATTTCAACTCTTTGCTTGAATGATGGGTCTGACCAGTATGCTTTTAAGTAGTTGTCAATGAATATTGTTTTTCTTTCAGGGTCTAGTTTTACTCTCCATTTGTTGAACCAAATATCATCATAGTAGAATGTTACAATGTCTTTTGCATTGTCTCCATATTGAGCTTTGTCCCAGTTGATAAGATAGGCTTCATGTTCATCAAAGAGAATGTTTTGAGGTGAGAGGTTTTGATGAAGAAGAGAAAACTCAGTTATTTGATCAAATATTGGTTGCTGTTCCATAAGGAATTTTTGAAAGTAGCCAAGAAGTTGTTCAAGATATTCGTCATGCATAAGGGAAGGTGTGGTATTGAAGTATTGTTCGTTCTCTTCTACAAACATGTTCCATATGTTTAGTTTTTTTTTTCTTGAACCTAAAGATCCGTAGCAGTCATGTTTTAGTTTGTGAAGTTCTGCTAGTTTTCTTGCAAATAGAATTAGATGCATTTCAAAGAATATTTGCAGAGTTTTTCCTCTAAGGAAAGATGTTATCATATAATCAAAGGGGAGTGTGGTTTTATTTGTGTCAAGAAAGTATGGGTATGGTCCTATGTCTTCTGGTAGGTTTTCAAGAACTTTTTTTTCGTATTCTAGTTTTGATGTGTTTGCAAGGTCTGCTTTGAAAAAGCATTTCTTTTTTCCATTAACTTTAATTAAGTAGAATATATCTGTTTCTTGTGAGTCAAGTTTTTCTATATCTACTTTTTCAATTTCTTCAAAAATTCCAAGAAGATTTTGTTTTTCATGAACGATTTCCATTATTTTTTGTTTTAATTCATGAAATTTCATTTGTCTAAGAATAATATTTTAAGGTGTGTTTAAAAAATTTGTTAATTGGAAATAAAAATTAATAATAATTACCAAGGAACATAATTGATTTTATGTTCTTTGAATACTATCATACTTTCATATAATTTGATTAAATTTGGAAATTTTTCTTTAAGATCAAAAAGAACTTCCTTGAATTGTCTTGCATCTTTTACATGAATGTCAAGCATTGCGTTGTATGTTCCAATTGTGTTTGTGATGTAATATATATTCTTGTTTGTTGTACAATATTTTATGAATTCATTTTTGATTTGCATTTCAGTGTTTTCAAATTGAATAAACAACATATAATACTCTATTCCTAGATTTTCTATATTTATTTTAGGTTTGAAGGCTTCTATGATTTTTTCCTTGATAAGTCTTTTGAGATGATATGTTGCTGTATGGGTGGGGATTTTGAGTTTGTCTGCAAGTTCAACAACTGAGAGTTTTGCATTTTGAGAGATTGATTTTAGAATATTTTTATCAATTTGTTCTAGTTCTGTTATTTTTGTGTTTTCTGTTTGTTCTATGTAGTTTTTATGTTCATCTTTTTCGAGAAATTTGTAGTTTAAATGTTTTGCATTTATCAGAGTTGAGAATTTGTATTCA
>JBNKLP010000020.1:0-20776 GCA_050292425.1 Candidatus Nanoarchaeia archaeon | reverse complement strand
ATTTTGAAGATAAGGTTTTCAAGACGATAAGGAAGTATAATTTGTTTGAGTTTGATGATAAGATAGTTGTAGCTGTTTCGGGAGGAAAGGATTCTATTACTGTTTTGCATCTGGTGCACAAGTATCTTAAACGTAAGAATTTTGAGAAGAATCTGGTAGCTCTTGCAATAGATGAGGGTATTGAGGGTTATAGGTCTCATACTCTTGAATTTTTGAAGAAGTTCTGCAAAGAACTAGGAGTTAAATTGCATGTTCATTCATATGAACAAGAGTTTAAGACTACTTTAGATAATTCTGTTAGTTTGCTTAGAAAGAATGATACTAATGTTTCGCCTTGCAATATTTGTGGAACTTTTAGAAGGAGTGCCTTGAATACTGGGGCTAGAAAGCTAAAGGCAACAAAGGTTGTTACGGGGCATAATTTGGATGATGAGGCTCAAAGCATTCTTCTTAATATTTTCAAGAATAATTTTAAGATTTTGTCACGTTTGGGGCCTGATAATGGAGTTGTTCGAGATGGTATGTTTATTCCTAGAGTGAAGCCACTTTATTTATGCACTGAGAAGGAAGTCAGGCTTTATACTATTTTGAAGGGTTTTGATGTTGGTTATGATGAGTGTCCTTATGCTAAAGGGTCTTTTAGGAGTAATATTGGAGATATGATTAACAAGCTTGAGGATGAACATAAGGGAGTTAAAAATTCAATTGTGCAGTTTTATTTGGAGAGTCAGGATGCTTTAAAGGAGAAGTATTTGGATGAGTTTGGTAGTGAAGTTACTTATTGCTCTAAATGCGGAGAGCCTTCTCAGAGGTCAATTTGCAATACTTGCAGTATGAAGAAGCTTGTGAAGAGTTTAAATTGAGTACATACAGTGACAACAAATACTATATAAATATTGTGACTAGCAAACCTTTATAAAGCGATTTTCATTCATTTTATATTGTAAATGGCTAAACCTCAAGAAAAAGAACAGGTAAATATCGTAAGGATTATGGGTACTGGTATCGATGGTAAGCATAGTGTCCTTTACGGTTTGGCAAAAATTAAGGGTGTTGGAATCATGTTTTCCAATGCGGTCTGTAAGGCCATAAACCTAGATAAAAATAAAAAGATTTCAGATTTGTCTGAGAAAGACATTTCAAAGATTGAAGATTATTTATCTGGTGATGTTAAGAAGGGTATTCCTACTTGGATGCTTAATGATCGGATGGATTATGAGACAGGAGCTAATATGCATAATGTTGGTAAAGATCTTGATTATTATATGATGCAGCTTACAAGAAGACTTTTCAAGATGAAAACTTACAGAGGAGTAAGACTTAAGTCAAGACTTCCAGTAAGAGGACAGAGAACGAAGTCTAACTTCAGAAGAAACAAGATGATTGCTGCAATGAAATCAAAGTCAGTTGGAGGTAAGAAGTAAAAATGGGTCTGCCTGCAAAGCATAGAAAGAATTTCGTTTCTCATAAGAAGAGATGGGATAAGAATACAATTGTTTCAGAAGGTGAGCTTGTTAATGATTATGCTCTTAAGAATAAGAAGGAAATCAGAAAGGTTGAACTTCTTATTAGTAAGTACAAAAAGATTGCAAAAGAACTTAACAGAACTGTAGCTACAAAGGAATCTGAGCAAGCTAAGCATTTTATTGAGTCACTTAAAGCTAAGGGAATCTTGAATCCAGAGGCAACTTCACTTGATGAGGTTTTGGATATTACTTTAAGAGAAGTTTTAGAGAGAAGACTTGCAAATATTGTTTATAAACTTAAGTTTGCAAAAACACCTAAACAGGCAAGACAGTTTGTTGTTCACAGACATGTTATGGTAGGTGGAAAAGTTGTTGATTCACCTTCATATGCTGTTACACTTGCTGAAGAGGCAACTGTAGAGTTTACATCCAGGTCTTCACTTTTTGATGAGAATCATCCAGAGAGAAAACTGACTTTAGGAGGAGTTGAAGAAGAAGTTGAAAAACAGGAAGAAAGAGCTGAGGTAGCAAAGGTTAAAGGAAAGGATCAAGGTCCTGAATTTGACAAGAAGGAAGCTCAACTTGATGATGAAGAAGCAGATGAGGTGCAAGAGTAAAAATGGCTGAAGCAAAGACTGTAGAAAAATCAAAGAAGGCAGCAACTAAGAAAGAAGCTGTTCCGGTTAAAGAGACTAAGAAAAAGACTGAAGTAAAAGCTGAGGCTCCTGCAAAAGAGGAAAAAGTTGAAGTTAAAGTTGAAGGAGAGGGTACTTTCAAGAAGACTTCAGATGGTTCTGTTGAGGCTAAGAAGGAGAAGAGCAAGGAAGTATGGGGAATTCTTCACATTTTTTCATCATACAATAATACTCACCTTCATGTTACTGATGTTACTGGTAGTGAAACAGTTACAAAGGTTACAGGTGGTATGGTTTCAAAGTCAGATAGACTTAAAGCAACTCCAAATGTAGCTATGGCAGCAGCAAAACAAGTTAGTGAGGCTTGTCATCAGGCAGGAATCACTGCACTTTATGTAAAACTTAGAGCAGTTGGAGGTCATAATGGTCCTACTACTCCAGGTCCTGGTTCACAGGCAGCAATCAAGATGCTTACAAGATATGGTATCAAGCTTGGAAGAATTGAAGATGTAACTCCTTTGCCACATGATTCATGTAGGAAAAAGGGAGGAAAGAGAGGTAGAAGAGTATAAAATTAAAAAAATGGCAGTTTCTTCAAAAAATGATGCAGACCAGTTTGTTGTGAAGTTCACAGATACTCACAATACTATTGTTAATTCCATAAGGAGAATTATCCTAGACGAAGTTCCTACTTTTGCAGTTGAGGATGTTGAAGTTGTGGTTAATGATTCTCCACTTTATGATGAGACTATTGCACATAGACTGGGACTTATTCCACTTAAGACTGATCTTAAGAGTTATAATCTTAAGAGCAAGTGTAAATGTGGAGGAATTGGATGCGCTCTTTGTGAAGTTAAGATGAGTCTCGCTTCAAGTGAAGAGGGTTATGTTAATTCAGGTTTAATTAAATCTGATGATCCTCAAATTGTTCCAGTTGATGAAGAAATACCAATTACTTATCTGTTTCCTGAGAAAAAACTTGAATTAAATTTAAAAGCAGTTTTGGGAAGGGGAATTGAACATTCAAAGTGGGCTCCAGCTCACACATACCTAAAGGATGATGGAAAAGGTGTTGATTTGATTATTGAGCCTTTTGGTCAGCTGAATGGTAAAGATATTTACAACAAGGCTATTGATGTTTTGGTTGAAAAGATTGAAGAATTAGAGGGAAAATTGTAAAATGGCACAAGAGGCTAAAACAAAAGAGAAATTTACTATTATTGATGGAAAAGACCTTGTTTTAGGAAGGTTAGGTTCAAATATAGCAAAGAGACTCCTTTTAGGAGAGAGCATCAAAATCGTTAATTGTAAGGATATAGTGATTTTGGGAAGAAAAAAGTACTTGATTGAGAGATACAAGAACAAATTGACTAACAAAGTTATCAAACAGGGACCTTATTATTCAAGAAGTCCTGCTGATATTGTTAAGAGATCATTTAGAAACATGGTTCCTTATAAGAATCAGAGAGGAGTTGAGGCTTTGAAGAGACTTAAATGTTACAATTCAGTACCATCAGTTTTGCTTAGTGCAGACAAACAGACTGTTGAGGGTGCTAAGATTGATTCTGAAGTGTTTTATTACACTAAGGTTGGAGCAATTTGTGAGGTTTTAGGATATACTAAGAAGAAGTAAAATGGCAGCTAATATTGTTCAAAAAACTGGAAAGAGAAAGACAAGTGTTGCAAGAGCAACTCTTAAGAAGGGAAAAGGAAGCATTTTTGTTAATAATGAGAAGTTAGAGTCTTATTTTAGCAATGATATGTCTGTTCTAAAAGTTAAGGAGCCAGTTCTTCTTTCAGACATGGATGGAAAGTTTGACATTGTGCTTAAGGTATTTGGAGGTGGAGTTTCATCACAAGTAGACGCATGCAGGCAAGCAATTGCAAGGGCTTTGGTTGAGGTTACTGGAAAGGATGATCTTAAGAAGAAGTTTTTGGAGTATGATAGAGCTTTGCTTGTTTCAGATACTAGATTCAAGGAAATGAAGAAACCAAACAACTCACATGCAAGAGCAAAGAGACAGAAATCTTACAGATAAGGCAAATGGAAGGAGATAAAAAAACAGGATATGTTAAGGTTAAGTGCCATGAGTGTGGTCAGGAAGCTGTTATTTATGGTAGAGCTGCAACTGAAGTTAAGTGCACTAACAAGAAGTGTGGAGCTGTTATTGCAGTTCCTACTGGTGGAAAGGCTGCTATTAAGGCAGAAATTTTGGAGTTGATTTAAGGTTAATTCTAATATTTGAACCAATCTTTTTTTCTGATTTTTAGTTAAATTTATAAACATTGTTAAATATTATTAACATATGTTAAATATTATTAACAACTTGTGGCCTTTTTTTGAAGATAATTATAGAAAGATTCATGTTAGGGAATATGCAAAAATTCAAAGTGTGAGTCCGCCAACAGCATCAAAGATACTTGAAGAGTTATTTTCAGAAGGAATTTTATTAAAAGAGGTTGATAAAAGGTATTTTTATTATTTTGTAAATAAAAATTCTTTAATGTTAAGGGATTTACAAAGAACATATTGGAGATTAAAATTGAATTCTTTGGTTCATGAGTTAAGTAATTATTTTATTGATGCAAAAATTATTTTATTTGGTTCAATTGCCAAATGTGAACTTAAAGAAGGTTCAGATATTGATTTGGCAGTATTTTCTCCTTCTAAAAAAGAGATTGATTTGAGTAAGTTTGAAAAAAATTTAGGAAGAGAGATCCAGTTATTTTCTTTTAGAAATCTTGGAGAAGTTCCAGAAAATTTAAGGAATGCTATATTAAATGGATATTTAATTGAGGGTAATTGGTAAAAATGGATTTAGATGAGTGTATTAAAAAGAAATTAGTTAAAGATGTGAGTGTAGATATTAATAGGATTAAATCTATAAGGGAGATTGCTAATATAAAAATAGAATCTGCTAGTATTCTTCCAAAAGAACATTATATCAGTAAAATTACTTTATATTATGATGCTTTAAGAGAATTTTTGGAATGTATAGCTTTAGAGAAAGGATATAAAATATATAATCATGAATGTTATACTGCTTTTTTAAAAGAGATTCTTAATGAGTCTGATTTAGGTGATTCTTTTGATAAATTGAGAAAAATTAGAAATGGAATTAATTATTATGGACAAAAAGTTGATTTGAATGAGGCTAATCATATTATAGCTGAAATAAATAAATTAATTAATTTTTTTAAAAGTGGGTATTCTAAATAAAAATGGATTATATTTATCTTGCATCTTTGATTTTGATTTGCATTTTTGGTTTTGTTAGTGTTGTTGAAGATGTAAGAAGAAGGAAAGTGGATAATAGAATTACTTTTTCTTTTGTTTTGATTTCGTTTGCTGTGTTTTTGTTTTCTACTTTTAATTTGATTTGGATGGATTATATTGTTTTGTTTTTAATGATGGGTTTAGGGTTTTTTATTTATCATAAGAAAATATGGGGAGCGGCTGATGGTAAATTGTTGATAGCTCTTAGTTTGCTTCTTATTGCTTCTTTGGGAGCTGCTGGTGCTTTGAGCATGCTTTTGAACATAGTTGTTTTTTATTCTTTGACAATTATTGTTTTGGTTCTTGCAAAGACAAGTGCTAAAGATAAAATGAAAATTATTAGAAGTTTAGATTATAAACTGAGCATGTTTTTGGTTTTGATTGTTTTTGCTTTGCTTTCTATTGTTTTTTATTTCTTTTCTCCTGATGTGACTTTTAGTTTTTATGTTTTGACAATAGTTGGTGTTTTTCTGCTTGTTGGTGCTTTTCAAAAGATTGGAAAGAAATTGTATAAGAAAATGGATGAGGATGTTAAGTTTATTATGATTGTTGCCTTGTTTGGAATTTTTTTCATGTTTTCAAAAATTGTGTTTTTGGTTTATTTTTGTGTTTTTCTTTTTTTCAAATTGTTTATAATTTTTGTTTCAAATCTGACTCAAAAGATAAAAGTTGGAGGAAAAGCATATAATAGTCCTTTTTCATTATATTTGTTTTTTGCTGCTTTATTTACACTTCTGGCTCATAAGAGTGTTGTACAGATAGTAGTTATGTTATTATGATTTTGTATTATCTGCACTGATACGTTAAACTTATAAAGTAGAATTTTCTTTATGTAATAAGGTGAAAAATAATGAGTGATACAGTTAAATTAAAGGTTGCAGAAGCGCACCAAGATGATGTTAATAAGGGAATTGTAAGGGTTGATAGTTCTTTTATGAGGGCTTTGGGACTAAGCGTTGGAGATGCAATTGGAATTGAAGGAGAGAGAAGAACAGTTGCAGTTGTAGATAGGGCATATCCTTCTGATTTGGGTTTGGAGATTGTGAGGATGGATGGTATTATCAGAAAGAATGCAAAGATTTCTGTTGGTGAGCAGGTTAAGATTTTCAAACCAGAACTCAAGGATGCACAAAAGGTTATTTTAGTTCCACTTCAAGAAGTTATTCTGCATCCTACAACTTTGAATAATATTAAGAAGGGTTTAATGAAGAAACCTGTTGTTCAGGGAGATATTATCACGATAGGTAATTCTGCAGAGAAGAGGGGTGGAAATTTTTCAAATTCAAATCCTTTTGCAATTGATTTGTTTAATGTGATTGAGAATGATTTTTTAGGGTTTAATCTTAATTCTGTTAAGTTCAAGGTTAATGTGACAAAACCTGCAGGAGAAGTTTTGGTAATCGGACCTCAAACAATGATTGAGATTTCATCTCATTCTGAGGAGGAGGCAGACGGAGGAGTTTGTTATGAAGATATTGGAGGTTTGAAGTCACAACTTGTTAAAATTAGGGAGCTTGTTGAGCTTCCTTTGAAGCATCCAGAGATTTTTGTTCGTCTTGGGGTGGATGCTCCAAAAGGTATTTTGCTTTATGGACCTCCTGGAACAGGTAAAACTCTTCTTGCAAGAGCCATTGCTCATGAAACAGAGGCTTCATTTTATTCAATTTCAGCACCAGAGGTTGTAAATAAGTATTATGGAGAATCTGAAAAGAAGTTAAGAGAGCTTTTTGAGAAAGCTGAGAAGGATTCACCAGCTATTGTGTTTATTGATGAGATTGATGCAATTGCTGCTAAGAGAGAGGAAGTTCAAGGTGAAACAGAAAAGAGAATTGTGGCTCAGCTTTTGACTTTGATGGATGGTTTGAATAAGAATAAGAAGTTGATTGTGATTGCTGCAACCAACAGGCCTGATGCTCTTGATGAGGCTTTAAGAAGGCCAGGTAGGTTTGATAGGGAGCTCGAAATAGGAGTGCCAAAGGAAGAGGATAGATTGGAGATTTTGAAGATTCATTCAAGAGGAATGCCACTAGAGATTCCTAGTGATTTTAAGTCCTATGAGAAAGCTTTGGAGGCTTTTGTGAAGAAGAATGATAAGGTTAAAATTGATGTTTCTAAGATTAAGGAAGCGTTTGTGAAAGGGAAGATTGAAGGTTTGAAGTTGCTTCCAGAGGAAGTTGTTGATAGTGTGCGTAGGAGGAATGTGGATAAAGTTTTGAAGATGATAGCACAGACTACTCATGGTTTTGTTGGGGCTGATTTGGAGGCACTTGTGAAAGAGGCTGCATTTAATGTTTTGAGAAGAGAATTCCCAGATATGCAGATTAAACAAGATGAAGAGATTCCTCAAGAAGTTCTTGCAAAGTTAGAGATTAAAAGAGAAGATATGGCAGAGGCTTTAAAGGTTGTAAGGCCTTCTGCTATGAGAGAGTTTTTGGTTGAGGTTCCAAATGTTAAATGGGATTCAATTGGAGGTCTTGAGGAGTTGAAACAGAATTTGACTGAGATGATTGAGTGGCCTTTGAAGAATCCAGGAGCGTTTAAGAGACTTGGAATTTCTGCACCTAAAGGAATCTTGCTTTATGGTCCTCCTGGTACTGGAAAGACACTTCTTGGAAAGGCAGTTGCAACTGAGACCTCTTCAAATTTCATTTATGTTAAAGGACCTGAGATTATCAACAAGTATGTTGGTGAGGCTGAGAAGATGGTTAGAAAGCTTTTCCAGAAAGCTAGGCAGAATTCACCTTCCATATTGTTTTTTGATGAGTTTGATGCTATTGCAGGAACTAGGATTGGAAGAGATAAGGGAAATAATACTGATACCATTGTTAATCAGATTTTAACTGAGATGGATGGGCTTGAGGATTTGATTAATGTTAAGGTTATTGCTGCAACTAACAGACCCGGACTTATTGATCCTGCACTTCTTAGGCCTGGAAGGTTTGACAAGCTGGTTTTGGTTGATATTCCTAATTTGGAGGCAAGGGAGGCTATTTTGAAGATTAATCTTGAGAAGACTCCTGCAAAGAACAAGGAGAAGCTGATTAAAGACCTTGCTGGCAAGACTGAAGGTTATGTTGGAGCTGATATTGAGGCTCTTGTTCGAGAGGCTGGACTGATTGCACTTAGAAGGGATATTAAATCTGAGGAGATTGAGGAGAAGGACTTTACTGAGGCCTTGAAGGTAGTAAAGCCTTCTGTGAATATTGAGCTTAAGAAGCATTATGAGAATATAGAAAAGGATATGAAGAATCCTAAGAAGGATGTTACAGATAATCTGAGTATGTCAAGTTATATGTAAATTTATTTTTCTTTTAAGAACTTTTATAAAATATATTTTATTCTCTCTAAGTAGTATTTTTAAATGGTAGAAAGTAATTTTGAACAACTTGTTGGAAATATCTTTTCGATAAATAAAGAGTATAGGTCAAGACCTTATTTGATACTTGATGCAGATAATAGGTTCATAATGACATTAATTGAAGGAATAACCATTAATTCTCCTAAATTAGATGAAATTGCTGATGAATATGTTAGAGATTCAAGACAAAAATTAGGAAAAATTTTAGATGAAATCAGTTCTGATGAATTGGAAAGTATAACAAGAAATAATTTATTGGAAATTGGAGATATTTTTGGAAGAATTTTTATGATTGCTTATTTTGGGAAAAATAATACTCCTAAAAGAAAAATTGCAAATAAATTAGCAGAAATGATTTATGATTTATCTAATTTTGATGGACTTTATTGGTCACATGATTTAATTCATATTTATAATACGAGAGATTTCAGATTAACTAAATTTCAGAGAGTTAATGGAGATGAAGAGAAAATTTTTAAATTGAATTATGGGTATATGGATCTTTTATTTGATTTAGTGGAGTATGATGGTGATAGAGAATTGCCATTAAGTTTAAAAGAAATGGTTGAAAGTATTGAATTGTGTACTTCTGCAGAATATGAATTAAGAAAAAAAAGATTTGACTTTGAAATAGATTTAGATAGCATTCCTGATTTTATGTTGAAAAAAGGTGAGTATGGACTAGTTCAAACAGTTATTTTTAATTTAATTAATAATGCTGTAAAAGCAGGAGCATATTCTAGAGAACATAATAAGAGATTGTCTGTTGATTATGGAGAAAGAAATGGATTAAGAGGAATTGTTTTAAAACAAAATTATGCAAAAAAAGAATATCGAGATATGTTAGAAGGGAGATTAAGTGAGGGAGGTTTTGGGAGAAAAATTATAGAGAGATCAAAAGAAAGATTAGATGCAAGACTTGAAGTAGAAATGTTAGAAGATGGATTTGTAGGGACAGGTTTTTATTTTTAAGATATGAAATGCGAATTTATAGTGATAATGTATAAGTGGTTAAAGAAGTTTTAAAAGGTTTAATGCTGCTTTTATCATAGGATGTCAAAAAAACCTACAGAATTAAAATCAAAATCTGAAAGTTTTATTTATTTTAAGAATTCTGAGTTTGTTGACAAAGGATTGCATAGTGTTTTTAATTTAATTACTCCAAAAGATTTACGACTTCTTTTGTTTTCTTTTATCAGTTTGGTTATTCCTCAGGTTGGCTGGGTTCTTGCACTTTGGGTTTTGATTGAAACCAAGACATTAATCACTTCAAAAGAATCGATGGTTGCAATTTTCATATCTTTTATTGTTGTACTGAACAGTATATTTTATCATATTGTGAATTATCTTATTTTTGGAAAGTTTTTTTAAATTGACTTTAATTTCTTATTCTATGGTAAAAAGAGAAATTTTATGGAATGAGAAGCTTAATGATTATACTTTGGAAGAGGAAATAGGTGGTGTGAAGTCTGAAAAAAGAGTTCCAATCAAATTCAAGGAGCAGGATAAGACAGCAAAATTCAGGCAGGAAATTCTAAAGAAAGATATTAGGAATTAAGCAGCTTCTTTAATATTTAAGTAAGATAATATTTCTTGTTCTACTATTTTAAAATTATTTTCATATGATATTAATTCAATCTGCATTAAATTTTCTTGTTCATGTTGATAATTTATTTTAATTGCAATTCCTGAGGGAGTTAAGTAAGTTTTGAATACTTTTCCAAATTGTGTTGTCCAAGATAATTGTTTGTATTTATTTTCAATATAATTTAATAATTGAATTGCTTTTTCTTTTGTAATTTGTAGTTTACTAATATCAATATTCAATTCTTTTGCTTTTTCCATTTATATTTCTTTTGAATTTGAAGTTTATAAAATTAATTGTTGATTATGTCAACTATGTCTTGACCCTTTGCATTGGTTTTGATTCCAAATCTGTTATTATGAGGACGGGAGACTTCAAAACCTCTTTTTTGAAGTTCTTCTATTATTATTGAGTATTTTTTCTCTTTTTGTAGTTTGAATTGCTTTTGAAGTTTGTGTGGATTGTAGTGTCCAATTAGGTCTGTTTCTGCTAGAAGTGATTCAATGAGTTTTGAGATTTTTTTGTTGTCTTCTATTAAGCTTAAATCAAGTGTTTTTAGGAAGTCTTTGTCGCAGAGTTTTCCAAGATATGTTTTACCTAAGGAGTCTTTAGTTTCTAGTTCTTGAATTTGAATGTCCTGAGTTTTTTTGTCCCAAGAGATGTATTTTAAGTTTTTGATTGTTTGATATGCTTTTGTTCTGCTCTCTTCTACTTTGAAGAATATTTTGTAATAATGGTCTGATGTGTATGAAATTATTGGTGTTAGTGCTTTTTCATATTTTGCTGCCTGTCTTTGAGAGTATGCAATTAGGTTTCTTAGTCCTAGTTCTTCAAACCATTGAGTCATTTCAACTTTAATTCCGTATTTTCTTAGAGAGGTTTTGGGATATGTGCCACAAAGGGCTGCTGTGTCTGTTGCTGTTACTGATAGGATGCCATTATGTTTTATTTTCTGGCATGCTGCATCAAGAAATGGAACTGGAGAGCCGAAAGGGTCAATTTCTATGAAATCAAAGAAGGCTGATGAGATTGTCTGATTAGCATCTAAGATTTTAAATTCACACTTTTTAGTTGATATTTTATTTGCTTTGAAGTTTTTCTTTGCATTTTTTATGGCGGTTTTTGAGATATCACCTAGTGTCATAGATTTGAATTTATCTGGAATTGTTTTTAGAAATCTTAGTTCTCTTATTGCAGAGGCCACCATTGGATCGCAGAATTTAATTGGTTTTGTAAAGTATGAGTTGATTACAAGAAGGGATATGTCTCGATTTAGTTTCATAACTGGATTGTAGAATACTTTGAGGTCTTTTGATATGTGTTTTCCATAGATTGGGATTGAAATGTTTTCCTCAGAGATTTTTTCTGGCTTTTTGAATAACATGATAATACTAATTTAATAAAGTTTATAAAGAATTTGGGGTTTATTTTGTTATAAGGCTTGGATTCTATATAGAGGGGGTTGCCAAGTCTGGTCAAAGGCGCACGACTTAAGATCGTGTCCTATCGGTTCCTGGGTTCGAATCCCAGTCCTCTCACTTAATTAAAATTCAAATATTAATTTTTGGTTTATTATAAGATTGTATTTTCTAATGATTTCTTTATCTAATTCAATCTTTTTCCATTTTGCCCATTCAAGCAAATCTTTATTGTGTTTTGAAAGATTACAAGTTCTACAGCATAAAGTTAGATTTATTGTTTCATTTGTTCCTTTTTCATGAGATAAAGGAATAATATGGTCAATTGTTTTATTTTCTTTAGTTAATTTAGTTTTACAATAAGAACAATTAATTTGACTTTTCATTAAATCTTTGAATTTATCTTTTTTAATTGAAATTTTTGTTGCTTTATTTATCTGTCTTCTTCTGTATTCAGAATTAATTCTATATATAGGATTTTTTTTATAATATTCTTTTTTGTAAGAGTTAATCTTATCTTTGTTTTCTAATCTTTTTATTCTTTATTTTTCTCTAATTCTTTCTTTATTTTTTTGATAATAATCTCTTTGATTTTTCTTTCTTTTTTCATGTTCATTTTTAGTTAAAAGTTTTACCGGAATATATTTAGAGTTTTTATTTTGTTTATAATTGAAGTTTCTTCTACATTGAGTATTACAAAATTTTGTTGATGAATGCCAATATTCGAATTCTTTATTACAAAATTCACATTTTTTTGTTTTAATTTTTTTTTGAGTTTTATATTTTAGATTTTGAAATTGATTTTTTCTTTTTCTGATTTTTTCATGGTTTTTGTAATAAATGGCATTATTTTTGCAATTAACTGAGCAATATTTTTTAAAATTATATTTTGTTTCAAATGTTTTTTTACAGTATAAACATTGTTTTTTAATCATATTAGATTTAGAAATTTTAATGTTTTAAGTCTTTTTTACTACTAAAAATATAAAAAATATTCTTTGAAAAATCTTTTATTTTTATAATTCACTAGAATCAAATCTATAATGTTGATTTCCAAGAGTTGCTCTTACTTGGTAGTTTGTTGGCCAATTGTCAGTATATATTGTTCTTTGTGAGGTTCCTGGTTTAAAAGTTTTTGAATATATTGTACTTTCAGGATTGCAAGGAAGAATACAAGTAGAAATTGTAACATTTTGATTATTTGCAAGCACTTCCAGATTTTCATTGTCAAGTCTTTTTACAATTCCATTTGATGATGTTGAAGTTGTTGTTTCACTTCCTCCACCTCCTCCTCCACATGCTGCTAGAAGGGTTGTAAGAGCTATTGTTGTTCCTATTCTTGTTATTTTTTCCATTTTAATATCTTACCTCCGTATATGCTCCTAAATAGTTTATTTGTGTTTTTCCAGTTACTGGTGCATTTGAGTTGTTTTGTATGCTTATTATTATTGATTCCAAGGAATTTCCACAATCGTTTTCATACAATGGATTGAATCTTTCCTGAAAGTTTTCGATTTGTGGTGTATTTACAAGTTTTTTTGACTGAACTTGATGCAACATACAACCATTTGGATTGTTTGTGGTTCCGGTTGTGTTGAATCCAATATGCACAGTTGTTCCTGAAGGCAAATCTATGTTTTCAATGTCAGAATATAATCTAAGATTTTCATCATTTGGAATTGTGTTTGCAGGCAATTCCATTGTAAATGTTGCATATTCTCCTGCTGGCAAGTTGTTTACAGCTAATGTAAATCCAGAGTTTCCAGAAATGTAATTGTTAATGTTTTCTATTTGTGAATATTGAGAAGTAGGAACCCAGTTTGCAGCTCTTTTTTTAATTAAGTCTCCAATAATTGGCCATTGAGTTCTTTTAGTTGTTCTAGTTTGAAAATTAACATTATCACTTAGTGTTACAGTATATGAATATATATTGTCTGATGTGTTTAGAGAAATTAGTTCATTGCCACTTGTAGGCAAATTTGATTTGTTGAATATATTTATTCCATTAAGATCTAATGAAAAATCAGTTATTGGAGAAAGATTGAAGTAACTAATAGAAAGTACGTTTTCTGATGATTTTATTGAGTTTATATTAGGAGATTCTGTATCTCTTGTTATAATTAACTGATAACATGATTTTCCTGTTGAGTTTGAACCACAAATTTTAACGGGATTTTTTCCATATTCAAGATCCAAATTAACAGGGAATGAGTTATAATCAGCACTATTTGTTGGAATTTCCTGTCCATTTATAGTTATTGTTGTGTTTTCATCATATGCAAATCCTTCAACAGATATTGAGTCAGTTGTTGTATATTCAGGCATTTCTGGAATCATTGGGAGTGTTGTTGCAATATTTTCTGAATCTGGAATGTATCCTATTTGTGAAAATAAGTGACTTAATACTGTGTTTGAAAATGTTGAATGTTTGTTTTGGTCATCCATAGATTTTAATTTCCAAGAATAGAATAGTGTATCATCTAAGTTATTAAGAGTTTTTGAGCAATGTTTTTCTGAGTCACAATTGCTGGCAGTTGACCAATTTCCAATCAAATTCCATTTTTCAAAGCCAGTTTTTTGATAAGCAGGGTAGTTTACTACATTTGAAAAATCTCCGTTAGTGTCAGTTTCCACATGTCCCCATGATAGTGTCTGCTGGGCTGCATTTGAGGTTGCAGATGCTCCTACAATGGCTAATATCAAGGGCAAAGTTTGTCTCAATTTTTTTTTTGTCATTATAGTGTGAATATATGAGAAATTTTATAAATCTTTTCCTCTTTTTATGTTTATGAATTTTTTTAAATCAATATTATTGTTTACAGTTTTGATTTTCTTCATTGGTAGCTCTTTTGCTGTTGATGATGTTTCCCTGACTTTTAATAGTGCAGGAAATCAAGTAACAAACTTGAATGTTAATTATGAAAGTGTTACTAATTTTGAGTTTGATGTTGAAGGAATTTTGCATAATTCAGATTATCCTTCCAATATTACAATAGATATCGGAGATGATGGTAGTATTGAGTGGAGTTATGTTGGTTATAATTCTGAGAACCCTGTAAGTCTTTCATCTGTGAGTTCTGCAAGTTCAAATATTGTGGATTCATCAGAAATTTATTTTATGTCTGGGATGGCATCAGGAAATGATGGAAATACTCTTGCGGCAATAATAAATAGTAATTTTCAATTTTATACTACTTCTTCAAATGGAATTTTGGGACTTTCAAGTATTGATGATGTTGCAGAGCAGACTCTGAGCTTTTTGGATGGTTCTACTTTTAGAAGAGCATTTGTTCCTCAAATTTCTCCTTTGGGAGGAGAAATTGGGCTTTATGTTGCAGATGGAGGATCTACATACTATTGTAATACAAATCATTCTTTTTTCTTGACTTCAAGTTGTGATATGGATTATAATGAGGCAATGATTCCAGCTCATCTTGCAAGAATGGCAGATGGAACTCTTAATGGACTTGAACATGCTGATTTTAGTAATTTGGTGGATGCTGTTAATGCAGAATTATCAGGATGTTCTCTGCCTTGTAGCATACCTGTGAGAGTTTCAACTACTACTTCGGGAATTGTTGATTTGAAGAATTTTGTAGTTAGTGGTGTTGCAGCTGCACCTTTAATTGAGTTAGTTGAAGGTTCAAGTAGTTATTCAATTACTGTTTCTTCTTCTAATGAAATTTTAGATGTTTCACATTTTTATGGGGAGATGCCACAAGTTTATGTTGTTCCTGCCATTGCCAGTGATGATAGTGCTAGTCTTGATTCTGCTGAAATTGCAAGACTTAACAGAATTTATGCTAATTTAGTTAATGAATGGGATTCTCTTACTGATAATAAATATCCAATGGAGTTTACTATTTATGAAAATCCTGTTAAATTATCAGGTTATTCTTTGAGTGATAATTCAATTGGAACTTATATGAGTGCTGCAAGAGATTATGTTTTGAGTGAAGTTGGTTCAAATGTGGCTCCAAAGATAGTTCTTGTTTTGGATGTTGAGGATTATTTTTCAACAGAAGATTCATATACTTCCAGGACTACTTTGACTGATGATGGTTTTATTGGAAGTATATACATTAATGGGATTGATTCAACTAATTCAAGAACTGACATATACAGATATAATGAAGAAGTTTTGATTAATGTAATTTTGCATGAACTTGCACATGTGTTTATTACATATCCTACAAAAGATAATCTATTTCATTCAGGACATCCTGCATCTTTTAGTTCTTTGTCTGATTTTCCTTCATATAGTGTGTCAAGTTCTCCAACTGGAAATGAAGGTTATTTTGAGATCTATTCAATTATGAATGTTTTTAGACCTTATATTGCTGATGAGAATATTGGTTCTGTTAGTCCAAGACTTTCTAATTTGGATAAAATGCTTATTGGAATTGAAAGTCCATATTCAGGTGCTAATTATGTTTTTTATTCCGGAAATGCAGCAAAGAATGTGAATGCTTATGAAATGTCTTCAATTTCACAGGCACAGACATATGATGCAAAAGAACTTTACAATATTGCTTATGATGATATTTGGTGGAGTTCACTTAGAAATTCTGCAAGAACAGATAAAGGAACTCAAGGTGTGTTTAGCATATCAAAGAGTTCGCAGAATGGGAAAGCTTTATGGGTTTTGGTGACAGATGCACAATATGATGAACATTTTGTTGTATTTAATAATAATGCTGCATCTTCAAGTTCTTCAATTGGGAGTTTGGGTACAGGAGGAGATGTTACAAATCCTACTATTTCCATAACAAGTCCTACAACTTCTTCAACTTATGATACCAATGTATCTACAGTTGATATTGCAGGTATTTCAAATGATGATACTGAAGTTGTTAGTGTTACTTGGAGTTGTAGTCAGGGATGTAGTGGTACTGGGACAGCTACTGGAACTACAAGTTGGAATGTGATGGGAGTATCTTTGGTTGATGGTGTTAATATTATTGAGGTTACAGCTATAGATTCTTCTTCAAATTCTGGTGTTGATAGTATTGAAGTTACATATAATCTCTCAGAGGGTTCAAGTTCCTCCTCTAGTAGTAGTTCGTCAAGTAGTGGTAGTTCGGGAGGTAGTTCCACAAGTTATGTTTCTGTATCAAGCAATGGTGTTTGTAATTCTGAGTTGAAATATACTAATTGGGGAGAATGTGATAATGGATTTAAATCAAGAATTATATATGATTTGAATTCTTGTCAAGAAAATAGGAGTGAGAGAATTCCTTGTGATAGTCTGAATTTTTATGCAGATGTAGGAATTATTAATCTTGAAAAGGTTGAATCAAAGAAGTATTCTGGAAGTGTGTATGACAAAGATAAGAAGATTTATTATGTTAATAAAAAATTGGATGAGGACTTTTTTGTTGTGACAGATGAAGACACAGGAGTGGAGTATGCAGGAAGATTTATGGAAGAAGTTGATGGGAAATATTATTATGCTCTTGATGAAGTTGATGATACTCAGTTATCTGATTCTTTTGAAAAGGTTGCAAATAACAATGAGAGTATGAAAAGTGATGAGTTAGTAAATAACAAAGATTCAAGTAAAATGTTGATTGTTTTTATGATTGCAGTTGTTATTGGGTTGATTATTGTGATTGTTGTTTATTTTTTAAAGAAATAATTTTATAAATTCTTAAGTTCATATTTATTTACATGAAAAAGATATTATTAGTTTTAGCAATTTTTATGCTTATGCTGTTTTCAGGCTGTTCCCAAAGTGTTGAGGAGATTAAGAGTGATGAGTATGTTGGCAAAGTAGTTTCAGTTAAAGGAACGGTTATAGAAACCATTAAGATTGGAGATTTGTCTGTATATGTTTTAATGGATGAGAATGGAGATAAGATTAATGTGGCATCTAAGAGATTACCTGCAGAAGGAGACAGAGTTACTGCAAAGGGAGTTTTGAATAAGAAAGCAATTATTGGTTATTACATAGATGTTGATGAGTAAATTATTTCGTATAATTTATTCCTTTTTCAAGGCATTCAACTCTGTATAGTTGTTCTATTAGCATGTAGAGTGCTTGTTCATGAGTAAATGTCATTTCTGAGAGTGATAGGTGATGTTGAATTAGTTGTTTTAGTTCAATAGAAGGACCAAATGCACCAGTTATTATGAAACAGGTGTGTTTGTCTGTTTTTTTGAGAATATCGTGAAATTTTTGAGTTGAGTAGGTTTTTCCGTGCTCCCATAGGAGGAAGTTATGATTTGGGGGGTTGATGTGTGGTTTTATGAGTTCAAATTCCTTTTTTTTAATAATTTCAGGGTTTTTGTCTTTGACTTCTTTTAGTTCAATTATCTCTATTCTGGAAATTCTTTTTTTTAGTTCTTCTATTTCTGAGGAAAGGGATTTGTTTTTTATTTTTCCAATTGTGATGATTTTGAATTGCATAATATTAATTATTAGGTTCATTTTATAAACAATTAGTTACTATCTTGGTTATGTATACTGGCATCCATGAGAGAAAAATTGATTCGAAACGCAGATTAGTTTTTCCTAATTCTTATAAAAATGATGAGGAATTGACTTATTTAGTTTTAAGGAGAGATTCTTTAGATAATTTGTTTTTATTTGGAGGATTAGAAGATGTAATTGAAAAGAATATACCTGAAATTTCTGTTGTTTTGGGTTCTCCAATTATTGAGTTTTATCCAGATAATCAAGGAAGAGTACTTCTTCCTAAATTTTTGATTTCTTTTATAACTGATTCTGAAAGAAATACTGTTATTTTAGGTAATGGAGATTATTTTTCAGTTTATTCTCCTGAGAAAGCAAGAAAAATTTTAGAAAGTTTTGAAAATTAATTATTTGAGTTTTTTACAGAAAACCAATTTGATTATTAATATTAATAAGATTACTGTATTAATTGCTGAGATTAGACAATATGTGCAAAATGCTTCAATCAAGTATGCTTGAATCCAAGTAAAAACTGCACTAAATATTACTCCAAGTGTTCCTATTATGAATAGAGCATATTGGAATTTTTTTGAAGTTTTTTGTTTGCTTTTTTCGTTTTTAAAGTAAACATAACTCATTATGAACAGTATTGCATAAAAGAATATTCCTGCCAGAGTTATTGGGAATTTGTATTCTTGTGCTCCAGTTTGCTTGTTTTCTGATGCAAAAAGATATCCATATCTTGAATTTTGAACTGTGTTGCATGAGTTTCCAGAGTCTTCCCCACACAGAGCTGCTATTGCATCATTGTATTTTGCTGCTGTAAGCAGTCCTGCCTCTGCTACTCCGAATAAAGAGAAGATTAATATTAATATTAGAAGTGTTGTTTTTTTCATTAATTATTTTCAATTCAGATTATTTATATAGGTTTTGTTTTTGAATTTTTGTTTCTATGTAAAATTACAAAAATTTATATAATTATTTTTTTAATTTATTTTTAAATGAATTTTGATTCTAAATCAAAAAAATGTGTTGGACCTGTTGTTGCAGTATCTTTGTTATTAGTTATTGCTGTGATTTCAATGGTTGCTTTTCAAAGTTGGTTTAGTGGTTATCAAAGTTATTTATTTGCTCAAACTGATGAGAAAGGTTCTGCTAATGCGGTTAATACTCAAATTGAAAATGTTATTGGCTCTGATTTGTATTTTAGAAATGGATATACTAGTTTGACAATAAATGATATAAAAGTTGATGGGACAAGTTGCAATTTGATTTCATCAACTTATTCTAGTGGATTAAAACAAATAAGTCTTGATGATTGCCTTAGTAATGCAGATGATTTAACAGTAGAATTTGTTGTGATTACAGATAAAGGAATTTTCACGAAAAATATTTATTTGAATTCATTAACATTAAGTTCTCTTTTTAGTGCATTATCAAATACAGTAAATAATTCTAATGGATTTGGCACTTTGGATGGAGATAAATTTGGAAGTTTTGTAAGTGTGGATGGTAGTTATGCTCTTATAGGTGCATATGATGAAGATGATGCAGGAGGAACTGCTTCAGGTAAAGCCTATATCATTAATGTAGAAACTGGAAATTTAATTCAAACTTTAGATAATCCAAATAGTTATAATACCAGTACAAATGATCAGTTTGGAATTGTTCTTAGCATTGGTGGAAATTATGCTGTAGTTAGTTCAGTCTTGGAAGATGATGCCATTGCAAATGATGCAGGAAAAGTTTATGTATTTAGTATTTTAAGTGGTAATATGTTGTATGTTTTGGATAATCCAAATAATGATACTACAGATGGTGGAGATCATTTTGGTTCGAGTGTTAGTACTGATGGTGTTAATTTAATTGTTGGAGCAGAAAGAGAAGATGATGTAGGGAATAGTAGTTCAGGTAAAGCGTATATTTTTGATGTTTCAAGTGGTAATCTTTTGCATGTTTTAGATAATCCTAATGATTATGGTACTTCTTTTGGAGATCAATTTGGAAGTAGTGTGGTAATAGATGGCAATTATGCCATGGTTGGAGCAGAGTTGGAAGATGATGCAGGAGGAACTGAATCTGGTAAGGTTTATGTATTTAATGTAGCTACAGGTAATCTTTTGTATGTTATTGATAACCCAAATAATTATAGTACTAGTGCGGGAGATAGATTTGGAACTGTAGTTAATATGGATGGCAATTATGCCATTGTTTCAACTCCTTTTGAAGATGATGCTGCGGGGACTAATTCAGGTAAAGCGTATATTTTTGATGTTTCAAGTGGTAATTTACTTATGGTTTTAGATAATCCAAATAATTATAGCACTGGAACTTTTGATTATTTTGGTTTTAGTTCTGATATAAGTGGTAGTTATGCAGTTGTTGGAGCATATGGAGAAGATGATGCTGGAGGAACTCTTTCAGGTAAAGTTTATGTGTTTAATGTAATTACAGGTAATCTTTTGCGTGTTATTGATAATCCAAATGATTATGGAACTACTCAGGAAGATTGGTTTGGAAGTAGTGTTGCAATGAGTGGTCAAAACTTAGTTGTTGGAGCATATGGAGAAGATGCCCCAGGAGCAAGTCTTTCAGGAAAAGTTTATATTTTCAATTAATTTG
>JBNKLP010000019.1:0-23833 GCA_050292425.1 Candidatus Nanoarchaeia archaeon | reverse complement strand
ATACGGAAGAACTAGATTCATCTCAATAGGTCTGCCAAAATCACTTTACTCAGAAGTTCTTGGCATCTTGAAGGAAGACTTGAGTATTGAGAACTAATTCAAAACCTCAATATTTATAAACCAATATCCATTATTTTTTACTATAAATACACTTAATTAAAGATGAAAAGAGTAGGTGGAAATAGAAGAAAGACAAGATATAAGATGAAGAAATCTATATCTGAGAAAGGAAAACTGCACATCTCAAGATTTTTGCAGACATTCGAAGAAGGAGACAAAGTGCTTCTAAAGGCATACCCTTCATATCAGAAAGGAATCTTTTTTTTAAGATTCTACGGAAAAATAGGAAACATCATTGGAAAGCAGGGAGACTGTTACAAAGTACACATCAAGGACGGTAAAAAAGATAAAACATGCATTATCCACCCTGTTCACCTACTAAGAGTTTAAACTCTTTAATTTAAACCAATAATTTTGTAAATAAACAATGGCAAACTACGAAGTAATCAAATCAGAACCAGTATCTGCAAGTGAAGCATTAGAATTGATCAATAAAAAATCAAAAGATGTAGAACTTACATACAGAGAAGAAAAAACTATGGAATTTCTAAAAAAAATGAACAAGCTTTCTCTAAAAAACTTCAAGGAAGCATACAAAGAATTAGAATCACTTGAAATTCCAAGACTAGAAGACACTCATATCATCAAAATATTAGAAAACATGCCATCCGATGGAACTCAGTTAAGAGCAATCGTATCACATAGTGGAACTGTTCTTGTTGATGAGAACGTAACCAAAATTCTTGATGTAGTTAAGAAATATAACAAATAACTACTCAAATCACAAATAAATTTATAAACTTTAATTTTTTAAAATAATAATAAACTAATTGAAAATGGCATACCCAAATAGAGAAAGAAAAGAGCAAGGACCAAAAGAAGAATTCGCAATCATATTAGATGTCGTATTAGATGAGAAACAATCCTTCAAAGATAATGAAATTGCTCAAGCTGTTGGAACAACAAACTTTACTCTACTTGAACTTGTGCCAAAACAAGGAGTAATTTTAAAATCAGGACAAAAAGTATACATTGGAGATGGAAAAAGAGAAGAAATCCAATACATCAAAAGATCACTTTTTCCTGACAAACTATCTGGAACTGCAAAATCTGAGATACTCTTCACTCTTATGGATATAATTGATGAAAGAGAAGAAGAATTCATCAACTTCTTCAACAACGCAGGACCAATTACAATTAGAAAACATGCTTTAGAACTAGTTCCCGGAATTGGTAAAAAGCACTTAAAAGATTTGTTAGAAGAAAGAGACACAAGAAGATTTGAAAACTTCAAGGACATATCAGAAAGATGCCATTTCCTAGCAGACCCTCAAAAAGCTCTTGCTCAAAGAATCCTTACAGAGCTTGAAGGTGAAGATGAAGTAAGACTCTTTGCCAGAAGATAAAAAATATTTACTTTTAATTTTCAACCATAATACAAATATTCTGAAGAAATTTCTTTTCTCCACTCAGGATAACATAAAATAAAATCTCTTAACATTTCTCTGTGCATATCTCCTGCTTCAACATAATTCTTACTATTTCTAGAATAACCAGAAACTCTATCAAACATCAAACTACAATCTGATATTTTTAGAAAAAATGCTCTAGATTCAAATACATCCATTAAATCCACATCTAAACGCCTAGAGTTTAACTCTGATACTCTCTCAAGCAATTTTTTAGAAGTTATAAATTTTGAATTCATAAACAAAGCGAATAATCAATACTATTTAAAATTTACTTCTTCCCCTTTCCACCTGTTTTCTTCTTTGACTTAAGCAAAAGATAAACATAATGCAAGGGATTCTTTGCTTGAATTGATTTAAAATAATGCTTATCCTTGTCAATAAGCTCAACTGGAATCCCAATTCCTCTAAAATAATTCTCATTCTCAAAATTTGGAGGAGAAATTGTCTTCTGCTGAATCCTAAACCAAGAAAACTGCGCCTGTATGTAATTCTTCTTTAAAGGAACATCCTGCATATCATTCCAATCAGTTACTGTCTGCTCAACATGCTCTTGATCCCACTTAACCGAATACAAAAAAGTCATAAGCAAAAACAAAGCTCTCTTCTTTCCATCCTCAAACTTGCTCGCCAAAATATACTGTATTGTCTGTGGAAAATCCTTAATCTCAACTTCCTCATCAATCTCAAGCACAAACTCTCCCTTTGCCTTTGACTTAAGTTGCTCCTCATAATCCTCATACATCGCATCATGCATATAATCTTCATCCTCATAAACTTTCTGCAATAAAATATTTCCATCTTGACCAAACTCAGGATTAAACTTCAAAAACTCAAAACTCTCATATTTTGCAGGATCAACTTTCTCTGGCTTTGCCATAAACCTCTCAAAATCCATAATAAACTCTTTCTTAACAGGAATACTCACAAGTCCACTCTTCTCATTAAGCGAATAAGGCATCCTGAAAAGATGACGAGACGTAATCAAAATGGTGTCAATGTCAATCACCTTCATAAAATTAAAAACATATTTCTCCTCATCATACTCCAATTCAGCCTCAAGAATTCCATATTTCTGTGACATCTTCCTTATTGCCTTCCTTCCACCTCCTTCATAATCTAGAAGAACCTTTGAAATAGTTGCCTTCAACTCATGAAGCAAAAACAAAACAGTCTTCTTTGCAACATCTGGAAACAAAAGTCTTGCCTCAGAAATCCCTGCAACAAGCCCAGGACATTGAGCAGAAAATGCCTCAAAAGGAATAGCAATATGAAACCCCTTGTTACCTGAAAACTTCACAGACACATTTCTTATTCCAAGACTATCAAAATAATCCAAAATAACCTTGCCTAAAAATTTGGAATAAACATAATCAACTCCATCTAAATCTAAAATCAAATCCCACCCTACTCTGTTCTTTGCCTTTTCTTCATCACTAAGCTTGCTATCTCCCAAAAGAAGCGGATTTGCCCACCTCTCCTCTGAGCAATGAAAAGAAAAAACACCTTTGTCAACAAACTTCTTCACAGCATACAAATTCTCAATAACATCAGGTCTTTTACCAAAAAACCCATCAAACATAACACCGATTTCCCTATCCTTTGCAAACTTCAAAATAGCCTTTTGAATCTCAGGCCTACAATAATAATTTTTTGCATCAGATTTCTCCATTATATTTAAATCTAAGAAGATAAGATTTATATAACTTTAGTTCAATTACTAATAATATGAAAAAAGAAAAATACCAAAGTTGGGAAACTTACTTTATGTCAATTGCTATTCTATCTTCATTTCGTTCCAAAGACAAAAAGACTCAAAACGGTGCATGCATTGTAGACACTGAAAAGAAAATCATTGGAATCGGGTACAATGGACTTCCAAGAGGATGTGATGATGATGACCTTCAATTCTGGCTTGATGAAAACGACTCAGATATTGAAAACTCAAAACACACATATGTGGTTCACGCAGAAAAGAACGCCATTTACAATTCAATGGCACACAACCTGACAGGCTCAACAATTTACTCAACACTATTTCCATGTTCAGTATGCACTCAAGCGATAATCCAAACAGGAATAAAAAGAATGGTTTATTTGAACATCAAACCTCATCACGAAGCAGAAAACAGAGCTGTAAGAAAAATGTTTGATTCAGCAGGAGTAGAAGTTGTTGACTTCAACAAACTAGAACTAAAAGATAAGACTTTCATAAACCAATTAATTGAATTAGGAAAGAATAATTATTAAAGTTGCCCTAGCAACTTGCTCACTTTCTCTTCATTCTCAATAATCAAACCAGCAAGTCTTGGACCTTTCTCCTTTCCAATAATCAAACTATAAGCAGCAACAAACAATTCAGCTGGAGAAATTGCTCTCTTCTCGCAAATTGCCTTGAACTCGCCCATCATCTCCTTACCATCCTTTATCTTTCCAACTAAGGCTCTAACATCTTTCAAAGCTTCAACTTGACTCTTAGTCAAAGACTTCAAAAATTTCTCCTCTATTTTCTCTTTAAAATGAAACTTCATATCCTCAGGAGCATATTCTGCAAGCCAGTTCTTTGCACACTCCATTCTTTGCTTCAATCTTTCCTCATCAAACTTAGTCTTAATTTCCTTTCCATAAAATACCTTAACCTTATCAAAATCAAAATCATTTCCCTGAACAACATTCAAAAGATGCCTGAATGATGGTTGGAACGGAATTTTTGAAGGAATTTTTACTCCGTTAATCATTGAAAGCTCATACACTCTCCTAAGAGTTGCAAGTTTCTTAGGATTCTTCTCTTCCTCTAATCCAAAATACAATCTCTCAAGCTTGTCAAAATCTTCATAAATCTTAATAACATCCAAATCAAAAGAAATATCTAATTCAGAATTAGGTCGAGAACCAGCAAACAAAAACAAAACCATCTCAGGAGTATAAACTTCCAAAACATCCTTTACTCTAAGAGCTCCTCCTTTTGAAGATGAAATCTTTCCTCCTTGTCCTTTTAACTTAACAAAATCATACATAGTATAAACTGGTGGCTCTCTTCCGAAAATATCTCTTATAATATCACATCCTGTTGTATAAGATGAACCAGGGGTTGAATGATCTTTTCCTCCAGGCTCAAAACAAACTTTAAAGTAATTCCACCTCATTGGCCAATCCGCTTTCCATCTTAATTTAACTCTAGGATCTTCCTTAAAATTAACACTCTTCTCTTTTCCATTTTCATTAACATAAGTCAAAGTGTATTTTCCATCATATGACAAAATCTTGTTAGTATCTTTTTTAGTTTCATCATCATAAATATCAATTGGCATCCATGAATCCTCAAGTGGAACTTCCCTGTACTTGTTCAATGCATCAATTACCTTCTGCTTCTCATTAAGAACTTTCTTAATTGAATCAGCATAAATGCCTGATGTTTGCAATTCATGTTGCTTTTGAAAATTAATTGGAAAATTAAAAACAGCAACTTCATTTTCAAACTTACTCATAAACTCATATGCATATGTTCCTTCTCCAAACGGATTTGGAACTTCACCATCTGGCATTCTCAAATACTTCTCCCACTCTTTTGGAACATCACTAGGAACTTTTCTAAAAGCATCATAACTATCCCATGAATAATTAAATTGGACTTTCTTTTTCTTATCAACCAAAGCTCTTCTAACCATCTCAGTTGTAATAACTTCCCTAAAATTTCCAACATGAACATAACCCGAGGGAGTTATTCCTGATGCTACAGTATAAATCTTCTCATTTGGAAAAGTATCAATAACTCTTTGCGCGCTATTATCAGCCCAATGTACATTTTCAAAATTCTGTTTAATATCTTTCTGTGACATTTTTTATATATACCTAAAACTAAAAACTATTATTTTAAAAACCTATTTATTAACTAATAATGTTTTATTGATGTAATCCCTAAAAGAATCTGTAATTCCTCTCTTTAACTCACTCTCAATCTTAAAATATTGATTGTAATCATTATCTCTGAGATTCACACTTCTCTCCTTTTTAAGATTCACAAAAGAAAACACACTAATTCCATAATATTCAAAACATACAATCTTCTCTTCTGCCCCAAAATTTGCAACAAAAGCATTTGAAATATTATTCTCCCACATCTCCTCATCAATTCCTCTCTGCTTGCTTGTAATCAAATAATAAAAAGGCTTTGACAACTCCCCAAATAAATTAAACATTACTCCAAACTTAAATACATTCTCATTTATCTTATCTTGGACCCTTATAACTTCTAATTCTTGTATCAACTCTATTTCTAATGGCTTTAACATTTTTCTTCTTCAAAGCCAGATGAAAAATCAATATCAATAATACTTTTAATTTAAAATAAGCAAAACCAATACCAATCCTTCAAAACTGGCATTAGTTTATTCTTTCTTAATAATTGTTTTAGTAAAAATACTAACATCTAATGAAATCATCTTTGCAGATTCAACTCCAAAAATCATTATATCATTAGACATAACACTTATTATTAACTTGAAAATTTATAAAACTTTGTGAAATTAAAATTTCACAATGCACATCTAAATTAAAAAAATTAGAATATCCCAAAAATAATACAAAAAATCAAACTTTAAATAATTTTGGAATCTGAACCATCATCCCTAACTTCATGAATGTGGATGCAATTAACCGGACATGAATCTGCTGCTTCCTTGTTGCAATCATAATCTGCAGTAAGAGGAGCTTCATTTGAACCAACTACTTCTTCTCCACCATTTCCAGTCTTTGTTGCTCCCTTAACATCAGACTTTCCATCTGAATTCATACTCCAGTAATTAGGACAAACAGAAGCGCAAGCAGCACAACCAATACAGATATCTCTATCATGAACTATTTTATATTTACTTACCATACTTAATTGAGACTAGATTTACTTTAAAAACATTATTTACTACTAAGCATATCAAAGCAAAAACTCCCCTCTCTCATATATCTTCTTGACTCTCTTCAAAGTATCAATAATATAATCAATTTCTTCCAAAGTATTGTAAAAATACAAACTAATTCTTGATGTTGAAGGTACTTCCATTACTCCCATAAGAGGCATAGCACAGTGATGTCCTCCTCTAACTGCTATACCTTCCTTATCCAAAATCGTCGACAAATCATGTGAATGAATTCCATCAATGTTAAAAGAAAAAACTGCTGCTCTTTTTGAATGCTTCATAGGACCGTAAATTCTCATTCCTTCAACTTCACTAACTCTGCTCAAAAAATACTTACTCAATTCCTTCTCCCACTCCGCAATTCTCTTCATACCAATCTCCTGCAGATAATCAATTGCAGCTCCAAAGCCAATCACGCCCTCAATATTTGGTGTTCCAGCCTCAAACTTATAAGGAACCTCATTATAAGTTGATGAGCAAAAATCAACTTCATAAATCATATCTCCTCCAAAAGACAAAGGATTCATCTCTTCAAGCAAGTTCTTCTTACCAAAAAGCACACCAACTCCTGCAGGCCCACACATCTTATGAGAAGAAAACACCAAATAATCAATATCTAATTTCTTAACATCAACTTTCATATGTGGCACACTCTGAGCTCCATCAACAACAACCTCTGCTCCAACATCATGAGCAATCTTTGCAATGGATTTTACATCATTAACACTCCCCAAAACATTTGAAACGTGTGTAACACAAACTACTTTTGTTTTTGATGTAATCTTCTTTTTAGCATCCTCAACATCCAAAGTATAATCACCATCATACTCAATAAATTTCAACTTTGCACCTTTAGCCTTTGCAACTTCCTGCCATGGTACTAAACTTGCATGATGCTCCATATGAGAAAGCACAATCTCATCTCCTCTCTTTAGTTTATGAGCTATCCCAAAAGCAATAATATTCAAAGACTCAGTAGCACCAGAAGTAAACACAACTTCTTTCTCTGCAGCATTCAAAAACCTTGCAACCTTGCCTCTAACTTGCTCATAAGCATCAGTTGCTCTCTCTGATAAACTATGCAATCCCCTATGAACATTTGAATTATAGTTTTCATAATAATCAACCACAGATTTGATAACTGACTTTGGTTTTTGAGTTGTAGCTCCATTATCAACATAAACTAATTTCTTTCCATTAACTTTCTTTTTTAATATTGGAAAATCATTTCTTTTTTCCTTAAAATACCTCTGCAAACTTTCAACCATTCTTACTTAAACAACTCCACCTTTTCTTTATAAATTTCTCTCATCTCTTCATTAGCAATACTTTGCAAAACATCTCCAAAAAAACCACCTACAACTAATTCAACAGCTTCTCTTTCAGACAAACCTCTTGATTGAATATAAAATAAAATCTCATCTTTAATCTGAGAAATGCTGCAACCGTGCGAGCACTTCACATTATTATTCTCAATCTCCAAAATCGGCTCAGACTTAATACTACTCTTCTCATCAAGTAACAAACCATTCAACCTTTGATAACCCTCACTCTTAGGCGCGTTCTGTTCAATCTTCACAACTCCATCACTAACTACTTTTGCTCCATTAATAACAGCACCACTAATCTTCAAATCACTCCTAGATTTCTCTCCAATATGAACAGCAGAATTATTTATGTAAAAATCAACTTCATCTCCAAAATAAGCAGATTTTAAAACATAATTTGCTTCCTTCTCAAGATAAACTCTTGTTACATTAAACCTACTCTCAAAAACAGCTTGTCCTAAAATCAAATCAGCTCCTTCCTCCAAAACAACAATCAAATTCTTCCACAAATTTCTATTCTTTGAAAACTCAACTAAATTTACTTTCTTTCCTTTTCTAACTAGAATCTTCAGAAAACACGCACTAAAATTATCACCTTCAAAATTCAATCCAAGACTAATATCTTCTTCAACAACGATATAAAGTAAACTACTTCCTTTAATATTTAGAACATCATCATTTCTCAAAACAGCAACTCTTTCATTATCTACATAAATCTTAATCAAATCTTCATAATAATCCCTTGAGCAATCAACAAGTTTAGTCAAATCTGTTTTGCTTTTAGACTTTGCATCTGTAACACAATCAACATCAAAATTTACTGAATTCTGCTCTTCAATTAACTCTTTAAATTCCTTTTCTAGTTCTTTAAGATATCTGCTGTTAACCATTCTAACCAAGACTATCCTCCATCTCAAGTTCAATCAACTTATTCAACTCAACTGCATATTCAAGCGGAAGCCTTCTAATAACATCCTGAGCAAATCCTGTAACAATCATCTGCTTTGCCTGCTCTTCAGTAAACCCTCTTGCCATCAAATAAAAAATCTCATCATCTCCAATCTTTCCAACCTTTGCCTCATGCACAATCTGAGCATCTTCTCTTTCAACTTCCATTGAAGGAAAAGTATTTGAAACACTCTCATCATCAATCATTAGAGCATCACACTCAACAGAAGAAACAGCATTCTTTGCAGTCTTTCCAATCTTAACAAGACCTCTGTAAGAAGAAATACCACCATCCTTTGAAATTGACTTAGACTTCAATACAGATGTTGTATTAGCTCCAATGTGAACCACTTTTGTTCCTGTATCCTGGTCTTGCTCAGCACCTGCAAATGCAATTCCCAAACTTTCAGTTGAAGATCCTTCACCTAAAAGAATAGAACAAGGATAAAGCATAGTCTTTCCCGAGCCAGTTTGCCCATTCAACCAATCTACTTTTCCATTTTTATGGATAATTGCTCTTTTAGTATTCAAATTATACATGTTCTTTGACCAATTCTCAATACTCGAATACTTAACCTTTGCCCTCTCCATAACATGAATTTCAACACATCCTGCATGAAGTGAAGATTCTTCATATCGAGGACTTGAACAACCCTCCAAATAATGCATCTCACTCCCCTTATCAGCAATAATAAGCGTATGTTCAAATTGTCCTCCTTTCATAGCATTCATTCTAAAATACGCTTGAAGTGGCATATCAATTTTAACCCCTGGCGGAACATAAATAAAACTATTATGAGCTACAATTCCATTTGCAATAAAATTATGATTATCTTCTACTTGAATATCAAAAACTTCTTTTTTCCCTACTTTCTTTTTACTTTTTAATCTTGCAAAACCTAATTCTTCGCTTGTCATACTAATAAAATTCATTCCAGTTACCGCATTATATTTATCAAAAGTATATTTTTTAATTTGATTTAATTTATTTATTTTAAATTCATTTCTTGAAGGAATTTCTTTTATCCTACCTGAAATCCTACATGAAAAACAAGAACCTCCTTTTATAATTCGATTATCTCTTTTTAATAAAGATCCTTTTCTTAATCTCTTCAATATCTTCCCATCAGAATAAAGCCCACATGAAATTGCCAATAATTTTATATCTTTAATTAAATCTTCATTTGCCAATTCAAACCTAATTGAATTTAAGCTTGGCTCAACAAAACCATCTGAATCCAGTAATCCAGCTAAAAATGACATTTTTTGAGATATTGGCAATCCAAAAATCCAATTTGGAATTCTTTTAGTTTTAGCCCCTCCATCCAAATTTAAATCTTTAATCCAATTTCCTAGCTGTTTAGAATTAATCCTAATATCTCTTTCAGACTTTACTTTAACTTCATAATTAAATATTTCTTCAATTAATTCTATCATATATTTCCTTAACTCTTTATCTTTATCAGGAATTGCTAAACTAATATGACAAATATTTTCATTTGGAAAATAAGAACAACCATCTCCAACATAAAAACCCAAAAACCACATTAAATCATCATTTGTTTCATCTGGAACTTTTATACTAATTCTTAAATTAGGTTTTAAAGTTTTTTCTAATTTTGGCAATTTCATTTTTTCTCCAAAATTAGGAATTTTTTTAGGGATTGCTAAAATATCGCCCTCTGAAATATCTTTTAACTCTTTCCATTTTGTAAACCATTTTTTTCCTTTATCATTTAGTTTTTTATTTGATTTTTCCAAACATAAAAATTTATGATTCTCTGTTGCCTCTAATGTTCTCCCTCCAACACAAATTTCAAAAACTTCTTTTATACCATTATTAATTTTTGCCAAAACTTTTGATTTTTCAAATTTTCTTTTATTTTCATTTAAAGTTAAAACAAAATCACCTTCTTGAATATCTGAAATATTTTTTATTTCTGAATTCTCCATGAATATTTTTGAATTTCCTGGAAGACAACCCCCACTCCAAACAGCAGCATGCAGCATTGCAAACTTATGATCAGTAATAGGAACACAATTAGTCATAAAATACTTCTTAACCATTTCAGGATACTTCTGAACAGCAACATCCATATTTTCAAAAATAATCCCTTGTTTTTCCCACTCTTCCTTCAAATTATGATAAACTGATCCAGAATCATACTGACCGCCAACCCCAGCCAAAGATTCTCTTTCTGCTTGTGGAATACCTAACTTTTCAAAAGTTGCCTTAATATCATCTGGAACATCATCCCAACTCCTAGCCTCTTCTGTATCCGGATCAACATAAAAAACTACTTTATCAAAGTTTAATTCAGATAAATCAGGCCCCCACTTAGGCATGGGTGTCTCCTCAAACAATTCCAAAGCCTTTAATCTTTTCTTAAGCATCCATTCAGGCTCATTTTTATCAGCAGAAATCTTTCTAACAAGCTCTTCGTTAATACCAGGAAGTGCAATATACTTGGATTTAGAATTAAGATTAGCATCATCATATCTGCTTCTATCTATTTGAAAATTTTTGTCAATTGACATCTTAGTATAAAAAAGAACTTGATATTTATAAATATTAACAATTGTTAAGTCATTTGTTAATTATAATTATTCAAAAGAATATCCAAAAGTCAAAACATCATCTCCATAAACTTCAGAAACAATATCTACCATATTAGAATCATACAAACTTCTATAATCTCTAACTCTCTTTGAACCATTTAAATATGGCAAACTACTATTAATTTCAAAACCATACTCATTCAAATAAGTCTCAAAACTACCTGTACTTAAATTATCAAGATTAAATATATTATTTATTATAATCTCTTTTTCTCCCTTAATCCAAGCAGTTTGAGGTTTCAGATGAATTTGTTTCAATAATTTCTCTGGCTCATCTATCAATCCTCTCTTAACAAAATCATCAAAATGTTTATATTTACTCAATAAAATCTGAAAATCTGCTTTATCAGGTTCATTCATTCCTCCTCCTTTTAAATAAAAATAAGATGAAACTAATCTGTCCCAAGGGTTTCTAACAAAACAAAAACTCTTTTCATTTCCAGTTAATATCTCCAAAGGTCCTTTATAACTAGGATCTCTCAAATCATGTCCAAGATGGACAAAAGGTACTTTATTATTTCTCAAAAAGGTACTAATTGAATTTCCTGCCACTTTTGGCATATGAAAAAAATATAAAATATTGTTTATTTTTTTCAAAGAAATTTGTTTGTTTTTTACTCCAGATAAAATACAATATAATTTAGGATTTACATCTAAAACTATTTTTTTTGCTAAATTCATTGAAAAATAAAATAATAATTGGCTTTTAAACTTAATCATATAAAAAAATCATCTAAAACAGACTCCACAATCCTCATCCCTCATATCATTTTTATGACGGCAGATTTTGCAGATTTCCTTGTGTCTTTCAAACTCTTTAATCAAAAAATTAGTCTCTTTAAAAGCTGTTGAAATTTCATCAACTATTTTCTTTGCACTATCTTCGATAAGTTTCTTGAATTCAACAGTAAAATGAAATTCATGTCCTCTCTTATTATTCAGATACTGAGAAATAGCACTTGCAGTAACATTAAGTTTTTCTGCTATCTGCGCCTGTTTCAAACCAAGCTCCTTTAAACTAAAAACCAACTCTCTTCTAACTGCTGGAAGCAACTCCCAGTATACAATCTCAGAAGGATGAACCATTATTATATTAGTATGTCAAACTTTATAAATGTTAACTATTGTGAACTTTATATAAAATGGACATACAAACCCTAATTATAATTCTCTCACTTATAATATTAATATTCATTTCATTCTATGCTGGCCGTGCTATAGGAAAAAGAATAATGTTTGAAGTAATGCAACAAGTAATTGAGAAAGAAAGAAAAGATGCAATCAATAAATCAAGAGCTGTTCTAAAAGGACAATTTTCTGAACAACTATCGCCATTCAATGATGATTTTCCAGTAAAACCCTCTGAAGCAAGATTTCTTGGAGCTCCAATAGATTTTGTAGCATTCAAAGGTTTAGATGAAAAAAATGTTGAGGAAATTGTATTCATTGAAGTAAAAACAGGTAATTCCAAATTAAACGGAACTGAAAAAACTATTAAGGAAGCAATTCAAAACAAAAAAGTAAGATTCGAAGAATATAGAATTAATTAAATCTTTCTAAAACCAATTGATTTTTTTGAGAACCAAGAACTACATCTCTTCCAAAACATCAATTCCTAGTAAACTAAGACCATTTGCTAAAACTCTTGAAGTAGCATCACAAAGTAAAAGCCTTGCATTCTTCACACCATCTTTTTCCTTCAAAATTGGGCAACTCTGATAAAACTCATTATAGCTTTGAGCAACCCTAATCAAATAATTTGCAACAGCAGATATCTTGTACTTGCTTGCAGCCTCCAAAACAACCTCTGGATAACCTTTAAGAAGCTTAATCAAAGACATTTCCTTCTCAGAGTACAAACTATAATCAACATCTATTTTCTCCCTATATTCAGCCTTCCTAATCACAGACTTGATTCTCGCATAAGTATATTGAACATAAGGACCCGTATCTCCTTCAAAAGCAAGCGCCTTGTCAATATCAAACTTAATATCATCAGTTGGATTCGGCTTCAAAAATGAAAAAGCAAGCGCTCCACAACCAATAACCTCAGCCCTTCTATTCAATTCTTTCTCACTCAGATTCTTCGTAAGTTCCTTTGTTTTCAACCCTTCCTTAGCTCGCAAAACAACCTCATCATAAAGCCAGTCAGCACCAATAACTTCTCCCTTACGCGAAGAAAACTTCTTTCCATCCTTGTTATACACATATCCATATGCAAAATGATAATTCTTCTCAGTTCCTCCAAAACCAAGTCTGTTAAGAATTTCAAACAACACATCAAAATGATACTGTTGTTCTTTTCCTACAATAAAAACATACTTGTCAGCCTTGAAATCCTTGTCTTTCAATTGTGCAAGATACAAATCTTGAGTCATGTACAAAGTAGTTCCATCTCCTCTCAAAAGATACTTTTTATCATAATTAACATCACTCAAATCACAATAAACAGCTCCATCATCTTCAACTCCAAAACCGTTAATCTTATTTTTTAAAGCTCTCTCAACAATCTCCTTTCCCTTATCATAAATCTCAGACTCATAATACTCCTTATCATAATTCTCCAACTTGAAATTCTTGTAAGTTACTTTATACCCTTCATACACCCATTTCAACAATTTCTTCCACAAATCTCGTACCTTTTTATTTCCATTTTCCCACTCAACAAGCATTTCTTGTGCATTATTATTCAAACTATCATCTTTTCCAGCTTCTTCTCCAAACTTCACATAACACTTTGATACAAACTCATCAGACTTCAGACCCAAACTCTTTGGAGTTTCATTTCCATAAAACAATTCATACCCAAGCATTGACTTGCAAAGAGCAATCCCTCTATCATTATTCAAATTAGTTCTAACAACCTTATGTCCAACTCTCTTCAAGATATTCGCAAGTGAATTCCCAATAAGAATATTTCTCACATGACCAATATGAAGGGCTTTGTTCGTATTTGGCGATGGATACTCAATCAAAACCTTCTGTTTCTTATCTACTTTTATCTTAAACAAATCTCCATTAATTGCAATATTTAAAACATCCTTTGCCTCTTTTTGAGAATTCAAATAAAAATTAAGAAAAGGTCCAACAGCAACAACCTTTGATAAAAAATCTGGCAGCTTCTTACTTAGCTTTTCTTCAAACTCCTTTGCAATAACAGGTGGTGCCTTCTTTAAGTCCTTAGCTAAAATAAACATTGGCAAAGAGAAATCTCCATGGTCTGCAACCTTTGGTTTTTCAAGAAGTTTGGAGAAATCAAGTTTTACTTCAAAATTCTTCTCTAAAAATTTAATCAAATCTTCACTCATTATAATTAAAATAAAAATAAAGGTTATTTATAAAGATTCTTCATAATTTAATTATCAATTCCAAATATATATGGATATCTATCTAAAAGCAAATTAATTTCTGGAAACGCGCAATACAATCCATCTCTTTCTCTTAAAATGCTTTCAGAATCTCCTGCACCAGAAATTAGGATTTTTTCTAATCTTTTTTTTTCATCCTCTCTCCATTTTTTTATTGCTACACAAACATCTCCAAGCATATTATTATCAGAAAAATAATTAATCTTTCTCTCCCATAAATTATCTGAAATATTTTTACCCAGTTCATATGGTAAAGAATAACTTATCAATCTAACTGAATCACTTCCAAAAGCACTATAAAAAAAATTTTCTTTATCCTTATGTATAATTTCTTCTGAATAAGTAGGTAAATAATTTATCTCTGTTAAATTTTCTGAAGTATAATCTAAATCAGAATTCAGTCTTAAATAAGCATTTCTTACTAACTCTCTTGGATTAAATCCAATACTAAAAGGTTCTCCTTTTATATCGTCATCTCTTACTTTAACAATTATGTATATATCTTCCATTTTCGTCTCTCTTTTCGTTGTTACTTTAGAATGTCTTTATTCAGATATAAAAGAAACCCTGAAAATTTTCGTAAAATACGTAAATAAGTTTATAAATATACCTATTATAAGTACTAATATGAAACACAAAGGAATAAAATATGTACAAAAACAAGAATTAGATGAAAAAGACAAGCAGATAATCAAAACTTTATTTGAAAACGGAAGATACTCAATAGCAGACATAGCAAAAAAAACAGGTTACAGAAGAGACTCAATAATGTACAGAATAAAAAAAATGGAAGAAAATTCAGTAATAACTGGATTTCAGCCAATAATAAACGGACCTGCAATAGGATTTCCAAACGTTGCAACAATCCTTCTCAAAAACAAAATGACAACACAGCACGAAAAAGAAGAATTCATAAAAAAACTAATGCACATATCTCCAATAGTTCACATAGCAACAACAATTGGAAAATATGACATGCAGCTTGCAATAATGTACAAAAGCACAGAACACTTATACAAGATAATAGAAGAAATAAAAACAGCAATCCCTGGATATGTAATGGAATATGAAGTATTGCAAATCGTTGACGAACCTAAATTCGAAGACGTTGAAAGTCTGATCTTAAACGAAATTTAAATCAATCTATCTTCTGCTATTCATCTTAATCATATTCTGCAAGGCGTGCTCAGAAGCATCAACAATTGGGTCCATAAACGGCCATGGACTAACTGAGGGGTGAGATGCATAATCAAGCTCCATCAAATCAAACACTGTTGAATTATTCATAACAGCATATGAAATCAAATTAACAATCCAAACCAGATTCCTACCATAAGCCTGAACTCCAATCACTCTATTATTCTTTGCATTGAAAATCAACTTAACCAAAACATTATGCGAACCCTTCAAATCTCTGTAAATATCTGTTGAATGTGAAACTCCCGTATAATAAGCAACTCCTGTCTCTTTGCACCATTTCTCAGAAACTCCGCAGCATCCAAACTCCTCACCCAAAAACTGCACCATCATAGCAGAAGTATGACCCTTGTACTTTGAAACATAACCAGCAATATTCTTTCCTGCAATCTTACCTTGAATAACAGCATTAGTTGCAAGCTGGGACAAAGTCTTAGTCTTTGTAACATAATTAGTGGACAAAACAACATCTCCTGCTGCATAAACATTATTAATATTCGTCATCATCCTGTTATCAACAATAATACCTTCCTTCACACACCTCACTCCAATACTTGCCGCAAGTTCCTTGTTAGCCTTAACACCAGTTGCCAAAATAACCAAATCAGCCTTCAAAACATGAGACTTTCCATCCTTTTCATAACTTACGGACTCGACTCTTGAATCTCCTCCAATATGTCTCAAAATTGCCTTATTAATTATCTCAATTCCATTCTCACTCAAATTCTTCTCAACAGCAACCGTAAATTCTTCATCAGCTAAAACTTCAAAAGGCTTATCTTCTATAATAATCATCTTTGTCTTAACATTTCTCTCTCTCAAAGCAGCAGCCATCTCAACTCCAATAACTCCGCCACCCACAACAACAGCACTCTTAACCTTTGACAATAAAGAATTAATCTTGCCAATATCATCAGAAGTTCTAACTGAAAACACATTCTTCAAATCAACTCCTGGAATTGGTGGAACAGCAGGTCTTGCTCCAGTTGCAAACATCAAAACATCATAATTCACTTTTGCAGTTCCTCTACTATCTCCATACCTAACAATCTTCAGATCATGGTTGATTCCTTGAACATATCCTTTAAGAAGCTTAATCCCAAACTGTGTAATCATGGTATCAGGCATGATTGCATCCTTAAGATTTGCCTTGTTATTCAAAACATACGGTGATGTGCATCTGCAATAAAGATCCTCATCAGAAATCATATAAACATCAAACTCTTTTGACATCTGCAAAACAGTTGCTCCACAAAACAGACCAGCTCCACCACCACCAACAATAACTAACTTTTTCTTAACCATAACAAACAAACCCAAAAACAAGAATATAAGGATTTGTTACTATTATTTAATCTAAAATACACATTACTTCATCAATACTCTTGGCATCATTAACAGCACGCCTGAAATCAGCTGATTTAATCACACCTTTTGTCATATAAGCAAGATTTGCTCTCACCTTTGACATGTCAACTCCATACTCTTTTGCATACTTCAAAAACTCCCTTATCTGCTCCTTTCTTGAATCAAAATCAACTCCTTCCAAATTAGGCAAAACTTTTCCTGATTTCAACTCCTTGAAAATATAGGGATTCTCAAGTGCAGCACGCCCTACCAAAACACCATCACATTCTGTCTGCAAAACCAACTTCTGCAAACTCTGCGTATCTCTAACGTCTCCATTCCCCACAATAACCATATCAGGAAACATCTGCTTAACCTTTGCAATCTCGCCGTAAGTTGCAGGCCTTGAATATCCATCTTTAAGACATCTTCCATGAATATAAACCTTCTTAATTCCAACACCTTTAATTCTTCGTACATTCTTGTAAATAGTAATTGCATCTCTCGTCAAACCCAAACGAATCTTTATTGAAGCCTCAATATTATATTTGTCACATGCTCTTTTCAACTCCTTTGCAACAGCCTCAACTTTATCAGGATTACCAACAATTCCACCACCATTTTCAGCTTTGCATAATGTTGACTGTGGACATCCCATATTATAATTAATCTCAAAAACATCAGGATTCTCTTTCATAACAATATCTACTCCTTTAGAGATATTCTTAATATCCTCGCAAATAATCTGAACTACAGTCTTATTCCTTTGGTCTTCAGGAATCTCCAACTTCTCAAACTGATGCTCTTCTCCTTCTAATAACTTCTCCACCCTTACCATTTCAGTAAAAACTATGTCTGCTCCAGCATTCAGGCAAACCTTTCTAAAAGCAGAATTTCCAAGTTTGTTAATTGGAGGAAAATATAAAGGAACTTTCTTCATAAATAAAAAAATCAAATAGAATTTAAAAAATTATATAAAGTAAACAAATCAAATAAATAATAAATGAAACTTTCTGACAAAGAAATTAATGAAGAAATAAAAAGAATTGAAGAAAGAAGTTTATTTTTTCTTAAATCCTTTTCTTTGATTTGGTTCACACTAATATTTTTCATAATCAAAGGTATTATTGAAGGAAATAATTTGATTAAAATACCTGAAAACATTAAAAACATTTTAATTAATAATCATCAAGTGAATTTTGAGATAATATTTACAATTATTGGATTTAGTGTAATTGGAGTTCTTACTATTGGAATATTATATCAACTATCTAAAAACATCTCTCTAAGTATAATTGAATTTAATAACAAAAAAGAATTATTAACATATAAATTAATAAAACTAAAAAAATCAATAAATGAAGGATTTACATATACAATATTCTTAATATTTTTTATCTCTAGTTTGTATTTTTTAGACAATCAAACATTTACTAAAGGATTACTTAATATAATTGTAATATTTTATATGTTTTCTATTGGAATAATCTTTTTAATAACTCCAATAATTTCTTTCTTTAAAAATTATAATAATTGGGGAAAAATTAACAAAATTGAGAGATTAGCAGAACTTTCAATAATTACATTCATAATATACATAATGTTAATTGGAATATTTTTTGGCAAAATTGATTCTGAAAATGGATATGTCATTTATCCTTTATATCCATTAATTCCACTAATAATGTTAAGTTTCGGAATAAGTTCTATAAAATTTATGAATTGGATAGATAAAAAATTTGAATATGAAATTAAAGTTGATTAAACTTCAATCTTCCCCTAATCAGAGAAATTACAACGCCACTAACACCATCCAAAGGAACTCTTGCCTGCTTAGTTGAATCCCTGTCACGAATAGTCACAGTTCCCTTGTTTTCCCCATCTTCAATAGTCTCAAAATCAACAGTTATACAATATGGAGTTCCAATTTCATCCTGTCTTGCATAACGTCTTCCAACTGAACCACTTCTATCATAAAACACTTCAATATCCTCATCAACAAGTTCATCAAAAATATCTCTTGCAACCTCAGGAAGTCCTCCTTTATTAACAAGAGGAAGAACTGCAACTTTGTATGGTGCAACCTTTGCTGGCAAACTCAAAACAATGTTTCCCCTCTCCTTATCATCTTTGAATCCTTCAAACATAACTGCCATCATAAACCTCTCAACTCCTAGTGAAGGCTCAATTACTTCTGGCAAAAACTTCTTCTTGCTCTCCTCATCAAAAAATTCAAGTTTCTGTTTTGAATGAGTCTGATGCTGTGTCAAATCAAAACTTCCTCTATTTGCCATTCCTAGCATTTCCTTATAACCAAATGGATACTTGTAATCAATATCAAAAGTACCCTTTGAATAATGTGAAAGCTCAGTTTTTACATGTTCTCTGATTCTTAAATTTTCATACTCAAATCCAACTTCATTGTTGAACCAATTAAAAAACTCAGCAAGCCAGTAACCATGATATTCATTCATCTTCTTCTGTTTAATTAGCTCGCCAACAGTAACCTCCTTCATTTCATCTTTATCTGCATCTTGATTCTCTGCACTCAAAAACAAAAACTTAGTTTTCTTATGTACATCAGTAAAAAGTTCAAACTTTGCCTCAGGATTGAAAAAATACTCCATTTCCATCTGCTCAAACTCTCTAGATCTAAACACAAAATCTCTTGGAGAAATTTCATTTCTAAAAGCCTTTCCAATTTGAATAATTCCAAAAGGAAGTTTCGCTCTGCAAGTATCTGCAACTAACCTGAAATTAGGAAAAATACTCTGAGCTGTCTCAGGTCTCAAATAAGCAACTGAATTCTTAGTAATATCAGCACCTACATGTGTTTGAAACATTAAATTAAAATCCTTGATTTCCTGAAAATCCTCTCCATTATATTTAAGATTATTTTCCTTTATCAACTTATTAATATCATCAGCACTCATACCATCTGCAGGAATGTTCAATTGGTCTTCAATAAAATGGTCTGCTCTAAGCTTAGTCTTACTCTCTTTAGTTGTCAAAACCAAATCTGCAAAACCATCAACATGGCCTGAGGCTTTCCACACTGTTGGATTAGTAATAATTGAACCATCTTGTCCAAAACAATCCTCTCTTTTAGAAACAAACTTCTTCCAATACAAACTCTTCAAATTATTCTTCAACTCAACTCCAAGTGGACCAAAATCATAAAAGCCCCCCAAACCACTGTAAATTTCTGCTGCCTGAAAGACAAAACCCTTTTTCTTACAAAAGGTAGCTAACTCTTCTACAGTTGGTTTTTTATTATCTACCATAAGAAAAGAGGAGAATCACTTCTTTATAAACATTACTTCAAATTCAACCTAGCCCAATGAAAAAGATATTGCTGCTTCAATCCCTTATGCCCTTTAAAATAGTTTTCAATAAACTCTTCAATTTCCTTCAAATTCTTTGCATTTCTTTTCAGATAAAGTTTCTCAATAATCTGCTTAACCCAAGTATCAATTGGAAAAGCTTGCTTTTTTCCTAGTCCAAACAAACAAATACAATCCGCGACTTTCGATCCAATCCCACTCAGACTCATAAGCAAACTCTTAGCCTTCACATAATCAGCTTCTCTAATCTCGGCCAATAATTCAGGCTCTTCTCTAAACCTCTGACAGATATCATAAATAAACTTAGCTCGATAACCCGTTTTAGCCTCAACTAACTTATCATAATCATCAATATCTTCAAAACAAGGAAAAGTATAAAACTCCTTTCCATCAAACTCAACTTTACTACCAAAAAACTCAGCTATCAAACGAAGATTCTTCTGAATCTTTGGAATATTAGAAGCAGACGAACATACAAATCCTATAATACACTGCCACAAATCCTGTCGAAGTAAATGCAATCCCCAATATTTCTCAATAGCAAGCAAAAGATGCTTATCATCAACTTTACCTAAAACATCTCTCAAATCTTCATCAAGACTAAAAAAATAAATCAAATCATTCTTACTAATACCATCAAACTCCAAAATATTTCTATTCTGTCTAACCTTAAATACATTCTCTCCATTAACTATATAATACCAATCATCAATCAACTCATACAAAAAAAACTGCCCACATTCCATAGTATGTTTCAAAGAAAAATCAATAATGAATAATTTATTCATTCTAACTAAACATATCCTTAAAATCCTTAAATTTCATAAAAACCGCAGCAGCTCCAAGAACAATAATAACAAGAACTATTATAATTCTAACAGTTGCCTCAGAAAGCTCTCCCTTCCTACTGTTAATAAACAACTTTTGGAACCACTCCATCATTCAAATCCTCTTCAGATAACTCTACTTTTACATTAATTACCTTAACCGCATCTCCTATAGCCGCACCTGAGCAATAATCATACACATAATCATAATAATTCGCATTTTCAACTTCAAACAAATAAAATGGCAAAGTATGATTATTCAAGCCATAATTAACAATATCATCTCTGATTGAATAATAATAAAGTTGAGGAACCATTTCAAACTCCGCTACCTCCTTTGAAGAAACCTCTGCAGAAAGAGAATTACCACTTCCAAAAATCATATCAGAATAACTATTTGTAACTTTTCCTTTATAATCAATCATATAGGTCCTATCTCCATATGTATCCGAAATTTGACATAAAACATACCTTTTCAATTTAACTTTTGAAGGAAGCAAACCAGTATTTTCCAACTTCAATGTCCCAACTATAGTCCTATCTCCAAAATCATTATATGCAGGAATATAGTTTAAAACAATTTCATCCTTAAAATCATAAGTTTGAATAACATTATTTTGTCCTGTTGACATAAAAAGCAAAGCAAAAAATACTATTCCCAAAACTAAAATAATAATAAGATGATACCCCTTTGACTGTTTCATCTCTCAATCCTCCTTTTCTTTAAGTGAAGTATGAACTTTTGAAGGTTTTAGTTCAATTTTTGAAAAATATTTACCTAAAATTGCCATAACAACAGCTGATGCTGCAAGTATGAGCAATATCCAATTCTTATTCAACTCAAATACATCCCAAGTATAAAATACTGCAAACACATATGTTGCAATTGATGCTACAAATGCTATCAAAAACAACTTCTTGTATTTATAGTAATAATAAATTGCAAAAACTATTGCAACTATGAAAACCAAAACTCCTAGTGCTATAGACCAATCAGCGCTTGCCATTTTATACATTCAACCTCCTCATATAATCTCCTACCACAAACAATATAATTGCAAGTAAAAAAGACAACACTGCCTTAATTTCACTTGGAACATCCTCCAGATAGGTTCCAACAAAGTAACCTACAGTTACAAGACCAAAAAATATGGCAATTCCATAAAAAATATTTTGTATCTCCATTTTTTGTAATATATAAATTATCTTTTAAGAATATAAACTTATTGTTTTCTTCTGGGTAATAACTAGGATTTTCTGTATTTAAGAACCTATCGCTAAAAAATTAGAAAAGTATTTAAACATTAAATATCACTGTTTTATATGCAGGCACTACAAGAAATATCCGAAAGGACTGATTCTCTAGAAAATCTTATTGAATATTTACAAAATTCTAATGTTTTTGATGAAAATACAAATTCAAAAATTAATGAATACTTACAAAAAAATTCATTCTCTTTATGCAAAAGAAAAAAACTAGCATATCAAAATTTATCTGAACAAATTAAACAATACATTATTATAAATTTAATCCGACAAACAGACATTAAAGATGAAGAATCATTTTTTTATTCCCATGTTGTAATATCAAATATGACTATTTGCAAAAGAAGTCTTGGTGAAAAAATATATATTCCTTTTTATGAGCAATATAAAAAAGACAAATGTCTAACTGATGAAGAAGCAAATAAAAATCTCTCATTAATGAATGCTTACCAAATGATGAAAAAATATGCAGAAAATATTAAATAAAATGCTCAATATCTTCAACAGAATTTATCTCTTCCAAATCCTTATCTTCTCTTAAACTGATAATTCTAGGAAAACGAAGAGCATAACCTGAATTATATGCAGTAGATTTCTGAATTTCCTGATATCTGACTTGAATTACAATTTTTGGTTCAAAATAAACTACTCCATCTACTTCTTGAATCTTAAGAGGCTTCAAAAGATTTGTCAAATTATCCATACTCGCTCCATCATCACCTAATTCTTTAATGCCAGATGAAACCTTTCCCACTATTAAATATCTATCATCTTCATCATTGAAATCATCATTCTTAACTGCAACCAAAAATGATGAATAAAAACCTGCTCTTTTTCCCTTTCCATGTTCAGCAGCAACAATAACAACATCAATATCCTCTTTTGTCTCCTTGAGTTTTCCCATTGCTCCACTTCTAAGTCCTGGTTTGTAAGGAGCATTTAGATTCTTAAACATTAATCCTTCTACTCCCTCCTTCATGCTCAAATCAAAAAATTCTTTTGCAACCTCATCATCAGACGTTTCTATTGAATGTGTTGGTGCAAAAAACAAAAAATTTTGATATTTTCCAATAGCCTCTTTCTTCTTAAACAAAAACTCTACAACTTCCCCAATTTTAGTAATTTTAACCTCATCATTATTAATTAT
>JBNKLP010000018.1:0-24992 GCA_050292425.1 Candidatus Nanoarchaeia archaeon | reverse complement strand
AACTTCCTCAACAGTTACCTTAGGCGGAACCTCTTCAGACAATGTTGCTGTTAGTTCAGTAACTTGGGTTTGCTCATCAGGGTGCTCCGGAAATGGAGTTGCTACAGGCACAAGCAGTTGGTCAGTAAGCAATGTTAACCTTGTTGAAGGATTAAATACTATTATTGTAACAACTACCGACAGTTCTTCAAACACTGGAACAGATACTATTACAATTAATTACACTCCAAACACACAACCACCAACTTCATCAGCTGTTGAAGTTGACAGTACTTATGCAAGTGCATCTTATAATGGAATAAATTTAATTGATGGAAATTTAGGAACTCAATGGGCATCTGAAAATTCAGCAACTAATCCTCATTATGTCATATTAAATCTTAATACTTCAGAAGAAATAAACAATATTACTCTTCACTGGGCATATTATTCAAGTAGAAGTAGTTATATGTCTCCTCAAGAATTGGACATTGAATATTGGGATGGGAATTCTTATGTATTAATCGAGACTATTTCAAATTTGAATAATGTTGAATTTTACAATACATTATTCAACTCGATTACAACAGATAAATTAAGGTTTTACCAGCCTGCCAACATGGGAGCATTAGATTATCCGGGAATAATGTGGCTGACTGAGATTGACTATGGCCTTTCTGCACCACCTTCACAAATTTGTAACAATGGCATAATTGAAGGAGATGAGCTTTGCGATAGCAACTCTCAATCTTGCAGCATCTCTGGTTATTTAGGAACTCAGATCTGTTCCAACACTTGCATCAGTTGGAATCCTTGTCAGACCACTCTAAGTTGTGGAGATGGTATTATCAATGGTCCTGAATCCTGTGATGGTACTAACTTAAATGGTGCCACTTGTACGACATTAGGTTTCATCTCCGGAGATCTAAGTTGTTCTCTAACTTGCACCTACAACACCAATTTTTGTACCAACACCGTTCCCGACACCACCTCTCCAATCATAAGCAACCTTCAACCAATTAATATTCAATACGTATCAAGCACAACCAATGTCTCAATCAGCTTCACAACCAATGAAGCTTCCACCTGTCGTTTATCAAATTTTCCAGGAGTACAATATGATTTAATGGACAAATTCCTCACAACCAGCAACAATTTGAATCACAACTATCAACTAACCAATCTTGTTTCAGGTTATCATGATTACTTCATCAAATGTCGTGACTTTTCCAACAACACCAACTCCAATGATGCTCAAATCAACTTCACAATAGCTGGAACCTCCTCATCTTCATCTCAACCTCAAATAGTTTCAATATATCCTCCTACAAACTCTGTTTTCAACTCCAGTATAAATACAATTACTTTGGAACTAACAACAGACATAGATTCCATTTGTGGTTACTCCAGTAACCTTAATGATGAATATGCTGACATGATGGAATTCACTCAAACTTCGGGGACTACTCATATCACTGCATTATCCAACTTAGCCTCTGGCACTCACACTTACTACTTCATCTGTAGGTCTGATTTAAATGATAGTACTCGAGAAACACTCAACTTCACAATTGAGGGAGAAACAACTTCAAGCAATGATTCCTCCAGCAGCAGCTCTAGTTCTAGTTCTTCATCTAGTAGCAGTTCTTCGTCTAGTTCTTCTGGAGGTAGTCGATCTTATTCCACTTATGTTCCTCCTGTTTGTGAACCTAGCTATCAATATAGTTCTTGGTCTAACTGTAACAACTTCAAGCAGACCAGAACCAAAACTGATTTGAATGGTTGTATTGATCCTGAAGAAGAGAATCGTGTTTGCTATCCTGGGAATGACGAACTCAAGAATCTATTCATGAATGCTAAGAAACTTACTTTGGAGAAATTGGAGAAGAGAACTTACAAGACTCAATTAAAGGGCAGTTACAATGAGATATTTTATTTAAATGAGAAAGCTGAGGATGATGCTTTTTTGGTGTATGATGAGACCTCTGGCAATGAATACTTGGCCAGATTGAGTGAGGAAGTTGGCGGCAATTATTACTATACTTTAGAAGAGATTGACCAGAACAGTCATGAAGAGTTGAAGGAGCTTGATTTGATGGAGACTAGTGTTGCTGATGATGTTGGTGAGTTTGCTCAGAGTGTTAAGGACTCGGGTAGTTTGCCTACTTTATTAATTGTTGTTGGATTTATGCTTACTTTGACAATCATTTTAGGCATAGTTTTTTATATAAAAAAAGTGCATAATAATTCATAATAAAAAATGAAACTAAAAATAATATATATATTAATCTTGGGAATTTTTTTAAATTTTTATGTAGTATTTCCCTATACCAACATAAGTAGTTGTCAAACAATTAATTCTGCAGGAGAATATCGTTTGAATCAAAGCATTGTAATAAATGGTTCAAATTGTATTGATATTACTCAAAATAATGTCAATTTTAATTGTCAGAATTATAATATTTCTGGAAATTTAACTTCAAATACTTTTGGAATTTCCACAGATAATCTTTTTAATATCACGTTATCAAATTGTAATATTTATGATTTTGATGAAGGAATTAGATTAAGGACAACTTATGACAGTTCAGCAAGTAATATTCATATTGAGAATCCAATGACTACTGGTTTCCATTGGGGGTCCGGAGCTAGTAGAAATTCAGCAATTAATATAACAATAGTTTCTTCTGCAAATTATGGGATTTTTATAGGTGGAGATAACAATACATTAAATATTTTCTCAGTTAGTGATTCAAGTAATACTGGTGTTTATGTTGATGGTTCTAACAATATTTTATCAAATGGCTTTGTGGATAATTCAAGTGTGGAAAACATTCATTTGCTTTTCAATAATAACACTTTGACAAGTACAACTTCCATAAATGCAGGAGAACATGGTTTAGTTTTAAGTGGAACTGGTTATCATACTATTACTAACTGTGTTATCTCAGATTCTAGTTGGCACGGAATGAGAATTAACTCTCCATATAATACAGTTACATCATCAATCGTTCAGAACAATTCTTGGAGAGCAATGGAATTTACAAGTCAGAATAATACAATTCATGGAAACACATTAAGAAGCAATACTGGAGGAACATTGAATCTTAATGAGGTTGGAAATTTATTTTATCAAAATTATTTAGGAACAAATTCGAGTATTGCTGGGACTTCAATTTCTGGCAATTATTTTAACAATTCTCAATATGGGAACTATTGGGATGACTTCAATTCTTCTATTCATCCTCCTTATTGTATTGGTGTTGTTTGTGATTATTTGGCAAGTGGTGGTCCTAATAGTGGAGGTTCACAATCAAGTTCAATAAAAACAATATTTCCTTCATTTGGACTCTTCTCATTATTTGGAAGTTTATTATTAATTATGATTTATTTGTTGATATGAATGTAAGTAGTTACAAACTTATTTAAATTCAATTTATGAATTAATTTTATGGTTAAAACTTTGAAATTATTATTTGGTCTTATAATTTTTTTGTTCTTTATATTCCCTGGTTATTCTTATACAAATGTAAGTAGTTGTCAAACTATAGGGAGTTCTGGAGAATGGAGATTGAATCAAAGTATAACTGCATCTCTTGATGCTTCTTGCATTTCAATTCAAAATAATGATATTATCTTTGACTGTCAAGGTTTTAATATAAATGGTAATCATAGTTCTGGAACTAGTAAAGGTATTGATTTAAATGGAGTTTATGACAATGTTACCATTAAAAATTGTAATGTGAATAATTTTGAGACAGGTTTAAGGTTTAGAACTCAAGTTACAAATTCAAATGTTTTAAATGTCAACCTAACTTATAATAGTTATACTGGTTTGCAGCTTTATTCTACTAATTATAGTACTTTTTCAAATGTATTTATAGACAATACTTCTTATGGTTTGACTATTCAGCAATGTCATTATAACAATTTTTCTAATATTTATATTTCAAATACTTCTTTGGATTCAATAGATTTTGTATCTGTAGAAGATAATAGTAATAATGTCTTGGATGGAGGAATAATACAAGATAATGTTAATGGAATTGGTCTTTCTGAAGGCCTTACCGGAGGTTCTGTTAATAATGTAGTTAAAAATATATTATTAAAAAACATAGAGGCTCAAGCTATTAGGGTTTTCAGCAATTACACGATTCTCTCAAATATCACACTAATTAATTCAGGTTCACTTGTTGAATCAGTTAGAGTTCTTGGCAGTCATAATAATATTTCAGAAATTTACATGTACAACTCCAGTGCAGGTTATTTAAAAGTTGAAGGAAATTATAATACAATTTCTGGCATCCATACTCATAATCTCTCGGAAAGTTTAAGATTAGAAGGAAATTACAATACTTTTTTTGACAATAATTTTATAATTTTAGGAAACAGTACTCTTAATTTTAAAGGAGGAGTTAACAATACTTTTTTTAGAAATTATTTAGGAAATGCATCCAATTTTACAGGCACTACTATTTCTCAGAACTTTTTCAATAATTCCTTTTGGGGAAATTACTGGGATGATTTTGGAACATGTAACTTAGTAAGTAATGTTCAAGGTTATCATGTTTGTACTAATCCTGCAAATTATACAGTTAATGGTAGCACTTATGATTATAAGCCTTTAGTTAACATCAATTATAGTACTAACCTCACAACTTCCTCAACAGGATCTCCCACGGAGAATATTCCATTTAGGATTACAGCAAATTATACTTCAATTGATTTTTCTGTATCTGGAGTTGGATTGAATAGATATGAAATTGGTCAAGTAATCTGGAATACAAGTGATTTGGGTACCATAGCAAATGATATATATGGTTTTGATTGTAACCAAGATGGATCTCATGATTGCATTGCTGTTGCAGAGACAGGAGATTTGCGTTCTTATTACAAAAATGGAACAATATATAAAACTAATCCTCAACCATATAATACTGGTTTTATTATTGCAGGAGATATTGATGGAGACGGATTTAATGATAGAATAGTTTGGGGAGAATATCTTAATGGAGCAAAATATATTTATATATTCAATGAGACTTTGGATCAAATTTGGAATAATAGTGCTGATACTGAGTCTAACAGAATTTATGAAATATCCGAATTTGTTGATCTTGATGGAGATGGAGTAAAAAATGATTTTTTTGTTCAAATAGGCAATACTACTGGTGGTTATAAAATAAAAGCATATAACTCCTCAGATGGTCTTACCTGGAATCTTCTTTGGAGTGTTGATTCGTATATAGATACATATGTAGATGAATTTGATATTGGGGATTTTGACAGAGATGGAGAAGAAGATGATTTGGCTATTGGTTATGGAGGTGGAGGAAATGTAATAATTGTTTATAGAGGAGAAGATGGACAGATCCTTTTCAAGACAATATCAATCTCAAACATACATTCAATTGGAGCTGTTGATTTAGATCATGACAACTATAAAGATGAGTTATTAGTTTCAAGATACTATGATATTTATTCATATACTTGGAATAATACCTTAGATACACTTTATTCTGCATCAGATGTTATTTGGTCGTTATCTGATACTTATATGGGAGGTGAAGCTGAAGTTATGACGATATTGGATTTGGATAATGATGGATATCAAGATGACTTTATCACTGCTGCTGATGGAGAAAGTTCAGGAAATGCTATGCTATTTGCTTTTGATAATAATAGTAATGAATTATGGAATTATACTATTACAAGTATTGGACTTAATGAATTTTCATTTATAGCTAATGAAGATATCAATTTTGATGGAAAAAATGAAGTAATTGTTTCAGATGAATTTTATGATACTATTTACATATTCAATCTTAGTGGATCATTATTATGGGATTATACAATTGGTCTTGGAGATATTGGAGAAAAAGATGGAGATGGAGATATTATGTTTGAGGATTTTAATGGTGATGGATTAACTGACTTTGCAGTAACTTCAAGTGATGGTTATATTCATGTTCTCCAGGACGTTTCTTGTTCACTGATTCTAGACACAGGCAGCAGTTATAATATGACTTGGAATATCTCAACATGGCAATGGGAAGCCGATGTTTTAGTTTCAACAGGAGGTACTCATTCATACAATGTAACTTGTCAAAAAAATGGTTATCAATCTCAAACGGTTTCTAATAATGTTTGGGTTGATTATGCAACAAATATTAGTACTGGAGGAAATTACTCCAATCTTAAGGCATATGTCTCAACAGGTCTCTTTACTGCTAATTATTCGGCATTATACAGAAATGTTACTGGAATGGGATTAACAAGACCTGAGATAGGTCAATATATATGGTATATTATTGATGATACAGGATCTGAAGCCTATGTCATTGATTTTTATGATTGTGAAATGATAGGAGAGCGGAATTGTATGATTAAGAATCATAGAAATTATTATGGTCTTTATTACTCTAATGGTAGTAATTTTAATAATCCTACTTCTGGAGGAGGTTTTAGTACTGATATAATGGTTGGTGATTTGGACAATGACAATTATTACGATGAATTTATTATTGTTAATAATGAAGCTTATATATCTGTTTTCAATAGTAGTGGGAATGAAGTTTGGAATGATAGTTTGTCAATAGGAGGTGATGGTTCTATTTCTGCAATAACATTGGCAGATATTGATGGACAAGGGTTTAATAATGATTTTATTGTTGCTTCATGGTTAAATATTTCTGGCGGTATTTATAAGTTATTTGCATTTAATTCTTCTGATGGACAAGTATGGACTAGGTTATGGAATACTTCTCAAAATTTAAATTATATTGTAAATGAGATCGAAGTTGGAGATTTAAATAGAGATGGAGTAAAAGATGAAATAATAGTAGCAGATAGAAATAATTATTTTTATGGTTTTTCAATTTATGATGGTTCATTATTATTTAATTCTTCAGCCATAGATCCTTTTTACGCTTTGACTTTGTATGATATTGATGGAGATGGTTTTGAGGATGAATTTGCTTTGAATGGAAATGGAGATGTTTATGTTTATGATTGGAATGGAACAATTGGTGTCACATATTCAACTTCAGATAATTTGTGGAGATCATCAATCCCTATCTGGGGAGGAGGAGAGATAGTTTCAGGAGATTTTGATGGGGGAGGAAATTTAAATGATATTATTGCATCAGATGAAGGAAGTTGGAGTAATGATGGACCTGGAATTATTAGAGCTTATAATGAAAGTGGAGATGTAATTTGGAGTTATACATTAGCAACTTATGATGGAGGAAATAGGAATGCTCTGGAAAATGTTTATCTTCTGGATATAAATAAAGATAATAAAGAAGAAATTATATTTTTAGATACAGATTGGGGAGGGATTTATGTACTCAATAAATCTGGAAGTTTACTTTGGAGTGATATATTGGAGAATACAGCAGGATTTGGGAGATGGGAGGGTAAACACCCTGGACTTAGTGGTTATACAGATATGAACAATGATGGTATAAAAGATTTTGGAGTTTTGACAAAAAACAGAGAAGCATATATAGTTCAAGATGTGTCATGTTATGTCTCTTTCAATTTCACATCAACTACATATCCTTTGTTGTGGAATCTGACATCATATCAATGGGAACTTAGGCATCAATTTATGCAATATGGTAATTTTTCATACAATGTAACCTGTCAAAAGAATGGATATCAACCTCAAATCTCTGCAAATATTCCATTTGAAGTTGCCAAAGCTCCTTTTGATTACATATATCCTACTCCACTTGATGGTTCAAACTGGAATGGAGATAATTTGACAATAAAAGTGAATATAAGTGAAGGAACAATATACAATGTGACAGTAGATATTGAAGGTACAAATTATTCTTTAACAAACATTACTTCTTCTGTTTGGGAATATGTTTATACATCTTTGCCAACCACTTCTCAGCCAATTACATTCAAAGCATATATTGATAATGTTTATCCTCTTGAAGAAAGAACAATAACATTCTATCCTGATACTTCAGAAAATCCTTTTCCTTTCTATTCAATTTATGCAGGTTTTATCTCAGTACTTCTAATTGTTTTCTCTTTCTTGCCAAAAAGAGACTTTAGAGCAAAAAATAAAAAAGGTATGGGAGTTATAGTAGCCATAATTCTTTTACTCTTGCTTGTAGTCACAACAGGCGTTGGAATTTACAATTGGTATTTGAATTTTACTGATAATTATAACTCAAAACAAATGCTTGAATATACAACTGATTTGAATGAGCATATGGAAGTTCTTGGATTCAAATATGAAAGCAACAATTACAATATCTATATAAGAAATCCTTTTCCTTCATATCTTATTGTAGATGAATTGAAAGTAAATGATAATAATTGTTTGATTTTAAGTAGCAATGTATTGGTTCAAAAAGATATAACTTCAATATCTGTGGATTGTCCAACAATAAACTCAGTAAACAAAATTTCAATAATTACAAAAAGTGGTATCATTGATTCAAAATCCAAGCTAGAATAAAATGTCAAATTTTTATGAACCTGCAGAAGATTCAAATCTTCTTTTGGAAACTACAATTTCATATTTGAAGTTTATTAATAAAACATCTAATCAAAGTATTTGTGAAATTGGAGTTGGTAGTGGATTTGTAATCTCAAATATTTCAAAACAGCTTCCTAAAAACAACTATTTTGGATCAGACATAAACCCAGATGCTATAGTGCAGACAAAAGATGAATTTAAGAAAATCAATCAAAACGTTAATTTAAAAAACAAGCCTTTCTTTGATGGATTTCCTAAACAACAATTTGACTTAATCCTTTTTAACACACCTTATCTACCTTGTGAAAATCGAGAAAAGTTTGAAGATTTAAAATTAATTGACAAAGCCATTTATGGGGGGAAGCATGGGTATGAAGTAATAGAAGAATTCATTTATCAAATTAATGAGCATTTAAATGAGAACGGCAAAGTAATAATGATTTTTTCATCACTCTCACATCTTAACTACATAGAAGATATCCTCAAAAAAAACTTTTTCGAATTCAAAATACTAAAACAAGAGGATGTTTTTTTCGAAACTTTATATTCCATGCAGATTGAAAAATCACAAATTCTAAAAGAGCTTTCACAGAAACTCACAAAAATTAAATATCTGGCATCAGGCAAACACTCAACAGTCCTTGAAGGAAAATACAAAAACAAACCAGCAATAATAAAAATTGGAAAGGTAAAAGACATCTCAATTGAAGCATTGTTTCTTGAAAAACTCCAAACACAAAGCTTTGTTCCAAAACTATTCTTTAAATCCGAAACCTATGTTGCAAGAGAGAAATTTGAAGGTGTTCTGATAGAGAAGTTTCTGAAAACATCAAATAAGGATGATATAGAAATTGTATTAAATCAAATACTTCAAATAACACAAAAAATGGACAAATTAGGAATAAATAAATTTGAGATGACAAATCCTTACAAACACATCTACATAGAAAAAGGTCTCAAAGTAAAAATGATAGACTTTGAAAGATGCCTTTTTACAGAAAAACCAAAAAACACAACTCAGTTCTTCCAGTATCTTAGAAGGTTCATAAATTTATTAAAAGAGAAAAACATTAATCTAAGTGATGTAAAGATGTTTGAAATCTCGAAAAAATATAAACGCAAGATGTTCAGATTTACTATTAAAGACATTATTAACTAATAACAAATCTTTTTAAATAACATTAATTAGACCTAACTATGCCCAAGATAGAATTAATCAAGGACTTTTCAGCAAGAACATATCAGCAGTCAATCTTTGCTAATTCTATGGATAAAAACACACTTGTTGTTTTGCCAACTGGACTTGGAAAAACAATTGTTGCTCTTATGCTAACAATCTACTATTACAACAAAACCAATAAGAAAGTCCTTTTTCTTGCACCAACCAAACCTCTTGTTGAACAGCAAAAAAAATCTTTTGAGGAATTCTTTGAAAACAGAGATGAATTCAAATTTCAGGTTCTCACTGGACTAGTCTCACCAAAGAAAAGGGTTGAACTATACAAGCAAAATGACTTCATATTTTCAACTCCTCAATTAATTGAGAACGATATTGTAAACAATATAATCAATCCAAAAGATTTTTGTCTTGTAGTTTTTGATGAAGCTCACAGGGCATCTGGAAATTATGCATATTGTTTCATTGCAGAGCAGTTTGACAAAGCAAGTTCAAAAAATCTAGCTCTTACTGCATCTCCCGGAACATCCAAAGAAGAGATAAATAATGTAATGAATAATCTTAAAATTGAGCATGTTGAAGTAAAAAAATATGATGACGCTGATGTTAAACCATATGTAAACACAACGCAAATTCAAAAAGTGGAAGTTGAACTTACAGATGAATTAAAGATAATAAAAAACAAATTTAACATAGTTTATCTTGAAAGAATAAAACTTCTAAAAGAAATGGATTTTCTTCAAGGCAAGAATCCAAATCAAATTACTAAAAAAGATCTCCTTGATCTTCAAGCCTTTCTAAGAACTCAAATTTCGCAAGGAGATGCTGATGAAAACATTTGGAAGGCAATTTCACTTGCTGCAGGTTTGATGAAACTTCAATATGGAATAGAACTTTTTGAATCGCAGGAAATAAGTGCTGCCCACAATTATTTTTACAACTTTTTCAGGCAAGGAGGAGACAAATCAAAAGCAGCAGAAGAATTAAGTATGGATATTGATTTTAGAGAAGCATTTGATCTAATATCAAAACTTCATAAACAAAACATTAAACATCCCAAATTAATCAAACTAAAAGAAATTGTAAACAAAGAAATTCTAGATAATAAGGAACTAAGAATAATAATTTTTAATCAATATAGAGACTCAGCTGTAAAAATTGTCGATGAACTCTCAAAAATTAAGGAAGTCAAACCAGCTCTCTTTGTAGGACAAGCTAAAAAATTAGATGTGAAAATGTCTCAAAAAGAGCAAAAGGAAATTCTAGATAAATTCAGACAAGGAGAATTTAATGTTATAGTTTCAACATCAGTTGGTGAAGAGGGTCTAGATATTCCTAAAGTTGATCTGGTAATATTTTATGAACCTGTAGCATCTGCCATTAGAACAATTCAAAGAGTGGGCAGAACTGGTAGATTCAAAAAAGGAAAAGCTTACATCTTGCAGACTAAAGATACTAGAGATATAGTAACATCTCATATAGCAACAGCAAAAGAAAAAAAGATGTATAGGGTTTTAGAAGAAATAAAAAATGATTTTGATGGAAAAACAAAACAAGAAAAAAATTCATTAAACAAATTCCTAAACGAAAAAACTAAAAATGAAAAAATATCTATTAGTGTTGACAAAGATGAGCGAGTAAATATTTTAATTGATAATAGAGAAAATAACGATTTGATAAAAGAGTTATTTAATAATAATGAAATAATCGTTGAAGCAAAACAACTTGAAGTTGGAGATATTGTTATTACTCAAGAAATTGGTATTGAAAGAAAAGCTAAAAAAGATTTTATAAACTCTCTTATAGACAAAAGACTCTTTCCTCAATTAATAAATCTTGCAAGAAATTTTAAAAGGCCTTGTCTTATACTTGAAGGACAGGAAAATATATTTGCAATAAGAAATGTCAATCCAAATGTTATCAGAGCAACTCTTAGTGCTGTTGCAGTTGATCTGAGAATTCCAATAATTTATACCAATGATATGAAAGATACTGCTCAAATGATATCAACTATTGCAAAAAGAACTCAAAAATCCAAAAAAGAAATCTCTCTTGCTGGAGACAAACGTTCCTTTTCTGAAAATGAAGAATTGGAAAAATTTGTATCAACAATTCCAAGAGTCAATGTAGTAACTGCAAAACAACTTTTAACACACTTCAAAACAATTGAGGAACTTGTAAATGCATCTAAAAAAGAACTTATGAACTGTGAAGGAGTTGGAAAAGTAAGAGCAGAATTTCTGCATGACTTCTTTCACAGAGAATATAAACATTTATAAAATATTTTCTTAAAAGTATTTAATATGAATTTAATGGAATATATAAAAAATTCAGTTTCTCTGTATTTTGAGAAAATAGATAATAACTATAATTATATAGAAAAAAAGACAACATGGCTGCAAGTTTTGCTAGTAGTAGTTGGAATCTCACTAATAAGTTCAGTATTGAGTACTTTTGTTGAATCTGTCTCAAATCCAATTTATGGTTTTAATGTGGGATTGTTTATTGGTACATTTATTGGCACATTAATTTTTGTGCCAATAATGCTCTTTTTATCCTATGGTTTTCTACATCTTATGCTAAAAATCTTTGGAGGAAAAGGAACTTTCAAAGAGACATTCAAATTTGGTATGAGTGTATCAATATTTCCATCATTAATTTTTTTATTACTAAGCCTATTGCCAGCAAGTTATATGGAAAATGAAACTTTAGGACTTTTGTTTGCTTTAATATTTATCATTCTAGGATTTGGTTTTATGATATGGTCTTTGATAATCTCTGCAAGAGTTTATTCTAAAGTACATTCAATAACAACAGGAAAGGCTTTGATTGCAATGATAGTTCCGATGGTTATATTATTTATTATTATTGCCATAATTGCATTTATTCTTGCTTTTGTTTATTTTTCCAGTTCTGGTTTTTATTAAGTTAATCTTATAAAATCTTTATTCTTATTATTTTCTATTATGTTAATACTAGGAATAGAATCAACTGCACACACTTTTGGTATTGGAATAGTTGATGCAAAAAATAAAAAAGTGATTTTCAATGAAAAATCTCAATTCAAAAATGATGTTGGGATGGATCCTAGAAAACTCTCTGATTTCCACGTGGCAAATTTTGATTCTATTTTAATTCAAGCAAAAGAATTTCTAAAAACAAAACAATTATCGTTTAAAGACTTAGATTTGATTTCATTCTCACAAGGTCCAGGTATTGGAAATTCCCTTAAAATTGGAGCACTTGTTGCAAAAACTCTCTCTATTAAATATGACATTCCAGTAGTTGGTGTAAATCATATAAGATCACATCTCGAAATAGGAAAAATGACAACAGGTTTCAAAGATCCACTTTTTCTCAATATAACTGGGGTTAATTCACAAGTAATTGCAAAAGATGAATTTGGTAATTACAAAGTATATGGTGAGACTGAGGATATTGGTCTTGGAAATCTTTTTGATAGTTGCGCTCGAGAGTTTGGATTAGGATTTCCAGGAGGTCCTGAAATTGAAGAGTTGGCAAAAAAATCAACAAATTACATTGAATTTCCTTATATAATAAAAGGTATGAATGTATCTCTTGCAGGAATCCACTCATTTGTAAAACAAAGATTACAAAAAGGAGACAAAATTGAAGATTTATGTTATTCATTACAAGAAACTGTTTTTGCAATGCTTATGGAAGTTGCTGAAAGGGCAATGGCATATACAAACAAAAAAGAATTTGTAATAGTTGGAGGTGTTGCTGCAAACAAAAGATTTGTTGAAATGGCAAAGAACATGTGTAAAATTAGAGGTTGTAAATATGATTCAGTTCCACTTCCACTATGTATGGACAATGGGGCTATGATTGCTTGGCTTGGGTTTGTTGATAAAAAAAGAGCAAGTAAAAATATTGGTGGACTTAAACCTCGACCCTATATTACTGTTGAAACTGAATTGTAACTGATATTTTCTTATTAAATGAATCTAAATATTTATAAACTAAAATTCTAATTCATATTTTATGGAAGTAATCTCTACACTTGCAGTAATTGCTGCAATAGTTTTTATAGGTTTTTTTGCTGAAATAATATTCAAAAAAACAAACATTCCTGATGTTCTTCTTTTGATTCTAGTTGGGATAATTATAGGTACATATTTAAAATGGGCAAATGCTGACACATTCGGAGAAGCATCATCTCTTTTCACAACATTTGCACTTGTATTCATTTTGTTTCAAGGTGCCTTGTCAATTGATTTTAAGACCCTAGTAAAATCTTTATCTTCAACAGTAAAACTGACTATCTCTTCATTCATACTAACAGTTTTGATTGTAACTGGAATTGCTGTTTTGATGAACTATGATATTATGCTGGCGATTCTTATTGGAACAATACTTGCAGGAACTTCAAGTGCTGTTGTAATTCCTCTTGTTTCAAATGTTGAGATAAAAAATAAATATGGATTAGTTTTAACACTTGAAAGTGCAATCTCAGATGTATTGTGTATTATTGGTTCTATTACTATTTTGGAAATTATTGAAACTGGGCAAGTTGTTGCATCTAACATATTTCAATCTATTCTTTCATCTTTTTCACTTGCACTTGTAGTTGGAACAGTATTTGGAATAATCTGGGTGATTTTACTCTCAAAAGTAGAAATTTTCACAGAATCATACATGCTCACAGTTGCATTTGTAATTGCTCTTTATGCTCTTGTTGAAAGTTCATTTGTAAATGCATCAGGGGCAATTGCAGCCTTGGCATTTGGACTGGTAATGGGAAACTCTAAAGGCATATTGACATTTCAGAATGGAAACAATAATAACAACAAGTTGGAAAACAAGGAAGAAAAACAGCCAATTATAAGGAGTGTTGTATCTTCAAGTGCAAAAAATTTCTATTCCGAAATATCATTTTTCGTAAAAACATTCTTTTTTGTTTATTTGGGAATATTAATTGATTTTTCAAATCCAATCATATTTGTTTATGGGGGTCTTTTGACCATAGGTATATTTTTAATAAGACCATTTGCGGTAAGGCTTGCATTTTTAGGTCAGAGTATTCCAGAAAATGAAAGAACTCTTCTAGAAGTGTTGATTCCAAAGGGACTTGCAGCAGCAGTACTTGCTGGAGTTGCAGTTCAAAGTGGGGTTCTCTCAGAACTGGCAGGAGTTTTTGTTAACACAATTCTATCTGTAATATTCTTAAGTATAATTCTAACTTCAGTTTTGGTGTTTTTGTCTCAAAAAGAGATGTTCAAAGGGTTTTTGCCATTTCTTCATCCTAAAAACTAAAGTTTATAAAGTCTAAATATTATTCATTTTTTATGAAAGATAAATCAGTTAAAAAGTCCAATCTTTACAAAGCAGTAGGTATTTCATTAATAGTAATTGATATCATATTATTCATAACCTTGATAGGTTTTATGATTGATGGTCCTATGGAAAAAAAATTTGATCCTACTTCTTTGGATATAGATCCAAATTCTCAATCAGCAGAAGTGAATTTTGATGATCCTGTTTTAGGAAATCCCGAAGCTCCTGTAACAATTACTGAATACAGTGACTTTGAATGTCCGTTTTGTTCAAGATTTTACAATGGAGCATATAAGGACATAGTTGAAAATTATGTTGATACTGGAAAAGTTAAAATAGTATTCAAGGATTTTCCTTTGACTCAGATTCATAAAAATGCAATGATTTCAGCTCAGGCAATGGAATGTGCTAATGAACAAGGAAAAGCATTCGAAATGCACGATAAAATATTTGAAGAAGGTTCACCAACACAGACTAGTTTGAAACTCTGGGCTGTTGAATTGGGACTGGATTCTGAAGACTTTGATGCCTGCCTTGATTCTAATAAATATGAGCAGGAAATTCTTGAAGATATCAAAGAAGGAGCTTCAAAAGGAGTCTCAGGAACACCAACTCTATTTGTAAACAATAAGAAAATAGTTGGCGCTCAGCCATTTAGTGTATTCAGACAAGCTATTGAAGAAGAACTAGCAGCAGCTCAGACTGAATAAATCTTATTATTCTTTAAAACAAACCAATTTAACTATTTTAATTTTCAGAAAAAAACGAGCTCAACGGGATTCGAACCCGCGGCCTACGGATTAAGAGTCCGTCGCTCTAACCAGACTGAGCTATGAGCTCTCAACTAATATGAGAAGACGTCATTTCTGACATCATACTATATAGTGATTAGAAAACCTTTAAAAACTTTATTGTCGAATGATAGTTATGTTTAACATCATACTCCCTTTCATAATCCTTATTGCATCATTCTATATACTATTAAAATCAGCAGATTATCTGATATCATCTTCCTCAGAAATTGGAAAAAGGCTTGGGATCTCCAAATTTGTAATTGGTCTGACAATAGTTGCTGTAGGAACATCGCTTCCAGAATTATTTACAGCAATAATCTCTATTTACACATCATCAGATGCCATTCCATTCATATTTGGAACTGTGGTTGGAAGTAATATTGCAAATATTCTTCTTGTATTCTCTATTCTTTTACTTGTAGGACACAAGTTCAAAGTGAAAGTTAAGGTTTTTGATGTGGTTTTTCTCATTTTATCAACAGTTCTTATGATATACATAATATTAAGATCTACAATGTATTATTTGGAAGGAATCTTACTTTTGACTTTATTTATCACATATATATTTTACTCAATTCAGGGAGGTAAGAAAAAAGAACTTATCCAAGAAGCTGAAGAAATCGATCAAGATGGTCTATCAGAAAGATCAATTCTATTAATCTCAATCGTATTTTTCTTTTCATTAGTTGGACTTAACCTTGGAGCAAGGGGAGTTGTATATGGAATAGAAAATATTGGATTTATTTTGGGAATTCCCCTTGAATTTTTAACCTTGACAACTGTGGCATTTGCAACTTCCCTTCCAGAAATTGTTGTTACATTCACAACCGCAAAAAAATCCGAATTTGACATAGCTGTTGGTAATATAATTGGAAGTAATATATCAAACATATTGCTTGTAGTTGGAGTTAGTGCAATGTTTGGAAAATATGTATTTGACTCATCATTATATTACGTAAGTTTGATATTCCTTGCAATGGCAACTATATCATTCATTTATCTTATATTTCATAAAAAGGCTCAAAAGTATCACGGCATAATGTTATTGTTATTCTATTTGGCATATGTTTACCTTGTATTCTAGATATGTTGTCTTTTTTTTGGGTTAACAAATTCTTATATAATATTTTTTCGAGAAAAAAGTAATGACTGAAAAAAAACCTCTTCTCAAAGTAGAAAATATTTCTAAACATTTTGGTTCTAAAAAGGTTTTTGAAAACGTAAATTTTGAGATTTTTCCTGGAGAAATATTTGGTCTTGTTGGACTTTCTGGTGCTGGAAAAACTACCTTGCTAGATATTTTATGTGGATATGAAAATCAAGATGCAGGAAGAATATTGTTTCATGATAGCGAGAATAGTTATGAAGTTCTTATACTTGATGAGGATAAATTAAGATCCGTAATAGGTTTTTCATCTCAGGAACCATCATTTTACGGTTCTTTAAGCATAGAAGAAAATCTGGAATATTTTGGCACTCTTTATGGTATTGAAGAAAAAGACCTAAAAAGTAGTATTGATGAGCTTCTTAATTTATTAAAATTATCACATGCAAGAACTACTCTTTCAGCAGATCTTTCAGAAGGAATGAAAAAAAGATTAGACATTGCAATTTCATTAATTCATAGCCCAAAAATTCTAATTCTTGATGAGCCAACAAGTTATCTTGATGTCCTTTTAAGAGAAGAATTATATCATTTCATAAAAAAAATCAACGACTATGGAGTAACCATCCTTTTTGTTAGTCACTATATTGATGAGATCAAACTTCTATGCAAAAGAGTAGGAATTCTACACAGTTCTTCTTTGATGTTGGTTAATAATATGGAAAATATTGAAGCAAAATTCAAGGCATTGATGAGGGAGGAATATGAAAATGAGTAAGGTAAAAAAAGAGATTCTCAAATTTTCTCAAATCATTAAAAAAAACTTAAGGGAATTAATAAGAAATAAAATTTCACTTACGATTCTTCTTTTGGGCCCTATAATAATCATTTCTCTTTTAGGATTTTTATATTATAATGACAATGGTTATAATCTTAATGTTGGAATTTACAAAAATGATCAAGATTCAACACTCTCAGAATTTTACATTGGTGGTCTCATTAGTTCAGGTTTAAAAGTTAATGACAATTACAATTCTCCTGAAGAATGTATTGAAGATATTGAATCTGGTTATCTTCATGCTTGTGTATTTTTCCCTGATAATTTTGAATTTGAAGAAAAAAAGACAAACATAATAGAAGTAAAAATTGATAATACAAATACAGGAGTTGAAGATTTTTTAAGACAAGCACTCTATGCAACAGTTGATGTTCAGACTAAACTTTTACAGAAAAATGTCACTGAGTCTCTTCTTGAAGTTGTAAACACAACTCAGAACTCATTTGCAGATTGGGAAAAAGAAATTGAAAATTTAAACCAGAATATAAATAATATTAAGCAAAATAATAATGACATAAAAGAAGATTTGTCAAACTCAGATGCTGCATTTGAAATTAATGATTTAAATACTAATGAGTTATTAACTCAAAAGGCAGAAGAAATAAAAACATCAATAAATACTTTGATATCATCAACAGAAAATCTTATTGATGATTTGAACTCAAATTCCCAAGATATTGAATCTAATACAAATAGTCTTAATATTTCCAATTCCGAAAAAAGTGAAATTCTTGATTCAGTTGAATTAATTCAAGGAATAGCTGATGATTTGACTATCGAATTGCAGACTTACAAAAACAGTCCTGAAGTTGATGAACTTATTGCAAATATTGCAACTTTAAAAGCAAATCTCGAGAATGTTGAAAGCTCATTAGATGAAATCAATACTCAGATATCAAATAAAATTGATGCTGATGATTCAGAATTAACTGATGTCCAAAATTCTCTAAATGCAATAGAATCACAAAGAAAAGCAATCCTTCTTGATATTTCCAAAATAAATATTAGGGATTCTGCAACGATTATCAATCCTGTAAGTCTAGATATTCTTGGAATTTCTCAAAATGCTGAAAACAATCTTTTTAGAATAGTGCCATCTCTTCTTGCATCATTAATTCTAATTATTTCAATGTTTTTGGCATCAAATTTAATGCTTAGCGAAAAGATTAGTGGTGCTGCATTCAGGAATTATATGGTGAACACTCATAGTATAGTTTTCCTTATTGGTAATTTTATATCATTATTCATGATTGTATTTGTTCAGATATCAATATTATTGTTTATATTTTATTTTTTTACTTCATTTCCATTCTCTCTAACCTTCTTAAGTTTACTATTTACGATAATTCCTTTGATAATGATATTTGTTCTTATTGGGATGACTGTGGGGTATATATCTGGCAATGAGACTGCGAACAGTATCATATTATTTGTTTTAATATTCTGCTTCCTTTCATTTTCTGGAACAATCATTCCACTTGAGGTTTTACCTGAATCAATCTCTGAGGTGATAACCTCTAATCCTTACATGCTCTCTGAATCCATTCTAAGAAAGATGATTGTTTTCAATTTTGGCTTGTTTTCTTTGGGTGATGAGTTTTCATCAATATTTTTTATAATTGGGATTTTCATCTTGATTAACTTATTCCTTGAATCATTCAACAGAAAAAGAAAAATGTATCATTTGTATGTTTTGATAAGAATTAAAATTGAAGCTCAGCTTAAAATTTTCAATTCAATTTTTGAGCCTAAGCAAAAACCTCCAATTGAAAAGGAAAAAGAAGAGAAGAAAGATTTCAAAGAAATTTCTGAATTATGATTTCTTCCTCATAATTATCCTTTACTTTTGCAACACAAGGTAAGAATTCATCTGTATTCAAGTCTTTTAATATTATCTTTTTTAGTCCTTCTTTCTCAATTCCTTTTTCTCCAGAGATTATTCTACACTTGCATGATCCACAGCTTCCTCCAAAACATCCAAATATTATCTTTGAATCATTATCAAGCATTTCATCAAGAACTGATTGTTTGGAAGAGATGTCAATTGTCTTTTCCTCTGAACCATCCTTGTTTAATATTTTTAATTTTACCATAAAAAATTAACAATAGTTAACATTTATAAATATTTACTAATTAAAATATCTATGAATAAATTAGAACTTAAGGATTTGAATGTTTTTATCTCTGGAAAGCAAATATTAATGGGAGTTAATATTGAAATAAATGAAGGAGAAGTTGTTGTATTAATGGGTCCTAATGGAGCCGGAAAATCAACAATTTCAAACGTAATTATTGGCAATCCAAAATATAAGGTAATGTCGGGCCAAATTATTTTAAATAAAAAAAACATAACTTCTGAAGATGTAACAAGCAGAGCTAAACAAGGCATTTTTATGAGTTTTCAACATCCTATAGAAATTGATGGAGTTACAATGTCTAATTTCTTAAGATCATCTTATAATAATATCAAGGGAGAAAATGTTAATGTAGTTGATTTTCAGAAACTTCTAAATGAAAAAATGACATATCTTGGAATTGACTCAAAGTTTAGGGGAAGGTCGGTAAACAAAGGGTTTTCGGGAGGAGAAAAGAAAAGATCAGAAGTTTTGCAAATGATGTTATTTGAACCTAAATTTGCAATTTTAGATGAAATAGACTCAGGTCTTGATGTTGATGCTCTAAAAACAGTCTCACAAGCAATAAATATGGTCAGAAAAGATTGTAAAACAGGAATTCTAATTATTACTCATTACAACAAAATACTTGATTATGTGAAGCCAGATAGGGTTTATGTGTTGAAAAAAGGAGAAATTGTTGAACAAGGAGATTTTTCTTTGGCAAAAAGAATTGAGAAAAAAGGTTTTGAATAAAAACAATGGCTGATGAATATACTAAAAAAATAATTCATTATCTGAACAATCAAAAATTTAACAAGCCAATTGATAATTATGATGAGAAATTTTATGCAAAAAGTGAAATTTGTGGAGATTGGAATGAAATATTTATTAAATTTGATGGAGATGTAATTGGGGCCATTAGTTATATCAATCAAGGTTGTTCATTAAATATTGCCGTTTTGGAGATAGTTTGTGAATATTTGCTTGGAAAAAAGAAAGAAATTTTAAATAATTTAAATTCAGAAGAAATACTAAATGGTTTTAATTATCCTCAGAGTAAAACTCATTGTATAAGACTTGTTTTGGATGCATTTGAGTAGTTACAAATATTTTTAAATTCTAAATTTTAATGTTATTGTAAATGATATTTAGAAAAATTATTTTTATAATTATTTTCATATCTTTAATTAATTTTTCATATTCAGCACTACCTGCTGATCTTTTTACAGGATTAATGTCATATTATCCTCTTAATTCAGGATATCATTTGAATTCAACTGTTGGTAGTTCTCAAACATTAGCTGAAGGGTCTACAGGAGTGACTCAAAATTTGGATTATGTAAATATATCAACTGCTTCAAATTCATATCTTCAATTGGCTTCTAATCCTACTCCATATGCAGGTCCTGCAAGAACATATAATTGGACTGTTTCAATGTGGTTCAATCCTGATAGTTTGTCTTTAAGTTTCCAATGTATTTTTAGACAGGAGGGAAATGCAACATATCGTCCTCATACTCCGATAATTGACTATACAGGAGATAAGTTTTGTCTTTTACCATTTAATGATAATGTAAAAACTGTTTGTACTCAACCAGTAACAGGAGTTGGCACTTGGCATCATTATATGATAATGCATGAATATCTTAACTATACTCATAGTAACTGGACTTTGATATTAGACAATCAGAGATATTCTGCATTATCAACAAATCAATCATTCCCTACTGGTTATGTAATTTTTGGTGCGTACTCAACAGGAAGTTCATTTAATTTTGGAGGTGGTATGAGGGACATAGGTATTTGGAATAGGACTTTATCAAGTGCTGAAATATCTTGGCTCTATGGAAATAATGGATCTTATCATTTCATTTCAACACCATCTCAATCATTAACAGTAAATTCTATTTTTCCTTCAATGAATATCTTCTCGTTTTTATTTTTATTCTTGTTATTATTTGTTCATTTTCTGTTTAGGAAAAAATAATACAGAATAGTTACATATTAATGTTATTTAAATTAGAATTATATTGGAGATTATATTTTATATGAAGAAAGTGCATAATAAAAACCAAAATAATTTCAATTAATCTTTTGAATTTTATTCTTCTTCAAGGAGAAACATATATTATTCACTCATCAGAACTGATAAATTTTTATATAAAAAATTAAGGATTAAATCATATGGGTTTATTTAGTGGTAAAAAAGATAAAGATGACAAGGCGCCCCCTATGTCAGCTCCTCCTGTTCCTGGAAGTGCACCTCCCGCTCCAAGTATGCCTCCAGCTCCAGAGGGTGCATCTACTTCAGAAGAACCTCCAAAAGTGGAACCTACAGGAACATTGACTCCACCTCCAGTTCCTGGTGGAAATTTGGATGATATTAAAAGTGCTGTTTCTGGAGAAGAATTTGCTCCATCTGTTGAAAATGAAAGTTCTTCTAGTAATTTTCCATCTACTGATGTTGCATCATCTGATTCAATGATGTCTGATGATTCATTATTTGATTTTTCAGATTTGGACATTCCTGAAGCTTCAGACGAAGTTAATCAAATCAAAAGTGACGTTGATGAAACAAAGCAACAAATGTTTCAAAGCAGTTCATCAACACAGATGCAGATTCCTCAGGACATTCCTTCTGAAACTGTTGATACTAATCTTGACCACGAAGAACATTTAAATTTCATTTCCAACAGAGATGTTCCCGATAGAGTTGCAAATCCAAATGATACATACTTTGTAACAACATCTCAATTCAAGGCTCTTCTTGAAATCGTTGAGGGAGTAAAGAATAAAGTTAAAGAATCCTCAGAAAGACATTTGAGACTTTTGGATATAAAATCTGAAGAAGATATTGAATATGAAAACTTAAGAAAGGATTTTCAGTACATTGAAGATAAACTGTATGAGGTAGACTCAATAATATTTGAGAAATAATAAAATGGTTGTTAGAAAAAGAGAGATTTACATTAGATTAGAAAAAATCAATGGGATTGTTAGTAGTTTAAATGAAATCAAATCTGAAGAAGATCTGCTAAGAAAACTATTTGAGGAATATGATAAATTGAATCTTGAAGAAAACAAAATTTTTGAAAACTGGCCAAATTATCTGGAAGATACTATTCAGAAACTTGAGCATGTTACATTATAATCGGCGTAAAAATGGGAATTAAAAAAAATACTTCATCATCAAAAAAAGTGAAACTGAATTCTGGTGCATATGAGGACTTGTTTGTTCAGATGGCAAATCCTGCTGAAAAAAGAAGAAACATATTACTTAGTATAAAAAGTTCCCTTATAATGCAAGAAGAATATGATAAGGTAATTGCAATAAGAAAACAAAAGGCAAAAGTGCTTGAAGCTATAAAGAAAAGTATGGCAAAATTGGACAAAGATTATGCAGGTCTTAAAAAGCATTTGCCAAATGTAAAAAATGTTATCTCTGCTACTGAAAAGGAATTAGGAATTCTTGATTCTCAAATTGATTTGTATAAAGAAGATATAAAGGTAGATTCTGACAATATTCAGACGAATAAATCATTAAAAACATCTGTAAAGCAAAAACCTCAATCAGTTGTAAGGACAAATCCGAACTTTCCTGCAGAAGAAAAGCCAAAGATTATTAGACCATCAGTTGAAACAAAATTAGATCGGATAAAAAATAATCTAAAGGTAATTGAAGGAAAGCTTAAAGACCTCTAAATTTATAAATTAACATTTTTTCTTATTTATCTATGAGACGAGATATAGTTCCAAAAGGTTCACAGCAATTAAATTATGAAATTCGAGGAATTGTTGAAATTGCAGAAAAAATTGAATCTCTAGGACAAAAGATTTCTTGGGAAAATGTAGGTGATCCTGTTAATAAAGGAGAAAAAATTCCTTTCTGGATGAAAGAAATAATAAAGGACATCATAGAAAAAGATTATGTATGGGGTTACTGTCCTACCAAAGGTCTAAAACAGACTAGACAATTCCTTGCAGATAATGTGAATAAAAATCAAAAAGCAATACTTGACCCAGAGAATATTGTTTTCTTCAATGGTTTAGGAGATGCAATATCAAGAATTTATTCCCTTCTTAAAATGCAGGCAAGAGTAATAGGTCCATCTCCTGCATATCCTACTCACTCATCAGCAGAAGGAGCTCACTCAGGATATGAGCAGGTAACTTACAAATTAGATCCAAAAAATAATTGGCTTCCAGATCTTATTGATTTGGAAAACAAAATAAAGTACAATGATTCAATTGTTGGAATACTTGTAATTAATCCTGATAATCCTACTGGAATGGTATATCCAAAGTATATCTTAGAAAAATTTGTTGAGCTTGCAAAAAAATATGATTTGTTTTTAGTATCAGATGAAATATATGGAAATCTTGTATACAACAATGCAAAAATGATTTCTCTTAGCGAAGTAATTGAAGATGTACCTACAATAGTAATGAAAGGGATATCAAAAGAACTTCCTTGGCCAGGTGCAAGATGTGGCTGGATTGAAGTTTATAATAAGGAAAAAGATGAAGATTTTTCAAGATATGTTAAATCAATAGTTGATGCAAAAATGCTTGAAGTATGTTCCACAACTCTGCCTCAAGCTGCAATTCCTCAGATTTTGAGCAATGAAAACTATCCGAATTTCTTAGAAGAAAGAACTAGAGAAATTGAAAAAAGAGCAAACTTTGTATATGAAACATTAAAAGATGTTCCTGGAATTATTGTAAACAAGACATATGGTGCATTTTATACAAGTATTGTATTTGAGGACAATTCATTAAATCCTTTTCAGTCATTAAAAATTGAAAATGAAAAAATAAGAAGTTTTGTTGAACAAATAGTTGAAGAAAAGGAACTTGACAAAAGATTTGTATATTATCTTCTTGGAGCATGTGGTATTTGTGTAGTGCCTCTTTCCTCCTTTTGCTCGGATTTGAAAGGTTTCAGAATAACTCTTCTAGAAACTGATGAAGAAAAATTCAGATGGATATTCAAGATTCTTAAAGATAAATTAATTGAGTATTTAGACAATTAAAGTAGTTACAAATCATTTTAAATGCTAAATTTGGTCTTATCCTATGGTATTAAAAAAAATCTTTCTGGTTTTGTTAGTTTTATTCTCAGCAAACATTATCTTTGCTGCTCCGGTTTATGATGGTGATGGAAATTACATTCCACCAATTGGT
>JBNKLP010000017.1:0-26320 GCA_050292425.1 Candidatus Nanoarchaeia archaeon | reverse complement strand
CTATATATTTCTTACTCTTAGAGTTCATTTATAATAATTATCACTTCTTATTTTTTATTACTTTCCTTTTTGGATTTAGTCTCTGAAGGATTTTCTATTTTTTTATCTTTATAGTATTTCTCAAATTCTTCTGCTTCTTTTTCTATGTTTTGAGGGTCCTTTGAATTTGATGATGTTGAATTTGATTTTTTGTAAAATTCATCGAATTCCTCTTTTGACATATTTGCAGGTCTCTTTTTAGTTCCTTTTATTAATGTATCATCATATCCTTCAACTTTTCCTTTCCCGTCAGATTTGAAATGATCAAAGATTTCACTTTTCTTGTTTAGAGCATCATCAATAAATTTATTTAGTCTGCTTAAATGATTGTCATATCTACTTTTTGAGGCTTTTCCATTATTCTTTATAGCTTCTCCAGCCTGAGGCCTTTGAGTAGAGGAATAATAGCTTGATGAGTCAGTATTTGATTTTCTCTTAATTCCAAATTTTGCAAGTTCTTTGTCAAGATATCCTTTAGAGTATGCATAATATCCTCCTCCTCCAACTCCAGCAATAACCAAGAAAATAGCTGCAATGAGTATATAATTTATTCCTGAACCAGTATCAATTGGCTCTCCAGAATCAGTAGGGAAACTATAAGGATCTTCATCATCTCCCTGAGATGGCACTTCAATTGTTTGATTTGTTTCTCCTTGAGGCACAGAAGTTGTCTGATTATCATCAATAAATCCAGATGAATCATAACCTGAACTTAATGAAAATACTTCTGAGAGTTTCTCATTGCCCACCTCATCATATGCTCTGGCACAAATGTATGCATTATCATTTATCAACAAGGTCTCATTTTCATCATAGAAAATTGAAGGATTGCAAGTGAATGATACATCAGAGAATCCATAGTAAATTTTAGTACAAGAGGTTTCCAAGTCAATACAGGTTATTCCAACAGAATTTCCTGCAGGAGTGAATTTGATTTGAGGAGGATTTAAATCAAATTTAATTGATTTTTCAATTCTTGATGAATTTTTGCCCATTTCATTTTGGCCAATTATTGAGATTTTTGTTGCATCTGAAAAGTTTCCTCCTATAGTTGCCTGATTTGAGGAGAATTCATAATAAGATGAATTGCCTGAATTAAAATATATTTGAATAAAGAATTTGTTTACTGGAATTAATGAGTCAACTGATACTTTGTATTGAATCTTGTCAAGTGAACCTACATAATCACTTGGAATATTATTGTTTACAAATGTTAAATTAGATAATTTAGGCCCATCTGGATCATAAACTATAGTTATATCATCTCTATCAACATTGCCTTCATTTAAGCAATAAATATATACCAAGTTATCTCCTTTTTGCAAACTGTTCAATTCAATAACTTTATTTATTCCTTCTCCTGTAGCATTACCTGGAATTGCATAGAAATCTGTATATTTATCAAAAGAATATCTACAATCTGCAGGCTTGCTAAGAGTAAGAGAAACTGAAAGTGAAGATTTGTCTGTATATTTAGGATTAAATTCTGTAACTTTAATGCCTAAATTTTGATCAACTCTAAGATTTAATAAATATGAATCTGTGTTTCCGATTTTATCAAAACATTCAAAATTAATATTATAATTTCCATCAGATAAAGACAAATCTTCTTTTGTATGTTGAAGATAACTATTTTCATCTGAAGTCATGTACTCTAAATCAGAACTCGAAATTTCATAAGAACAGATTGCAGGTTTATTAGTAAACAAAGTTATATCAAATGGAGAGTATGAAACAAGACTACTTGGAATTACTCTGCCGATTTCCAAATTAGTATCAGGAAGTCTTTCAATTTTTATGAGATCATCAATATTTAAAACATCTTTCAGATATACTACTTCTTCAGGATATATTGGATTTTGACATGCAATCCAGGCATTAGTTATCCTATTTCCAGTGTAATCTGCAAGATTAATGCTCCAAGAATGCCTCAAATCACTTAATTCTGAAAAAGGAGTTTTTGTTGTGACACTGTTGAATGGAAGATGAGATGTGGTTGAAATTGAATAATAGCAAACAGCTCTTTTATTTGTTTGAACAACCAAGTCAAACTCATTTTCTTTTGTATAGATTGTATCTTGAAAAAACTCAGGAAAGTGAGGATTGTAATAGTAATCCAAAGAGCTATCATCATGTGAGGTCAATAGTTTTACGCTTAATGGTTCGCCCCTGTAATTAACAGTCATTGTTTTTGAATTGGCATTTCCTGCAAAGTCTATAAATTCCACTCTCACTTCATTTGCACCTTCATACAAATCATTTTGAAAATCATATGTGAATTCAGAAGAATAATCCTTCTCATATGCACTTAGAACATCTGATGAGAATACCAAATCTCCTCCAACATAAATTGAATATTTCATAATTTTTTCACTAAACTCGAAATTCATCTCAGTTCCTTCTCTGTATGAAAGATAAAATATATCAGAGTTTGGAAACACCATTTGAGGCTGAATCAAATCAAGAATTATTTGAAAATTTGTTGGCCCACTCACCCTTATAGAATTACTATTAGTATCAGTAATGTCTAGAAAAAAATAAATCTCATCTGTTATACTAAATTCTGAGAGTCCAAAATCAGGTAAAGTAAAAGAGTATGTTTTTTTTTCAAAAAGATCTAGATTATCATTTATTTGATGTGTATAATCAGTTACAATTCTTATTGTTGCACTATTTACAAGAATCTCTTTTGCGGGGGCTTCAATAGTGATATTTATTTGAGGAGAAGGATTTGAAACATAATAATTGTAATTCCCATAATTATCATAAAATCCCTGTGAGTAAATTTGAGAGGAGAAAAATATCAATAAAAAAGTCCACAAGAAAGTTTTTGCAGTATTCATTAGTTATTTTTTTAAAATCGAAAATATAAAATGATGTATACACTATAAAGTAAGGTAAGTATTGATTCAATAATATAATAATAGCTCAACCATTATGGGTCCCTGATGAGTTGACCATGTACTGAATCCTGAATCAGCTTTTCTTAATTTGAATTTACGATAGTTGTCAAGAGTAAGAGTCTCTCCATAATATTGAAAAGTCCCAAAATTTGTTAAAGTAAAATTGTGAAGTAATGAGTTTGGACTTCTCTCTATCGAAATTGAAAATTTATAAGGAATGTTACCCAAAGAATCTTCATTAAATAATCCCCTTAAAGAATCATTGAGAATTGTTTTTACTTTTGAGCAAGCAAGTATGTCTTCATCAGTCCAATCACATCCATTGAAAAGAGGATCCCTTCCCGAATAGCTGTTTTCCAGACAATAATTTATCAAATCCTTAAGTGAATCCTTTCCCCTTTCAACATAACAGCCAGTACTTAATTCAAGTATTGAATCCAGTGTTCCTGTTGCAATTATGTTGTATTTTTTTTCAGTTATTTCATCAACAGGATTTTCAGGATTTAGTATTTTAGCTTGAGAATAAACTATCAGACCAACTATTATTATTACAAAGAGAAGTGCAATTCCAAATATTTCTCCTTGAGATTTTTTTGTCATAGATAATTTGAATTAATAAATTTTATAAATGTTCATTACCAAATCTGAGTAATGCAAAAGAAAATAAGTTTAATGTTAGCAGTTTTTCTCTGCTTTTTTGTAAGTAATGTTTTTGCTGAAGATGGCCTTAATTCTTATGAGTATCTTAAGCTTAACATAGATAATCAAATAAGTTTTGATATCTCAAAAGATAGAAATTATGATGTGGAATCCTTTGAGATTAAATCATCCTTTTTCCCACAAACCATGAAAGGTGCACAGTATTTGAATGAATTCAAAACATCTCACAATAAATATACGGTAAAAAATGAATCTGGTATTTTGAGATTGTATTTTTATTATGATGCGAAAACCTTGTTGTCAAGTAATTTAATTGATAATAATTTTGTTGTAGAGAGTATAGTTTTCAGGCCTGAAGTTATTAAAGAAGTAGGATTTCCAATTACAACTGTTGATGAAGAGTACAAAGAATACTTACAATACGGAGAATTCATAGATATAGATAATTCTATTAAAAAACAGGCATCAATACTTGCAGTTGGTGAAACAGATACTTATGTGGTTGCCAGTAAAGTTGCAAAGTGGATCAGAGAAGATATTAACTATGATTTGTCTTCAATTGCAGCAAATCCAGATCAAAGTTCAACTGAAGTTTTTGAATCAAAGGCTGGAGTTTGTAGAGAAATATCAAATCTTTTCATATCAATGATGAGATCTCTAGGAATACCTGCAAGAGTTGTTACAGGATATGCTTATACAAATTCTGAAGAAGTTAGTGCATATGTTGGTTCTAACTGGGGAGGTCATGCATGGGCAGAAGTTCTGATAGGAGATGAATGGGTTCCTTTTGATTTGACATATAACCAATATGGTTTTGTTGATGCAACACATATTGCATTAGATAAATCTGCAACTTTTAAGAGTAGTAGTGTTCACATTAATGCAAGTGGAAGAAATTTTAACATTGTTCCAAATAGTTTGAAAATTGAAACTGATTTTGAAGTTATTGAGAAGATAGAAACTCTTTATGATGATGGATTTGATGTTGAAGTTAGTGGACCTAATGAACTTGGTTTTGGTAGCTATGGATATCTAAAAGTAAATGTTATTAATACTGACTATTTTTACAAGATATTGTTTTTGAGATTAGCTAAAGTTGACAAAGTTGAGTTGCTTGATTCAAATGAAAAGATGTTAGTGTTCAAACCTAATGAAGAAAAAGAAATTTATTTCAGATACGAGATTCCTGAGGATTTAGATGATGGATTCATATACACCTATCCATTCACTGTTTACAATGAATTTTTAGAAGAAAAATATGATGTGAAGGTAAAAAAAGATTTTGACAAGATTTCTGAGGCTTTGCTTCCAGAAACAGAAGGAGAAGGAAGTAGTTTTTCCAATAATGATTTGGAGTTCAATTGCAATTTTGTTATGGACACACCTGAAAATCTTATTTTATGTTCAATACATAACCACAATAATTTTGAAATTAATGATTTGGAAGTTTGCGATTCTGATGAATGCAAAAAGGTACAATTAAGTGTTAATGATGAAACATCTGTTAGTTTCAATACTCCAAATTATGAAGAAGAGATGACTTATTCATTTTCAGACAAATCAGGAAGTCTTATTTTGAAGACGAATATTCCAGAGTTTACATATGATTACAAAATTGTGGAAAGTACAGTTTCTGTAGATTACATAATTGAAAATTTTAATGAAAATGTTAAATTGAGATTTTATGTAAATGAAGAATTTATTGGAAATTATGATTCAGAAAAGCAAACTATACTCTCGTCACTTAAAGCAGGAGAAAATAAAGTTAAATTGGAGCTTGTTTTAAAAGATGAAGTGCTACAAATGGAAAGTTTTACTGTTGATTTAACTCAAGAAGAGTATGATCAGTATAATAATAGTGATGGTAGTTTGAATTGGTTTGAGAGATTTTGGAGATGGTTAATTGGATTATTTAGTTAGTTTTGATTCTCAAATTTCTCTAAATGAACTGGATATTTACTATCAGTTCTTCTCAATAGTGCAATTAAAGAATTAGGAGCAGTATCAACATAATCAAAGTTTTCCAAATAAGAACTAAGTTTTTTTGCAAATTCAACTACTTCTACATATTGAGGCATCTGCTCTTTTGTGTGTCTGCCTCTCGCCATTCCAAGGTACATGAATGCCTTGATTTCAATGAAGTCTGGGTTTCCTAATTGTATCAGTTTTTTGTAGCCTTCCAAATGTTCCTGTTTATCATTTAACCCTTTGATTTGTGTGAATCTTATAATTCTTCTTGTGTCAAGTTTTGAGAAAATTTTAAGAGATTTTTGTAGTCTTTGCCAGCCATCTTTGTATAGTGAAATATTCACTTTGTTGAATAGCTCTTCTGATGGAGCATCTACTGATATGTAAAGCTGAGTTGGAAGTGCTTTTTTGTCTTTTTGAAGTTTTTCAAAGAATTCTGGAATCTGTGCATTTGTTACAATGAATATTGATTTTGTTTTTGGAAGTGTTTTCAAGTATTTTACAATTTCATCGAGTCTTGGATACATTGTAGGTTCTCCTGAAAGAGATATTGCATAATGAGAGGGTTCTTGTGCATCTTTGAATTTTTGCATGTCAATGTCTTTGTGTCCTCCAAATCCTGAGAGAAGTTTTTTTCTTTGCTCGAAAAGGTTCTGCATGATTTCAATTGGTTCATCAACTTCTTCTGCTATGATTTCAACATTTTTCATGAATTCCATTGGTCTCCAACAGAATGTGCAGTTTTGCTGACACCACATTGCAGCAGGAGAAAATTCCATACATGAATGGCATTCAATCCCATAGAATTTCTGTTTGTAGCAAACTCCTTTTTTTGTAAGAGATTTTTTTGTCCATCCACAAACTTGAACAGCGCTATGACCAAATACTCCATAGTGCTTTTTCTGCAGGGAAGATACTACTTTTTGTGGAAGTCTAAGAACAGTTTTTCCTTCTTTTGTTGTTTCTTTTAAATTTTCCCAAGGTCTGTAGTATGTTGCGTCTTGGTTTGTCATAGAAATAGGAAATAAAATGGTTTTTATAAGTATTAACTTATTGCATTGAGGCTTTTACAATAACAATATCTTCAGCAGGTCTGTCCTGTGATGCTGTTCTTACGTTAGATATTTTGTCAATTACATCCATTCCATCAATGATTTTTCCAAATACCGGATGCTTTGATTGAAGAGGAGGTTTGTCCCAGTCAAGATAAGTATTGTCAACAACATTAATGAAAAACTGTGAGGAACCACTATTTGGTCCTGAATTTGCCATTGAAAGTGTTCCTCTTTTGTTTGAGAGGCCTTTTATGAATTCATCCTTGATAGGCTCACTGCCACCTGTTCCCCATCTGTTTTTGAGATTATCGTTTTTGGAAAGAGGATCTCCTCCCTGAATCATGAAGTCTCTGATTACTCGGTGGAATTTTGTGCCATTGTAGAAGCCATTTTCAACGAGTTTCCTGAAGTTACCAGCTGTGAGAGGACTTTGCTCTAAAAACAACTCAAGTTTGAAGTTTCCCTGATTTGTTTCAACTAATACAACATTACTCATTTTCAACATATACCTTTATTATTGTTACATCTTCAACTGGCCAGTCATTGAAGTATCCTTTTGGTGATGTTTCAACAGTCTCTATTTCATTTACAACGTCCATCCCTTCAATAACTTTTCCAAATACAGCATATCCTGGATTGGATGAAGTGTAGTCAAGGAATGTATTGTCTGCAACATTAATGAAGAATTGGGATGTTGCAGAGTTAGGATCATTTGTTCTTGCCATTGCAATAGTTCCAACTTTGTTGTTAAGTCCATTGTCTGATTCTAATTTGATTGGAGCTTTTGTTTCTTTTTGAGTACCATTAGAGGTAAATCCTCCTCCCTGAATCATAAATCCCTTGATTACTCTATGAAAAATTGTTCCATCGTAAAATCCATCATTTACATAGGATAGAAAATTTGCAGTAGTAATAGGTGCTGCAGTCTCGTTTAGCTGAACTTTGATGTTTCCAATTGATGTTTCAATTACAACAATTGTCGGATTGTCTTGATGATTATCAGAAGATAGCATTGAGAACATTCCATAAATTAGACCTATTATTGCGATTGCAAATATCAACGTTAGAACTTTGTATGTTATAGTATTATTTTTTGCCATTTTTAAGATAAAAAACTTCTTTTAAGTAAAAGAATTATTCCTTTATGGACCTACGAATCCACATTTAGGACAAGTATACTCTTTTGATAGAGCTCTTGCTTTTTTGCTTCTGGAGATTTCTGCTTCACCGCATTTAGGACATTTAAATGTAATATCACCAGATTCATTAACCAATTTGTTACCATACTCATCGTATTTAGCGTCTGCCATATTTAAAAGTAAAGGGATTTGATTTATAAATTTATTGTGTTGAATTAGAACCATTAAATAAAAAGCCTTTTAAAGAGAATCAAACTAGTTTTAGTATTAGTTTATTTTGCCAAGGTCGCATAGTCCGGTATTGCGCGGGCCTGCTAAGTCCGTTCCTTTTGGAATCGCGGGTTCAAATCCCGTCCTTGGCGTTTTTCTTACCAATAGACACTTTTGAGCACTTTTCCATTCTGCAGTATCAATAGAGCATCTATGTCATCAAAATATTCATCAAAGTTCATCTTTTCAAGAACCTCCTCTGAGGATAGTTGAATCAAATATGTAGCAAGAGCATCTATTTCAAAGCATTTTCTTTTATCAGATTTTAGTGTTATTGTTTTTATGTCTGATTCATTCCCTAAGATATGAGAGCCATCCTTAAAGTATTGTCTATTATGTCCTGAGGTTACAATTACGCATTTTTTTAGTTGAAGTTCTTCAAAACTAGTATCAGGATTGAATGGATTTTCAATTTCAATTATCTTTTTGTTTTTTCCAAAAGATACAATATCTCCTCTTGCATCAATTAGAAGATCAACAATGTCTGAATTAAACTTTTCAAGAGAGTCTTCAAGTACTCTGTCAAGTATGTATCCTTTTGCAATTCCTCCATGGTCAATCTTAATATGAGGATTGAGAATTTCTATTTTGTCATGACCTATTTTAATAGAGTTTTTATAATCATGTTTTTGAATTTGAGATGAATCCAGATTAGTTTTTCTTTTCAAAATATCTTCTCCTAAAAAAACATTGAATTTTCCATTCGAGATTTGCATCATTTCAAGAGATCTCTCTAAAAGAAAAGCTAGTTCAGGATTATAATCAATTTGCTTGTTTTTATTAAGCTGAGAGATAAGAGAATTTTCATCAAAGAAGTTGAAGATGTCAACAAGTTCTTTTGTTCTTGTTATGACATAACTGATTATTTCATCTTCTTTGCTTAATCTCTTTGCATTAAGATGGATGTTGAGTTTTCCACCCATAATGTCTATAGTTTTTACTACCATCTCCAACTTAGTTTTCCTGTGTCTTCAAGTATTGTTAGTCTTTTTTTTATGAATGCAAATAATGTTAGTTCAAAGACTATTATTATTGCTATTAGTCCAAATGTTTTTTCAAATGATGCAAATACATACCATGACCCGGAAAAGAAGTAAACGTATGAGAGTCTTTGCAATCTTTTCCAGTTCCTTTTTAGCAATCTGATACTGAATCTGTTTGAAGTGATTAATAATAGGAATCCTGTAAGTTCTCCCATATGTGCCCAAAAGAGATTTCCTTCAAACGACCAGTAAGCTAGTGAAAAGTATTCTTCTATGAATCCTGAGAATCCAAGACTGATGTAATGAATAATACCAAAACTTACTATGATTGTTGCTGAAAATATTCCTAATTGCTTTCTTAGAGGAACAAGTCTTCTTATTCCAAATTGAGGAAATATGTCTGCAAATGGTCTTAGACACATAAGAATGAATACAGAGTATAATGCAAAATCCCATAAAAGACCTTTATACTCTGGTAAAAAGTATGCAGTAAATGGAACTAGCAATGATAATATATATAATATGTATTTTATTATTTTTATTAAATTCATTTTAACTGAACCTCCAAAGATGATATGTCATTTACCAAAGCAAGATTTTCCTCTTCTAATATTGTAACATTTTCTTTGAGGAAAGTTATTTCTTCATTTGCACCACTATTTGTACTTGTTATGGTGTTGAAATCATTTTCAAGTTCTGAGTATGAACTATTGAATTGATTATAATTTGTTTTTAGTAATTCATAATTCTCATTCTCAGTTATTATTGACTCATTTAGCTGAGATAACCTTTTTCCCATTTCATCTAAATCCTGAAGTTTTTCTTCATCAACTTGTATTAATGAATATGCAATTGAGATTACAAATAGGTTGATGAATAAGAACAGTAATGAAAATACTGTGTACAATTTTAATTTTTTTAATTCAATATCTACCATTTTAAGATGACCTCGTTTTGGCTTTTGCCATTGCCTGCTGTGCAGCTTGTTGCTGTTGCTTTTGCTGAAGCTGTTTTTGCAGAGAGTTTTTTGTTGATTTTAAGTTTGAATTTTCCTGCTGAAGTGAGGCAATTTTGTTTTGATAAAATAATTTCTCATCTGCTGAAGATTGAAAACTTTCCATTGATTCATTTATTTTTGCTTTGAGTTGATTAGTTTTTTCAGTAAGAGTCTTTATGTTTGCATATATGTCTGTTTTTGCAGTTGTTAATATATCAAGTTTTTCTTGAAGAGTCTCTTCCTTTCTAATATAATTCTCCTGTGTTGAAGATACATAATCTGAATTACTATCAAATTTGTCTTCTATTGCATTATATCCAAAAACCAATACAAATATATTCAGTAAAAGGAATAATCCAATTACCATTTTTAATAATCTTGTTTTAATATCCATTTTTATTTAAATAAATTTGAGAACCACAACAGAAGTTTTTCAATAATTGATTGGTCTATTTGAACTGTTACAGTTTGTGTAGAAGTATTTTTATTTGATGCAACTGTTGAATTCAAATCAAATTGTGAAAGTTGATTTTGAAGATCTGATAAGTTGCTTTGGATGTCTGCAAGATTATTCTTATATACAACATTTTCCTGTGATTGAATTAATGTTGTGTTGTATGATTGATTCTGTAAATATGATTCAATAATATTTTGTGATGAATTCATTGGAAGAGTTATATTTTCAATAGTGTCCTCTACAATATAGTAATCATTTTCTGAATCATATTCTTTATAGTCATCCTCTCTTTCATGATCATCGTCGTCATCGTCATCCAAATCAAAGTAATAACTTTTATGTTCGTAATCGTCATCGTCATCTTCTCTTTCATGATCATCATCGTCATCTGCATAGATACTTTGAGCCATTCCAAACACTAATAGTATTGCAATTATTAATGTTAATATGTTTAATATTGAATTGTTTTTTTTCATTTTTGTAGAAATAGTATATTCAAACTTATATATTAAACATCTTGCAGAATCATTTTTGTAAAGAAACATAATTCTCTTGTAAATGTGAAATTTGAGAAGAAGAAAGTTCAGAACTGTTTTTCAAACAATTTTTTTGTTTAAGTAAACCTTGTAGCTTCTTCCAAATTTTTCCCTTCTTATCAATTGCTTTTCTTCAAGGTCGGATATTATTGCAGAAACTCTGGATTTTGAGAAGTCAAGTTTATTTGCTATTTGTTTTTGATTTATTCCTGGAGTCTGCTTTACCACATCTAGAACATCCTTGTTTTCTTTTGAGAGAATGTATGATGGAACTTGAGTTTGAGGAGCATCTTTTAGTTTTTTGTCCATATAAAAGTAAGTTGCTATTGCTCCAACTAGAAATGAGACAATCATCAAAAAGAGCACAGAGATTTCTGTTAACTCTTCTTTGAAATGTGATGTACTAAAATCATTCTGCTCCAATTCTATTTTATCAAAATAGAGAACATATAAATTGCTTGCATCGAAAGATAAAATTTTTTTTGAATTATCAAAGTCTGTTTTGATTGGAAGTGGGTATGAATTATTTGCATCCAATGCATATTCAAGAGGTACTGAAAGTGAGTATGTTAAATTTATTCCATGATAATTGTTGAAGTTTTTCTCAAGTCTGTATTTATCTTTTCCTAAATCTTCAATTGTGTCTGATTTATATGAAATGATTGTATTATTCTGACAATTATTCACAAAGATTGAAGAGTTTTCTGTTGATCTGTCATTAATAGATATATCATATGCGTCAATAGGAGTTTTCACTAGAATATCTTCGTTACAGTTTAAAGTAATTTTTACTGATTCTTCATAGATTGTTGAGTATTCAGTCATATGACCTTCTATATTAATATCTATTGAATATGAGTTAAATAATAATGTCGCGATTAGAATTATAAAAACTGTAAATTTTAATTTCATTAATAAGTAATATTTTATTCTATTTAAAATTGTTTTGATTTGAATTGCCAATATTGAAACAATCCCTAAAAAGTGAGATATAATTGATAGGAACTCCTTTAAGACCAACAGAATCATCCTTCTCCGAGATTAGTTCTACTGAATAACCTGCATTTTGAAGAAGTTCCTCATATTCTTTTAGCTGACTAGCAAGTTCTTGTAGTTTCTCAGGAGATGAATTTTCTAATTCAACTTGACTTAAATGAGATCTTCTATTTAATCTATAATATAATTGTTTTGATTGTGGAGTTTCATTTCCTTTAAGAAGATACCCTTCAAGAATTATTATATTTTCAATTACACTTAGAATCTGAACAAGCCTTTGAGACACTTTCAAAATAAAAAAATTATAAGAAGAAAAGACTAATTACAATCAGAACGAATACAAATACGATTCCTGATGCAAGGTATACAGTTGTCTTTTCCATTTCAGCTCCAAATAAAGTAACTGAGTCTGTTGATGTTTCATTTCCAGTCTCATTTAACTCAGTTTCATTGATTGGTTTGATTGTGATTCCTGATGTTTCTGAACATTTATCAATTCTTAGTATTGATTCTTTTTTCTGAACAAGACCTGAATATGAGACAGTCTGAACAACTTTATATGTTCCTGGCTCAAGGTCTGAGATATCAAGTACAAGGTTCTTTTGAATTCTATCATCAACATCCATATCAATTGAACTTGTTGATTCTTTTACGTTTGTTCCTGTAACTTCTGATGTAATTACAATGTCCTCATCATATTTACCAAGATTCTGAACCTTCATGTAGGTGTATAGCACATCATCACATTTTGCAACACCTGGATTGATTGATGCACTTGTGATTTCAACCATATGAGTTGGTCTTTGGACAATTACTTCTTCAACTTCCACTAGTTCCTCATCACCATATGTAACTCTAATTTCCAATACATGTGAACCATCAGATGCATCTTCTGGAATATTGAACCTGATGTTCTTTACTTCTGAATCATCTGAATCCAATAAGAATGAGGAAGATACCTCGTTCAAGTCTGAGTTTCCTGAGTCAATGTCAAAGATTGTTGCTGAAATCTTAATGTTTCTGTAAAGCTTAGTTCCCTGATTGTTTACAGTTACTGCTACATCAAGATTGTCTCCAGGATTTACATTATCATTAAATCCAATGTTACTTACAAAAATATCACCAACAACCTTGATTTTTACCTTAATTGAGTCAAGTTCATCTCCATTTGAGTTTAAAAGATTCAAATCTGCTGAATACTCTCCTGTTGGCTGACCATCTGGAATTGTAACGATCATATCAATGTCCCTATCCCTATCTTTTCTTAAGCTTACAGTACTTGGAGAAAACTCAACAATTGATGCAGACATGGAATTTGATGTAACATCCCCTTCAAACTCATCCTCAATTTCAAATGTTAAATCGTCAATATCATAACCAGCATCATTTGTGATTGTAAATTCAATATCATCATATGATTCTCCTGCCTCAAGGAATAATTCCATCTCTCCATTTCTTACATTTAGAGTGTTCTTTTCAATTACTACATCTTCATTTGTTGAGTAAACGTCAACTGTTAATCCAAATACTTCTTCATGAGTTACACTCCCAACTGTATATGTAATTTCAATTTCTCCTCTATAATCATCTACATCCATGTTTGATGAAAGACTGAAGTAAAGATCAAAATCATACTGATCTCCTGGTTGAAGAACAGTTGTTCTGTCATCATCATCCACATCGTATGTCTCATCTCCGTCATTTCCATTAATTTCCATATCATTTCTATCAATGCTATCATCATTAGCATCAAGGTCTGTAAGTCTGATTCTTATGTTTTCAATTGTTTCATTTCCTGTGTTTTCAAGAACAACAGTTTCTTCAAATGATCCATCTTCCCTATCAGCTTCAAAGTATATATCATCTCCAAATTCCAAAAATGTCAAAGCATTTCCAGATGATGAGGTGACCTGAAGAGTTACTGGAACTGTGATACTTTGTGATGCATTTGCAGAGTTTGATACAATTACATTTCCAGTATATGTTCCTACAACAGTTCCTGTAGTATAACTTACCTGAACGTTCTGTGAAGTTCCACTTGCAAGGTTTGTAATTGATGAAGTTCCAAGTACCAGAGGTATTGTACTTGCTCCATTTACCAAGTTTGAAGCTGTAATTGTCAAGCTTACACTTTCATTACCAGTACTTTCGATTGTTAACACAGTGTTTCCTGATGCTGATTCTACCAGAGCGTCTGAGATAGAAGTAGGAGTTACTGTGAAATCCTGTACTGCAAAAACTAAACTAAAAGACATGAATAGTCCTATTAGCAACCCGAAAAAGATTGAATTGAATTTTTTACTCATTTTTTATGATGATTATATTAATCAGTTATTACTACTTAATAATTACACATTTATAAATCTTTTGATTTGAAGTGAATATTTCTAATAAGCTTTATATATAAATTGTTAATCTAAAAATATAAATGGTCAAAGAAAAAGACAATTTTCTGAATTATGCACTTTCCATAGGTTTTGTATTGCTGATTATATTTTTTATATCATCTTTGGCATTTATAAGCAGAGTTGTTCTTTCAAATGATACTCCTATTGGAGTTCATGTGAGTTCTACAAAAGATTTGCTTGACGATATCAGTGAGGTTGAGAAATCCACTCATGAGAGTGTGAATGAAACAATTAGTCAGGATTCTGATATCACTGAAGGAAGCTTTTTTGAAATTGATTACAAAGGATTTAATATTGAGGATTTGAGTTATCTGAATTTGAAGGAAGACAAGAGTTTTCTTACCATTGAGTTTGATTCACAAATTAACAGCATTGGAGGAGTCTATTATGTTGACCTCAATAATATAAGCGGACTGAGAAAGGGAAACATGCTTGTTTATGAGAGGGATGGAATTATAAAATTAGGAAAGTTTGTTTCATTTGATGAAGAATCCTTGGTTCTGATTGATGAAGATAACAAGAAGAATGTTGTAATTGTTGCTCCTCAAGAAATTGTAGGAAGAGTGTTTTTGATTAGAGAATGATTAGTGTTAATAAAGTAAAGAGCGGATTTTTTTTGAAGGAAAGAGATTTTCAGTCTTTGAATTCAAAGGGTTATGGGACTAAAGTTGGTTCTAAATTTGAGCTTAATTTGTTTGAAGTTGTTTATTTGATGGAAAAAAATAGAGTAAAGATAGATGGTTTTAGTGTTGAGGATTTAATGAAATTGAAAAACTTTGATTATAATTCTTATCTTGTTTTCAAGGATTTAAGAAGTAAAGGATTTATTGTTAAAAGTGGTTTGAAGTATGGATTTGTGTTTAGAGTTTATGATAGAGGAGTTAAGGTTGGTGAAGATCATTCATTGTGGCTTGTAGATGTGATGTCTGAGAAAGATAAGATGAAGGTTAAGGATATTGCTGGGCATAATAGGGTTGCACATACTGCAAAGAAAAAGATGCTTTTTGCCATTGTTGATGATGAAGGCGGAGTTACTTATATTGAGAATAGCTGGAAGAGAGTATGAATTGTTCTATTCTCGACTTTTGAATAACTACAAGGTATTTTAAATTCATATAGTTCAAAAATCATATGGAGTTAACGATTGCCCTTATTTTAATGGTGATTCTGGCAGGTTTTATCAAGGGTTTTGTAGGTTTTGGTATGAGTCTTATTCTAATTTCAGTTCTTGTTCAAAGTGGTTTTAAGGCAACTGAATTTATGGCAATTCTTGTTCCTCTTTTTGTAATTCTGGATATTTTTTTGTATTTTGAGAATAAAGATTATGTGCATATGGATTTTAAAGAGAATTTTACACTTCACCCTACGACTTTAATGACATTGTTTTTAGGAATGCTTTTAGGAACTTATCTTTTAACAGTTGCTGATATGACAATAATTAAGTTAGGTTTTGCAGGATTGGTTTTGATTATTGTTTTTTTTTTAATTGAGAAAGTTGATTTGCATCAGATGAAACTTCCATCAGAGAGAGATAATGGAATTTTTGGATTTGGAACTGGACTTTTGACAGGGCTTTTTACTCTTAATGCTGTTCCAACATCACTTTATCTTTTGTATCACCAGTACCCAAAGGAGAAATACATGGGTAGTTTAGTTACTTTTTTGATTTTTTCAGATATTCTTTTAGTTGCAATTTATTTGTTTAAAGAACTTTTTACATTCGATGGTTTTATTGTTTCTATAAAATTCTTTACAATGGTTCTAGTGGGATTTGCCATTGGAGCTTATTTGAGAAGATTGGTTCCTTCAAAGCATTTTAAAGCGATAGTTATATTAATTTTGGCAGTTAATTCCCTGAAGATTTTGTTTGACCACTTTGTTGGATAAAGGTTTTTGTCACTAAATAAGGAAAAATATATAAATTAGTTGAAATTTTTAATTAGTTAAATGTCAGGTGGAAAAAGAAAACAAAGAAAACAAGAAATTGCTAACAGGAAAGCTAGGAAAGAACAAAGACAACTAGAACTTAAAAGAAATGATCATTGGTATGAAAAACAAGCTCAAAAAAGGGCTAATGAAGGAGGAACCAGTTTAAGTTTAGAAGAATCATTGTCATTACTACAAGAAAATATTCCAAATTTAAGAATTAATACTGGAGAACAAACAATTGCAGTTTACAAATCATTTAATGTATTTATGGAAAGAGAAATGAATAGAGTTGCCAATGTTGAATATTCAATTACTCAAGATGGTCGTTTAAAATTAAATTTTGGAGATGATTTTATTAAAACAGTTAGAATTAAAGGGTTGCCAAATGTTTTTCAAATATATTTAAGAGAATATTTAGACAAAGTTCAATCAGAAAGATATGATGAATATAATTCCAGACGTTCAAATTTTTTTTATTAATTGTTAATATTTATAAACACAAATTCATTTCTTTTTATTAATCAAAATTATTCTTAGATAAGAATAGGTTTGAGGTTAATGATACTAAAAAATGGTAGAAATCGATGAAAAACAAGTATTTTCAATTATTCAGAAAGCTAAAGAGTCCGGTAAATTAAGAATCGGAATTAACGAAGTAACTAAGTCAATCGAGAGAGGAGAGGCTAAGTTAGTTGTTAATGCTAGTGACGTTTCACCTGCTGAAATCGTTGCTCACCTTCCAGGTCTTTGTAAGGAGATGAAGGCAATCCATTGTGTTGCTGGAAACAGAGCTGAACTTGGTGCTACTGTAGGTATTAAAACAACTACTGCAATTGCTGTTGTTGATGCTGGAAGTGCTAAGAAGGAACTAGAAGCTTTGGCTAAGGATAGTGCTAAAGAAAAGAAAGAAGAAAAAGCTGAGGCTACAGAGTAATTTAAAAATGGCTAAAGCAAAAAAAGCTGAGAATATCACAGTAAGCATCCCAGGAGTTGTTGAGACAATTGTTGGTAATGCATCAGCTAAAGGTGGTGTTACTCAGGTGAGAGTTAAAGTTCTTGCAGGTAGAGATGAAGGTAAAATCATTACTAGAAATGTTAGAGGCCCTATAAAGGTTGGAGACATTCTTATGATGACAGAAACAGAATACGAAGCAAGAAAAATTTTCAAGAAGACTAAGGGAGGTTCCTCAAGAATTTAAAATGGCAAATTGTAGTTTTTGCGGTAAAGAAATTAAGAAAGGAACTGGAAAGATCTTTGTTAAGGATAATGGACAAGTTGTTAATTTCTGTTCAAGCAAGTGTGAGAAAAACATGATGGTTCTTAAGAGAGACGCTAGAAAGTTAAAGTGGACTGCCTTTTACGAAAAAGGACAGTAAGTTTATTATTTAATTCTTTTTTTAGAATATTTATCATCTAATAGCATAGGCTTTCTAGATGCTTTTTTGTCTTTTAGTCTATGATTTTTTAGAGTTAGTTGATCGATTTTAGCAAATATCATCGGATTTAGTATATGGTTTTTTCTTAGTATAAAAGTTGTGTGTCAAGACCTATAGTGAATAGTGTGTTGTTATTTGTGGTAGTTAACAATTGTTAATATAAAAATAGTTCATAATTACTTATGAAAAGAAAAATTATTTTGTATATTGCTATGAGTCTAGATGGTTTTATTGCAAGAGAAGATGGCAAAGTTGACTGGCTTGATGAGTTTAATGAAACTGGTGAAGATTATGGTTACAATGAATTTTATTCTAGTATAAATTCAATTATTATGGGAAACAATACTTACAGGCAGTTTGGAGGAACGAAGGAGTTTGAAGATTATTACAAGGACAAGCCAATTTATGTTTTCTCAAAGAAAGAGAAAGGAAAGAAGAAGAATGCAACTTATGTTAATGATTTCAAATTTGTTGATAAGCTTGATGGGAATGTGTGGATGCTTGGAGGAGCAAAGATTGCTGATGAGTTTTTGAGGCGTGGAATGATTGATGAGATGATTATTTCGATTATTCCAATTGTTTTGGGAAAGGGAATCAGATTGTTTGAAGAAAATGATGTTGAGAAAAAATTGAAGTTGGTTGAGTCTAAAGCTTATGATATTGGACTTGTACAGGTAAGGTACGAAGTTGTTAATTAATTATTCTTCAAAGTACTCATTTCCTGGATCAACCTCATATTTACATTTAAGTTTTTGATAATCTGGAGGATAAATTTTAGTAATTGTAAATTTACTTGAAGTTGTTTTAGATTCTGCATGAAGAGTTTGTTCAATAATATTACAATGACCCCAATATAGCCATTTGCCATTTATATTGTGTACTAGAAAACATCTTAAAGAAGCACTATGATATATTCTCAAATTTGGTTTATCTTTAAACTCAAATACTCTGCCTTCAAAATCTTCTGCCTTAAATGGATTTTGCTGATGCTTTTTCAAATCAAGTTCTTCTGGAAATCCCTGCTCTGTGGTTATTTGAAGTGTGTCATTTAATTCTACGTAACTTCCCATATTTTTATTTTAAATTGAATTAATATAAATTTATGTATTTCAACCATTAATCAATTTCATAATTTCATCACCATATTTAGCCACAGTAGTCGGACCAAAACCGTCAAGGTTTTCGAGATCCCATTTATTCTGAGGTTTGTATTGAACCAAAGAATCTATAGCTTTGTTTGAGAGTATCATGTATGTTGGAAGTCCCAAGTTGTTTGCTTTGTCTGCTCTCCAGTTTTTAAGAAGGTTTTTGAGAACTATTGAATTGCCAGAGTTTAAAGTTGTTGATTTTATGTTGTCTGAGAATTCAAAGAGTGATTTGTTTTTTGGTCTGTAGTCAAACATTTCAAGCATCAGATTTGAAATAAATTTTGAGCAGGTTCCTGTGTATGTTATAATCAGTTTTTCTTTTGCTCTTGATAGTGCAACGTAGAATAGTCTTAGCTCTTCTGAATATTTGTCATAGTCGTTGTCGTTCTTAATTAGAGAGAATACAAAGTTGTCCTGAACCTTGTTTGGAAATGAAAGAGAGTTTGCTGAGACTATGTAGACTTCTTTTGCCTCCATTCCCTTGATTGAATGAATAGTAGCTAGAATTACCTCATCCTCTTTTGGTTCTGAAACTTTGTATTCCTCTTCTGATTTTATTGCATATTTGATTTTTTTTGTCTTGAAGTGAGCAGCATAGTTTTCTAATATTCTGTTTGTTCTTGCAAGTACGAAGATTTGATTTCTATCATTTTTAGAGTTGAGAATTGCTTGTGCAACAAATTCCTGTTCGAGTTTTTCAGTTGTCTGTTCAAATAGGAAAAGATTCTTTTCTGGAGACTCTTCCTGGTTTGCTTCAAGGTCAAGCATTTTCATAGGCTTGATTGCAAGATTGAATAAGTCAACTATCTGCTTTGATGATCTGTAGTTTTTTTGTAAAGAAATTATCTGAGTGTCTTTGAAAATCTTTGGAAAATTCAGTATGAATTTTACATCTGAACCTCTCCAACCGTATATTGCCTGACGAGGGTCTCCAACTGCAAAGAGGTTTTTGTTTTTTAATATTTGAAGAAGTTCGAATTGGACAAGATTTACATCCTGATATTCATCAACTAGAATATGCTCAAATTGTGGAATTGTTTCTGAGTATTTTCTGAACAGTTTTAGAGTGTCTGTTATCTGATCTGAGAAGTCTCTGAGGTTTTTTTGTTTTAGATTTTTTTCTACCAAATTTGCAATCTCATAAACATTTCTTGCAACTCTTTTTTTCATCATGTTCTTTTCAAGTTCAAAGAATTGTACAATTGGTTGTTCAAGATTTTTATAGTAATCAATTACAGAGAATATGTCGTTGACAAATATGAAAAAGAGCTCATCTTTTGATTTTTCTCTTAACTGCCTTTTGTTGAAGTAGCTTTCTGCAAAGGTTTCAAGTTTTATTTCCAACTGGTTTAATGCTTGATTAACTAGTTTGATTTTGTCAGAATATGTTGCAACTCTTACTTGTTCTTCGTATAAAAGGTTGCTATGTTTTTTTAGAGTTTTTTCACAAAATGAATTAAATGTTTCTACTACTGCATCTGTTATTTGAAGTTCTTTTAGTCTGTGTTGCATTTCCTCTTTTGCTTTTTTTGTGAAAGTTATTGCAAGAATTTTGTTTTGATTTACTGACTTGAATTTGGATAGGAATTCTATTCTTTTTGTAAGAACTGTAGTTTTTCCTGAACCTGCTCCAGCAACACAAAGGATGTTTTCTTGCTGTGAGATGATTGCTTTTTTCTGCTCATCATTGTATTTGCTTAGAAAGAAATCAAATACCTTGAAGTGCTTTTTGTCTTCTTCTGAGATGTCTGTTTTGGTATCAAATAGATCGTTGGTTTTGAATTTGAAGTTTGAATTTGTTGATGAGAAATTCTTTAGTTTTTCTTCTATGTTTAGTTTTCTCTCAAATATCTCTCTGCCTCCTTTTGAGTTCCGCGCAACTACTTTGAATCCTCCTCCAACCACTTTGTTTTCAAGCATATCCTCTTTGATTAGTATTTCAATTATCTTTCCAATGTCTTCTTTTTCTAATTTGAATAGTGAGCCGAAGGAGTCCAGTTCATCCAAGTTGTTCTTGTCAATTGTTTGGTTAGGATCCCCTTTGATAAAATCTATAAGTGTTCGTTTTCCAAGGTTGAATTTTAGTTCATCAAATGCTTTTAGAATTGGAATGTGGTCTTGCGTACTCATATAAAAAAATTAGGAAGAGTTGTTTATATAATTTTTGTGTTAAGTTTTGAAAAAATAATGGAAAGTTTATCCCGAAATTGAAAAAAGTTGAAAATCATTGATTTGATATTTTATTTTTATATTTTCTTCTCTTTAACCAATAAAAACCTGCAGGTCCTCCCAAGTAACCTATACTTCCACCAATTAAAGAACCTGCGAAAATAGACAATAATGAAGATTCAATAAAATTATCATCATATTCTTTTTTTTCTTCATAATAAATTCTCATTGCTTCTTTATACTCTGTAATCTGTTTTTGGTTTTTAGGTATTAAACTTAAATCGAAAAATTCTTTATTAATTTTTGAAAGTTTTTTCTCAAGAGTTTCTGGTTCTACAAAAACACTTATATCAACCTCTGAAAAAGCTCTAAAATCTTTTCTGATATCTTGCAAAATCTTTTCTTGTCTTTGGACATATTTCCAATTTTCAGGAACTTCAGGACGATGTGGAGATTCTGGAGCAATAAGACCTGCATATAAAAACAATCCTGTAAAAGCTCCAATAAATCCAGCAGGTATTCCAACAAGTCTCATTGTTTTTCTAATTTCAGCATTATTCATTTTTCTTTATTTATTATTAAATCAAATTTTCTTTTTGCTTCATTGCAGTAGCTTTCAACTACATCGTAGCCTATGAAATTTCCTCCTTTTCTGAGTACTTCTTCTCCTATTCTTCCTGTTCCCATGAATGGGTCAAGAAAAATCCTTTGTCCTCCAACATATTTGGTAACATAATCGACAATAGTTTTTGGAGTTGGGCATGGATGAACACCATCAGAGCTATAACTTGAATACAAGCATTTTGAATCCCAATCAAAATCCTCATCTTTGTAAAAAGTCATAATTTGATGTAGATTTGAATGAGCATTTTTACCTATTACTTCATAGTTCTCATTCCAATCATGAGTAGGAACTTCAACTCCTTGATTTGTTGTATCAAAATTAAAATCTCTTTTACCCAAATAAAATCCCTGATTAAGAGCTATTTTTTGTAATCTCCCTGCAAGTTGAATATATTTTCCATTCATTAAAACAGAATCAGCAACTTCAATAATCATTTTTGGAGCATAACCTTCTATGAGTACTCTGTAACATTCTCCAATTACATTTTGCATCATATCGAAATATCTTTGATTTGGAAGATTGTCTTCATATGTATCATATTTTGTTTCTATGTTATATGGTGGTGAAAAGTAAATCAAATCAACTGAGTTTGATTCTACTTCACTCATATTTTCTGATGATTTGTTGTATATTTGATATCTGTTCATTTTTCTTTTTTTGTTTTATCTTCTTCTTTAATTCTAGATGCTAGAAAAAATCCTAAACCAAAGCCAATTCCTGCTCCCCAATACAAGTAATTAAATCCTTTAGAATGCTTTTCTTCAATAATTTTTTCTCTTTGAGTAATAATTGCGTTATATTCACTTTGATATGTTCTAATTACTGAATTAATCTCATGATTAGATATCAAATCATTTACTTCCAAGCTTAGAGTTCCAAGTAATTCATCTATGGATTGACTAGTTTTCCCCATAGTAAAACTTTCATTTGAATAAATTTTTCTCCTAGCACCTTTTATCCAATCAAGATATTCTTTTCCAGTTTCATGATATTGAACAAGAGGAGGTTTTTCAGGAATTGGAGGCAATTCTGGATAATTAAAAATTACATAACCAATAAATCCCATAAGGCCCATCATTCCTCCTGTAATAGTTCCCACTATTCCTCCTGCAAATCCAATTGTAGTTGTTTGAATTAGTTTTTCCTTGTTCATTTTCTTGCCACCAATAGTACATCCCTTTCAACTCTATCAAGTATTAGAATGTTTTTGAAACCAATCTTTTTCAAAGCATCTAATGTTGGAGATTCATCCATCCTATACTTATCTGAAAAATCCTGCATCTCATGTTCCATTATAAATTTGGCAATTTCAGGTTCCAGATATCTTGAGTATCTATAATTCTGCAAATTTAATAATTTTTTTTGAAATTCAGAACTATCTTGATAAACCTTGTCCATCATCAGAAAAGAGCCTCCTTCTTTTAAAGCAGTATAACAAAGATGAAATACATTAATTTTAGACTTCCAAGGAAAGTTATGAATAGTCCATGCTGATGCTATTGCATCATAGCAATTGGCGAATGGATTATTTGGCTCAGTAAAGTAATTTTCAATATCTTCGCAGATAAATTCACAACCTATTTTATCATAATAGAATGTGTGTAATTTTTCTTTTGCCATTTCAATCATCTCAGGTGATTTATCTAGCAAATCAAACATTGCATTTGGATTGTATTGCATAAGATATTTTGTCAAGTCACCTTCTCCAATTCCAAACTCCATAACATCAGGTTCTATAATACCTTCAAGTCTCTTTTTCATTTCTAATGCTAGTTCTAGCCTTAGTGTAGTGTTTGCTGGACAAAGTTCTAGAATTTTCTGGTTCTGTTCTCTTAGTTTTCCGTAGTATCTGTTTTGCGCCATTTTTAAATTATAGATTGTATTTTTTGAATATTTTTTCAAGAGCTGGTGTAATAATACCATCTTCTCTTGCCTGAGAAATATCTTCCATTAAAGTTTCTAAATTCATTGAAGTAGAAATTGGAGTGGTAAAGCCTTTTACCTGTACTTTCGGTGTTACCCCAATGAGACGCCCATCATCAAAGTCTAGAGGACTGCCATCGTCGCCGTCAACATTGCTATTATAACCAAGACCGCTAAGGCACCAAAGCCTCTCAGCTTCAAAATCAGGCTTTTTATCAATAACAATAACTCTCATTAATTCTGAATCATTAATTTCTGAATAGACATTCTGTACATAAGTTCCTAACCTGTTTTCATCTCCTCTTGCTAAGGCCAACCAGAATTTATTATTTGGAACTTGTTCTTCTCTTAAATCTTTTCCAGTAAATTCTTTAATTTCTTTAGGATCAAATACTAATTGAACTCCTTTCATTTCTTCAGGTAATTCTTCAAATCTTTTAGTTCCTTTCTCTTTTTCTAAATTAAGTGAACTCCAACCTGTAAAATTATCTAATTTACTATTTGAAGTTAAACTCTTTAAATTTGGTGAATCCCATACAACTTTAATTCTACCATCAGGATGATAAACTATACCATCTCCTGAATCAAAACGATTATAACAAACTTGTTGAATCCATTCGTTCTCACCAGATTTGAAAGCATCATTTCTTAAGTCCATAATTCCAGCAACTGAAATGGGCATATATCCTCGAGCTACAAGTTCAGACATTTTATCAATGATTCTTCCATTAAAGACTGGAAGTTCATTTCTTAGTCTTGGTCTATATTGAATCCTATCCATTTTCCATTATCTCCTTTGCTGAAGTAAGATTTCCAAACCTTGCTTCCAGTCCTTTCTTTTGCCACCATACTCATCATCAATCATTGTATCAACATATGGACAATAAAGCCTGTCTCTGATTGGCTCAAATGCTATGTCATGATGATATGTTGATGTGACAATCACAGTTGGAATCTTTTCTTCATATGCAGCTAAAGAAACGTAATATCCTGAAGGAAAATTCTCACCAGATTTTATTTTATCAAGTATTGTTTGAAATTCCTTGTACTTTCCAGAGTTTTCCCTACCATATACAGCATCCTGTGCTTTTTCTAAAACAATCTCAGGAACATCAAGTTTTGGCAAAACTTCTGAGACATAAGTTAGAGGAGAGATTCCCATAACATCTGAAACTGTGTTCACCGCTCCAAGAACAGGACTTGAGTTTTTGTCAATTTTACGAAATATTTTATCTGCATAGGAGTCATAAAATTGTGTCACATTAAGTAAATAATCAGAAATTGTAAATTCAGAGATGACTTCTCCAAGTGGAAAAAACAAATCAGTCAAAATGTAATCAAAATTTCTTTTATAATTCAATACTTCATAAAACTTACCCAGAGTCTGAACTAGCTGAATATTTCTAAACCCTACTTTTACAGCTTCAGCTTGTGCATAGATTGCTTCAGCTACATTGTCCTCAACTATTAATAGTTTTTTGTTTTCTAGTGTCATTTTCCTAATAAAAAGTTTAGAATGATTTTGAAATTCCTATCACACCAAACCTGTCTTTTGCACTTTCGAGATCCTCAACTCTTCCATATAGCGAGAATCCATTTCCTAAAGGAACATCAACTTGAAGTTCCAAGTAATGAGAAGGCTTTTCATTTTTCTCAAATGTTAATGAATATACACCTGTTGCATTGAATTTTCCAAAGTCCGCTGAACAAATGTTCTCGCTTACAACCATAGTGGAAGTGTTTGTTAATAATCTGACATTACAGGAAGTGTTTGGCAAGATGTTCTCAAGGTTTGTCCTTGCTCCAATGTAAGTCTCATCGTAATTTCCATCATCAGTTGTTGCCCTAAGGAATGGACTTATTTTTGTGTCATTTTTCCATACAATATCATACACTCCAAATGAATCTGAGTTGTCAAGATTGTTTGCAGAGTAGAAACCACTTAGAGAAATGTTTTTTATATCTGCACCAAAGAATACTCTGTTGTTGAAGTTGTCCTGAGTTGTTTGACCTGCCTGAATTATAAGATAAGGGTTTTCAACAAGGCCATTTTTAGGAACTCCATCTTCTGCCATAGCAGAGGCACTTAAAGCAAGTGCTGCTCCAATTCCAATTAATTTTTTTTTTATATTATTATTCATTTTTATCACCTTTTGTGGCTTGTTATGCCTAAAAAGAAGTAACAAATATCTCTATTAATATGTAACTCATATTATTAATATTAATAATATTATTTTAGAAATAGTTATAAATAAAGGATTATTAGAAGAATTATGGAAAGAAGAAAGCTTATCAAGCAGGGAAAAGGAGGTTACACTATTTATCTACCAAAAAAGTGGATTGACAGGAAAGGTCTAAAGGAAGGTGATGAGATTAAGATTCAGGAAACAAATACAGCATTAATTATACAAAATGAAGTCAAAGAAAACAAATCAATTGTATTAAATATTAATGAGTCAAATAAAAAAGATTTACGTCATCTTCTTACATTTTCTTATAGAAATGGTTATGATACAATAATATTAAAAGGAAATATGATGCCACTTTTTTCACAAATTAAGAAATTTACATTCAATCTTCTTTTAGGATTCGAGATTACTAAAAATGATGAACATGAAATTATTCTAGAGAATATTTCTGAGCCAACTGAGCAAAAGTTTGAAGTTTTGATAAGAAGA
>JBNKLP010000016.1:0-32420 GCA_050292425.1 Candidatus Nanoarchaeia archaeon | reverse complement strand
AGAGTCTCCGGTAACAGGAATTACTTGAGTTCCATCAGGTTCAAATCCATTATTATAAGATAGAACATTCTCAAATAAATTATTATTAACATAGTGCTGATACGTTCCATCTGGCCCAAAAAGAATTCCATTCCCATGTCTATTATTATATGCTTCAAAATTTTTTACAATATTCCATTCAGAATCAGTTAAAGACCTTGCTCCAAGATTAAGTCCTGGACCCCAATTATTATCTGATTTGGAATTCAAAAGAATATTATGACTCCCCCTTATCGCAATACCTGTCTGAGCAGAATTACTTATAAAAAGCCCAGTTACATGAATATAATCTGCTTGAATCAACAAAACAACTTCCCTATTAACAGTTACTCCATTAACTTGCACAGGCCCAGTAGGATCAACATAACCAAAACCAATCAAATTAACTTCTTCGCCATCGTAATTACTATAAGTAATTGGATTAGATGAAGTTCCTGAAGTGGTTACTTCAATTAAATAACAATATCCTGAACCCATACAATTACTTGTCTCATCATAATAATTCCCTCCTCTAAAATAAACAATATCACCAGGAAATGTTACATCAGGAACGTCATGAGGATTTGCAAAAGCATCACCATCACTACCAGAACAATCCCTATTTACAATAGAATAAGAACCGCTACAATCAGAAGAAAGCTGATTATCAACAAAATAAGTTGCTGCATTAACTGCAGAAAAGACACTTAAAAATATTAATATAAATAATATTTTCCTTTTTACCATAAGCAAAACCAAAAAAAATAATATTTAAATTTTTGTCACTAAAAAAAAAAACTTTAATTTCTACTCTTTTTCCACCAAACAAGCTTCCCTTTTTTTGTTACATGTCTTCTATTAAATTCCCACCAGGCAAAAAGCAAAAAACCAACACTCAAAAAAGCATCAGCAGCATTAAAAACAAACAGACCATCAAGTGCAATAAAATCCCTTACATATCCAAACCACAATCTATCAATAGTGTTCCCCATAATTCCCGCCATAACAAAAACAAAAGGCCACTTCAACCCTTTCCCTACAAACCAACTAAACTTGTAAACCAAAATACACATGACAATCATTGAACCAAAACCCAAAAACAATTGATAATATTCAAAAGACGAGAACACATTAAATGCAGAGCCAAAATTCTCCCCATAATTAATACTCAAAAACCAATTTGTAAAAAAACTCTTATTTGTAAAAAACCATTTTGATAACTGATCCAAAACAACAAGTAATCCAACAAAATTAAAAACACCAACAATCTGTCTTTCATCCATAATAAAAAAGATTTAAAAAAGCCTTTATTAATATTTTTATTAAGCGAACAGTTTAAACTGTTATTAATTAAAATAAAATGCAATCAAAAAAAGCATCAATAACTGTCTCATTCTCCTGGATATTCATGATAATTATTGGAACTGTCTTTATTCTAATTGCATACAACATAGTTTCAATCTATATGCAAAATGAACAAGCAAAATATGATTTTGAAGTTAAAAGCACATTCAGAGGTCTATTCAACTATGTTGGAATCACAACTGGAACTGAAGAAAACAAACTAGCACTTATAGAAGGAATATTCAAAAAAAAAGAAATTGAAATAATTTGCGAAAATGGATTTGCCATTCTTTCAATAAATAATAACTATGACACCAACAATAACTTCCTAAGCAACTATCCTGCATATTCAACATACATAAAACAGGGAAAAGTCGATGAAACCTACCTTGCAGTTGAAAACTTCAAACTTCCATTCAAAATAACAAATCTTCTTGGAATAGTCTCAAAAAGAAACCTCATAATACTTGATGAAAATGCTCAAATAACTCCAAGACTTGTAAAAAAATTTGAAGAAACTTCATATTCAAATCTTGATAACTATCAAATTATTGACCTCTCATCATATACTATCTCTGAATTCAACTCAGATTATAAATATAAAAATTTGGACTCAGTAATAATACTAAGTGAAAATCCTCCAAACATGAATTTGCTTGGAAATATAAAACCAATGGCATATCATATTCGAATTGAAGAAAACCAAGAAAAATATGCAGGCAACATTATCTATACTGACAAAGAAAACAACAAATTTGAATTTCCATATATTGATCTTGATGAATCCTTAAGTATGATAACTATGTCCCTATTTTCAAAACCTTCAACATATAAATGTTCTTACAACATAATACAGCAAACAACTCTTCAAAAAATTGACTTCTACATAAATAAAACTAATTACCTGATAAATCTAACAGATCACGAATCAATTTGTTCAGACTCACTAAGCCAGCTTCACCAAAAAATGAAATACGAACCAATTAAAGACAAACTTATCGAGATTAGAGAAAACATAAAAAACAATAACTTTAATAAACAAGAAGAATTATATTCATTAATAAAAACTCTGGAGATTACACATAAGGAAAACCTTGAAGAATACAACTGTCTTTATGTTTATTAAACAAATGAGTAAAAATCTCAAGCATATTAACGAAGAATTTGAATCATTTTTGGAAACTTTGCCAAAAGAATTTAATAAAAATAATATAATAAAAGCCTACGAATTCTCAAAAAAAGCTCATGCATTTCAGCAAAGGCAAAATGGCGACCCATACATATCACATCCTCTTGAAGTCTCCAAACTCGTATTTGAATTTGGATTAGATGAGGTATCAATAATAGCATCAATGCTTCATGACGTAGTTGAAGATACACAGACAAATCTTGAATCAATAAAAAAAGAATTTGGAGAAGAAGTTGAAATTATAGTTGAAGGTCTTACTAAAATTCAATACTTTGGTGAGAGCAAAGAAGAAAGAAACATTGAAGCACTAAGAAAAATTCTCCTCTCAAGTGCAAAAGATATTAGAATTCTAGTAATAAAACTCTGTGACAGACTTCACAATATGAGAACTCTAAACGAATTAATCGAAGAAAAAAGAATTAGAATTTCAAAGGAAACTTTGAAAATCTACGTTCCAATTGCTCAAAAAGTAGGTATATACTCTCTAAAATGGGAATTAGAAGATCTTGCATTTAAATATCAGAATCCTGAAATGTATCAGTTCATAAAACGAAAACTTGGACTTAAAAGAGAAGAAAGAGAAGCAATTGTAAAAAAAGCAGTTGGAGAAATTCAGGAAACTCTAAAATTAAATGATATTGACAATGCCATAGTTCTTGGAAGACCAAAAAATTTCTACAGTATATACAAAAAGATCAAAGACAAAACTAAAACATTTGAAGAAATTTATGATCTGTATGCTGTAAGAATCATTGTGAAAACAATGGCTCAATGTTACACAATTCTTGGAATACTTCACGAAAATTATCAATCATTTCCTAACAGACTAAAAGATTACATCGCAAATCCAAAGGCAAATGGATATCAATCAATTCACTCTGTAATATTTTCAAGAAAAATCAAATCACCAATTGAAATTCAGATAAGAACAGAAGATATGCACAAACTAGCAGAATTTGGAGTAGCTGCACACTGGAAATACAAAAACCTAAAAGAAGATAAAAAATTCGAGAAAAAAATCTCCTGGTTAAGAGAAGTACTGCAATGGGAAAAAGAGCACAAAGACAATTCAGAATTCCTTAAACTACTTAAATTTGATTTTTTTGAAGATGAAATATTCGTATTTACTCCAAAAAACGATTTAATAACTCTGCCTGAAGAATCAACAGTTCTTGACTTTGCATACGCAGTTCACACAGAAATAGGAAACAAAGCATATAAAGCAAAAGTTAATGGATCTATAACAACAATTGATAAAATTCTAAAATCTGGAGACATAGTTGAGATAATCACTCATAAAACTGCCAAACCAACAGACAAATGGTTAAGAATTGTAAAAACCACCAAAGCTCGATTAAAGATAAGAGATGCAATAAATCTAAAGCATAGTGGAAAAAAGAACACAGTAATAGATAAAGCTTCATTTGATAAATTCAAAGAAAAATTAACAAGAGTTGATGAATTCAAAAAAGTAAGAGGTGCCGGATGTTGTTCATTTGAGTACAAAGACCAATTAACAGGAGTAATAGGGAAAAATGGTGAACTTGTAATCCATAATGCAAGTTGTGAAAATGCAAAATATGCCTTAAACAAAAAAATACCAATATTATGGAAAAAAGAAAAGCTAATTGAAGTTGGTCTAAATTTAATATTAAAAGACAGATTTGGACTTCTCATTGACATATTAAATGTATTTAATGAATTCAACCTTAATGTATCAAAATTAAACACAAAAGTACAAAAAGATGGCAGTGTTAAAATGGATATAAGCATACTTGATGGACCATATCTTGAAAAACTAGCAAGAAAACTAAAAACATTAGATTCCGTTGAAAGTGTTAAAGTATCAAGAGGTTTGTTTGGTTAAAGATGAATGATGAAATCAAACAAATAATTAAAATAACAAATGAATTCTTATCCATTCCCTCAACAATAACAAATGAACAACCCTTTCTTAAGTATTTAAACAAAAAAATAACTCAATTGGGATACAAGACAATCCAAACTGATAGATACTTGATCGTAAAACCAAAAATAAATCAAAATCCTCTATATCTATTTTCAACTCACATAGACAGACATGGATTCATAAAAAATGAAAACAACTCCATTGAATACATTGCATACTATCTCAAAAAAAAACTAGGCTTAAAATTTCACAAAGATTATTATGATTTCTATCTAAGCTGTGCGCAAAGACACACCAGAGAAGAAATATTCTCATATGATGAAAATGGAAACAAAACATCAGAGCATACTCTTTTAAGATACAATCTTGACTGGAAACAAAAACTGGTTACATTTGATATTAAAAAAGAACTTGGAAAGTGTGAAAAAATATTCGCAATAAAATCAAAACTAATCCAAATAAATAATAAAATATCTGGACAAATAGACAATGTGATCTCAGCAGCAGTCCTATTTTACTTGCTAAAAACAACCGATTTTGAACAGGAAATAATATTTACAACTCAAGAAGAAATTGGAAAAAGCTTCGAATGTGTAATTGAATATCTACAAGAAGAAAACAAGAATCTTGACATAATAACTCTCGACACAACTCCTTATGAAAACTTCAACGGAAAAGAAAAAGGATTCATCGTACTAAGAAAAGGTGATGAGAATGGTTCATTCAATCTTGAACTAGTAGAAAATATGCATGAATTCTTGGAATCACAAAATATTCCTATATACTACAAACCATCCAATATTGGAATGACAGAACTTGGCAGAATCTCAACAAAGTCTTCTGGCAAATATAATGGAGCAACAATCCAGATTCCTTCAATGAACTACCATACAAGTTATGAAACTACAACAATAGAAAGCTTAGAAAACTACCTAAGAATCATTGAAAAACTAAGTAAAAAAAATTAATTTTATTTATATCTTCTAGATATTGGCTCATATCTTTGAACTACAACTCCAGTTTCCAGAACTTCATCATCAGAAACTAAACCTCTTGGAAAACTCGCACTCACTCTCAAATCTTTATTATAAACAAAAACTTTAGACCCAACAAAATGAACTTCAACTGGCTCATTAAGCAAATCTAATTTTTTATCTAAACTCATTTTTCTATTTTTTATGTATGTATTGGATATCTAAGTATTGCACCTATTCCTGTGAGTCCCTTAAATTGAACACCCTCAGGAGTTCTATCTGTAACAAGCGCAAGCTCTGATCTACAAGTCTCAGCTAATGCTGAAAGCTCTTCAAGCTGTTCATCAGTAGCACAACTATCAATAATCACCAAAGTCTCAACAGCTCCCATCTCCAGTGCCGTCTTTGTATTCTCATAACCATAAGCAATCATCATTGTATCCTTTGCCAAAGTCTCAAGCAATTTCTGCAGAACTCTCCTCTCAGTCATAACCTCATCATCACTAAGTACATCCTCTGATTTATCAAACAGTTCCTTTAAACCATAAGCATTTGTATAAGTTGTATCCTTTACTGCTAAGATTTTATCCTTAATCTGCTCATTAATATAATTACCATCAACAAAATTATTTTTCGTTGTTCCAGGCCCACCAACAATAATTCCCTTAAGCTCCTTCATAAAAGTAAATTCCTGAACCATCACATCTGCAACTCTCTTGTAAAACTCAACTGTAGCACCTTCTCTAATTCTTGCAAACCTTTGAGCACTCTGACCTCCAGCTTTGAACTTTCCTGGAACAGTTGAAGTCATATTCTTCACTACTTTGATTGATGAGCCAACTAAAAGTCCTACTGTTGCCTCTCCTTTATCAATTGCAACAAGACCATAAGTTGTCTCATTTGCATCCATCTCCTCCAGTGGCGCTGTAACAAATCTCTGCTCACATCGATACAATTTCAAAGGAACAGGTTCAGGAGGCTCAAGCCAGAAAACCTGATAATTATCAACATTGTCTTTATCTGAGATATTACCTGAAAAAATAGCAAGACCATTCTCTGGAGTCTTCTCAATGGTCTTCAAAGTTCTAATCATCCTCTCAAGCGCATTGATAACAGACTTTCCTGTATTCTTGTCCTTGATGTTTGTTGCAGTTCCCTGCTCATCCTGCAGAGTATTGATAAGCTTTGTAAGATCATTTCCAGGGGGGAGATAGACTGTAATAAGTTCAGTATGTCTTGCCCTGTATTCTTTAAGTTGTTTAATAAGTTTCCTAAGCTTTAATTTCTCTGTAAGAGTCTGAGCCATTATACCTTAAACAAATTGGAGAATATTTATAAATGTTGGGAGTTGATAATTACATATGACTCAAAACTCTCTTCCTGATATCATCAAAAAACTCCACAAGGTGCAGGAAGAAAAAGACAAATCAAAAGAAGCAAAAATACTTCTCGAACTAGCTCAATTCTACTACAACGAGGAAAATTACGAAAAAGCAAGATTTCTTCTTCATGAAATACTAGAAATAAAACCAGACGAAAAAGAAATACACTACAACCTTGCACTAATCGAAATTCAATACAACAACATCAAAAATGCAATAACTCATTTAAACAAGGAAATAAAACTCAACCCTAAAAACACAAAAGTAAAACAACTAAAAGAAAAACTTCAAATAAAATCAAACTTACCTGTAATCACACTATCAATACTTGCAATAAACATAATAATATTTCTTCTCACATACCCACAAATAAATCCAGAACAACTAATAAAATTTACAGCATCAAATCAAACACTCACAATCTTTTCTGCAATAACATCAATCTTCTTTCATGTAAATCTAATCCATATAATCTTCAACTCAATCATACTTTTAATGTTCGGACTTATACTAGAAAAAAATCTAGGTTCACTAAAATTTTTAGCCATATACCTAATCTCAGGAATAATTGGAAATGCAATTCAGGCATATTTTTCTCAAGATGCATTCGTACTTGGAGCAAGTGCTGCACTCTTTGCTCTAATCGGAGGAATAATCATGAAAGAACCACTATTAAACCTCAGAATATTTGGAATAATCAAAGCACCAATTATCTTAGTGTTCGGAGGATTCTTTGCAATATACTCAATAGTAGATTACTTCCTTCCCTCAGGATTATACACAGGTCAACTTTCACACATAATTGGATTCTTATGCGGAATATTCTTGGTCGCAATAATGTACCAGGAAACTATTGACACATTCTATAACTGGTTAATGATATTTTTTGGCTTCTGGATACTCCAATTCTCAATAACTTCCTTTCTTTCAAATCAGATTTATGAAATAGCTCACTTAGCATATTTACTGCTACTAATAATGATTGCAGCTTACATGATATTCTACAGCTACACTATACAAAAAAGAATAAAGGAAAAAATTACTAATTAAAAAATGTCACTATCCCAAAACTCAAAATCAGCAATAGCACTTCTGATATTACTAACTATATTTTCAATATCAATCATAATTCAGGAAAAAACAGATATTGCTAATTATTGTCAAACTAACACAACTTGTTTAATACAACTTGCACAGCAAACACAAAAAATCAATCTTTGCAGCAAAGCACAAAACTCTTCTCTTTGTTACTATAACTTGGCTGTTAAAAACAATCTGCCTGAAAAGTGTGAATTGACTTTCAACTCATCAAAATGTTATGAAAAAATTGCAATAAACTCTAATCAAATTAATCTATGCCAAAATGTTTCAAATCCAGATATTTGCATATTCCAAATATCTTTAAAAAAATCAGACTATTCTATTTGCAACCAGACTCAAAATCCTTACCTTTGTTATTACTCTTATGCATATGCAAAAAAAGATATTTCGTTATGCAATCTCTCAGAGCAATACAACAAATCCTGTATAAATAAAATACAAAATGAATAACAATAATTTCATTACAATTCATCCTGAAAATCTCAAACTAACTATGATGCAAACTATTCTAAAAACACAAAAAGGAACAAAACATCTAACTCTTCAAATAGACCAAAAAACAACAACCAAACCCCTATCAAAAACTACTTCCAACTTATCAACATTCCTATACAACTTAACACTAAAAACTGACACAATAGTAACCCTTCAAAACATACCACAATGCATATTTCAAAGAAATCTTCTCAAACCTCCAATCAAAGAAACATTCGAAAACCGTATTCTCTCACAAGAAATCTTCTCAAGAGAAAATACTCTTCTTAAAACCTGCCAAAATTGCATGGCAAAATCAACATGCAAAGGAATAGACAAAAACTATCTCAAAAAATTCGGACATGAAGAATTCACTCCTCTAATCTCAAACAAAGACTCCTCTCAACTAAATAAAAACAAAATTTCACAATTCAAATCATCTGAGCTAAAACAATTATGCACACCAATACTCAAAGACTATGAAAATGATAAACATTATCTAAGAAAAAGAATTGTCTTCAGTAATTCATACCCTTCAACCTTGGAAGAAAGTTCAAAAGAAAGAATAATATATTACATATTCAATCGGCAAGATGACTTTACTCCAAGCATAAAACTAATAGAAAACTACTTCAACCCACAAACAATAAAATTAATAAAAAATTATCTAAAAAAAACAAACCAACTTGTAATCAGCCTTGCACAGATGTCAGATAACAACATAAGAAAAACATTCTACTTCAACACAAATAATCTCAAAAAAGAAGAATTTGCAGAACTTCTAAAAACACTCCAACTTCAAACAAATAAACAAGAAATTCCTTGGGGGATTGGAATAGACATTAAAGAAAACAAGACTTCATATAAAATCTACTACACAAAAAAAACAATATATAAAAGTGAACTTTTAAACTATGCTAAAGAATTTCAAAACAAAGAAAAATTCGAAAAATTCTGCAATTCTCTAACTGCCCCACTAAAACACTGTCTATTTGACATAAAAATAAAAAACAACAAAGCATACTCAAAAAGGATAGACATCTCCATGCAATTCAATCAACTCCCTCCTAAGCAAACTCTCAAAATTTTAAACATAAATCCTAATGAATATTCAAACTTGAAACTCTACACACTAAGCTTTGAATTCACAAAAGACAAACCAGAAAAAATAAACATATATTACTCCTTAAAATAAAATGCAAACTCCAATCAAAATTAACTCTTGGAAAGAAGAAGAATTTGAAAAAGAACTCTTATCAATTCCAAAAAACCAAACTCTCATTTTTGAGTTAAACAATCAGCTTGCAAAAAACTTCTCCAAATTAATAGAACACTATTCAAATACAAAACCGAAATTAATACTCCAAAAATCTCCCGAAAAACTTGAACTTTTATGCAAAATAATAATAAGAAAATATCTCAAAAAAAACTTCCCTCAAGTCATTGGCAATACAAACATAATCTTTGAAAATTTTGAGCCTCAAGACTTGGAAGAATTCTTCTCATTCCACAACTACATCTATTACTGCATAAAAACTAAAACTCAGCCACAAATTCCAAAAATCAAAATAGATGTTCAAAAACAGATTCAACAGGAAAACTCAATGCAATTCAAAAATTTCTCTGAATTCAAAATACTTCAAAACTTTTACAGCAAAAACAAAAATACCTCATACTTCCTTTTTCCACAAGAAAAAAATAAACAAAGATTTGTATTTTACTTTTACATAACTGATGAAAATACAAAACAATCAATAATAAAGATATTAATAGAATTGGGAATAAACTCTCAGATAACAGAATTAATTAAAAAAATACCCTTTGGAGTAAATTCAATATTTTATGCAATTGGCTTCTCATATCAAAATAACTCTCTAATTAGAACCTCATTTTATACAAGATTCCTTACATCAAAGACCTCAGACAAAAATAATCTATTCATTAAAAACAACTTTCCACAATTAAGCAAATTCAACTTTGAAAATTTAAGAGATTATGCCATTGACATATTCAACAATAACGAATTGGAATATAAGTTTTACATGGACAAAAGTCATTTCAATGAGAAACTCTCAGACAAGACAATTGAAAAAATACTCTCAAACAAATCCTGTACAAAAGTAATCAAAATCAAAAACTCATCAATATCAAACATAAAATACGAATTTGCAACAAAACAATTCAACCTTAAAGAAAAACTTCACATCCTAAAAAAAGAAAACATAAACAAAAACATCAAAATATTCTCAATATACATTAAAAATCAGAAAATAATAAAAACAATTCTCTACTAATCTACCAACAACCATAATCATCATCATCAACTTTATTGTGATGATTTGCATGAGCAGCAGTAAAAGATTTTGCAGGAAGCTCTTCTGAACCAGTATTGAATTTTCCATCAAGACTAATTGCTCTTGTTGAAGCACTCTCATTTGTAGGATTATTAAAACCAGGATCTATATGAACTACATTTGAAGAACCATCACTAGGACACCCTCCTAAATCATAACTTCCAAGTTCTGCAGAAACTTCTCCTTCCTCATGAAAAATATGATTTGAATGATTTGTATGATTACAATGTCCTTTTGCATTTGCATCATCAAGATTTGCAGCAAAATTAAATGCCATAAAAGAAGCAGCAATAGCAACTTTCGTTGCAGTCTTGTCAATTACCTTTGCATCCTCTTCCAAAATAAAAGATTTCAAGGACTTCCTTATTGTTGGTAGCTTCTTCTTACCCATCTTCTTAAAATATCACAACATTCATTTATATTTTTTTGTAACTACACCAAAAGTTACAACACGTTCAAAATCCCGCAAGTAAATCTACTATTGCTTTTTTTACATTACTTGCTTTAACAACACCAGATGCAACCAAAATCCCTTTAGCTCCAAGCTCAACTGCCTTTCTTACATCAACTGAATTCTTAACTCCTGCACCTACCAAAAGAGGAACTTTGCCAACTGCCTCCACAGACTTTGAAATAAGCTGTGGCTTTGCAGTTGAAATCGAAATATCTCCTCCAATTAACTCCTTGGGTTCAACTGCAATGAAATCTGGTTTGAACTGTGCAATCATCTTAGCCTTTGCAGCATCTCGAGCGCACACACAAACCTCCAAACCAAGCTTCTTTGCAATTTTAACTTCCTCTTCAATCTTCTTAAGATTCAACCTATGCTCACTATGGTTGATTAAAGTTCCCTTAGCACCAGCCTTCTTTACAGCATTTGGAACAACATAACCTGTATGTGCCCCATAATTATAATCATCAACATGCTGGGAATAAACACTTACCTTCTCCTCAACAACCCATCTCAAATCCAAAAGCTGTGGACACAAAACTATCTCAACACCTCTCTTTGCAGCATCCCTCTTCAACTCATTGCAAATCTTTGCAATCTTTAATGCACTCTTGCCAGAACTTTCTTCATAAGTCTTCAAATTAATAATAAGTTTGTACTTCATAAAAAAAATTCAAAACTTATGAATTATAAATTTTTGTAAGTCCTTTTAGTTTACAACATAAAAATTTAATCTTGATTTTGACCAATTAATTAATTTTTATACTAAATAATTCAATCATAAGCAGCAAGAATCTTCTCAATATCCTTCATCTTGTACTTAAACAAAACTTTCTCATTTATCTTTCTAACAGGTTTGAATTCAGATATTCCCACCTCCTCAATATACTCCTTCCAATACCCGTCACACCAATTACTAAACACGCATTCCGAGCACAATTCCATAGGTTTTCTTCTAATTGCCTGCCTGACCAAACCCCAATCCCTCTTCTCATCAAGCAAAGACTTTGTATGTTTCTCACTCCCAACCTTGAAAAACTCCTTAAAATGAACACTTGGATATTCCTTATCCAAAGCGCAGGGAAAAATATCACCAAGAACTACATAAAAATCACCTATATCATTAAAATAATCCAAACAATCCTGTAAATATTTCTTTATATCTCCAAACCTTGGAGCAATGTCTCTAATATAATTCTCAGCGCCACTTGAATGTGGAAAATAAACCAAAACCACTCTAACTCCCAAACTCTTGTACAACTTCAAAGTCTCAAACAAATGCTCATAATTCAGATTCGACAAAACAATTTTCCCCAAAACCTTTGACTTCAACTTAACTAAATTCAAAAAACCCCTCTTTGTCTCATCAAAACTTCCCGGCCTTTGAGTAACAGCATCATGTATCTCTGCATTAGGTCCGTGAAGCGCAATAACATATTTATCAACAAACTCATCAGTTTTCTGAGCAAAATCAAAATCCTTGAACTTTCTCCCATTTGATTGAAGAGAAACCTTCAAACCCTGGCTCTTGATAAACTCAATCAATTCCAAAAAATCAGGCCTTATTGTCGGCTCTCCTCCAGTAACCACAATCTCTTCATAACCATTCCTTCTTCCATCCAAAATCTCTTTTTTATAATTATCAGTATTCAAAGTCTTTTTTTCTTTCAAAGCAATCTTTCTTAGCTCATCAACAACACAGTGAACACAAGCATCATTGCATTCATAACCAAGCTTTATATCATAAGACTTACCCATAAAAAAAACTAAACAAGAATCTATATAAAACTTATGAATTCATAGCTTATTATTAACTAGAAAAAGACAAACAAAGAATAAATACACAAAAAAAATGAGTTCTGTATGGCAACAGAGCACAAAAGAACATTCTACCTTCAAGGTGGAAAAACTATAAACACTCTAAAAGGGTTTGCAAAAGAATTGGTAGGGATGCCAAAAGAAATTTACGAGCATCATGTAAACAATGACAAGAACGACTTCTCAGCATGGATAAAACATTCCTTGGGAAACGAATCTCTTGCAAAAAGAATTGATGGTCAAATCTCAAAAATAGAAATTGAGCTTGAAGTCTTAAGACACATAGTTCACGAAGAACAAAAAAAAACAAAAAAAAAACCTGTAACTAAAAAAGTAGCAACTCCAAAAAAAACTTCTTCTCTCAAAAAGAAAACAGTTGTAAAAAAAGCAGCTCCTGTAAAGAAAAAAACTACAACTAAGAAAACCAAAAAATAAGCTTGTGAAAATTTATTCTATTCAAAAATTTACTTTTCAACATTTCCTTTTTCCATCACATTAAAATAATCTCTTGTCTTCTTAAGATGAACTTGTTTGTATCTCAAATTAATAAAAGACTGCATTGACGGAACTGCCACAATTGTAAAAAAAATCAATGGTAAGGTAAAATAAAACTCAAAAAAAGCCAAAATTATTGACAAATAACCTGGATAAATAAAAAAATACCATATTGTTCCAGAACTTTGGGTCACCCTGCCAAAAGAGACACAAAAATCATAAATATATTTCAATGATAAAAAAATAATAATTCCCCATCCCACAATCTCCAAAATTCCTATTGCCAAATTATCTCCTGAAAAAATCAAACTCTTCAAAACAAGCATTACAAGTGCCCACAAAACAGGCATAAAAAACAATATTATTGACCCTCTCTGAGAATCAGGAGCTTCAAGATCTAACTCCTCAATCTTCTTATTCATGAAAAACATCCAGGTAACAAGATAAAAACCAACCGAAACAAACATCAATGCCATAAGTTTTGAAGGTCTCTTATCCTGAAAATCTTCAAAAAAATATCTAAGTTCTTTATTTGTAAAATAGCTGTTCTTAATCATATTTAATTAACTAAATCCAACAAAATAACAATAAAAAATTATGTAATCTCTAAAAAGATAAGAAAGCAAACAATAAACTCAATCGATAATTTTATAAAAATAGAATAAATGAGTTAGTTACATATGAAAAAAAGAAAAACATTAATCTTTATAATACTATTTCTATCTTTAATTTTAATCACCATCGCTATATTTAAGTATAATTTTGATTATAATAATCAAGAAAAAATCATATTTAAAGATAATTTCAACCTTAGTAATCACGAGGAAATAATAGATTTATTAAAGAAACAAAATTTAGAACTCCCTGATGAATATTCTTGTAGTTATTCAAATAGTCAAGGACATCATTCAAGATACATAGATTATTTTCAAGCAACTATAAAGAATGAAACAATTTTCAATTTCTCAATTTATGATTATAACGAACCAATGGGAGCAGAATTTGACTTAAAAGTATGTACTGCTACTTTTAATGAAAAAGAGAATAATTGTAAATGTGAAATTAAAATAAGTTCTTATAACGAAACTAACAGAGAAGTTTGCAATTCAAGTGAATTTTTAGAAGAGTATACAAAAGAAATTCCAATAACAAGTCCTCAAATGTATCAAAAAGCAATTAATATTACAAAAAATTGGAATAATACTATTAAAAAAATAGTAGAATTAAATGAAGAATGTTATTTTTATAGTACTAAAGAATATATTAATGATGCTTTTTATAATGAATACGAAATCTGTTTCAAGAATTCACTATTAATTTCATACACAGAACATTACATAACGTATAGATCTTCAGACACAGAAGTTTGGAAATGTTATATGTGAACTGAAATTGAATTTTGTTTAGAAATATTTTCCTTAAGATAAGAAAGCAACTGCCGAGAGTTGAACTCGGGACCTCCACATTACCAATGTGGCGCTCTACCACTGAGCCACAGCTGCACACATGAGAATAATTTAAACTAAATCAAATCTTCTTTTAAATGTTAGCACTAAATTCATTGCCATTACTCAGGACTAAAAAATATTTTTAAATGAAAAAGATAAAAATTCTTCTATGGCTAAAAACACCACAGTGAAAGAATTCGAAAAAGCGCTAGGAGACAACAAAACAGTAAGTACGATTTTCCTAGGAGTTGGTCTATGCTTATTTCTGCTAAATATAACTAGCATGTTAAGCTTCCTGCCAGATAAATACTCATTTACAGCATTTGACATATCAATTTTCTCGTCAATGGTAATTGTTTTATTTGCAACATACGAACTACATAGAAAAAATGGTAAGTAAAACAAGTAAAAAAAACATATTTGAATTCAAGAAAAGAGAAATCGGTCTGTTCTTCTTGGGAATAGGACTAACAATGTTCATTCTAAACATTACAACTTACATGCAGATATTGCCATATATCTCATTTATGAAACAATTTACAGGAGTATCCCCTTTAACTGGATACTACACATCAATTTCAAGTTCAATAATTTTAATGATATACTCCCTATATAATATTTATAAAGCAGAATTATGATTGAATATATCATTTTAATTTTAGTTTTTGTAACGTTTATTCTAGCATCAATAGAAGACATAAAAAAAAGAGAAGTCTATGACTATCTAAACTACTCATTTGTATTTTTTGTCCTCTCAGCAGCAATATTTCATTCAATCTACACAAACTCAATAGATCCAATCAAATATGCAGGATTTGGACTTTTAATTGGATTTGCTATAGGATCATTAATATATTATGCAGGAATCTGGGGAGGCGGAGATGCTAAATTTCTTTTAGGATTCTCTGCAAGCTCGTACTATTTAATCAACTTTGCAAATCAAAGCACATCACAGCTCAATGTAATATACAATTATTCTATGGAAAAACTACAATATATTCTTACATTATTCATAGAATCATTTCTTGACTGGATACTGACAATAAACACAATTTTCCTTTTCATTGCAGCAATCCACATATTCATAAGAAAAGACTCAAATGAGAAAAAAGATATTTTTATTCTATTTTCAATAATATTATTACTAACTTCAGGCCTTTATTTCAAAGTCAATTCAATAATTCTCCTAGTTCTAGGTTTCATCGCTTTTCTATTAATTTACATTGCTGAAGACAACATATTCAATGCAATTTACATTAAAATAAAAAAAAATATTCTTCAACTCAAGGAAAACGATAAACCTGACAATCAAATAAAAATATCTAATGACATTAAAATTTCAAAGCAAGAAGCAAATTCTGGTTTACTAAAAGAACATATATATCTAATAAATGAAAAAATAAAAAGCAACTACAAACTAAATATTAGAAAAACAATTCCTATGGCCCCACTAATTGCCATAAATTTCATAATATATGTATTCAAAATAATTACACTTGATGAAACAAATCTAGCTCTTGTATCATTTCTATTCAAATTCCTGTTCTTCTCCTTTTTGGTTGGAGGAATACTGGCAATCTTTTTGATATTCTATTATTACATAAAAAACTTCAAAAAAATAAACATAAGCTTTAGCAGAATTGAGATATATTCAATGATATCAATAACCACAATTTCTTTATTTCTGTCTATTTTCAATACAGCTTTATCATACATAACATTATTTGTGGCAATTTACATATTCATCAAAATGGCAAAGCAGGTTGAAAAACTCATGTTTGTAAGTAAAAAAGAAATAGACAAAATTGTTCCTGGAGACTGGATAGTTCAAGACATAATAATAGAGAATAAAACAATCTATTCAGTTGAAGACTTTAAATTAGGAATAGAAGAAAATCAATTGGAAAAAATAAAAAAACTATCAGCATCACATCACAATCTAAAAAAAATATTAGTTAAAGACGGAATTGCATTCCTCCCTCCTTTATTTTTAGGCTTCATAATTATGTTGCTTTAATTAGCAACACAAACTCCATAATCATCTTGACTATTTGCATACTTACAAGTCAGACCATACTCACAGTCTCCTTCATCAAGACCACCACAAACTTCACCTATCTTCTTCAAAACAAGTTTTCCCTCTTCAAAAACACATGTAGGCTCACCACACTGCATAACACAAATCTCCTCATCAGTAGGACAAATACTAGGACAAGTATCCCATTCTCCTCCAAAAAGTGTGCAAACATCTTCATTCTCTATTTCTTCTTCAAGAGCCTGAGAAATCCTTGTTTGTTGTTTTATCTGATAATTCAAAACCTTAATCTTTAGAATTTCCCTATCCTTCTTGTAATAAAGCTCATAACATCCATCACAATTAATCAAAGTCGTCTTGATATGATAAATTCTTGAACTTGGATATTTCTGTTCATAATAACGCAGATAATCTTCTTCATAATCTGTCAAATTGGAATTAAACTTAAGCAAATTCAGCTGTTCAACAAAATCTTCCATCATTGAATCATCTTCTTCAACCTCACAAGCAATCTCTGTACACGAAATCTGTCCATTATCACACATGCAGGTATTACAATCATCAGCCCAGCTTGCCCCATGTTCATACTCTCCACAAGACAAAAGTTCAGGCTCAGAATCCCCACAACCTGCAAAAAGCAGGAACACACTCATAACAAAACCCATTAAAAAAATCTTCTTCATGATATATTAAAATCAACTCCAGCATTTATAAAACTAATTGAGACTATAACCTCAAATTGTATCGAACTCCAAGTGACTATACTAATTGAAGTTTTATTTCAATTAAAAATAAACAAAACAAATATAAACAAACTTAACTAAAATAAATTAAGAATGTCAAACACAACTCTTCAAAACCTTACAGAAGTCTTCTCAAAACCAAAATATTTAGCAACTGGACTCCTAACAACATTAATCATAGGAACTATTTTCTTTTATTTTACAAATCCTGAAGTAATACTTGGAAACTATTCAACAACATTTTATTATGCACAAATATCTCTCCAAATAATAATTTCTATCCTATTTGGAATATTCCTGCCAATTTCAATCTACAAATATACTAAATTTTCATCATATTCACATAAGGAAAACACAACCTCAGCAATTGCAACAATACTTGGAATCTTAGTTGCAGGTTGTCCTGCATGCTCAATTACACTTGCATCATACATTGGTCTTGCCGGAATAGTCTCTCTTCTCCCATACGATGGATTAGAACTAAAAATACTAGCAACTCCCATGCTATTGTTTGCAAACTATTCAATTCTTAAGGACTTGAACACATGTAAACTAAAAAAGAAATAATTAAAACTCCTTCTTCCACATTTGCTTTGCCAGCTTTCCAGTATACATGTACTTATCAAGCAGTTTCCTCTTTTTAGCATCTATCTTCTTCTTATTGTGCTCTTGTAAAAATGCACTAACCTTCTCAATCAAATACTTTTTCATCTCTCCTGAAAGAATCTCTCCACTCTCATATCCTTTCTTCAAAGCTTCAATCTTTGCATCATCCTCTTCAAACAAATAATACAACCATTGAAATGCAACATCAATTTCACAATTTCCTCCTAACTTCCTATGCTCTTCCAAAGTTTCACGCCCCCCACTAAAAGCATACTTGTTAATCTTCTTCTTGACCTTTGCAGCAGCATCTGTAAGTAAAATAGCTCTATCAGGATCTGATGCTGACATTTTTCCATCAGGTCCTGTTAAAGCAGTCAGAAACTTAGAAAGAATTGTACTATTCTTCTGATATCCCAATTTTTCTGCAAAATCTCTTTGAAGCATAAAATAAGGATTTTGATCTATAGCGCACGGAATCAGACAAAGATTCTTCTCAAAAAATGTTGGAACAATTTGCAGTGCAGGATAATTAATCATCCCAATATTTGAATTATTTGTAAACCCAAAAGTATTCCTAGCTTGAGAAAAAGTAAGCTTCTTTGCTGTTGCAAGATAAAGTGGATACATCTGCCTGATAAACTCTGAATTCTTAAAAATAAAAGTCTTGTCAGGATTAAAACCAATAGCTGCAATATCTTCCAAATCAGAAACAACCATCTCATTAATCTTATCCAAAGTCAAATCCTTCTTGAACAAAAACTTCTCGTCATCTGGAATCTGTATGTACAAGTTACAATCAAAAATGTCTTGCAGATACTTTGTAAACAAAAAAGGAACCATATGTCCTATGTGCATGCTTCCCCCTGGCGCTCTTCCTGTATACAAAAAAAACTTATTTCCTTCTTTGTAATTCTTCAAAACTTTGTCAAAATCTCTATGGGAAAAAAACAACTCCCTTTTCAAATAAACATGATAACCTACTCCTTTCTCTTTGGAAATTCTCATCAACTCTTTTTTTATATTCTCACTAAGATACTCAACTCCAAATTCTTTAATTAATTTATCATAATCAACAGTTCCTTCAACTTCCCAAGGCGTAACTTTACTCTCACTCATACTATTACAATTTTCTTATTCATATTTAAATATTATCATACACTAAGTCATGTCACTCCTTTTGCGAACTATAAATTTATTTAAAACTCAAATAAAACAAATCAATTATGATAAAAAACACAAATAAAAAAGGAGCAGTAGAGATGAGTCTTAATCTAATCATCATGCTGATTATTGGAATGGTTGTACTTGGTCTTGTAATTGGATTTGTAAACAGTCTTGTAAATAAAGGAGCTAAAAGTTTTGATGACCAGCTAGGAGACAATGAAAGACTAAAGCTAGATGAAGTTAAAAATTGTCCTGATGTTTTTTGTATTAATCCAGAACCAACAATAACAATCTCAAAAGGAGGAAAAGTTAATGTTTTTATAAAAATTAGAAATGTAGGTCAAACTGATGATGTTAACATTGGAGCAGGACCCGCAACAACAGAACTAATCAGAGGAGAAATATTTAATGAACTAGGAGATGGATTTACAGCAGATGACACATTCATATTATCAGGGCCAGGATTCCAAAATATGGAAGCAGGAACTGACATGGCACAAATGTATACTCTAAGAGTGGCAGATGCAACAAATGTTGGAGTTTATTATGTTTCATTTGGAGTTGATATTGACGGGGATGAATACACAAAAACTATAACTGTTAATGTTGAATAAAATGAAATTTACAAAATCCTTTTTTCTCATAGCAATTTCCTCTATTTTAATATTATTCTCAGGTTGTTCTGACCCTGACTGTTCATCACAAGACACAACATACACAAAATATACATACGATGAGGAATCAGGACAATGCCTTGGAAAGGAAATTCAAAAAGATGTGTGTGGAAATGGAGTAATTGAAGATGGAGAAACATATTGCAATTGTGAAAAAGATGTTCCAAAAGTACATCCTATTTATGGTTGTGATGGAGAACTTGGAGAATACCTAGAAAAATCCTGTCAAAAAGACAAATGTATCTTAACTCAAAACGAAAAAGTAATCGAACAAACTAAAACCATTGAGTTCAAAAACTCGGACTTGACAATTGAAGGCAAATTCCTAATCAACAATCCTTTAATATTAAATACAAACGATAAAAATGGAATTCAAACAACTCTTAGCCTTTTCAAAACATCCTCAACATATGATATTAAAAATATCATCGTTAAAGAACTAAAAATTGAAAACTCTAAAAACATTGAATTTGGATATGAGCAATACAATAAACCTCTTGCTAAAATAGGAGACAAATTGGAAACTAGAAAAATTTCAATTGCAGATACAGCAGAATATGAAACAAAAGAAACTCTAAAAGTTAAAATTGTTGTTTCATACACAAAAGAGACTGTAAACTCCGATGGTGAAACAATCAAATCAGAGGAAAAAATTGAGACTCTTTCTGGTTCTTTAGGATATATTCCTCTAATAAATCCAAACTTCTACGAGGAATAAACAAAATCCTTTTAAACTATCTTTATTTTTAAAATAATATGATTAAATTTTACAACACTCTGAGCAGAAAAAAAGAAGAATTCATACCTCTTCAAAAGGACACAGTAAAGATTTATTCCTGTGGTCCAACAGTTTATTCTTTCCAGCACATAGGAAACCTAAGAGCTGCCTTGTGTTGGGACTTTCTAAAAAGAACTTTAAGATATTTTAATTTCAAAGTAATTGATGTAATGAATATAACAGATGTAGGACACTTGGTTTCAGATGAAGATGCAGGGGAAGATAAAATGCTCAAAGCTGCCAAAAAGGAAAACAAAGACCCATTTGAAATTGCAAGATTCTACGAAGATGTATACAAGCAGGATTTAAACAAATTAAACATTATCCCTCCAACTTATATGCCAAGAGCAACAGATCACATAAAAGAGCAAATACAAATAATTCAAGAACTAGAAAAAGGTGGATTCACATACAAGACATCAGACGGGATCTACTTTGATGTTGAAAAATTTAAAGATTATGGTAAACTATCAGGACAATCATTAGAGCAAAAAAAAGCAGGAGCAAGAGTTCAGGTTGACTCAGAAAAACACAACCCTCAAGACTTTGCGCTATGGAAATTCCTGACAAAAGAAAACGAAAACCACATAATGAAATGGGATTCACCATGGGGTCAAGGATTTCCAGGATGGCATATTGAATGTTCAGCAATGTCTCACAAATACCTAGGTTCTCAATTTGACATTCACACAGGAGGAATTGAGCACATCCCAGTTCACCACGAAAACGAAATTGCACAAAACACCTGCTCCCATGAAGTTGACAAAATAAACTTCTGGATGCATAACAACCATATGCTTGTAGATGGTGAAAAAATGTCAAAATCTCTGGGAAACACATACACAATTGCAGACCTTGAAAAAAGAGGATTCGACCCCCTAGCCCTAAGAGAAATATGTCTAAGGTCTCATTACAGAAAACAAATCAACTTTACATTTGAATCACTTGAGGCAGGAGTTGCAAATGTAAAAAAAATCAACGATTTTGTTGCAAGACTAAATAACATGATCGCAAGCCCTGATGTAAAGGACGAACTTGCTAAAACATACAAGAAAAGATTAGATGAATTTGAAAATGGTCTAAAAGATGACTTAAATACACCAATTGCAGTTGCAGCTGTATACGAATTCATAAATGACGTAAACAAAAAGAAAATCCTATCTGAAAAAGACAAGGAAATGGCAATAGAATTCATGCAAAGAGTTGACAAAGTCCTGGGATTAATAAAACAAAACGAAATTCCTGCTGAAATAATTGAGCTGGCGCAAAAAAGACTCAAGGCAAGAGCAGACAAGAATTGGGAAGAATCAGACAAGCTAAGAGATGAAATAACACTAAAAGGATATGAAATAAAAGATTCCAAAGAAGCTAAAGTTGGCTACATACTATCTAAAATTTAAAATGACAAACCATACACTGCTAATTAAAACAAAAGACTTCACGCACTTAGCCATTAAAAAAGAAATCAAAACACTCACAAAACAATCAATCAAATCAATTCACAAAGGTCTATACCAAATAAAGCTAAAAGAAGACGAAATTACAGACTTTACATCCAAAGTAGTCTTCTACTCCAGACTAACTCAAAGAATTTATCTGAAAGCCTCTGAATTTGGTTCAACTGATTTCATCAAATTCGAAAAAACTCTGCCAGAAATCATAAACAAGAATCTCACATTTTCTGTAAGGTGTGAAAAATCATTCACAAAAGCAGATCATCAGCAAACTCAAGAAAAAATTGGAAACATAATATCCGAAAACTTTCCAAACTTATCAGTTAACCTTGACAAGCCAGACCTCCCATTCAAAGTCTTATCAAGCAACTCAAAAAACTACCTTTGCATAGATTTGGCAGACATAAAACTAACAAAAAGACACTACAAAGCAAACTCAAGCTTCTCATCCCTAAATGCAACAATTCCAAACTATTTATTTCATCTTCTAGAACTAAGCAAACAAAAAGAAATCTCAGTACTTGACCCAAATGCAAATCTAGGAGAAGTTATCATTGAAGCCTCTCTTCTAAACAAACCAACTCACATAAAGCAAAGACAGTCTCTTCCTATTCTAAAACTATTCAATCAAAGAATACCTATTCCTCTCATTCCAAAAACAAAAGACAAGTTAATTGCAGTTGTTCAGGACAACAAAACATTCAAGATGCTAAGGGAAAACATCAACCTTTCAGGACAGAAAATCAAAATATCCCAATATGACTTTGATTGGCTTGATGTAAAATTCCACAAAGGAGATGTTGACTATGTGATAACCCAATTTCCAAACATCAAAGATGAACAAGAATACGAACAATTCCAAAAAGACATCTTCTACCAAGCAGAATTTGTCAAACAAAAGAAAATAGGAATAATCACAAAACTTCCAATAAATGAAAAAATCGCAAAGAAAAATAAGCTTAAAGTTACTCATCAAGAAGAGATATACAACTCAGAGCAAAAGTATTGGTTGTATGTATTAAAGTAAAAGAAGAATATACTAATCAAATAAAGAATCTCTTAAAACTTTTTTTGTTATAACTGGATTTAGATAATTTGATCTCAATTCAGGTTCACATAATTGATATAGAAAATTGAAATTAAATTCATCATCTATTGCATTAACACCAACTGAAGCTCTTGGATCAATTAACACCTGTGGTTCTTTAAGTAAAGTTAACATTCTATGATATATTGCATCTGCAGTAGAAGGGACACAACCACTAACAAGCGCAAATTTTGCAGTAGAAGAATCCCCATTATTCTCAAATTGATTTAATGATAAACCAACTTGATTAATAAAATCTTCAATCCATGAAGTTTCGTAACAAAGTAATCCTCCAATAACAATAATTCTATTAGCATTAGAGATTTCTAATTTAGTTCTATTCTCTAACTCAAAAGATTCGGAATTTGACTCAAAATAATTACAATTAAAGAAAAATTCTCTTATTTTTTGAGGTACAGTTTCTTGCTGATAACCAAGCCTTACCCTAACTGGAATATTATATCTCCTACACAAATCTGCAAGACCTAATATGTGTTGTCTTTTATTATTATATCCTCTTTCAAATTCTTCTGGGTCAACAATTGCTAATAAATCAAATGGCTTATTCATAATATTCATAATAATATGAAAAATAATATAAATCTATAGGTTAAATTACTTCAAACCAAAAACAACAAAATATATAAAACACTTCAATTAAAATCTAATTATGACAATAAAAGTATTCACAGATGGCGCATCCAGAGGAAATCCAGGACACGCTGGTGCTGGCGCAATAATATACAAAGACTCTTCAATTTTAGACCAAGTATCACAATATTTGGGCAAAAAGACAAACAATGAAGCTGAATACACAGCAGTAATCCTTGCAATTCAAAAACTAATCGATCATAAGGAACAAGAAGCAACATTCTACTGCGACTCACAACTACTTGTAAAACAATTAAACGGACAGTACAAAGTAAAAGCACCAACAATAATTCCTCTATTCAAGCAAATAAAAGCACTAACTCAAAACATGAACTTAAAATTCAATTGGGTAAGAAGAGAGCAAAACAGTGAAGCAGATGTCCTGGCAAACAGAGGAATAGATGAAAGATGAGTATAATCAACAAACTAATCGTAGACAAAAGCTTCTTTGGAAAAATAAACTGTCTCAAAGTACAGATGAACAAAGATAAGGACATCTACTTTCATATCGGAATTGAAAAAGACAAAAAGTGGAGCTGGATAAAAGTAAAAATGAATGATGCTGAAATTGGAGAAATACTTCATCTATTAGAACAGGAAGAAGGAAAATGCTCTTTCTTCCACTCATTCAATGGCAACAAGACACAAATTTGGTGCAACAAGTCAAAAACAGGATTCTCAATAAAAATCAAAGACATATCTAAAAACCTCACAATTGGAGAAGCGCACATACTAAAAATAATCTTAAACGGTTGCATCAACAGAAGATTATTCACCTAAAACTCAGAAGAATTATTCTCCAAAAAATTCTTAAGTCTAGAAACATCAAACTCTAATTTTGCAACAGATAAAATAAACTCTTCCTTTTCTTTTTCAGACAAATCCAAAATCAAATCATTATCTTGCAATATTGACATAATAACAACTAATCCAGTTCTTTTATTTCCATCAATAAAAGGATGATCAACAGTAATTGAAATCAATATCTTTGCTAATAAAGTAAAAAAATCCTCATTAAATTTGTTATTTTTAGCATGTTCTAAAATAAATTCAATAGAAGAAACTGAAACTATTCCAAAATCTCCTCCAAACTCCGTAATTATTTCATCATAATTTCAATAATATCTCTACAAGTAAAATTAACTCTCATTTTACATTGAAGCTAACTTCTTCAAAACATCTTTATCTCTTTTCAAAATTCCCTTAACATGCTTCTTAGCACTTTTATCAATTTTATACTCTTTCTTTTTAGTCATAATAAATAATAGAATAAAAAATTTATAAACCTTTGTGAATAATATTCACAATGGCTTAATAATTAATCAAATTAATTCTTTGACTATGTACTCACTCAATTTCAATATAATCCTTCTGTCCTTTCTTCTTTGGAGTCACTTTAGACTTCATATTAGCCATCTTTTCCTTCAAAGTAGTCTTTCCCTTTATGTTCAGCTTTAATTTGCTGTTTTTTGGAGCAATTCTCTTCAAAGTAGTCTTAAGTCCAACTTTGCTCTGTCTCTTATAATTGTCTCTTTTCCTCTTTTGAAGTTTATCATCAATCGCCTTTACAAACTTATTTCTATTGTAAAAAAAATAAAGACCAATCATAAGTGAAAAAAAACCAGTAACATAAGTAACATAAACATTAGAACCAAACAAATAAACAATCAGAAGATAAACCAAAAGAATTGCAAGAACACTCAGCCCATACAAAAAAAGCTGCAATCTTTGATAATGACTGCTCTCAAGAAGAAAATCTATCTTTTCCTTCCTTCTGGCCCTTAATTTATTCATAAAAACAACTTCAACTTATTGATTTTTAAAGATTTCTCTTTTCTGGCAAAGAGTATATAAACACATATTCATTATTTTTTACTACAATAAACTGGGTCTGGACCCCGGTAAGTAAGAAATGGCACTATCTAAAGAATTTTTAAAAGGAAAATCTAGAAAAGACTTTGAACTGCTTATGCCTGCAGGAGACATCGAAAAGGCAAAATACGCAATAGCTTTTGGAGCAGATGCAATATATTGTGGAATCCCAATGTTCACACTAAGGGGAAAATCCAATATGTCTTTAAACGATTTAAAGCAAATAATTCCATATGCTCACGAAAGAGATGTCAAAGTCTATCTAGCCGTAAACATATTTCCACACTCTTTCAAATACGAACAATTTCTAAAAGACATGAAAGTAATGGTTGAAGAATTAAAGCCCGATGCATTCATCATGGCAGACCCAGGTCTAATCGATGTTACAAAAGAAAACTTTCCACAAGCTGAAATCCATCTCTCAGTACAGCAGAACAATGTAAACTGGATGTCTGCAAACTTCTGGTATAAGCAGGGAATCACAAGAATTGTTCTTGCAAGAGAACTTACATATCCAGAACTACTGGAAATTCATAAAAGAGTGCCTAAAATAGAAATTGAATTCTTCATTCACGGTTCAAACTGCATGGCATACTCAGGAAGATGCCTTCTATCGAACTACATGAACTACAGAGACTCAAACCAAGGAGTATGCAACAACGCCTGCAGATTCAAATACAAAGTCTACAAGGCAAAAGATCCAAACTTCCTCGAAACTATGCAAGACAGAAGCAACTACAAACAACTTGAAAAAGGAACATACTTCGTTGAAGAGCAACTAAGAAAAGGAGAACTCTTTGAAATAGACCAAGACGAAAATGGTACATACATCTTCAACTCAAAAGACAACTGCATGGCAGAGCACATTGAAAAACTAATGGTTGGCGGTGTAAACTCATACAAAGTCGAAGGAAGAACAAAATCTGTATACTATGCATCAATTGTTGCTAGAAGCTACAGAAAAGTCTTTGACGACCTCCTAGCGGGAAAAGAGCCAAACATTGATGAGGCAATAACCGAACTAAACACAACTTCCAATAGAGGTTTCATCCCTGGATTCTTGGAAGGAAACCCAAAACAGAATGCACAGGACTACGAAAAGAAAACCTCTCACCAAACACATCTATTTGCAGCAATTGTAAGAAAAGTAATCTCCTCATCCAAAACCAAATCAGTAATTGAAATAGAAACAAGAAGCAAATTCCAAAAAGGAGATGAACTTGAATTTGTAATGCCTCACCCTGCAAAAATTCAGACATGGAAAGTAGATAAAATGAGCAAACCAGTAACAAATGGAGATGATGTGGAACTAGAAGCTGTATCTGGAGGTCTTGAATACAATGTTAAAATTGAAGTGCCATTTGAAGTAAAAGACGAATACTGTGTTATCAGAAGAAAATTGAAACAAGGAGAAACAGCTTAAAAATCATTTTTTCCACAGATTCTTATTCTTTAGACTGATAATCATAAACAAACCACCTACAGAAATAAAGACAATTCCTGTTGGTTTGTTTTCTAATAAATTCACAAGGGAAATCCCTAGTGCAATCAAAGAAATTCCCAACAAATACATCCCTTTGTAATTAACATCTCTTTTTTTCATAAAACCACAACAAACTTCAACTATTTAAACATTAGTATTACATTAGAATAAACTTATTCCTTCCTACTAGCCCAGTCAATAAGTATATCAGCAACTTCATCACGAGAAAACTCCTTTGGTGGCCTAATTCCATCTTTAAGCATGCCACGAACCTTTGTACCGCTAAGATGAACATGGAAATCATGAGTATGTGGACAAGTCTTTGAAGTAGCCAGATTCTCACATTTTCTGCAATAAAACGCATGCTCAAACTTAACTGCTTTTATGTCAAGTTCATCAGCTATGCTATCAACAAGTTCCTGCGCCTCATAAGTCCCATAATAATCTCCAACTCCTGCATGATCACGTCCAATAATCATATGAGTGCAACCATAATTCTGACGAACAATCATATGCAAAATCGCTTCCTTGGGACCAGCATATCTCATAGCAGCTGGAAGAACAGAAATCGCAGTCTTCTCCTTGTTAAAATAACTCTCAACCAAAATTTCATAGCAATCCATCCTCACATCTGCTGGAATATCATCAGCCTTCGTCTCTCCAACCAAAGGATGAATCAAAAACCCATCAGCTGATTCCAAAGCGCACTTAATCAGATACTCATGAGCTCTGTGAATCGGATTTCTTGTCTGAAAAGCAACAATAGAATTCCATCCTCTCTCCTCAAAAATCTTCCTAGTCTCTTTAGGGTCAAGATAATACCTCTCAGAAACCTCCTTCCTCTCAGGTTTTGATAAAACCTTAATATCTCCTCCTACAAATCTGTTCCCGTAATTAAACATCATGGAAACTCCAGGATGCTCCTTGTCGTGAGTCCCGTAAACCTTCTTGCAATAATCAATCAAATCAAGCTCAAACACATCATTAACTTTCATAATGGCAACTTCCTTTCCTTCCTTATCTACAAGACAAACCTCATCATCTGAACTTACATCAGCAGAAACGGGCAAAACAATAGGAATAGACCAAATCAAACCTGAAGGCAATCTCATATCATTCAAAACACTCAAAACTTCCTCTCTCTTCATAAAACCTCTAAGTGGACTAAAACCGCCATTGGCCATCATCTCACAATCAGAAACAAATCTTCGAGCAATCTCAACTTTTTTCAACTTTGAAGCTTTCTCAATTAACTTCTCATCAAAAGAATACAAATCTACAAGCTCACCTCCCCCATAAGGTTCAATCATTTTTTAAGATATCCCTTCTCCTGCAAATAATCCAAAATTACCTCAACACTCTCCTCAACATTCATATTGGAAGTATCTATTACAATTTCAGCCTTCTCAGGCACCTCATAAGGATCATCAATCCCCGTAAAACCCTTAATCTTACCCTCACGAGCTTTTTGATACAATCCCTTTACATCCCTGCTCTCACAAACCTCTATTGGACAATCAACAAACACTTCAACAAACTCATCTTCACTCACCAAACTTCTTGCCAAATCCCTATCCTTTTTGTAAGGTGAAATAAAAGCGCTCATAACAAAATGCCCACTATCAACAAAAAGCTTTGAAACCTCTGCAACCCTCCTGATATTCTCTTCCCTATCCTGAGCAGAAAAAGACAAATCTCCATTCAGACCAAACCTCAGATTATCTCCATCCAAAACATAAACATTAACTCCTCTCTCAAACAACTTTCTCTCCACTTCCTTTGCAAGTGTGGACTTTCCACTTCCTGAAAAACCTGTAAACCACAAAACTGCTGAATGATGCTTATTTCTATTTCTCCTTGCATCTTTGTCAATATGAGTCTCTTCAACTCTTATATTCTTTTTAACTCTCTGTATCGCCTTCAAAATCTCTGCCTTATTAGTCCCATTGGTTCCAATAAAACCCTTTTTCATCTTTTTTGAATCAAGATCATAAATAGGTTCACTTCCATCAATGGTAAATACCTCTCCTCCAGCTTCCTTCAAAATCACATGAGATGCGCAATCATCCCAAATTCCCATCCTGTCAGTAGTATAATAGCAAAGCTCTGCTTTTCCTTCAGCAATTGCTCCAAACTTTACACCCACACTACCCATTTTCTTAAAACTGCTAACATTAAGGTTATTTGCAATTGCCTGATCATCCTCTCCAAAATGATTTCTGCTCCTAACAACGCTAAAATCCTTCAAATCAGAAACCTTTGAAACTTCCAACCTCTCTGGCTCAGCCTCTCCAACCTGAACATAAGCCCCTTTTCCTTTTTCAGCAAAATAAAGTTTCTTCAAAGCTGGCACGTAAACAACACCAATCACAGGGATTCCTTTATCCAGCAAAGCAATCATAATGGAAAACTCATCTGTTTTTTGAACAAAATCTGAAGTTCCATCCAAAGGATCAATCACCCAAATCTTAACATTTTTATCTACAACTTCACCCTCAACTTCCTCTGAGACAATTTCATGTGGAAAATTAGCCTTAAGCTTCCCAATCAAAATATCATTAGAAATCAAATCTGCCTGAGTAACCGGAGATTCATCCTCCTTGAAATCAGTAGAAAAATCAGAACCATAAACCTTCATAACCTCAACTCCAACCTCCTTTACCAAAGGAAGCAAAAAATTCAACTCTTCGCTAAATTCATTCATAAAAACAAAAAAAAAGTAATGGTATTTAAATCTACTGGTTAGAAATATTAACATTAGTTGATGTTGAATTCTCTCCACTCAAATCAAAATCAATTGAACTCACATCAATACTGCTACTCATATTCTCTCCTAAATCAATTCCATCCCAATTAACCTTCCATGTAATAACTCTCACTCCAGTAGCTGACTGAACATCATCAAACTTCTCAAAATGATTATTATCGAACTGTCCCTCCAAATAAAACAACTTTGTAAACAATGATGCTCCCAAAGGTGATCCCATAATCATTGAATTATAACCCCCATTTCCTCCCGGTAAAATCAAAACGTCAAACTCTCCTTGTGGATTCTGCTCCAAAACATTCACATTTCCAAAAACATCTGGATAAATCAAATTCTTAAAAGAAACTTGTCCTCCAACACTATTCTCATCAATCTTTCCTGTACTAAAATCAACTATAACACCATTTTGGCAAGTCAAAGTATTGTTATTGTTGATACAAGGATATGAATACCTTCCCTGAATTGGAACATAACTCGGATAAGGAGCAAGCCATTGATTAACCAGATTCTCTCTCTTAATATCTTGAACCTGAGCCTTCACATCAATATCTTTAAGTTCATCAACATATTGTTCAATCAAAGTAACATTCTCATCAATATCAGCTGCAATCTCTGAAACGCTCTTTGTATTGTAATTATCATGAACATACTTCTTGGTAAAATCCCATGAACCCCAGTGAGCCCAAACTCCTGCCTTTCCTACCATATCCTCAGAAGTAATCAAAAAGTCTTCAGCAGGATCTTCACATGCAAGATAATTCATTACTTCATCAACCTGATTCTCAGTAAATGAATAATACTTGTTATTTGCAATAATCTCTCTTGTTGTATCTCTATCTTTCCCAAAAGTCTCGTATAAAATCTTATTTATCTTCACTGCATCTGCAGCAGTCCCTTGAGTATATGAAAGCATTGTATTGTGAGCCTCATTCCCCCCACAAACTAGCATTCTCAAGATATCAACTGAAACATCCTCGTCATTTTCCATCAAAAGCTTTCCAACCCAGTGAGACCTAGGAGTTCCTTGAGAACCACCATCAAAAGTAACTCCTCTATCAGAAACTGTTGCAAAAAAGTGTCCAAAATCCCACCATGATGTAATAATTGCATCTGGCTGTGAATTATCTCTTATCTTGTACATTGTAGAATACCATGCATCATCAAAATTAGGTGTTGTACCTTCCGATATTGCATTTGCATTTTGAGCAATTGGATAAAACAAAAACAAAAACAAAGCAAGCACAATTGCAAATCCTACAAAAGATGCTTTATTTTGATGATTAAATTTGAATTCCTTTGCAAAAAAATTATTAATGATTTTACCTACATAAAATAGACCCAAAGCAAAGGATATTGCAAAAGCAGGCGCTAAAAGCAAAATAAATCTAACTCCATTAAGACTCATGTAAATAGTTCCTGCCATCCAAATGCTTAGTAGCAAAACCACGAATACTTTTTCTGAATAAAAATTGTTGAAAATACCAAGCAGTAAAGCAGCAGCTACAGGCAAAAACAAGATTCCCAAAAACAAAAATGCATGATTTGCAGTATAGGATATAAATGCTTGTCCTAAAACAATAATCAAAAACCAAATAACTCCAAAAACTAAAACTGCATATCTAATATAATCATTTCTCTTGTCCTTCCCTTTAAAATCTAATGCAAAGAGCAGAATTCCAATCAAAGCAAAAAGGAAAATAATTGTGCCTCCAACAGAAACTATGATTTGGTTAAATGAAGCTGGATTAAGCTCTGCAACAGAAGATAACACATTTGGCCATATATTCGTTTGTGAAATCGTTGTAATGGCAGAAGAAGCAGTTCCACTTAGAACTAAAGTAATAATATTCTTTTTTGCAAAAACATAACTAAAAAGTGCTGAAGACAAAACAAAAGAAACTAATACGAGTAAATCATTCAAAACAAGATTTGTTAATTCCTTCAAATTTTTTTTATTAATTAAATTAATAATAAATGAATAACCAATAAAACCTATCAATGAAATTGATAAAAATATAAAAATAAACCATCCAGGCCCCCAAGCCCACAAAAATAAACCTTGAAAAAAACCAGCAATCAAAGCTAAAACAATAGTTGCAGTCCTGCTTGCATAAATGAATGAATAAATCAAAAATGCAGTAATTACAAG
>JBNKLP010000015.1:0-33750 GCA_050292425.1 Candidatus Nanoarchaeia archaeon | reverse complement strand
TATGATCGCAAGCCCGGTTTCACCTTAATTTCCAAGAAAGTTGCTATTGACCATGGATTCTATTTTTATTACATTTTTTTATTCATTAAAAATGTTCCAATTATTTTAGAATAAAATTATTGATACATTAATTATAACAAATAAATATACTTTATAAACCTTAGTGAATGACTAAAAACTTTAAATATTTGAAAATCAAAATATTTTTAAATCAGACTCTCCAATAATAAAATATGAATAACACTCAGAAATTATCAATTTATTTTCAAATTATTGGAGATGAATTCAAAAAAGAGGCAATCTGTAATTTAAAAACCGAATGTTCAATAAGAGATATGAAAATATCAGAATTTTTAACAAATGGAAAAAAAACTATGTCTCAAATTTCTGACAAACTAAATTTAACTCCTGGATCCACAACTACTGCTATTGATTCTCTAATTGAAAAAAAAATAGTCAAAAGAGAATTTGATGAAAATGACAGAAGAAAAGTTTTCATATCATTAACTGTAAAAGGAAAAGAAATAGCAAAAGAAATAGTTAAATCTCACATGATTATTTCAGAAAAAATTTTAAAACAGCTTAATAATAAAGAACAAATTCTATTCCTTGAACTCTTAGACAAAATTTGTTCAAATTTAAATAAAAAGTAAAATTCTCTCATTACTTAAATTCTCAAATATTTTGAAAATCAAAATATTTATAAATAAATAAAACTCCAGTTATTCTATGCGTGAAAAAAACGCATCTGCAAAACTAGAAAATGATTGAAAAATTAGTTAAGTTCCAGATAAAGTATTCTAAACTCATACTGTTTATTCTACTTGTAATAATTGGAAGCTCTGCAATGATTGCAACTAATTTGAAAATTGATCCAGATTTTGGAATCTTAATTCCTGATGATTCTCAGTATAATACAAATGACAGGATTTTAAAAAAAGCATTTGAATCAAATGAAGCTTTGGTTCTTTTCCTCTCATTAAACGATGAATCTCATATAAAAGATATTCCAATATCAATGAAAGATGAAACAATTCTAGAATACTTAAACGAAGTATCACAAGTTCTATCTCAATCTCAATACGTTACATCAATCTCACAACCTCAATTCTCAGAAGATGAAAGAGCAGTTCAGATAATACTTTCACTAAACACTCCTCAAAAAGTTGGAGGATTTGGTTTAGTAATCAATCAGATAAACTCTCTTTTAGATGAAGTTGGGGAGCCCGTTGGTGTAAAAAAAATACTCACAGGATTTCCTGTAATGATAGATAGAATTCCAACTCTTCTAATAAAAGATAACTTAAACACAATCATAATAACTCTGATTGCTGTTTTTGTAATCCTTTATTGGTATTCAAGAGACTTTTATTTCACATTTGTAACAATTTCAACTCCAATAGTAAGTCTGATTTTACTTGCAGCATTGATGGTAATACTAAACATAAACATCACAATTACCCTTGCAGCAGTTGGAGTCCTCATATTAGGACTTGGAGTTGACTATTCAATACATATCTCAACCCATTATGCAAAAGCAAGAAAAGAACATCAAAATCACTCCCTTGCTCTTCAGCATACAATTCAAGGATTAATGCTTCCAATAACTGCATCATACATTACAACTCTTGCAGGATTTGGAGCTCTAATATTTGGACTATCTCCATCCTCTCAAAACCAAGGAATAGTTCTTGCTATAGGAATATCAGTAATCTATGCAACAACTTTAATTCTATTTCCAATTTTGATGACTGTATTTGCAAAAAAAATTCACTTAAGACCAAATGCAGTATTTGACAAAATCTTAAAAGGACTTGGAAACCTTGCAGCATTTCAGGTAAAATATGCAAAAACAGTAATTACAATAGTAATAATAATCACAATAATCATGATGTATGGTGCATCCAAAATTCAGTTCTCAACATCAAACTCCAACTGGATTCCCGATAACGACCCATTCTCTGAAAGTTTCAGGGAAGTAGTAAACAACTTTGGTGGAAACAAGGATTCAATAAACATAATCCTAATCTCACAAAAAGGAGATCTAAGAAATGCCCAAGTTGCAAGAGATGTAAACAACATAATATCCCAAATAAAAACAATACCATATGTAGATACTGTTTACTCTCCTTATGATAATCTTGAATATGACAATGTTCAAATCTTTGAACAACTAACTTACAATGAAACTCTAAAAAATCAATTCAACCATGACTGGACTTTAACAAAAATCACAATAATTACAAGAAATCCACAACAGGATGAAGCTGGAAAATCTGTAGTTTTAAAAGAACTAAATCATATCGTATCAAACACAGATATTTACAACACTCAAACATCTTTGTATGGAAATGTTGTAAGATTTGATGAACTTGGAGATTCACTTCAAAGAGATGCAGGAGTTACAACAATGCTTGGACTTGGACTGGTATTCTTCGTTGCATCAACAGTTTATGCCTCAATAGCAATTGGATTTCTATCACTAATTCCTATCATTCTTGCAGTAATCTGGGCAGTTGGATTAATGGGATTTTTTTCAGTTCCTTTCACATCTCTTTCAACTGGAATCATCTCACTGGTTTTAGGAATAGGTGTTGACTTTTCTATTCATTTAGTTGATAGTATAAAAAAATACTCAAAAAAATTTCCATTTGACAAAGCAGTATTTGAAACAATGACAACATCGGGAAAAGCAATATTCCTCTCATCACTAACTACATTTGTAGGATTCTTGGCCTTAACATTTGCAAAACTTCTTGGAACACAAAGACTAGGATGGTCACTTGCATTTTCAATACTATCAGTATTCATAGTATCCGTCCTATTTGTTCCATCAATACTAAAATTAATAAACAATAGAAACATCAAAAAAAATAAGAAATAAAGAAATAAAAATGAAACTAAACAATTACAAAATAATTACACTATTCCTTTTCTTAATAATTGGAATTCAGACATCATTTGCAATAACAACTGAAATAATAAAAACATCTCCATCACCTGTTGTTGCAGGAGACTATGCAGACATTACTCTAAGATTCACAAATCCAACTGGAGCTAATACTGAAAAACAAAATGTATACTTTCAAATTGACAACACAGATTTCATAACTCCAATATCACAAAGAGAAGAAATCAAAAAAATGCTCTCAGGTGAATCAATAACTAGAACATTCAGGGTTTACTTTTCAGAAGATTTAAATCAAGGAGAAATAAATATGCCAATCACTATTGGTTATGATGATACACAAACTAAAGCTGAAGTTAAAATATTCATTGATGATTCTCAAAGAATGCCTGAAATTGTGATCGGACAAATCCAAACAACTCCAAACGAACTTCTTGAGGACTCAGACAACAACAAAATAAAAATCAAACTTCAAAACCTTGGGGACAAATCTGCTGAACTTCTAAAAGCAGAATTGATACCTCTAACAAATGAAGTTCAACCCTCATATTCATACTCCTTTGAAGATTCCATCTCATCAATTGGAGGTGGAGAAGAAAAAGAAGTGGAATTCACTCTTGACATAAACCAAGGAGTGGAGCAACAAATTCCAGCTCAACTAAAACTAAGATACAGAGCTCAAAAATCTGTTGGAGATACATATGAAACTTTTGAAAAAACCATAAATTTAACACTGCCAATAATGCCAGCTCCATATCTGGTTGTAGAAAAAGTTGAACAGTTAACAGATTTCTCAATAGGAACCGTTGAAAACAAACTTAAAGTTACAATCAAAAATGAAGGAAAAGAAGATGCTAAAGAAGTAAGAGTAAGAGCAGTCCCAGATATTTCTTACCCATTCACATTTGAAGAAACTACTCAATACGTTACAGCTAAAATAAAATCAGGTGAAAGTGCTGATGTAATATTCACTCTTGAAGTCACCGCAGATGGAGAAGTAAGAGAATACAATTCAGTTGTAATTATTGAAACTTTGGTTGAAGAATCAAGATACTCAAGAGAAGACACTATATCAATTACAACAACTCCAGGTAAAAAAAAAGATAATTCATTTTATGGTTATCTAATTGTTATAGCAGTAATAATCATCTCAGTAGTTATTGGAATCAACACATTTGCCTCAAGAAAAAAAAGCAAAAAATAATTATTTCAAATTTCTTATTTTATTCTTTTATTAATCAAAGGCGAAAAATGATTTTTATATCTTTGTTGTACTTCTTCAATCTGATAATCCTTTCCAGTTATATTTTTCCTACAAAAAGAAGAACCACAATTACATTTCCATTTAGCTACATAATTCTCAGCTTCAAATAAACTATAATCAACAGTTACTTCTTCTGCTTTCTTAATTGATTTTCTGGCAATAAATGTTCTACTATCATTCATCCACAAATTTGAATCACAACTATGGTTAATATAATAATCATCTTCAAATTTTCCATTTTTTTCAACAGAATATAAATCATCATCAATTTGAATAATTAAATAATCTTTAGCATTAATATTCTCAATTTCTTTTTTGGTAAAAAAAATTCCTCCCCACTTTATAATTACTTCTCCTTTAAAAATATCTTCTTTGGCAAACATACCTTTACCTGAGATTAAAGAACTTTTTATTTGAACTTTCGGACTAATATAAGTTTCCTCAACTACCATATTCTTAATTGTTTTCTAATACTTATAATTTTTCTTATTTTATTCTAAAAACTCAACTTCATCAACTTTGCCATCACTATCCAAATCAACTCCTTCAACAACTCTGCTCATAATCTTTCCATCAAACTCATTTCCCTTTTCAACTTCATTAAAATGTTTCAAAAATGCCAAAATTGCAGCCTTAGTTCCTGAATTTCTAAGCCCAGCAATCAACAATATCTTTTTTTCCGAATTAAAAGGCGACTTGAACTTATTAAAAAAACCTATTTCATCACTAAAATAAGTCTTCCTTGTAACTTTAGAATAAATTCCTTTCTTCTCCTCATCAAAATAAATCTTCATCTTGGAATTAACTTCACTTGAAACCTTGTTAACAATAGGACCTCCAATAACTATCAAATTATTCTCTTCAAGTTCTTTTTGGGTAACCTCAGTATCCAGCTTAACTCTGCTTGTCGGCATGCTATTAAGATAAGTTCCTAAAAACAAAGCCAAATCCATTCCAAAATATCCATCCTTGCTTCTTGCCTTTTGTGGACCATGAGGATCAGGACTTCCAACAACAATCAATGCATTAAGTTCTCCTTTCTCAATAAATGGTATTAAAAACTCTGATTCTTTCTGAGCAAGTTTTGGACTTTCCTTGAATTCTCCAAAATTAAAATAAAACGAACTGCTTGAAACTCCATAAAAATTTGCAATAGTTCCATTAATATTCTCTTGTTTTTTAACACATATAATTCCACTCTTCTCAAGCTTCTTAATATAATAATACACATTTTGTTCATGAACCCCAATACTCTTTGCAATCTGCTTTGGATACATCTCATTCTTTGAAATTAATTTTAAAATTTTCTTTGAAACTTCATTATTCACATTTGGAATATCTTCAAGCTTTATCTTTTTGGAATCCATAAAAAAAGTCTTATTATCATTATTCAGAATTATCTTTTCCATAAAATAAAAAATAATTTAACTTTTATAAATATTTTCTTAATAGTATTAAAAATATTTTAAAGGAACTTATAAACTAAAAACTACATGTCATTACTATTATGAAACCAGAGATAAGAACTCAAGAATTTAAAACACATTCTGAAAAAATCAGTATAATAAATCCAGATAACAATGAAGAAATAGGAAGAGTCAGAATTTTCATGATAACAAATGACCTACGTTTAAATCCATATGCTCTAATTGAAGATGTTTATGTAAATGAAAATTACAGAAAACAAGGTTATATGAATAAATTAATAAATCAAGCAGTTCAAACTGCAAAAGATTATTATTGTTATAGAATAGTTCTAAACTGTCACAAACCAGAACTCCAAGAAGTATATGAAAGAAAAGGATTCAAAAAACATGGTCTTGAACATAGAATGGAACTTTTAACCAATTAACTTCTCTTCCTTTCCTTCCTTATCTTTTTTTCTAGAAATCGTATCAAACACTTGAGCAAGAGATCTTGCCTGAATAGTTAAAAAACTAATAATATAATCATTAAACAAAGTATAATCCACATCTCTAAGTATTTTTCCATCCTCATCAATAACAGTTACTGTAAAATTTTCAACATTCAAATCAACACTAATTTCTTGCTTCTTGAAACCCCAATTCACACTAACAACCAAAGTAATATTTTCCTCATCAAAATACCAAGTCTTAACCTCTTCTTCAACATCATTCATAACCTTAATACTAATAAACTCTCTAAATTCAACTGGTAAAAACTCTTTGAAAAAACTCTCAACACAAAGAGTTTTATTCTCATCAAACAAAAACTCAATAACTCTTCTCTGTTTATTCAAATAAAAAAATTCAGTAAAAAAATCTTTATTTACAATTCTTTTTGACTTCCTTCTAAACTGTCTTAAAATAAAACCTGTTTTTTTACCCCTCTCCATAGTAACCTTAGGTAATTGATTCTTTAAAAATGTTATGATTTGAAATATGAATGTTTCATTAATCTTTCAAAACTATCACTCCAAATTAATTTAAATAATTCTCTTGCATTTGAAGGAAAACCTATATAAATAAAATCTTTTTCATCAGTTCTTTCATACCAATCTTTAATAATATTTAATTGAACATATTTATCTTCTGCACTTCTCTCTCTTCTAAAATTATGCATATCTTGAAGATTATGATTTACATCAAAATTTTTAGAAGTAATTACTATAATATCATTAGAATCAATAATTCTTTTAGTAGACTCTTCTTTAGTCTCTCCTTTCATAGGAGTTGCAATAACAGCTCTTCTATATTGTTTTTCACTAATCAAATTCAATTCTAATAAATCTTCCAAGATTAAATTTGATTTTAATTTACTTATTTCCTCTTCACTTGCATCATGCAACTCATTTTGCAAAGTTAAATCATAACTTTTAAATCCTAAATTTAAAGTCATTGAATTAATTGCATCAATATGTGTCTGAGCTTCAGCTCCAGATCTTCTTCTAGCCTCTTCCCTCCCATAAACTCTAAAATTTAAAATATCATAAATTGTGGCTAAATTATTAATATCATAATCAGTTAAATTAGTTTTTAATTTTAATCCTCTAATAAAAGAATAAACATCATAAATTTTTATAGGATTAGGAACAAAAAAGTTTTCTAACATAAAATCAATAAGAACCACATATTTATAACATTTACTACTCAAAAATAAAGACAAAAAGTGCTAATTTAACCCTTCAAAATCAGCATAATACATTAATCCATCTTGTGCTCCTTTCTTTGAAAGTACACTTGAAGCATTCACAGCTGCATATCTCATAGCTCTTCTAACACCATAACCTTTAGCATAAAAATAAAAAAAAGTTCCTGCATAAGCATCTCCTGCTCCTGTTGAATCAACTATTCTTTTAGGTTTGCAAGAAGGCATGAAATACTCTTTATCTCCATCATAAACATAAGAACCATTAGCACCATCAGTAATCACAGCAAATTTTCGAATAATCTTTCGCATCTTTCGCAGACACTCACTAACACTTCCTTCCCCAACAATTCCTTGAGCCTCTTCATAATTAACAACCAAAACATCGACCTGTTTTAACAAATTCTTCAATTTTGGCTCATTTCCGATCAAATATGCACTAGGATTATAACAAATCATTGCCCTTGAATTTCTCTTTCTAACTTTCTTAGCCAAATCCAAAAGAGTAGAAAAACCTGTTCTTGTCAGTGAATTAAAATAATAATAATTACTTCTAAAATCTTCAACATTAAAATCAGATTCAGCAAAAGATGAATTCTGGCCCCTAAAAGTAAAAATCACCCTATCTCCATCCATTAGATCAATCAAAACAGACTTTGATGCAGGCATCTTTGAAACCTTGCTCTTAACTAAACTAATTTTATTTTTATCAAGTACTTCCTTAATTCTATCAATACTCTCATAAGAAAGTTTCCCCAAATAACCTACCTTACCTCCTAATCTTGACAAACATAAACTAACATTAATGCCTCCTCCTCCCACACTAGTCTTGAAATCATCATCAATCTTAATCTTCTCTCCCAAATGAACTTCATTAAACATCCTTGGAACTGCCAAATTAATATCAATAGTGTTCGATCCAACAACAACAAAATCCTCAAATACTTTCTCAAATTTCTCATGTGATTCTTCAAGTCTTACAACTCCAGGTAAAAACTTACCACTCAAAAACTTAACCAAAGCTCCCCCCGCTAAAGAAACATATGAAAACTTATCTAAAAAACCCAAATTCTTTACAGCAGTAACACTATGCCCACCTCCCATAAAACTAAAAGCCCCACTCTCAATAATTCCCTTTATAACTCCCTTTGTTCCAACTTCAAACCTATCAAGTTCAAAATTTCCAGCTGGACCCTTAAAATAAATAGAACCAACTCCTTTCATAAGTATAGAATAATAATCAACTGTTTTAGAACCTACATCCTGACTCAAATAATTATCTACAACATCTTTTCTCTTCTCCAAATCCTTAACTTCAATTTCAACCCTTTTTCCCTTAACATCAAAAGCCAAATCCTTAGGAAGAACAATCCTATTTGAATATTTATTCATCAAATCCAAAAGCTTCTTTCTACATTCCAAAAATCCATGTTCCTCAAAAAATGCAATCTTTTTACCCAAATAATAACCTTTAAGATAAAGTCCAACCTCTCCAATAACCCCAGTAAGCAAAACCAGATCAACAACTTCATCTCTAAGAGCACTCTCCATCAAAACAATCAAATCATCAGGCTTGGCTCCTCCAAAAACAAAAACATGAGGACTTCTAGTCTCCTCAATTTCATTAAGACCCGAAAGTTCCTTTTGCATAAGTCTCCCTGCAACCACTGGAATTTTTGTAAACCCAACAACTGAAGCTTGTTCTCTATGTGAAACAGAAAAAGCATCAAAAACATAAAAATCAAAAAGTAATTCTAATTTCAAAATAACATTCCCTTTCTTTTTAGGTTCAGCCTCATCATCAGAAAATCTCAAATTCTCCAAAACTAAAATATCTCCTTCTTTCATAGAAGAAACTCTACTTTCAACTTTCTTTGAATAAATTTCAGGAATAAAGTCAACTTTTCTCTTAAGCTCTTTCTCAAGTAATTTTGAATGCTCCAATAAAGAAACACAATCATCCTTTCCTTTTCTACCTTGATGAGCAAGTACTACAACTTTAGCTCCCATATCAGACAAATCCTTAATACTCCTTGCACTAGCACTAATCCTTTCATTTGGAGCAACTTTACCTTTGATAATAGGAGAATTAATATCAACTCTAATTCCTACAACTTTGCCTTTAAAATCAAAATTTTCATATGTGAAATACTTGAACATTGTTAATCTCTAACAGAACCAGAAAATAACAAATTAAAATAAATTGTATGAATTCTAAAGTAGAGAATAATAAAAACCAAAAAATCAAAGTAATCCGCTATCAATATTTGATTTATTTCTCTCCAAATATGAATAAAAACTCTTATGGGATGCTCCTTTGATAAGCATATCAAGTGCATCATGAACCAAAGTAATATTCTCAAAAGGTCCAATTACACTAACAAAATGATCCTTCACACTAACTGAACACTTTGTAATCTCTTCAATCAATTTTCTAGTAGTTCCTTCTTTTCCAATAACTCTTCCTAAAACTACTTTCAATCTCTTTGAATCCCTTACTCTAGTCTTAACATCAATAATGTCCAAAACATAATTATCATCCTCAAGCATCAAGGCATTCTGTGGACTATGTCCATGATTAATCGCATTAATAATATTTGACATTATAAAACTAATATATCCATCCTCTCCTGAAACAATAACTTCTCCATTTCCTGAATTAATCTCAATTTCACATCCGAATTTATCTTCAAACATCTTCTTAGTAGAACCATCTTTTCCAATAAAAACAGGAATTCTTTCCTTTTCCAAAAAAAATCTCTCTTCCATATCTAATAAAGATAAGAATTAGTTATTTAAAAATATAAGTAAAATAGTTACCTTTCAATACTAATTTTAGTACCCAGTATTAAAAATTGTTCAAAAATATAATATTTTTGTTTAGAGAGATACTTAGTTTATCTCTCAATATGTTCAACTTGGAACTCCAGCTTATGTCTGTCAAAATAATCATAATCTAGCTCAACACTAATTGTGCTCTCATAATCCTCCTCTCCAGTTGTATCTATTGTACAGAAAACAACCGCTCTACTATCAGATAAGAAAACCTCTCCAGTACTGCTTCCATCATTACAATCAACAGGCAAATTTCCTGCTTTAACTGTAAACTGAACATAATTCTCTGCAAGCCCTGCCTCTACACTTGAAACTTGATTGCCTCCAATCCTACAATTTGTATCAAAAGAACCTTTTCTGTAAACTCTACTAGTTGTCTCAGCTTTTGTATGAATAATATCAAACTGTAACTGAACACTACTTGTTCCTGCAGGATTTTGTTTAACATTATCAATTCCAATAGGTGCACCTGAATTTCCAAACTGTCTATCACCATCAAGTTCACAAACCCTCAAATCTTCATCATAAGACTGCAAAGTATTTCCACTAACACAAAGACTTACACTAGCCTCAGTTTTATAGGGATAACAAACATCAACAAAAATTTGTTTGTCTAAAATACCAGAAGTCAATTCTGGCAAAAACTTCAAATTTGAAAACATAACTGGCTGAGTTGAACCAGGAATAATATTACTTCCTTGAAGTTTCACTCCTCTAAGTTCTGGCAAATCCTGTGAAGAATCACTCAAACCATAATCTTCAGGATTAATCCCTGAAAGTGCAACATGACCTGCTCCTGCAGGAATATCACTCTCACCAATATTTTCAACAAACATTCTAATATTAAATGGTTGCAAACCTCCATCTCTAATCTTTGAAGGTGGTTGTCCATCTGTAAACTCAACTTGAAGTGCCTTATCTCCTCCATTATAATTCCAACCACTACTTCTTGTGTTTGAATCACCAGTTGTATCACTACATCCTGCAAAAACCATAAAAATTCCTAAAATCAATATTAATAATAAATTCTTCTTCATTTCTTAATGTCCTCCATGTCTTGCTGCATCTTCTGCATCTCTTGCTGCATTCCTAGCCCTAGTAGCCATCCTTTCAACATCCTCTTCATCTTTATCATCTTTAGTAACCCACACAAAAAATCCAATAAACAACAATAGAATATACAAAAAAGGATCAAACAAAATCCCATCATTACCCCAAAACCAGTTATCACTTGCATCAAATCCTGCCCATCCAAAACCTCTTGCATAATAATAAACTACAACAAAAATACCCAAAGCTCCTAAAATATACTTTATAAACTGATCTTTCTTATTATCTCCAAAAAACCTTACAAGATCAACTCCAAGCATTGCAGCAACAATATACAATGCCAACACACCCATGGTAAAAGCAGTAACACCTGGAAAAAGACAAGTCATAAAATCTCCCAAAGTAATTCCTCCATAAAGAGTATCTCCTCCTGCTCCATCACCACTAAAACCACAATTAAGAGGACCTTCTGCTATTGGAAAAGAAACTGCAAAAAAAGCAAAAACCAATGCAACTATAACCTTCACAGGCTTTCTTTTTTCAAAAATATCGACCTGATTCAAAATTGTAAACACAACTGCATAAACAAGCATAAATGGAAAAACTATTTGAAACCATCCTCCATCATATAATGCTTCTATAAACTCTGCAAAATCTATATCTGCAAAAAAATCACTTACTTCTCCCATACTAAACTATTTCTAAGAATTAAGATTTATAAATTTTTGTCACTATGAAAAATAACTAAAATGAAAATAAAATTATTTCCAATCTTCCCCAGTCAACTTTTTCCATTTTTTCTTGTTACTCTCATAGGTACTATCAACTATGTCATGAATCCTTGACTCATAATCTCTTGGTTTTCTTCCATACAAATCTCTGTACTCTTTAAGAGTCTTCTCTTCCTTAAGCAAATCATCTCTTAATATTCTTTTTTTGGTTCCACTAGAATTAAGCCATGAGAACAAAAATATTACAATAATAAAAATAAAAATAATTGGATCAATAAAATATTCTAAAATATTCCCTTCTCCAGAATTATAAAGATAAAGACCAAAAACACACAAAAACAAAACTCCAACTGGAACCAAACCTATAACAATAAACACTATTCCCAAAATCAGCAAAAATAAGGCAATAATAAAATTCCAATAAGAATTTTGATCAAAAGGATCAAAATCCCAGAATCCCATAGCAATTCCAACATAATACAAAATTGCCCCAAGACCAATTCCACCTATAGTCATATATAGAAATGAACTAGGTTTCTTCGAAAAAACTCCTTTAAAGATATTCTTGCCTAATATTGCACCAACAACATACATAACCAACACAAGCATAGTTAAAGCAGAAATATTTGGAAACATCATCATCAAAAGCTCACCTAAAGAATAACCTCCCTGAAGCTTAAAACTTACTCCATAATAACTTACTGCCAGCGAAATAATAAAAACTACAGACTTGATAGTCTCCCCAGTTCTCTTACTTCTAAAAATTCCAACATTAGACAAAACAGAATACAAAACAGCAAATACTAACAGAAAAGGAAAAAGATACTCATAAAATCCATTATCAAGAAAAGTATCAAGCAATTCAATAAAATTAAAATCACTTATATAATCAAGAAAATCCTTTGTCATTAAATTTTTTTTCAAATAAGAACTATTTAAAACTTTGTAAGTCCCTAAGACTTACAACTCTAAAAAAGAATTATTTTTTCCTCTTGGACTTGTGTTCAATATCATCAATTATCCTCTCTTCATCAAGAAGAGTTCTTCTAACCATTTTCTCAATATTTTTATCAATATTCTCAATAAATCTCTGAGTAACAATCACTTGCTTAAGTGCATAAATCAATACAAGCATCATTGCAAGTATTGTCCAAAACATTACATAAAATAGGAAATTTGCTTCTCCAACTGCCATTTTAAATTAATTCAGCTAAAAGACTATAAATCCATTTGTGTTAATTGAGAAGTGAAAAAAGAACATGCCACAACAAACTTTTTAATACAAACCTTATTAATTTTAATATAAAGGTCCCGTGGTCTAGCCTGGATATGACGATAGCCTCCTAAGCTGTAGGTCGGGAGTTCGAATCTCCCCGGGATCGTTTTATTCTAACAAATCAATGAACAAAAAAGAAAAATCCTATAAAAGTTATAAGCATCAATATGACGACATGAGGTGCTCCACTAATAATATTACTCTCCTGCATCATTCCAAACAAAAACCCTGACAAAATTGCAAGTTCATATGACAAAAGAGTGAACAATGTCAAATAAACTGCAAGCTTCTGATTATTAACTTCAGAATTTTGCTCTCCTCCCATTGAAGTTCCCAGCTCCAAGAAAAGATTATTATAAACCAGAATAATAATCAGAATAAAAATAAGAAAAGAAATATATCCCGTAAAAGTATTTGATGCCAAATTACTCTTTCTTTGCTTAATTATCAAATTCTCAGTATTTATTTTTTCTGAAAGTTCTCTAAGCAACTTCTCCACATGTCCTCCCACTTTTCTAGCCTCAACAATCAATGTAAAATCTTTTTTCAAATGATGAGATCCAACATTCTTTGCAAAATTCAAAAAAGCATCATCAAAATCAATACCCCATGAAAGCTGATTTGAAAGCTTTGCAATATCTTCATTCAAAACAGAATACTCATTTCCTGTTGTTGTCTTTATGGCTGAAATTAAATCCATTCCTGACTCAACATTATCTACAACATCCCTTAAAAATCTAGGAATAACCTGCATCTTTGCCTCTACTTTTTTCAAGTCATATAATTTCATAACAAGATATGGAGTCAAAAACAAGATAAAAGGTAAAATCAAAACAACATTAATGGAATTCGAATCATTAATATTCATAAAAGTAAATCTCAACGAAAAAATAACTCCCAAAATAGTAAGTCCCAAAAAAAGGTTCTGCATAATTTCCCTAAAATCCAAATCCTTCTTTCCCTTGTTAAATGATTTACGCTTCATCTTTAATTGGTTTTAACCTCGCATACAATGGTTTGGTATAATAAATCAGCATCATAAACCCTACATAAGCAAAAGGAAGGGCAAAAAGCAAAAGCATTATAGTAATAACTGTATCTCCACCTGACCCTGCAGAAGAATCAGCACTAAACTGCACTAAATTCAAAATTGAACTCATAATTGCAAAAAACAAAGGAGCAATAAGAAGCAAAACTACATAAATTTGTGAGAAAATAAGCAATGTGTCAATATTTTTTTTCTCCAAAGCATCTATCTCTTCCTCCAAATTTTTAAGTTTTCTCTGCAAATATGCATAAATGTCTCCTCCTGAATTTGAAATAGTAACAAGATCATTCATCAAATCTGCAAGCTGCCTTGAAGGACATGAAACCATAGCTTCCTTTATCGAGGAATTAATATCATATCCAATAAAATCTGAATAGTATTTGATTCTCTTAAACTCTTCTTTAATCTCCTTGTAAATAAGAAAATCATCAATAATGGAAATAATCTTTGCAAGAGTTAACTCTTTTGCCAGAATCTTCATATATGGCAGAAGATACGGAATTGCAGCATCTATTTCTTTTCCTCTTGTACTTGCAACAACAATTGGATAATTATACAAAAAAATTCCTATGGCAACAACAACAATAATGCCTCCATAAAAAACAATTGCTGAGAAAAGAACATTAATAAACAAAAAAAGCAAAGAAAAAAAAATTATCAATCCCATAACTCCAACTAAAGTTAAATAAATTGAAACAAAATATTCCTCAGGGAGTGTTTTCAGATTTGCCTTCTTCAAAATACTCTCATACTTCTTATTATAAATATTCTTATCAAAAAACTTCTTAAAATTCTTATTCTTCAATACACTTCTTCCAAAATACCTATACAAAAAATGTGAATAAACAGCAATAAAATTTTCTGAATCTTCTGACTTTTTTTTCACCCCTTTTCCTAAAAACCAATTAAAAAAATCCTGAAAATTAATCATTTTCTTCCTCAGATTTATTCTTCGCTATAATCTCTTCCATATAATCAAAAATTGAGGCAGGTTCTTTGTAATAAGCCTTAATAATCTCATTAACTTCCTTGAACTCAATCAACTTATTCTTATGCATAAAATCCAAAATTCTTCTTCTCTTTTCAATTTCCTTCCACAAACCTTCTTCAAGTCCTCCCCTAAGCTCAAGCAACTGAGAAATGATAAGAGAATCCTCTTTAAATTCAAAAACATCTTCAGCAGGTATATGCTTCACAAATTCATTTGTTTTAAACTTATCAGTTTTCGAATTATAATCAACAAGTTCAACTACAGAACTCACTCTTCTTACAACATTATTCTTAACCTTTACTTGCCTCATGAAAATAGTAATACTCAATTCAGTCAAAAGCTGCTTAGGTAAGTTAATTGGTTCAATTGTCATACGATTAACCAAATCTTCAAATTTCTGAGCATGAACTGTCCCCATTCCTGCATGACCTGTTGCCATACCTTGAAACAAAATAGCTGCCTCCTTACCCCTAATCTCACCTACAATAATAAAATCTGGCCTCTCTCTCAAAGAAGCTTTAAGCAAATCAAACATTGAAACTTCTGCCTTTCCTTCAGACTCCCTTGAAATCATTGGAAGCCAGTGCTCGTGAGGCAAATTAATTTCAGGAGTATCCTCAATAGAAACAATCTTGGCAGTCGGAGGAACAAACAATGAAAGAGCATTCAAAATAGTTGTCTTTCCAGTTGCTGTACCTCCAGAAACCAAAATAGATCTTTTATTCTCTACAGCAAGCCATAAATAAGCAAGCAAGAATGGTGGCATAGTTCCAAACTCTATCAAATGAACCGGAGTGAAAGGTTCAGCTCTGAATTTTCTGATTGTAAAAGAAGACCCTCTCTCTGAAACCTCCTTTCCATAAATTGCCTCAACTCTTGAACCATCTGGAAGTGCACCCTGCAAAATAGGTTTTGAAAGTGATACTTCTTGAGATGACTTTTGAGCAAGTTTAACAATAAATGAATTTAACTTTGCAGAATCAACATAACTTCTGTTAACTTCCAAAGGACCATATTTCAAATGATTTACAAAAATAGGTATATTCAAACCATCACAAGAAACATCCTCAATATAAGGATCATGCATAATAGGCTCAAGTATTTCAAGACCCAAAAAATCTCTAATCAAATAATAAGTCAATCTTTTATATTGCTCATCATCCACTTTAATCCTGTATTTCAAACAAAGTTTTTTTGTTCCTTCCAAAATTAATTCCTTTCCTGACATATCAATCATCTCGGGAGAAAACTTCTCAAAAACATAAATAAACCCTTTCTTCAACTCAGCCAAAATTTCTTTATCCAAATCAGTCATTTCAGGTTCAATAATTTTGTAAATCAATTTCTGTTCTTTTTCATCAAAATTAATCTCTACTCTTGAATCTTCATATAAATCATATTTGTCATTAACTCCTCTGTAATTAATAGGTTCCCAATCTGTTGCAGATGCTTTAAGAAGATTATCTGGAATCTTTGCAAGTTTTTTTGATTTTGTTTCCTCTTCAACTTCCTCTTCATCATCAAAAGAATTAGGATTGATGTAATTTTTGGCAACTATGTTAATAGGAGCCATAGAATTACTAGGTTGACCAAGAACATTAATCTGAGGAGCTTGAGAATAAATTGGAGCATATCCTCCCTCCATTCCATCTTGAGCTCCGGAACTCATCCCTACAGGATTTTGATTCTGAGCCATCTGTTGTTCCTGCAAAGCTTTTCTGCTCGCAACTATCTGATCAAAAGAAATAAATTGCTCTTTATTTTGTAAAAATCTATCATAATTATTGGGTTTGTTAGAATAAGTCTTTACTGCTTTGTTAATAATTTTTGACACATTAAATTTCATTTTTCACACTCTCAGCAAGTAAAGTTACCTGCATAACCATAACCCTCAAATGTATAATCAACAGCATAATCAAAATGTGTATAATTAAGCAAACTCATATTTCCTCCTGGAACTCTGGCCATAACCAACGTAAAAGTCACATTACAACTATTTCCAAAACCATCGCAATAACTTAAAACACTACTGCTAAAATTTGAAAATCTGTTTTGTATATTGGTTGCATTGCTATATATCCCAATTTGACAGCTCTGATGCATTAGATTATCTAATAAGTTAGTTTTTCCTCTTTTTACTATATAAGAATTATCTGTCTCTAAAGAATAGATAAAAATCAGTAGCAATAAAAAGAACATAGCAGAGAAAACAAGAAATTGAGCTTTTTTATTTTTAACAACCATTTTCTCAATAACAAACCCCCAACCTAACAGTTCTAAATTCATAAACACTACCATCAGAAACTCCAACTACTCTTTCATCATAATACTTATTATAATTTGAACTGCACGAAAAAATATTCTTTGAAACTGAAATATTTGAAACCTGTAATTCATACTCTGAAAACATCGCATCAAGCAAATTTGAAATTAAAGTCCAATTTCCACTAACTCCTGAAACAGACAAATCTTCTGAAATAACAAGACTCCTAAATGAATCATTAATATAAAGAGAATTAAGTGCACTCTCAATCTGAAAATTATAATTCTCAGGCAAAGGCTGCTGAATTTCATAAACATAATACAATCCCGAAGAAATCAAAAGAATAACAAATGCTATTTCAACAATGGAAAACTGTCCTTTTTTAAAAATCATTTCCATACCTCCACATAAACCTTGACAATTTCATTATTGTAAACAGAATAACAAACATAAGAAGAAGAAAGAACTCCATAATCACCTGCAATTCCAAAACTTAAATAATTAGTTCCACTCTCAACTCCAGTTACAACTAAGTAAACATCATCATCAATAGCCATATTATCTAAAACATCATAATAAAAAGAATTATTAATTGCGGCTACCTTTGCTAAAGACAAATTATAACTTCCACTTTCTCTAAAACCAACACTTTCAAGTGTAGATACATCAAGTTCCCAACTAGACGGTTTTCCAGAACTTAAAACAAACATACTGCACAAATCTCTTGAAAGTCCATTCAATCTGTTAACTTCAAAATTATTTTCAGTAGCATTAACAAAATCAACATAATACTGATACGAAAAAAATATGAACAAAATAAAAATTAAAATTGCAAAAGCAAAATCAATTTGTAAATAACCTTTTTTTTTATCTAAACCGAATTTCAATTTTATTCCCACTTTTAATATTCCTGAAAATTAGAGTATAAGCCCCAGGATTCAATGTTACATTATCACTAAAAGTATACGAATCAGTTAAATTATAATATAAAACCTCATAGTCATTAACACTCTTAAAGCAAACCTGAGAAAAACAACTAACTGCAGTTGAAGAATACTCCTTTAAAGAATGATAAATTACCTGATTATTATTAAACTCAAGCAAACCTTTCTTAAAAGAAACATCAATAACATTTGAAGCATTATTAAAAACTTTCACCTCATCAATTCTTTGAGACATTTTTTTTAGATAAATCCCCATATTGTCTCTGTCAACATCAATTATAGTACTATCGATAACACTCTTTGAAACAAAATAAGCACTAACTGAAGTAACGACAATTATCAAAGTTATAAAAACAAATGAAATCAACTCTGAAACTCCCTTCTTTGACTTAAACATAAATTAAACTTTAAAAAATCCAATTTAAATATTTATGATAATTACAAAGTGAAAATTCTGAATCAATTACTAACAAAACTAATCACACCATTACTACTGGTAAAAAATCCTCCAACAGTAGGATAAAATGTATAATCAGAACTAAAATTCAAACCCAAAGCAGAAACATTAACATTAACAATATCAAAACTTAAAGTTTTTGAAGCCATAATTTTTCCATTTTTTATTGTAAACTCAACACCATCATCAATATAAGAATCTGAATAATTCAAAGTTGAATTAGGATATGAAGCAAGACTGATTAACTCAGACCTAAACGAAAGCAAAGCATTCATATTATTGATTTTTGTATTCAAAATCATAGAATCTTCTTTATAATTAACATAATACCCATAAGAAACTGCAAACAAAGCAAGCAGCAAGAGTAACAGAAAAACAAATGTTGTCAAACTAATGACGCCTTTTTTAAATGAAAAAAAGGTTGTTTGTACCTTTCTTTTCATCATCTTCTTCACAAACCTTAATTAACAATAGCTGTGTATTCCTGAAGTGAATCAGATGTCTTAAGTAGCAATTCTACACTTGAAACTGTACTAAAATCACATTGAGTTGAACTATTATAATACAACTGTTGTAAACCTGAAGCAACATTTGCTCCTGAAGTTGTTGTAGCTGGCGCAGCAGCACTTAACCAACAGTTAGTACTTCCGGACCAAAGAGTTACATTCTGAGTTGCAGTACCTGCATTTTTAATATAAATACTTCCTCCAACCTCCAATCTTTCAATTGTTAAAGAAGCTCCCGAGTTTGATTGTGAATCAACTTTAGCCAAAGTTGCACTATTGTAACCAGTAAACCATGTCTGGAAACCTACCACAGCAACAACAGCTACTACCAATAATAACGCTGTTGCAACTACTGGACTAATTGCTTTTTTATTAAATACCATTTTTAAACACGAAATTAATACTTGTGTAATTAGATTAGAAAAGAATTTCCTTAAATATGTTTTTTGTCTTTCTAAAGTGAAAAACTACCTCAGCATTTCCAATTTCTTAAGCTTGTTGTCAATGTTCAAAAGCCTCTCAACTCTTGAATTTTCAACTTTAAAGCTATCTTCTACAATCACTGGCCCTTGGGCAATTGGTATTTGTTCAACTACCCTGACACTCTGAACAGAAGATTTTTGATAATTCTTTCTCAACTCAACAATACTTGCATAAATCATATCAAATTTCTTTGAATAATCTACAAATCCAGAATTCGTTTTCTTACCAGATTCCTCCACAAGCTCCTCAATTTTTGCAGCAATTGCATCAATCTTTGAATCTCCGTTCGTCGAACCATTAAGACTAGAGGATACGTCAACCAATTCAGATTTGATTTCCTTTAATGTAGCATCTAGAGAATCATTGCTAACTGCAAAAGATCCTAAATCCTTTCTCATTGCAGAAACTTCCTCTGCAAGTTCTTTCAAAAAACTTGCAAAATTACTCTTCATATCAATAATTATCCTCCCATAAAGATCATTAGTCTGTTGCATAAATTCTCTTTGCTGCTTTCCAAGAATTCTCATAATCATAGACTCAGTATCTGACATAATACTCTTTCTCATTAAAGCAACTTCTGTTCTTAAATCTGCAAAATTAGTTGCAAGCAAAGTCATAAATTCCTTATCATTTGAATCATTAACCTCTCCAAAACTAGAATCCTCTAAAAAATCATAATTAAGTTTTGGCATATGCTTCTCCAAATCTAAATTCAATTTCTTCAATTCAGAAACCATATCTTTTTTTTTTGCAGGAGCCATTTAAAACCACTTCTTTTTCTTTTTCTCTTCTTTTTCTGGAGGTGCTACTTCTCCTTCTTTTTTCTCTACTGCATCTTTATCTCCTTCTGTCTTATTCTTTCCTTCAACAGGCGCAGAACTTGGAGGTGGAATCTCTCCAGGAATTGGAGAAGTAGAAGATTCTAGTTTTGCTTCCAATTCCTTCTCTTTCTTTTTTTCAGTGATTTCAAGTTTTGAAAGCTTTTCTTCTAACTCATCAAACCTAGTTGAAATCTCAGTAGATAATGCAGACACTTTATCATCAAGTTCTTTGAATTTTGAATCCAAATGTTCAGTATCATTCTCGCTCTCAGTTGCTTCTTTGAAAATCTTAACAAGGAAATCCAATTTTGAACTGATTTCCATAAGCAAAGAATTCCTGTCAGTCTTATTTTTCTTACTCAAAGTCTCAATAAGAAGTCTTTGTTTCAACTTCAACTCCTCAAACTCTTTTACAAAGTCAATATCAGAACCCATTGAAGAATTTTTTACCATATGATATTTCAAGCAAAATCAATTATAATAATTATTAACTCCTTGTTAATTAAGAAATTAACAAGTGCCAGAAATCAAAAAGATTTCTGAGATCCTGAATAATTATGAAATAATATTCAGTACTAAAAAAGTTCCTTTTTTAAGAACTTTTTAATTAAGAAATCAACAAAAACAAATTACCGATAAATATTAAGCAATTTATTATACTTGACAACTCTTTCTCCTCGAGCGCAAGCTCCAATTTTAATTGAAGAACTAAGACCAACAGATAAATCAGCAATAAAATCATCAGTAGTCTCACCTGACCTATGTGAAACAATTGTATGCCATCCTTGTTCTTTTGCTAGTTTGTGCGCATTTAAGCTTTCAGTCAAAGTCCCTATCTGATTAATCTTCAAAAGAAGAGATGAACAAAGTTTCTTTTCCTTTGCAATCTCAATTCTTGCAGGGTTCGTTACAAGCAAATCGTCCCCAACAACTAAAATCTCATTCTTTCCATTCAAGGAATTCTTATCCTTAAGCTTCCTTTGATTCATCATAAAATAAGCAAATCCTTCAAAATCATCTTCTGCCATAGGATCTTCAATGGAGATAATTGGATATTTTTCAATCAAATCATTAAAATAATCAGTCAATTGTTTGTAATCAAGTTTAAGATCTTTCTCAACTTCATACAACTTAGTATCAGCATCATAAAAATCAGAAGCAGCAGCATCCATCGCAAGAGCTATTTGTCCCTCATAATTATTCTTCTTTATCGCCTCAACAATCAAATCAAAAGCCTCACTAGCCTTCGAGATTTCAGGAGCAAAACCTCCTTCATCTCCGACTGAAGTAGATGATTTTCCATACTTTTCAGCAATCAAAGACTTCAAAGTTTGATAAACTTCACTAATTGCCCGAACTTTATCTTGCAGATCTCCAAAAACAGGAACAATCATGAATTCTTGAATATTAAGTGCATTCCCACTATGCAAACCTCCATTAATAATATTTGCAAAAAGATGAACTTCAGGCAAATCAGACACTTTTTTATTGCCCATTGGAACTTCATCAACTAATCTTCTACAATATTCAAAAATAGGAATACTAAAATGCATTGCAGCTGCCTTTGCAAAAGCAACACTAATTCCCAAAATTGCATTTGCCCCTAAAATAGTTTTATTCTCACTTCCATCCAAATCAATCAAAAATTGATCCAAACTACTCTGAGTAAATTCCTTGTCAATTAATTTTGATTTAATACTCTCAACATTTTCAACAGCTTTCAACACTGACTTTCCATGATAAACATTATTATTTTCATCTCTTAATTCGTGAGCTTCATGAACTCCTGTTGATGCTCCAGAGGGAACTTGAAATGTTCCCTTTGAACCATCATCTAAAAAAACATCAACCTGAACTGTAGGGTTGCCCCTCGAATCTAACACTTGAAGCGAATTAATATCAATAATCTTCATATAAACAATTTTCAAACCAAACTTTAATTAGTTTTATAACTACTAACAAGAATAAAAGAATCTCAAAAAGAAGAAATTACTTTCTTCCTACAAAATAATACACAATTGCAGTAATTATACTAAAAATCACAGCAGCAACTGTCCAAACTACCTTAACTGCAGTAGTTGCTTTCTTGTTATTTGCCCAAACATCATAAATAACCCAGATTACGCAAATCAGTCCAATTAAATAAATAATATTTCCCAACATGGTATTATAAAACTAAGATTGATTATTTATAAAATTATTTTTCTTCTTCCCAGTTAACTTTCAAGAAATGAGTAGAACAAGAAAAACAAGGATCAAATGCTCTAATCATTTTTTCAATTTCAACTTGTAACTCTGCCTTATCTTTATGTGGATTCTTATCTAAAACTTCATTAAGATAAGTCTTCACATTAACTTCCATATCTGCAAGATTCTGCACAGTTGGTGTCATAATATTAGCATTTGTAACATAGCCTTTTTCATCAAAAGCATAGTCATGAAAAAGAATACCCCTAGGAACTTCAATTGCAGCAATCCCTCTTGAGGAAGGTTTGTCTAGTTTTGGTTTAACGGGTTCTTCATAAACAAATTTATTCTTCTCAAAAATCTCAATTCCTCTCTCAAGCCAATGCAGAATCTCAAGTGCTTGCGCTAAATTATTATCAAACAAATTTGAAGATGGAAAATCAAGTTTTAGTTTTTTAATCATCTTCTTAGTATTTATTGATAACTTATCATAAGAATTATTAATTCTTGCAAGAGCCCCTGTCATAAACTCCTTGCCTTCAATAGTTGCAAACTTGGCAGAAGAATCTTTGTGAAAATGTTCTTCCATAAACTTCTGATAATCATTCTGACCAAACTCTCTTCCATTACTCATCAAAATATTTCCTGTATGAAGTGGAAAACTTTTATGATTATCAAGCGAGACAAAAACTGTATCTTCTTTTTTGTACTTTGGCACATCAAGTGATGAAAAAAGTTCAATTGTTCTATTCACCATTGGCATTATTGCTTTTAATTCTTTAAGAACCCTGTCAAACTCTTCTTGAGACTTCAAAGAAGTAACTCCTCCTACAACAGTTACAAAAGGATGCATATCTCTACCCCCAATTAATTTAACTAATTCATTTCCAACTCTTGTAATCTCCAAACAATCCTTAATTTGTACATTATACTTTTTTGCCATATCTATTGCAGAAGAATAACCCAAATAATCAGGAAGTGAAAAAAAATAAATGTGTGATGCATGAGACCTAATCCTTTCTCCAATTGTAACCAATTCTCTAAGCAACTCTGTCTGCTTTGTAACCTCAATGCCCAAAGCATTTTCAATTGCCTTGATTGATGCAATAGTGTGACCACAAGAACAAATTCCACAAATTCTAGAAGTAATCATTGTAATCTCATCATACTTCCTTCCTTTTATTATTCCTTCAAAATACCTTGCTCCCTCCACACTATGAACATGACAATGCTCAACCTTTCCATCCTTTATTGAAATATCAACTTCTGCATGCCCCTCAACCTTTGTTACATGATTAAGTGTAATTTTTTTTGCCATTTTTTATTTTTTCACCTCTTTTTTATCCCAGCTATGATTGCCAACTTTTTTAAGCTTGTGTTTTGCAACATGGCAAAACAAATCAAAACTGGCATGCTCACCATGCATCTCCATATCCTCTTTTTGAGCATCCATTAATCTTTGAAACTTCACTCCTGCAAATCTGTTCAAATGCTTGAAAATTGTATCTTTTGGAATTCCTTTATTCTCTAATAACTTAAAATACGCTTCAAAATTGGCATCAGTGTAAGGACCACGACATCCAATGCAAGCATAATTCTCATGAGGACACATAACTGAGCAATTACCAAAAGTAACTGGTCCCAAACATTCAACTCCTTTTTCTAAAAGACAACCAACTTCCCTCAAATTACACTCATAACAAATTGGCTTTTCATACAGCTTAAAATCCTTGCCCAAAAGTGTCTGTTTCATAAATTGCAAAAACTCTTGTTTATCCATAGGACATCCTCTAATATAAAAATCAACATCGACAAACTCATCAATTGGCATAGGATCAATTGACTCCATCTGCTTCAACTCATTTTCATGATATACTGAAAGTTCAACATTTTTATTGTTCACAAAATTCTTGATTGCAGGCACGCAACCATCAGTAGCGCAAGCCCCAATTGCAACAAGTTTTTTTGTTCTAACTCTTAACTTTTTCAACTCTTCCAAATCCTTCTCACTAACAACAACTCCCTCCAAAAAAATAATATCAAAATCGTCATCTACATCATTCACCTCACTACCTACAGGAAAAGCCTTCAAATCAACAGCTTCCAAAATATCAAGAAGCTCCCTTTGATATAGTATGTTAAGTTGGCAACCCATGCAACCAGTAATTCCATAAATTCCTACTTTTAGTTTCTTGCTCATCCTTCATATCCCTCCAACTCATCATATCTGAACACAGGCCCATCAGTACAACAGTACTTGTCTTGAATCATACAATGCCCACATCTCCCAACTGCGCATTTCATCTGTCTCTCTTCTGAAATGTAAATTTGGTCTTTATGAAAACCCTTGCCCAAAAGAACATCACAAACTGACTTAATCATAATTGGAGGTCCACACACAAAGCAAATCTTGTTTTCATTAGAATCAGTTACATTAGATTCAAGCAAATCAGTCACAATACCATGCTTTATATGACGTCTCCTACACTCCTCACTAACAATCAAATCAATATTAATTCCTTTTGATTTCCAATTTTCATAATCCTGCTCAAAAAGCATATGATTTACGGTTTTAAATCCAAAGAACAAATCAACATCTCCAAAATTTCCCCTGTTCTGTTCTATATATTGAACAATTCCTCTAACTGGTGCAACTCCACTACCTCCTGCAACTACAATCACATTATTGCCCTCAAACATCTTCATATCATATCCTCTTCCATAAGGACCACGAATTGCAACCTTGTCTCCTTTCTTCAAAGCGCAAAGATGAGCAGAAACATTTCCAACACTTCTTACAGAAAACTCAAAATAATCCTTATTATAAGAACAAATTGAAATGGCGCTCTCTCCAACTCCAAACAAAGACATCTGAAAAAACTGACCAGGGTCATGATTAATACTCTCATCAATTCTAATCAAGTACTCATCGTCAGTTTGCTTTGAGATACTTGCAACCTCAACAACCTTGAAATCACTCTCTTGCATCTTCTTGTTCTTACAAAAAGTCATGCACTCTTCATGTTCACACATGTGACTCATTTTTCTGCCTCCATTTCATTAATAAGACTAACCCAATCAATCTTGGTTGGACATCCTCTAATACACCTTCCACATCCAGTACACATAAGCTCCCCATTAAACTTTGAAGGAAAATAATCTAATTTATGATAAATTCTATGCTTGAATCTGTTAATTCTAGTATTTCTGAAAACATGTCCTCCTGCAACCAAAGTAAAATGCTTGTACATACACGAATCCCATTTTGCAAACCTCACTCCTTCCTTCAAATTCAATTCAACTTCATCCTCAACATCAAAACACAAACAAGTAGGACAAAGAGTTGTACAATCCCCGCAACTCAAACAATCATCAACTCCCTTTTTCCAAACCTCATCTCTATGAAAAAAATCCTTTATCTGTGTTGTGGATAGCTTCAGATTACAATCTGGTAATTCTTTCCAATAATCAGAATCACTTTTCAACTTCAACTTTGAAATAATCTCTTCACCTTTAGCAGAACCAACTTTAATGTGAAAATAGTCTCCTCTGTCAAACAAACATAAATCATAAATATGCTTTAAATTCATTGAAGAGCAAAAACAATACTTGTCCTGCTGCTCATCACAAAACAAACCAATCAAAGTCAAATTTTCTCTCAACTTTGAATAAATTTCATTCTTAGGCTCCTGTTTCAAAAACAACTCATCATTAACACTAAACGCATTAAGATCGCACATCCTTAAACCAAACAAAACCTTCTTTGGAAAATAATCAAACTTCTTTACTTTCATCCCATTAAAAGTAAACAAAGTCTGCTTTTGTGCAAACACATAATTCTTAGATGTATACCAAGAAATCCCTTTTAATGTAAGCTCTGAAGCATCCTTTATTGGAACCATCCTAAGCCATTTTCCTTGCTGCTGTGGGCCAATTACTTGACCATACTTTCTAAGAGCATTAAGAAGCTTGTTTAAATCCTTCTTTTGCAAAATAAATCCTTCTTTTGTAACGTCCAAAGCTTGTGAACTCATAAATAAATTTAGAACATCTTATTTTAAAAATATTTGAACTAATCGAACAGTTACGAAGTAAAAGAAAAGTTTATAATAAGTAAATCATCTAAAGAAATAAAATGAAAGAATTAATATCTAGTAATGTATTTTCATGTGAAGAAAGAGAAGATAAAAGTTATTTTTTAATGGTTGAACAAAATTCTAGTGTAAACTATCAAAAAGCAGCATGGTATTTACACAAAAGAACAAGGCAAGCCTATCGAGAAATAATCAAAACACATCCAAAAAATTTTGATTATTTTGAAGAAGAAATACTCACACTCCCTATGGAAATTCAAAATATCTTTTACAAAAATCAAAAAGGAATTATTAGGTTATTAAAAAAACTAGGACTAACTAAAAAAAGAAATGAAGAATGGCTTGCAGTTATGTTTGGACCAATATATAATTCAATAGATTCAGACGTTTCAGAAGGACCCGATTACTATAGAAATGAATTAGTTGAAGCAATGGATTTTAACAACGAAAATTCAGATTCCACAGTAGAATTTGAAATAAAATTAACTCCCAAATTCAAACTTCCAAAACCATCAACAATAGAAAAAGAATTACGAACTGGAGATTATTCAAGTTTTTACATTTCAGGAGAATTTTCAGAATCAATTCTTTCAGGTTTCGCTTATTTATAGGAAGCATTTTATAATAACCCTGAAAAATTAAAATTAGTTCCCAGATATTCAGCAGAAGTTTTAGAAGACTACCTAATTGAATCAATATTTAAACCACTAATAGAAAAAGATGATACATATCAAGATTTAAGAACCTCATTGCTTTTTGAAGAAACACCCTCCCTTTTGTTAAATTAAATTTCATCCAAAATATCTTCAACTTTCATCTTAAGCAAAGCATAATTATTTTCTCCAAAAGGCAATCCAATAATTTTCACTTCCGTTAAGCTCCCAACTTCTTTCATTAACTTCAAATAAAAACCCAAATCCAAATCATGGCATGTAACTGAATTTGCCAAAACCAAATCATTTATTTTATCAATAACACTAACTTCCTTCAATCCCTTTACTACATCCAAAATAATCAATTCTTCTTTCACATTCAAAATCTCATTTGGACTTTCACACAAAATAAAATCAAACTTCTCAGAATCAATAGTCTCAGACAATTTCTTTGGAACTTCATCCCCTTCAAAAAACTCATTTCCAAAAACATAAATCTTTCGCATAACAAATTCAATTCATCAAAACTATTTAACTATTACTTATCATTTCTGAGCAGTTTAAAAAAAGATTAATATAACAAAAACATGAAAAACAATTAATTTGGCAAGCCAACAACTCATCGATTACATAAAAACTAGAATTGCTCAAGGTACAGAATTAGTTGAAATTAACAATACTCTAAGACTTCAGCCAGGTTATAATGAAAATGAGCTTCTTGATTCTTTGGATGTAATTGTAAAAGAAAAAAGCAATGCACAAATAGATGTTGAAAAAAAAAGAAACGAAAAATTTGTGTATATCCTTCTCGGAGTTGGTGCTGCCTTAATAATATTTGGTTATTCTCCCCTTAATCCCAGAGGAAAAGGGGCTCCAGGACTAGTGGGCCTTCTTTTAATTGCAGGTTCCATTTTATTTTATTTAGGCCCCACTCAAGTTTCAATTTGGATAAAAAAATACAAAGAAAAACAAAAAGAAATCCAAGAAGCCAAAAACAAAAGAGTCTGACACCCAAAGTTTATAAAAAGTCAACTAACTATTTGTTCTATGTTTCAAAAAATTAATAGAAAAAACCAATTAAAATTTTCCCCAATTGATAAAATGTACTTGGCATCTGGATGTTACAATTTTCACATAGGAGAACCAAAAATTGACAATGTAAAACAACAAATAAGAAATGATGTAGCTACAAACAATCCTAGAAGTTATCAAGTAAGGGAAATAGAAATCAAATTTCCTACCATAACAAATTTATATGATAAAGAAATATTTCAAAACCAAGGAGACATCTCCAAATATTTTGAACTTCTAGGGGACATTAATAAGGATTGGGAAAATAAAGAAAATTGTTCTCATAATGTTAAATTATATCTTGAAGGTTTACAAAGAGGTAATTTGAAAGGATTTCCTGAAAATGATTTAATAAAAGCATTAGAAACTTATGAAGGATGTGCTGTAAAAGTGGTAGACACACAAAAAAACAAAATTTGGGGATTTGGAGGAATATATGAAAACCTTCCTTTAGATTTTGAATATTTTGGAAAACAAGAATTCTCTAGATATGCCTTATCTCATGGAAGCAGTTCTAAAGGATTTGTTTTGATAAGAAGCATCTCTGAAGAAGAATTTGAAAAATTCAAAAATTGGTTTGAAACAATCCAACAAGTTCCCAATAATCCATTTACTCCGAGAAAAAATCAATTAGAAACAATGTTAAAAGAAAATTATTTTATTACATGAATTTTCTTCATAAGATCTTGTACATCTCCTTTGCTCTTCTCTTATCAACAATTTCAACAACAAAACCTGCCTGAACAATAACATAATCTCCAACCTTACACTCAACCAAAGAACAATTAGCATCTCGTTGAACTTCACCATTATAATCAACTCTTGCAACTTCTCCTTTTATTTCAACAACTTTTCCTGGAATTGCTAAGCACATCTCTTACTCCTCTTCATCCAAATCTTTTTCCCATCCCTCATCATCAACTTCAACATCAAGCAAAACAATATCACTTCCCTCCAAAATTGGTGGAAGACTAAAACTACACTTAGGACACTCGTAAATATTATTATCATGAAGCTGCTGCAGAATTTTTGGCTCACCTGTATATCCACAACTGCATGCAATTATAGCAGTTCTTGGTACCACTTTAATTTCCCAATCAGTTAGTCTCTCCAAAACTTCCTTCATCTCATCTGCAGGAAGATGCGCCAAATCTCCAACTTCTACAGTTAAAGAAATAACTTCACCATGCTCTTCAGCCTCTTCAATAATTCTCTGTGCAATAGTCTGTTCGTGCATATGAATTAAATGAAATTTAAAGTTTATAAATTTAATTCATCATTCTTAACTCTACAAAGATGAAAAACACTAATAAGTATAATCTCATAAAAATTAGATATGAGCAAAAACAAGATTTCCATAAAGGTTGGAGGTGCTGCAGGAACAGGAGTTTTTACTATTGGACTTCTACTCTCAAAGTACTTTCAAAAGGCAGGATTGAATGTTGTTTACACAACTGATTATCCTTCATTGATTAAAGGAGGACACAATACTTGTTCAATAAGAGCTGAAGATGATGAAATTCACTCCGAAAGCTTGCATCACGATGTACTTGTAGCAATTGATGAACTCACAATTGAAGAAGATTTGAAATACTTAAACAAAGGTGGTGTTCTTATCTGTGATGAAAAACACAAATTTGAATCTAAAGATTACACAGTAATCAAACTCCCATATGACACTCTTCTGGACGGACTTGACAAAAGATATGTTAATACAATAGCATTTGGTGCAGTTGTTGGTGTGATGGGAATTGATGGCGAACTTTTAATTGCAGCTGTAAATTCTCAGTTTGCAAAAAAATCAATTGAAATCAAAGCAGAAAACATAAAAGCAGCTGAAAGTGGTTATAATTTTACTCAAAAATACTGTTCTGAAAACTCCTGTGGATTCCCACAAAGAATCACTAAAACAACAAATCCACTGGGAAAAACTATATTCATGTCAGGAAACGAAGCAGCAGCTTTAGGAGCTCTAAAAGGAGGAGTGAAATTTGTAGGAGAATACCCTATGACTCCTTCATCATCATTCCTATCATTTTTTGCAGGAAAGGAATTAGACTACAAAATCACAACAAAGCACACTGAAGACGAACTTGCAGCTATGAATATGGTAGTTGGTGCTGGAGTTGCAGGAGTGAGATCTCTTACTGCAACATCAGGAGGAGGATTTGCCTTAATGAATGAAGCTTTGGGAATGGCAGCAATAATGGAAACTCCTTTAGTTGCATTTGAGTGTATGAGAGGAGGACCCTCAACAGGAATTCCAACATACACAGACCAAGGAGATCTTAAATTTGTAATTAATTCATCTCAAGGAGAATTTCCTCTAATTGTTCTTGCTCCAGGAGACATTGAAGAATGTTTCTTTGAAGCATATAATGCTTTTAACCTCTCAGAAATCTGCCAAACTCCTGTAATTGTTCTTCATGACAAGCATCTTGCAGCATCACACTGGACAGCAAAAAGATTCGATACATCTAAAATGAAAATTGATAGAGGAAAATTAATCCCTCTCTCAGACAAACCAGTTCAAAATTTCCTAAGACATGAATTTACTAAAGACGGAATCTCTCCAAGAGCACTTCCAGGACAACCTGGAGGAATACATGTTGCATCATCGTATGAACATGATGAGACCGGATGGACTTGCGAAGATGGAATCAATCATGAACTTATGATGGAAAAAAGGGAAGAAAAATTAAAGGCAATACCAAAAGATTGGTTAAAACCAAAAATATTTGGACCAAAAGATGCTGATTTAACAATTGTTGGTTGGGGTTCAACAAAAGGACCAGTTCTTGATGCAATGAAATACCTAAACAATGACGGATTCAAAGTAAACTATATGCACTTTGTATATATCAATCCAATGGATAATGAAGAAGTTTTAAAAATGCTTCAAAATTGCAAAGATACAATGATTCTAGAAGGAAACTTCACAGCACAGCTTAGAGGAATAATTAGAGAAAGAACTGGATTCTATATTGAAAAAACATATCTTAAATATGATGCTCGGCCATTCTTCTTTCAGGAAGTTTATGAGAGAGTAAAAAAAGTAATGGAGGGAAAAATAAAATGAGTGAAGAATATAAATTTACAGTAAATGACTTCAATGAACCAGCTCACACAATTCAATGGTGTCCAGGTTGTGGAGATTTTGGAATCTTAATGGCTATTAAAACTGCCATTGTAAAACTAAAAATCGACCCAAAAGATGTTCTTGTGGTTTCAGGAATTGGTTGTTCATCAAAACTTCCTCATTACATAAAAACATATGGAATTGAAACAATTCATGGAAGAGCTCTGCCTGTTGCAACTGGTGCTAAACTTGCGAATAAGGATTTGCATGTAATTGTTGTTGGAGGAGATGGAGATGGATACGGAATCGGTATGGGACATTTAATCCATACAATGAGAAGAAACATCAACCTTACATATGTAGTTCACAACAATGAGATTTATGGACTGACAAAAGGGCAAACATCACCAACTTCACCTAAAGGAACAAAAACAGTCTCAACTCCTAATGGTGCAGTTGAAACTCCTGTAAATCCAATGGCTCTTGCAATAACGGGAGGAGCAACATACATTGCAAAAGGATTTGCTATGGACATCCCTCACCTTGCAGACTTGATTGCAAAAGGAATAGACCATAAGGGATTCTCAATAATTGATGTGGCTCAGCCTTGTGTATCCTACAACAAAAGATTAACAGTTCAATGGTACAAGGAAAGAATGAGAAACGTTGAAGACGAACCTGGATATGATCCAAAAAACAAGGTTTGGGCAATGACTGAGGCTCTAAAAGAGCAAGAAGATGAAATTCCTGTTGGTGTATACTATCACTCAGACAATGATAGGGAAACATACATTGATGATTTACCTGAAGATGAACCACAAGCTCTTGTAAAACATGATATCGACAACATAGATATTGAACACTTACTTGACAATTATGAATAAATTATTTATTTACTTCTTTCCACATCTTCTCAAACTCAGCATTCTTGCATAAACCAGTATCACAATAAGAGGAATTCTTATCATAACAAATATTCTCCAAATCATGTTTGACATAACATCTATAGAGTTCCTTATCTGTTGGCTTTCTTGCTTCAAAAATGCTGGCTCCATAAGTACAACTACTTACAACATTACCTTCTGAATTTAAAACCTCGACTTGTGGCTTCATAAGAGGACCAGTTTTAACTTCATAAGTTGCCTCTTGCCTCTTAACTAAATACGTATCTGATGTAATATCAACAACAAAAGCAAACGCAGCACCTGCAGCAATAATCTCCAATATAGTTCTCTTAAAACTCATCTTTAATTCTCAACATCAAACCTCTCTTTTGCAAAATCCAATATCCTCTGTTCCAAAACAGTTGGACTTTTCAAACCAAGATGAATATCACTACTTATATGACCAGTATTATAATCACCAAGTGCATACAAACTTCCTAAAACAACATATATCATATATACATCTCTCAATACTCTTTTTGTTTTTGTTAAATACCTATTTTTCATTTTTCGCATTTTTTGTAACACAGAGTAACAACTATTAGAATATAAAACTAAATAGCTATATTTTTTGTCAAAATGATAAAATTTATAAAAAATAACTTATTATTACAAAATAATGTACAAATTAGATGAAAAAGATAAGAGGATTCTAGAACAACTTGACATAAATTCTCGACAAACAGATTCAGAAATAGGAAAAAAAGTAAATTTAAGCAAACAAGTTGTAAACTATAGGATAAATAATCTGGAAAAAAACTACATTATAGATTATTATTACACAAGCACTAATGTTGGAAAATTAGGATTTTCATCATACTACATATTTCTTCAATTTGAAAATTTAAACAAAGAAGAAGAAAAACTTCTTTCAAAAAAAATAAAAAATCTTTCATATGTTGGATGGCTAATAGATGGAACTGGAAGATGGGATTCATTATTGTTGGTATTTGCAAAAAACACCCAAGAATTTGAGACAATACTAAATGAAATATTAATAATTTGCAAAAACTATATTCATGAATACAAATTCTCAA
>JBNKLP010000014.1:0-35235 GCA_050292425.1 Candidatus Nanoarchaeia archaeon | reverse complement strand
TGTTTCTGGATTGAACATGGCTTTAAGATGGAATGCTAAGACAGATAGGGAAAAGAAAATTATGATGATAAATAACAACCTTAAATTTGATTTTTTAAGACAGTTTTTTGATAAGTTTTTCCCAGACACATTTTCAATCGTTGAATTTGTAGTTTCACAAGACATATTGAAAATTCGAGAAGAGAAATTACTAATGCTGTGGAAAACATTAGAGAACAAATACTCTAAAGATATATCTGATATTAAATTAACTTTAGCAAAATTCAAAAAACCAAAATTATTCAATACAAATAAATTATCTTTTGAGGCTGAAAAATATCTAAACTCTCAAGACACAGATCTTTTAAATGCATTCAAATATGCAGTATCTCATTTATTTGCTTTAGGAGATATAAATTTTGAAGGAAATTACATACATAATCCAAAAGGTTATTGCACATTAGGAGGACATCAGGAAAAATCTTTTAATAAAATAAGAGATTGGGCATATGACATTCTCAAAGATTATGGAGAATTAGTATTTGATAGACAGGTGATCTCTTTTGACAATCTAAAAATAATCATTGATGATGAAACAGTTCCTCCTTATAATGGAGCTACAAAATCAATAGGAAATAATAGATCTAAATTAGATGAAGTAACTTATGAAAATAAAGAGTCTTTGGATTTTTATGACAATCATAAAACTTTAAGGAATGATTTGGAATATTTGTATAAAAACTTCATTTCAAAAGAAGAATATCAGAAGTTTTGGAATGAATACAAAAATAGATACTTTGAATTAAAAAAAAGATATATTGAAGCATATAAATTGGAAAAAGATTTCTAATCAACAGTAATTATATAAACAACAAAAAATAGTTTAATTCATGTTAACACAATATTTAGTAAATATTTCAGAAAAGTTTTTCCCATATTCAATTGAAGAATTTAAAAGAGATACTCTTGAATATGATTTGGAAAGGAATTTTAGTTTACTTCCTGAAGCAATAATAAATGTTATTCCTAGTAGATTGAAAGTTCCAAGATTTTATGACTATAAATTACCAAAAATAATTTTACCTAAACTTAGGAAAGTAATTCCTGTTCCTCCTTGCAGAGGTCTTGATTACTACAGAAAAAATTAATCAACAGTAAACAGAACTGAATCATGCTCTACATCCCAAAGCCCAATTCGAGCGCCAGCATCAAGCCAACCATGAGCATAATTTAGAGCTGCAAATGCATTAATGTAATCACCATTTTCCCTGAAATGCTTTGCATCCTCAAAGTAAGTCTGAGCCATATTTAAATAATCCTCAGCAATCTTATCAAAATGAGTCTTTTTAGGACAGCACAGCTTCAACTTTTTCAAAGCTCTTCCAGTCACATCAAAATACTTGTCAAGCTTCTCATCAGTAATTTTGTCTTGCCTATCCATCTTAAAAATAAAAATTTAAACTCTTGAAATCTTTTCCTGATGACCACATGCATTACATTTCAAGACTGTTGCATCATTCATGAACACAGTATCAGGACTATTACAGTGAGGACACTGAACAAACTGTTTGAAATATTTTTCAACTGCTTTGTTAAGCATGGTTGGCTGAAACCTTGAATGAAGTGTTAACTCTCCTTTATCATTAGTTTCTCCTCTTACTCCAACTTCTTTAAGCATGAATCTGAAAAAATGTCCTTCATTTCTTGAAAAATGCTTCGCAATTTCTCTAAAATTATTAATAACTGTCCTTGATTTGATTAATCTTCCCTTAACTTGTGGAATCTCAAATCTTTCTTTTTTATACAAAACTTGTGGTAACTCTGAATATGCCTTATCTAGTAGTCCCAAATATTCCTTTTCTTCCATAAACATAATTAATAAGATAATCTTTATAAAGTTAAGGCATTAATAATAATACTATGTTAAACAGTTCCTTTTTTGAAAAAAATCGAAGAAAATTTCAAGAAAAACTAAAATCTTCATCTCTATCAATATTCTTCTCCTCAGATGAGAATATAAAAGGAGACACTGAATTCTTTGACATTCCTGATGTTAATCTCTTCCATCTTACAGGAATAAATCAGGCAAAAACCAAATTTATTATAACAAACAATCAAGTTTACTTGTTCATACAAAAAACATCTGATTACCATAGAATATGGGAAGGTGAAAAACTAAGTCTAAATCAGGCAAAAAAGATTTCAGGGATACAAAATATTCATTACTTGGAAGAATTTGAAGAAATATTTGAAGAACTTAGCAAAAAAATAAAAAATATTTATCTCTACAAACAGCCCAAATCACATTCTCAAATAATCTCAACCTTTGAACAGTTCATAAGAAAAACAAAACGAAAAATAAAAACAAACTATGAAAATTCATATGAAATAATCAGGGACTTAAGACAAATCAAATCAGATGAAGAAATAAAACAAATCCAAAAAACAATGAAGATAACACAAGCTTCATTTGAGCAAGTTCGAAAAAACCTAAAAACTTTCAAAAGTGAACAAGAAGTTGAAGCATTGTTAACTTACAACTATACAAAAAACTTGGCAAAACATGCTTATCATCCAATTGTTGCATCAGGAAAAAATTCCTGCATTCTCCACTACATTAAAAACAACAAGAACTTTCAGAAAAATGACTTGTTATTAATAGATTCAGGAGCTGAATTAAACAACTATAAAACTGACATTTCAAGAACATTTCCAATATCTGGAAAATTCACAAAAAGACAAAAACAAGTTTATCAAGCAGTTCTTGACATTCAGAAATTTGCTCTTAAAAATTTAAAACCAGAACTTGATAGAAAAGAGTGGGAAAAGCAGATTGCATATTTTGCAGCAGACAAACTAATTGAATTAAAACTTTTTACTAAAGAGCAATTTGAAAAAGATAATTCAATCATAAGAAAATACTATCCTCACTCCACAGGACACTTTTTAGGACTTGACACTCATGACATTGGAGACTACTCAAAACCTTTTTCACAAGGTGAAGTATATACAGTTGAACCTGGAATTTACATCCAAAAAGAAAACATAGGAATCCGAATTGAAGACAATGTTTTAATAACAAAAACTGGTTGTAAGGTTTTATCAAAAGCAATCCCCAAAGAAATTGATGAAATTGAGTTTTAATTTCCTATGGCATAATCATATTTTTCTCTCATAACTCTAAGAGCTTTAGGAAACTTTCCTTCATCAACAATATAATCTAAGATGCCATTTCTGACATTATAGGCAATACTAATATGAGTATTAGGAATTCTTAGCAATTTCACAAAATCAAATTCAACTTTTTTTATTCTTGGTTTAATAATACCACCTTTAGTTTCAATCTCATCCAAAAATTCAGGATCAGTTTGTTCTGTTTTGTTAATCATTTTGCTAATTGCAGGATTACTAGAGTCAATTGCATTATATTTTTTAATTGAGGATTCCAAATCTCCAGATTTAATTGTTTGAAATTGAAGTTTTGTTGGATATTGAAACTGAGACGAATAGATACTAAGACTGTTATATATTTCAAACTCATTTTCTATTGGCATCAATACTGTAGGATATTGTTCATCAGATTCAAAAATTAAACCCTTATTAGGAATTAGTTCTTTTTCTGTTTTCCAGATTCTACAATCTCTTTGAATAGATTTCCCTCTTAATAAAATGCTTTCAATACTTCCTACATATCCAATTGCATCAAATACTTTTTCCTCGCAAACATATCCAACACCCATTTCTTTTGCAGCTTCTAAATGCTCATCAGATGGGAATTTATGATAATTCGTTATTTCAAGAACATAACCAAATTGATTTTCCATTTAACCTATTCAATTAATAATATATTATAAAACTGTTGCTTATCTTTATAAACAACCACCAACTAATAATTTTATGACAATTAACAAAGAAGAATTTGAAGATTTTGTATATTTAGAAGCACTTAAAAACGCAGTATCCTATAACGGAAAGGCAAATCCCAAAGCTTTGATAGGAAAAGTGATGCCAAAATTTTCTGAAATGAAAAACGACATGTCTCATTACATGAATGAAATCAACAATATTTGCAATCAGGTAAATGAACTTGACGTAAATCTTCAATCTGAAAAACTAAAGGAACTGGATTCAGACTTCTTTGACAAGAAAAAAGAAAAAACACCTCCAAAAAAAACAGATGGATTGCCAAACTTGCCAGATACAGACAAGCCAGTAGTAGTCAGGATGGAACCTGCACCTTCAGGTCATATGCATTTAGGACATTTATTTCCTATTGTCGCAAATTATGAATTCAAAAAGAAATACAAAGGAAAATTCATCATCAGAATTGCCGATACAAACCCAGATAACATTGACATTGCAAATTATGACAAGGTAATTGAAGACATCAAATGGGTGTGTGATAATAATGTTGATAAAATATATTATCAATCAGACAGATTAGATTTATACTACAAATATTTAAGAATGTTAGTTGAAACTGGAAATGCGTACATTTGCAAATGTGATTCAGATACATTCAAAGCCTACACTGATGCAAAAGAGCAATGTCCTTGCGCTGCTGAAATGACTGTTGAAACTCAGATAAAAAAATATGATAAGATGTTCTCAGGAAGATACAAGCCAGGAGAAGCAGTTGTAAGATTCAAGGCAGATATCACTCACAAAAATCCAGCTATGAGGTCTTTCTCTTTGGCAAGAATCAACACTAACGAACATGCAAGAGTTGGTAAAAAATACTCAGTTTGGCCAACAATGCACTTAGCAGTTGCAATTGATGATGTTGACATGGGAATAACTCATGTAATCAGGGGCAAAGATCATGAGATCAACATGGAAAGACAAATGCTAGTTCACAAGGCATTAGGTATGAAATCCCCTCATTACTTTCATATAGGTAGAATGAAATTTGAAGATATAAATCTTTCAAAAACAGATCTTACAAAAAAAATAGAAGAAGGAATATATGAAGGTTGGGATGACCCTAGAGTTCCCTCTCTTTTAGCATACAAAAAAAGAGGATACAAAGCAGAGGCTTTCAGAAACTTCATCCTCTCATTAGGAATATCAAAAAGAGACTCAAAAATAACATCAGAAGAATATCATAAAGGACTTGATTACTTCAACAAACAAATCTTAGAAAAAGAATCAGACAGATTTTTCTTTGTTCATAATCCAAAAAAAGTAAAGATAGAAAACATTGAAAAATATCCACAAAAGGAAATCATTTTGCCAAAACACCCTGAAGATAAATCAAAAGGAAACAGGCACTTCAAACTGACAAACGAATATTTAATAGACTCTTTGGATTTCAGTCATTTTGAAAAAGGAGATTTGATAAGATTAATGCACTTCGGAAACTTTTTAATAACAAAAATAGACAAAGACACACTTCACCTAGAATTCAAATCAAAGGACTTTGATAGAAATTTGGGAATAAAAAGAAACATACACTTTGTTCCTACAGATGCTCAGGAATGTGTGATGGTAATGCAAAACAATGAAAAAATAAAAGGACTTACAGAAGATTTAGATAACATAAAAGAAGACACATCAGTACAGTTTGAAAGATTTGGATTTGCAAGATTTGATAGAAAAAATAAAGAAGGGAAAAGAGTCTTCTACTTCACACACAGATAAAATGAAAGACCTTGAACAACATAAAAAAAAATTTGAAAAAATTGTATTGAAATATTCATTAAATCAACCAGAAAAAGCAGAAGAAATAGCAAAATTTCTCACAAAAGGAAATACTGTATCTGTAAAAGAATTTGCAACACTCTTTGCTATGCAAGAAGATGAGGCAAAAACATTTCTAAGTTTTATAGATAAAGGAATTAAATTTAAAGAAGAACACATTGATAAAAAATAAAATTATTTACCTTTGCCCTTCTTAACTTCATCTTTGATGGAATCAAACTCTTCCTCATCATCAACAAAAAGCCACTTTGCAACCTTTTTAATCTTGCTTTCATTCTTTTTTGCAGCTTTTTCGTCTTCTTCTGCAATCTCTTCAACCTCATACTCCTTGTTTTCTTTTTTTAAAGTAGTTTTCTTAACAGGTTTCTTTTCAATCTTTTTTTCTCCCAATCTGTCATATAATTTAGCAATCTCTTCACTAAACTCCATCCTTAAGGAACTTGTCTCCAAACTGATCTTCTCATTTAAAACTTCATTTAACTCATAAATAACCTCTGGTTCAATTGAATTGTTTTTCAAGAATTTATTCAATTTAGCATCCATTTCTGCTAATTTTTCATCCTTTTCCAATTTTACAGAACTAATTTCCATGGAAACTTTTTCATTAATAAGTTCCTGAAACTCAGCAAATTTTTCTTCAAGCATCTCCAAATCTAGATGAGTATTTTCAGACCTGTTCTGCGTTGAACTTACCTTTGACTTCATTTCTTTAACTTCTAAATTGTATTTTTCAAGTTCCTTTGAGAGTTCAGAGATAAGTTGGTGGTTGTTTTGAAAATTTGAATTAAAAGTTTTCAAAAGTTCATTAATGGACTTGAACTCATTTTCCATATTAATAACAAACTTTTCCAAATCAAAACTCTTTAAATTATTAATTTGTTTTTTAATATCTGCGCTAAGTTCGTTGGCTTTCTTAAGATTTTCAATTTCTTTTTTCAAAAAACCCATATCTTGCTTTATTCTTCCAAAAGCATCTCTGATTTTAGTATCTCTCATTTTAATATTTCTCCTAACTTATCTACTCTCTTGAGTTTTTATAAATCTTTCGAATTTAACTACTTTTAAATGAAGAATTGCTAAGCAATACCTTTATAAAATTAGCAACATAAAAATAATCTATGACAAAAGACATTGACAAGAAAATAGATATTATCAAACAGGTTGGAGAAGAAATAATAAATGAAGAGGATTTAAGAAAACTTCTCGGAAATGTAAAAAATCCTGTTGCATACGATGGATTTGAACCTTCTGGTCAAATTCATATTGCTCAAGGTCTTCTAAGGGCAATCAACATAAACAAACTTACTTCAACAGGCATAAAATTCAAGATTTGGATAGCTGATTATTTTGCAATGTTAAACAACAAATATGGGGGAGACCTTGAAAAAATAAAAATTTGTGGAGAATATGCTGTTGAAATTTGGAAATCGTGTGGAATGGATTTGAAAAACATTGAATTTGTATGGGCCTCTGAATTTTTGCCAAAACATCCTGAATATTGGGAAACAGTGATGAGACTTGCTATGAACTCAACTGTATCAAGGGTTCTTAAATGTGGACAGATTATGGGAAGAGAAGAAAATACTTCAAATCCTTCAGCACAGATAATGTATCCCTTAATGCAGGCAGCAGATATTATTCACCTTGGAGCAAACATTGCACAATTAGGTTTAGATCAAAGAAAAGTAAACATGCTTGCAAGAGACATATTTCCAAAAATTGGAAAAAGAAAACCTGTTTGCATCCATCATCATATGCTTTTAGGGCTTCAATTTGACCCTAATGCAGGAGAAGGAATAGATAGGAAAATTGCAATGAAAATGTCCAAATCCAAACCTGAAACTGCAATATTTATGACCGACACTGCTAAAGATGTACAGAAAAAATTCAACAAGGCTCATTGCATTGACACAGTAGTTGAAGACAACCCAGTACTTGAATACTTCAAATACATCATTTTTGAGAGGTATAAACAAGTAAAAATAGAAAGACCTGAAAAATACGGGGGAAACTATGAGGCAAAATCCTATGAGCAACTTGAGGAAGACTTCAAAGCAGGCACAATCAAATCAATTGATCTAAAGCAAATGGCAGCAACTTATATCAATGAACTACTTGAACCAACAAGGCAGCACTTCGAAAAAGACAAAAAAGCAAAAGAACTCCTTGAAAAGGTAAAATCTTTTCAAGTAACTAGATAATATTTATCTATACTTTCTCAAAAATCTGGCAGCTTTAGTTGCAAACCAGCCTCCTGCTTTGGTTTTATATGCCAGACGATTTATTCCTTCTTTCCATTTCTTTTCAGCAAATCCAATTTGTTGTTCTGCACTAATAGGAATTACTTTTTTTATTCCTTGCTGTTTGAAAATACCTATAATTCTTTCAAGATGTAATTTATTTGACAATACAAAAAACTTCAACTTAACTCCAAAAGTTCTTTCTATGTCTTTTTGCATGTATTTTGAAAAAATCACATTCTCTCTTGTATCAACTGATCTTCTCTCTTCAATAAGATAAATAAATTCTCTATTAAAACCTTCTTTGAAATCTTTCTTGTTAAAATGAACTTTTAGAAACTGATGTCCTCCAGTTGTTACTCCTTTTTCAATTGCACTGTATTTGATTTGTTTTAAAAAATACTCTTTCATTTCTGCAGATTCATACTTTCCATCTTTTCCTCCTCCACTAAACACTATAAATAAAATATTTGGATTTTCATAAACATAATCAACAGCAGCTACTATTCTGATTTTTGCATTTTGAATATTTTCGTCAACTACTCTACTAACATTAAACTCTTTATCATCGAAAAATCCGGCTCCTGCTACAACCAAACAATCCTGAGTTTCCTCAAACATAAATTCAATTCAAACTCTGTTCTTTATTAATTTTTTTCATAACCTTCCCATAACTTCTATAACAAACATATCCAATAAAATAAGCACCAATCACATCAATAGTGTAATGAATGTGCATTGCAATGACAACATATGCCATAAACAAAGATGAAAATAAAAAGAACCACCTAATTTTTTCTTTGAAAATCAAAAATCCCAAAAAAGAAATTCCAACATGACCAGAAAAAAACAAATCATTATGAAAATTAAACACATGAAAGAACAACGGAAGATAAGGCTCTATGGCGTCTTGAGGGATTTGCAAAGGAACCAATAACAAAAATATATTTCTAACTAAAATCAATAATCCAATCTGTCCCATGATTTCTGCTAAATATTTTATCTTCCAAAGCGTATACAATCCTCCTACACTAAAAATGATAACAACTCCCCAACCATAAAAAAAAGTAAGATTAATTGGTCCAATAACATTATGCAAAAAATCATTAATCATAAAACCTTCCCTTCCATCAATAATCCTTCCAATAAAATGAAAAATACTAAATGAAAAAACCAAAAACAAAAATGAGTAAAATAGTTTTGTCTTTTCAGATTTAAAATCTTCAATCCACTTTTCACTGAAAAAACTCACTTTAATACCTCAATTAAACCTTGTGGTTTTTCTACTAAAAAATCAGGAGAATGTTTTTCAAGAAGTTTTTTGGAATTAAATCCCCAGCAAACAGCAGCAATTTTAATTCCGCATCTTTTTGATGCAATTATATCTTTTACTTCATCTCCCACATAAATAACCTCTTTTTTGTCAAGTTTTTCTTTTCTCAAAATCTTGTTAAGTTTAATGTCCTTTCTTAAGGGCAATCTTGAAGTATATACTGTCTCAAAAATATCATCTAATTTCTCTTTCTTCAAAAACTTGAAAATATTTTTCTTATTATTGTTTGAAAGAATTATCAAATGAAATCTCTCTTTTTTTAACTTTTTCAAAACTACCTGAATATTATCGAATATTTTTACTTTCTTAATATCTAATCTAAACTCTCTTCCAATTTTATAATACAGAATAGGAACTTGCCAGTCTTTGATACCATATATCTTCATTATTGTGTAAATGGAATTGTTTTGATAGAGTTCTTTAAGTTCGCTTACACTAAGATCAATTTTAGTATATTTTTCTGTATATTTATGGACTATTAAACAAGCATTATCAAAACTGTTCGCAATAGTTCCATCAAAATCAAAAATTAAAGTTTTACTCATAATAAAAAGTCATTTGAAGAATTTATAAACTTATTTCAAACAAAAACAGTAACTAAAGTAAGAACTCCAATTAATACAAAAACACTGTTTGCAACTTTTTCAACAATTCTTTTGTCAAATTTTTCAAAAATAATTCTTCCAACAAAAATAGCAATCATAGATAAAAGTGCAAGGGCGCAAATAACGCCCAAAAAAACAAAACCAGCATGATATGAACTTGCAAAAACGGCTGATGCTATTTGACTTTTATCTCCAAACTCTGCAAAAAAAATCAGAACAAAACCAGCAATTAAGGGATTTCCAATTCGTTTATTCTCTAAACTAACATCTTCTTTTTCTTCTTTTTTATGTTCAATAAATCCCCAAAGACCAAATAAAACGAAAAGACTTCCTGACACAATCTTTGCCCAAAAAGAAGGAACGAAATCAACAATTACTTTTCCAAAATAAATTGCAAGTCCATCAACAACTATAAAAGCTAAGAGCACTCCAATAAAAAGCATCAATTGTTTCTTTGTTCTTGAAGCCATAGATAGAACTGCAATCTGCGTCTTGTCACCAAACTCTGCAAGTAGAATTGCCAAAAAAGGAACAACAAAATCAACTATCATTTTTAATTCTTCCAAATATCTTTAATATTTACAACAGGTTTTGTATGTCTAGTAACATCATCTTGTCCAATTCTCGGACAAGCAGTGTTAACCCAGCATTCAACCCAAGGAAAATTCTCCATCTCCATGTCAGCAAAATTGTCTCCAACAAAATAATAAAATGTCTTGTCTGGATGTATTTCTTTCAACTTTAATGCAGACTCTTTGTATTCCTGTCCCCATTTTGTTGTCACAAACACACCAATGATTTTTGAAGTATAGAATTTCAAATAATTTCCTTTTCTCTTCTTCAGATACTTCTCAATATGCGACCTATCAATAACTTCAATAATTTGTTGAACAATATTTATGATTAGAACTGGCTTTATTTCCTCTTCATCTTGCTGAGCTAAAAGTAGTGCATTAGGATGAAAATATCCATCTCCAACATAAACAAAACCGTCTATCTTTGACAAGTCCATATGTAGATTGTCAGCATAACTATCACATCCTAAGATTTGTCCTTCAATTGAGCATCTATCAGGCTTTGAAATCTCAGAAGTATATCCTTTATTCGATAAAATATCTTGAACTTTAGGGATGAAACTTCTAAATTGCACAGCAGAAAACACTGCTAGGTTTTTATCTTTTCCAAAAATGTCTTCAACTTTCTTTTCAAAACCTTTAGGTAGCTTGAACTCTACTCCATACTTTGCCTTTAAAAACTGTAGTTTCATCTTATATTAATTTAATTAATTCCTCACTTATTTTATTTATAATTATTGAGAAACTTTCAAATTGAATAGTTCCATTTAATTTTCCATTATTTATTATTTCAACTTCTTTTTCAGTTTTAGCACTTTCTAAAGCAAGTTTTTTATCAAATTTATATTTTTTTAACATTACTTGAAATCCTTTATCATTTAAATTCAGATCATTAAACAAGCTAAAAATATTTGAATCTTGAGAGGAAATTTTTGAGGGATCACTAGTTTCTCCTGCAAAATCAATTATTGCAACTCCTCCTATTTTTAATAAATTATTATGAATTATTTCTATAATTTTTAATTTTTCTTGAAATTTTAGGTGAGTAAATGCCCTAAAGGAATAGATAAAATCAAACCCTTCATCATCAAAATCATTTAATTTAACATTTGTTGCATTTTTAATTATTAATTTGATTTCTTTTTTCATTTCATTAGAAACATAGTCTTTCAAATCAATACAGTAAACTTTGCAATTATGTCTTTTTTTTAATTCATAAGCGACTTTACCTTGACCACATTCAATTTCTAAAATTCTTTTTCTTTTTATTTGGTCTAAGTTAATATCTTTAAAAAATTCTTGAATATGATCTGAATCTAATGTTCTACTTCTTTGCATATTTTCCATATCAATACTCATTCTTCCTACCACATCTCCTTCTTCTTCACATAAACTGCATGTCCCCATTGCACGCATAAATCAAAATCAAGCTCCTTTAAATGAAGAGGCACATCACAAGCCCCAAAACAAGTACCAAAATAAGAAAAAAACTCTGCAGAAGTCTTCTCACGAAGCTCATCCACTACCTCTTTTGCATAATACTTCAAGCCATCTGGAAACTGTAAAACAACCAACTTATATTCATTCTCATTAATCTGTTCTGCAAGTTTATCCAATTCAAGGTCGTAATAAGTACTATATTTCTTCTCAGACATAGAAAGAAAAAAGATAATCTAATTTAAAAGATTACTCATTTATCTCAATTGTAGTGGGACCCAATCTTTATAAATATGCAAATTAATACTTTATACTAAGATGTTCGAATTATTATTTTGGAGAAAAAAACCAGATGGATTTGTAAAAGAAGTCTTAAACTATGTTCATTCTGGAAAAATTCTTGAAATAGGTTGTGGGGAAGGTGCTAATTCAATATTTCTAATCAGAAAAGGTTTTGAAAACCTCACTGCAATAAACACAGATAATTCGAACACAACCCAATTTGAATCTTTAGTACAAAAAAAGAAATTTCCAATTCAGATTCAAAAAGCAGAAATTGGACATTTGAATATTTTTGGAAGTTACGATCTTATTATTTGCAATTTTCCGCCTTTAATCTTAGAAAAATATGATTATGATTCAACAATAAAAAGTGTTAAAAGCTCAACATTTGTAGGAGGAATAAATGCAGTAGTTGCATATATTGATACAGATGATTCAACAAATCTTCTTGATGGTGATTCGTCAGGTCATCTATTCAAAACAAATGAAATGCATAATTACTATGTTGATGACTCATCTTGGAAAGTAATAGATTACTATGAGGTCCAATTAGCTGAAAACAAAAAAGTAGGTGTTCTCATAACAAAGAAGATTAACTAAAACAAACCTTTATTAATTATATTCTTCAAATCAAATTATGCAGGAAGTAAAACTAGGAAAATACAAACATTTCAAAGGAAATTTCTATGAAGTAATTGCCATAGGAAAACACTCAGAGACTCTTGAGGAAATGGTAGTCTACAAAGCTCTTCACAAAGAAGAAGACGAAGAGGATTACAAAATTTGGATAAGGCCAAAATCATTATTCCTCTTAAATGTTATTATTAATGGAAATGAAATTCCAAGGTTTAAATATCTAGATGATGACAAGTATGTTTATGAGGAATAATTAGTAAATATTTATTAAATAATTATCATTATATCATATTATGTTTTTAACTCAGATTAGATTGCAAGATACATTAATCCACATAAATATAAGTCAACAAGTACTTGACTTCTCATATCCAAACCAAAGATTTGAAGATATTGCTAAATCAACATTTGAACAATGTTTAGGAGATATTAAAGAAAAATTATCAAGAGAATTCATTGATTCTTTTCTGCAAAAAACTTCATCACTTTATTTTTTAATTGCACATGTAACTGAAGAACAAAACTTTTGGGAATTTTATGATTCAAAATATAAAACTCCAATTACTTTAGAGAATCACTTAAATCAAAGATTTATCGAATTGGATTTCTCAAAAGCAATAATAAATGTTTGTAATCCGGATAAACATATATTATCTCAAACTCCAACTTCTACTATGTATTGGCAGACAGATGTAGGCAATTCCATTCCTTACTCAAGAAATGATGTTATTGTCTCTCAATAGAAATATTTATTAACTCCTTATTTTTCAAATTACTATGAACCAACCATACTTAAAAGTAAAATTACTGGATAAAAGAGCAACTTTACCCTCAAAAAGAGATGAGGATGCAGGATACGACCTATATGGAGTATTTAACAACGATTTTCAGATTCTAAAACCTGGAGAAATTACTCTACTTTCAACAAAAATCTCAATAGAAATTCCTCAGGATTGGGTATTCTACATTGCAGAGAGAGGATCTACCGGTTCAAAAGGAATATCCAGAAGATGTGGTATAATAGATAGTGGTTACAGAGGAGAAATCTTTGTTGCAACAAACAACACTTCAAACAAGACAGTGATATTTGCAAAACGAACTGAAGGAGAAGAATTAGATAAATTTCTATCAGAAAACAATCTTGAAAAAGAAAACATTACAATCTATCCACACTCCAAGGGGATTGCACAAGGAATTCTTTTCTACTGTCCTCATGTTGTTGTAGAAGAAGTTCATGACTTATCAGATTCTCTAAGAGGAGATGGAGCTTTGGGAAGCTCTGGAAAATAAATTTATTCTTTATCTGGATCAATCAAAGGCTTCTCAACAGTCAAATCAGATGGCTTTACATAACTAAGAAGTACTCTAAGATTTGTCATAAAAGTTTCAATATCAGTTAATTTGGTCAAGATTCTCTCAGAGTCTATTTCTTCCATGCCTGCCTCTCTCATCTCTTTTTTGTAATCCTGTATCTCTGTAATATCATTTGATAGCAAAACAACAAGCTCTTGTAAATGTTTAACAACTGTTTCAAGCTTATTGTCCAAATTTTCAGTTCTATCCAAAACATTGCTAAGTGTATTTTTATTCAACTCTTTTATTTCGTCCAATTTCTGCAAAATGAGCTTTGTATCCTCTTTTCTTTCTGCATCAATTTTCTTCAAAATAGTTGTATGTTCCTTATTTTCCTCTAAAGAACCAGATGATTTCTTCTTCTTCTCAAATTCTGCAAGTTTATTCCTCAAATCATTAAGTTCTTCCTTGGAAATAAGTTCATAGTTGTCTTCCATAAACTATTTAAACTAGCGTTCTAATAAATTATTTTATTACCACTAACAAAGACACGAAAAATGATTCTAAGTACTTTATTTTTAATAATAGGAATTACAGGAGTAATTGCAATAGCAATAAATTTCATACTTGAGGCAAGTAACAAACTTGACAAAGAGCATCATATATTTGCTTTTCTTTATACTTACGGTTCAGCAGCATTATTAGCATATTCTGCTTACAACTCTGTTTGGTTGTTTGTAGTTCTAAATGGATTTTTAGTTTTAGTTGGACTTTATGGAATATATAAAGTTTACAAAAGAAATAACTAATTTTATAAATACTTTTACCTTTCTTTTTTTAGGCATTATTTCTATAAATGATGTCATCATCCTTTAATTCAACTAATTTAGTTGAAAAGGTTGCCAAAATAGGAAGTTATGACAATCATTACTTTTTATTTTTATATAAAGTAAAAAATGGCAAAAGAAACAGTAGAAACACTAATTGAAGGAGGAAAAGCTAGTGCAGCACCTCCACTTGGACCTGCTCTGGGACCTCTTAAGGTAAACATTGGACAGGTTGTGGCAGATATTAACAAGAAAACAGCTGATTTTAAGGGAATGAAAGTTCCAGTGAAAGTTATTGTTGATACTGAAACCAAGGAATATGATATTGAGATTGGAACACCCCCAGCATCACAGTTAATCAAGACAGAACTTGGAATTGCAAAGGGAAGTGGAACTCCTGATAAGGATTATGTTGCTGATATGAACTTGGATCAAATCAAAAAGGTTGCTAGAATGAAATTCGATTCTCTGCTTGCAAATGATTTATCGGCAGCTGTTAGAGAAATCGCAGGAACTTGCTACTCACTTGGAATCAAGGTTGACGGAAAAGTACCAAGAGAATTCATTGCAGATGTAAAAGCTGGTAAATACGCAAGAGAACTAAACGAGGAAATCTAAAATGGCTAAGGGAAAAGAGAAAAAACCATCAAGCAAACCATCCAAGAAGTATGAACTATTTGGAAAAAGAAAGAACTGTCCTAAGTGTGGAAAAGGAGTATATTTGGGAGAGCACAAAAATCCTGCAAGATTTGTTTGCGGCAAGTGTGCATATGTTGAATTTGTAAAATAAATTCAGCTTTTTTATTCTAGCAAAACTATATAAAATCTTTATATTATACTTTTATTATGTTAAATGAAAAAGAAAAGGAATTAGTTATTTGCATATATGACATTGATTTAAAATTTCAGAATATATTAATATCAAAATATTTAGCATCTTCAATATTGCCTTCTAAATATTATCTTTACAATAAAAAAGATTTATTTGCTTTAATAATTGTATTTGAGAATTTAACTAATAGGAATGAGTTTAGAAGAGATGTATTTTCAAAAATAGAAGTTAAAAATTTAATTTATTTAAAATCAGAACTGCATGCAATTAATTTTTTAACTAAAAATGGATATGTACTAAAATTTAAAGAATAAATCCATTAATTATATAAATCCGTATTAGATTACACTTTCATGACTAATGTTTTCTCAATTAGATCTGGAAGAGAATTAACACATGAAGAAATAGGAGAAATTCCTCAAAATTCAAATGATGAATTTCTTAAGATATTAGTAGTTTATGATATGAATGAAAAAACTTATACCTTATATACTTCTTACTTATTAAAAGAATCTGGATATGTTGAAGAATCGGTTCAATATCATAACTCTAATAATGGATTATATGCAAACATTACCCAATTTAAAACTAATGTTGCTTTAAATGATTTTTGTAGGACTATAAAATCTCAGGAAGTGGGTTTGGAAAAACAACTTTGTTTTGATGATTCAGTATTAATTAAAAAAGGTTATATTCCTACATTTGATGAAATCAATATGTGAATTTAAACTCACTTAATTCTCTTAAAACCAACTTTTATAAATTCTGCATACCTAAACATTAACTATGGCAAAAGAAAACGAATATGATTTCATAATTATAGGTGGAGGGTGTGCAGGGTATCCTGCTGCTGTTTATGCATCAAGATTTAATTTGAAGACTCTTGTAATTGCAAAAGAGAAAGGAGGTTTAATTACAACAACTCATCTAGTAGAGAACTATCCAGGATTTGTATCACTTTCAGGACAGGAACTTGCAGACAAGCTTGAAGAGCATGTAAGGGCAAATAATGTTCAAATTGAAAATGACATAGTAGAATCCATAACGAAAAAAGGAAAATTCTTTGAGATAAAAACCTCTTTGCAGGAAAAGACTTATCTTGCAAAAGCAATTCTACTTGCAACTGGAACTAAACACAGACACCTGAACGCACCAGGAGAAAAAGAATTCCAAGGAAGAGGTGTATCATATTGTGCAACCTGTGATGGAATGTTCTTTAGAAACAAGGATGTTGCAATAGTAGGAGGATCAGATAGCGCAGCAAAAGAGGCAATGGTACTTGCTCAGAATTCTTCCAAAGTAACAATGTTAATAAGAACTCACTTAAAGGCTGAACCAATAAATTCTGATAGAATTAAAGCAATAAAAAATATTGAGATTATAGAAGGTGTTCAAGTAAAGCAAATCAAAGGAGACAAAGTAGTAAATGAAGTTGAATTAGACAATGGGAAATCAATAAATGTTTCAGGAGTATTCATTGCAATTGGTATGCTTCCTCAGACTGAACTGGCTCAATCCTTAGGAGTAAAACTTGACAAAAAAGGAGAGATAATCATTGACACACAGTCAAGAACAAATGTTCCAGGAGTAATGGCTGCAGGAGATGTAGTAAATTCAGAATGGAAACAAGGAATAGTTGCATCAGCTCAAGGTTCAATTGCTGCAAATTCTGCATTTGATTATATTAATTCAAATTTCTAATTTCCCAATTTCCTCTTCCAAGTAACTAAAAAATTATATAAATAAAATCCTTTCAAATTCAATATGGATCCAAAGACAACCTTGTTTGTAGGTTATGCAATAATAGGAGGAATATTCATCTTATTTAACAAGCAAATTGCAAAAATAAATTACAAGCTAGTATTGTTTTACACTGACAAACTTAACTTGAAGGCAGTATTCTTATTTAAAATTGATGATACAAACAGAAATTCATTATTCTTTTTAACAAGAACTTTTACAATTTTTTTTGGAATTGCACTTCTTACAGCATCCCTTTCCCAGATTTATGGTTAACTTCAAACAATTTCAAACTTTAAACTATATTTATAAATAATGCAACTCCTGTAATTCTATCATGGAAAAAAATTATTTCAAACACAATTGGAAAAACTATGTAATAGGATTTTTAGCAATCCTTTTCATAGGATCTTTCATGCTCAACTCAGTATCATATTTAGGGACATCTTCATATGATTCATTATCTGCAAAATCATATGATAGAAATTCTATTTATTATGGCAGTGATGAAAGTTTTGCTCCTCAAACTGAGCAAAGAATGGTCATAAAAAATGCAAATATTTACCTTGAAACTGATGATTATGTTCAATCCAAATCTCAAACACAGTCATCCATTAATGCCCACAGTGTAATTGTTCTTTCAGAAAATGAAAGACAGTATAATGATGACTATAAGGTGACAGATTACAAATTAAAAATTCCTTCTGAAAAACTAGATATGTTTCTTGAAGAACTAAAAACTTATGGAGAGGTTATTTCAATAAATGTATATGCAAACGATGTTACAGGAACTTATGCAGATTACACACAAAGGGTTCTAAGATATCAGGAGCAAATTGTAAAATATGAACAGATGCTTCAAAAGGAAACTACCATTGAAGAAGAGATTCAGTTAAACACAAGAATTGACCAACTAGAAAATCAGATATTTTCTCTAAACAATCAGATTGCAGCTATTGATGAAGATGTTTCTTATTCAGAAGTATATATCTCATTAAAAGAAAAACCTTCAACTCTCTCTGAAATTGATTTTTTGGGAATCAAAGATGGATTCAAGCTATTTATGGACTCTCTTCAAAATGGAATTAAATTCATATTATTCTTATTAGGATTTGTTCTTCCATTCGCAATAGTATATGGATTGTATAGATTGATAAAAAGGTTATTTTAATCTTTTAACTAAATCACTTCTAAACTAGTTCAACAAAAATTTATAAAGAATAATTTTCTATAAATTTTATAGTGACTCAAAAAAAAATTCTGCTTGAGGTTAAAGAACTCTCTAAATCTTATTCCAAGACTCAAATATTCAAAAATATCTCCTTTGAGTTGGAAAAAGAGGAAATATTAGGAATTTTGGGATATTCTGGAGAGGGTAAAAGTACACTACTTAACATTCTATGCGGACTTGAAAATTTTGAAGGTGGCTCAATAGTGTATCATCTGAACTCCAAAGAAGAAAAAATCACAAATCTTTCAGAAAATCAGCTAAAAGAAAAAATAGGTTATTCTACACAAGAACCTTCATTTTATGAAGAAATGACAACATATGAAAACCTTGCTTTTTTTGCAGAAATGCTTGGAGTTGATAAATCTCACCAAGATATGAGAATATATGAAATTCTAAAACTACTTCAGCTTGAAAGGGTAAAAGATCATCTTGGTTCAGAACTAAGTGTTGGAATGAAAAAAAGATTAGATGTTGGATGCTCTTTGATTCACAATCCAAAAATCCTCATTCTTGATGAGCCTACTGCAAACCTTGATTTCAATCTTAGAGATGAATTCATAAAATACATCAAGCAAATAAACAAGATGGGAATTACAATAATTTATGTGTCTCACTTTATTGATGAAATTGAGACAATCTCGAAAAAAGTTCTATTAATAAACAATGGAATGTCAAAAGTTGTTAGGAAATCCTCAACTTTAAAAAAGGAATTTATGGAATTTGTAAAGGAGACAAAAAGAAAAAATGAGTCAAATATCACAGCTTGTTAAAAAAAATTTCAGAATCTTGGTAAAAAATAAGTTTTCGTTATTCATCTTGTTTTTTTTGCCATTGATAATTTTTTTGATTCTTGGATCAATATATTATAATCAGAATTCATACAATTTGAATGTTGGATTTGTAAAACTTGAAAATAACTCTTTATATAACTACTTTTACAATTCATCAGAATCCACAGCATTCAATACATATGAATATTCAACTCAAGAAGGTTGCTTTGAATCATTGAAGTCATCTAAGATTCACGTATGTATTCTCTTTCCAGACAACTTCACAATAAGTGATGAAAAAGTTAATAGGATATATTTTTACTTTGATAACTCCAAATCAAGTGTAATAAATGTTGTTGAAAATCAGCTTTTAACAGATTTTGAGAAAAAAACATATCAGATTAAGTTTGACAATATAAGAAAAATAATGTTAATTCTTGAAAAGTCCAAAATCCTTCTTGAAGATCAGGTTAATGTAACTTCTCAAATCGCAGAATTGATAAACAAAACCCAGAAGAAGAATTTGGAATTGTCAAACTCAATAACTAAAATAAGCAAGGAAATAGATTTGGACAACCTTGAATTATCAGATATTACAGAATATTCTGAGGATTTCAAAGATCACAAGAATGAATTTGAAGATTCATTCAAAACAACATATACTGACATGAATGAACTAGTTAATGAAATCAATATAAAATTAAATAACATGAATTCATCAGGCTCAGATATTGATTATATTGAGTCAAGAGTTGATACTGTTGATGATCAACTTGATCAGTTGAATATTGAATTTGATATATTCTTTCAAAAAGATGCTCTATTGTATCTTCCAGATAAGATAGATGAATTGACAGAGAGTCTTGAGGATTTGGAATCTGAAATTGGTAAAATAAATGCTCAGATGATTGAAGATTTGAACATGAATGAGAATTATTCTGCCTCTTTGGTTCAGCAAAATGCGAAATTAAATTCAATTGGAGGATATCTTCTTGATGACATAAACAACCTTGAAATCAATTCAATTGGCACATTGACATCTCCTGTTGAATTTGTTTCCAAAGAAGTAATCTCTGATGAAAATGCTCATATTAATGCATTTTTCCCTGCTCTAATAGCTACATTAGTTGCATTCTTATCCCTTTTCTTTAGTGCAAACCTTTCATTCATAGACAAAAACAGCAAAGCTGTATCAAGAAGCATACTAACAAATGTATCTACATTCAAATTTGTAGCAGCAAACATAATTACAGTTCTTATAATGGTTTTCATTCAGATTGGAATGATTCTTTTGCTTTACTCAATAATTTTTATGGGATTAGATACAATATTCATATTCCCTAAACTTATGTTTGTTTTGATATTCTTGATATTAGTATTTGCATCAATTGGTTTATTCATAGGAACTATCTCGTCCTCGCAAAACTCTTACTACTTGTATTTGTTTTTGGTATTGATATATTTCTTCTTGGGTTCAGGGAGACTTCTACCAATTGAATTGATATCTTCAGGATTTGTAAAAGGATTATTGACAGTTGGCAACCCTTATCTTATAACTGAAACCTTGTTGAGAAAAATGATACTCTTTGAAGAGTCAATGTTCTCTTTTATCAGCGAAATAATTGTATTGATTTGCGTATTCATATTATTTGCAATATTGAATTATCTTGCAAACTCGTATCAGAAAAGAAGGGAAATGTTTTATTTAATCACAACAGGATTAAGAAAACTTCACAAATACATTGATGACAAATTCAACAAGGACTCTGAAGAGCATGAATCTCTAGGCCATATCAAGGATCATTTCAGGAAAAAATAATATTCATTAAATTTATATACTTCTTCTCCTCCAATTAACTATGGTAATAAATCTGCTACCAGAGGAAATTGTAAACCAGATTGCAGCAGGAGAAGTAATAGAAAATCCTTCAGCAGTAATAAAAGAACTTGTAGAAAACTCGATAGATGCAGGAGCAACAAACATAGAAATTGAAATAGAAGATACTGGTCTTAAAAGAATAACTATAAAAGACAATGGGTGTGGAATATCAAAAGAAGATCTTCTAAAAGCACCTCTAAGACATGCAACCTCAAAAATACAATCCTTCAACGATTTATACAACATAAAAACAATGGGGTTCAGAGGTGAAGCTTTGGCATCAATATTCTCTGTTGCAAAAACCTCAATAATCTCACAGCAAAAAGACCAAGCATACGAAATATCCTCAGAAGACACAACTCAAATAAAAGAAAGTGCAGGTCAAAAAGGAACAACAATACATGTCCATAACATATTCTACAATACACCTGCAAGAAAAAAATATCTTAAATCAGACAACCTGGAACTAAAGGCAATTTTGGATGTAGTAAACAGATTTGAACTGATACATTTTGACAAAAAAATATCTCTAAAACACAACAATAAAATTCTAATAAACAAACCTACATTCAAAACTCAACAGGATAACATTTACTATGTACTTGGAAAAGAATTAAAAGACAATTTACTTGAAATAAACGAACAAACTCAAGGAATAAAAATTACTGGCTTCATTGGAAAACCTTCAAACATAACATACTCTTTTAGAAAAAATCATTACTTGTATGTAAACGAAAGATTTGTAAAATCAAAACTCCTTAGAGATGCAATCTACGAGGGATTTGGAACAAACTTAATGGAAGCAAGACATCCAATGTTCTGTTTATTCATAGAAATAGACCCAGAAATAATTGATGTAAATGTTCATCCTACAAAAATTGAAATCAAATTTGAAAATGAACTTGAAATATATGAATTTACAAGAGGTGCAATCCAGAAAGCATTTCAAATAAATGAAACTTTCAAACCTTTTGAGACTAAGCCAGTTGAAACTGACATTTCTCTTGACAAATCAATTGATGAAATAGTTGGAACTCAAACTTCAAAACAAAAAATAGAACCAAAATCGTATTTTACAAAAGATGAGCAGAAGCATCTTAAAGTAAATGAACCCATTCTCCCAATTCAAAAATCATATGACTTTCAGGATGAAACAATTGAGAAGAGAACTCAGGAAATAGAACCAACTCAATACGGACCACTCTACGACATACTTAAAGACTACAGAATAGTTGGACAGATAAATAAGACTTTCATAATACTTGAAACACCAAAAGAGATGATAGTTGTTGACCAGCATGTTGCAGAAGAAAAATTCTTCTATGAAACATTCAAATCCCATATTGAATCCAAAATCTCAAAATCTCAGACTCTTCTAAAACCCCACATGCTATCACTTTCAAAACAGGAGATGCTTTTATTCAAAGAGAACCTTGATTTAATAAAAAAACTTGGATTCCAGACAGAAGAATTTGGAGGAACTGAAGTTTTGGTAAGGGCAGTACCAATTGGAATCAAAGGGGTTCTTGTTGAACCTCAAACTCTAAAAGACATAATAAATGAAATAACAATTGACAGAAAATTCAAGCAGCTTGAAGAAAGCAAAATTGACAAGTTAGCATCAATGGCATGCAAGCGTTCAATCAAGGCAGGCCACGAAATGACAACTCCTGAAATTCATACTATGATTGAAAACTTAAAGAAACTAAAAGAGCCATTCAATTGTCCTCATGGCAGGCCAATACTTTTGCAATGGACTTTCACAGACTTGGAAAAGAAATTCAAGAGGATTGTTTAGTCAAACTCTTATTCACAATTAATTCTCTAACAGTCTCATAATCAGCACTTGTTGGAAGAAGAATACAATCTGAATCTTTATCATATTCTCCTCCCAAATTTCCTGCATAAAAGTCAGTAATATGTTCTCCTAAATTTTCAATAAAATATCTTTTAGATTTAGGAGAAAAAATAATTCTTTCTCTTAAACTTCTTGAAATTATTATTGATTCCTCTCTAGAATCATTGATATGTCCATACCAACTTACTTCATTTAATACATTTCTTCCTATTTTTGAATTTGAATTAAGTGTTGGATATCCAAAGTATCTATCAACTATTAATTCAGTTTTTTGTGGGACAATAAAAAAATGTCCTTCTTTTGAAAAATTTTTCTCACCTATAAGTCTTTCTAAATCACTTAGAGTTATATCTTTAAATTCTTCAAGATATTCATTAGATTTTCTGGTATTTAATTCTAAAAAAGACATTATTCTTTTTAGCATTTCTAATTGCAAATATTTCTATTATAATAAACTTTTCCTTTTAGATAATTTTAAAAATCACAAAATCCTAAAAATATAATGCAAACTTACATAGCACTTCTAAGAGGAATCAATGTTGGTGGAAACAACATCATCAAAATGGCTGACCTCAAAGCTGAATTTGAAAACCTCAAATTCCAGAATGTTAAAACCTACATACAAAGTGGAAATGTAATCTTCCAATCAAACATAGAAAGCAAAAAAGAACTTGAAACTACAATTGAAAAAGCTTTGAGCAAAAAATTCTCATACAATGCAACAGTATTAATTCGTTCCTTCAATGAAATCCAAACTGTAATTGAATGTTTTCCCAAATTATTCGACAACCCTGAATGGAAGCATAATGTAATATTCTTAGGAGAAGAAATTGACACTAAGAAAATATTAGATGAGTTCAATCCAAAACCAGACCTAGAAGAAGTCACATACATTAAAGGAACTCTATTCTGGTCTGCAAAACTTGACACAATAACAAAATCAGACATGCTTAAACTCTCAACCAGAAAACAGTATCAGAAAATGACTGTAAGAAATCAAAACACAACAAGAAAAATACTTGAATTAATGAGAAATCTCTAATTATTCCTTTACACTCTCATGCAGAATTGAAGGACACGATTCAACAACGCCATCAATTCCATTAACTTTTTCCAAATATGAATTAAGTTCATCCATATTCTTAACCCAGACATTAAACATAATCATATGATCTCCAGAGGACGTAGTTAAATCTTTTACAAAAGCCATATCCTTCAATACATTAATAACTTTGAAATAATCTTTTGGATGAGTGTCAACTCCAAAAACAACCTTATTGGAATACCCTAACTTCTTGTAATTAACAGAAGCCTTATAACCTAGAATTACATTCTGATCTTCAAGTTTCTTCACTCTTTTTCTTACTGCAGCCTCAGAAACCTCAAGCTTCTTTGCAATTTCGGTGAAAGAAGTTCTTGCATTCCTTTCAAGCATCTCAAGTATTGTTGAATCCTTCATATCTAGTACCATTTAACAACCAACTACTTCAAACTATTTAAATATATGGTTCGAAAATCGTACAAAATTATGAAAAATAATGTATTTCACTCAACACTAACAACAAATAAGTTCGAAAATCTAACCATATCTTTATAAATATAAACTTGCTAATTATATATACAAAAAAATGATACCAAGCAAAGTGCATAGCACTGGTTGGTCTAGAAATTCTCAAAGAAGAATTTCTTCATTTTTAAACATAGTTAAAAAATGATAAAGTTAAATATAGAAGCGCCAGGATTCAAATCCATGGCATTTCATGACAATAAATTTAAGGAAGTAAGCCTTGAAGATTACAAGGGAAAATTCGTAGTATTATTCTTCTACCCAGCAGACTTCACATTCGTATGTCCTACAGAATTAGAGGATATGGCAGACAATTACGATAAAATCAAGGAACTAGGAGGGGAAGTTCTATCAGTTTCAACTGACACTCATTTTGTTCACCTTGCATGGCACAATGACTCGCCAAGAATTGGAAAAATTACATTTCCTATGGTTGCAGACCCAACTCACGAAATCTCAAAGGCATATGATGTGCTAAGAGACAATGGTGGAGTTGCAGATAGGGCAACAATTGTAATTGACCCTGATGGTGTAATTAAGGCAATTGAGATTACTGATGAACCTATTGGTAGAAATGCAGAAGAACTTGTAAGAAAATTAGAAGCTCTTAAATTTGCAAGAGAAAACCCAGGGTTAGCTTGCCCTGCAAAATGGCATAAGGGAAATGAGACTCTAAAGCCAGGTGAAGATTTAGTAGGAAAGCTGTAAGTTTTCTTCTAATCTTTTTATCAAATATAATTTATATAATTAAATTCTAAAAAAATGACAAAAAATAAAGAAATTTACAAGTGTTCAGTTTGTGGTCAAATGGTTGAAGTCCTAGAAGGAACTAATGCTAATTTGGTATGTTGTGGAAAAGAAATGATTAATCAGAAAGCAAAATCTGAGGATTCATCAGTTGAAAAACATGTTCCATTTGTAGAAGAAATTGAAGGTGGTGTATTGGTAAAAGTTGGTGAAAATCAAGATCACCCTATGACTGATGAACATTACATTCAATTCATTGAAGTAATAACTCAAAATGAAATCTACAGAGAAAACTTAAAACCAGGTGACAAGCCTCAGGCAGAATTTCCTGTAGCAAAAGCAGACATAATTGAAGTAAGAGAATTCTGTAATCTTCACGGATTATGGAAGAATTAAAATTATTTCAAAAATTTTTTCTTCAAGTTACATATATGTGAATACATATTAAAACCAGGACAACTTTTCAATCTTTTTATCAAACTAACTGAAGCTTCACTTGCATCCTCTTCTAGAATATTTGTTGTAATTTGCTTTACAAACCCATCATAGCTAAGCTTTGTTTTAATTTCAATAGGATTTAAATCAGGTAAATTTACTTTCCAAAATCTCTCTTTTATCTTCTTGTAAATTGCTTCATTGTGTCCTAATATATTTTTTATTTCATATTCATTGCAAAGCACTTCAATTAATCTATTTAAGCTTTCAATTTGTTTTTCTGTAGGCTCATCCACATCAAAATTACCAAAAAGTGCAATTCCAATTGCATTTCGATTATATCCAAAAGTATGTGCTCCAGCATAATTTAAACTACGAGAATAGTAGATAGTTCCTTTTTTTGAAATCATAAAATGATAACCAATAGTTGACCATCTGTTCTTCTTTACATGCAAATCTATAATCTGCTGTATCTTCTTTGATTTTCCAGTATGATGAACAACAATCTTAATCCATTTTGTAGGCGAATTAGTTTTTTCAACCTTGAAATCATAAACAATTCTCTTCATATCTATTCCAAACTTGTTAATCTTGCTTAGAACATAATTTTTCATAACACAAATATGATTTGCATATTAATAAAACTTTTCTCTAAACAAGTTATACATAAAACATATAAACTTTGCTTATCAAAAATAAGTATGAAATCATATGTAATACCAACTCTATTTGCTCTTGACAAAAGGCAATTTGAAGACAAACTCAAAATACTGGAGTTTGCAGATAAAATCCACCTTGATTTCATGGATGGAAAATTTGTAAATGGCAAATCAGAGACTCTTGATGAAATGAACTCAATAAAAAAACTTAAGGACAAATTCTTTGAAATTCATCTTATGGCACTAGATCCTGCCCAGTACATCAAAAAAATCAAAGAACTTGGAATTAAAAAAGTTTTAATTCAGGAAGAACCGTTTAAAAATACACAAGATATTGAAAAAAATATAAGGAAATTTAAAGATGAAGGGCTTGAGCTCTTTATAGTACTAAATCCAACAACATCAATTGAAAGAATAAAGCCTTTATTTGAACTAATTGATGGAATAATGGTAATGTCCGTATGGCCAGGAAAAGAAGGTCAGTCATTTATTGAAGAAAGTTATCAAAAGATAAATGAGATACGAGAATTTGCAGGAGAAGGCTTTCCAATTCAGGTTGATGGAGGAATAAAAGACATGAATGCAAAGCAACTAATTGATGCAGGAGCAACGATTCTTAGTGTAGGCTCACACATATCATCAGCTAAAACTCCAAAAAAAAACTATGAAAAATTAAACAAAATCATTACTTCCTAAAAATCCTTAGCATTTAATTAACTCCTTTTTTTGAAACACAATGTATATTAATAAGTTCCAATTCGACAGAGTAGATGGTTCAAGCTCTAATCAATGATGGACTCGAATTTTATGAAGTGCTAAACGCATTTCCGTTCTTGAAAGAAAAGCTGGGAAATCTCCATTTAAACGTCTCAGATGTGAAGGAAGGCGAGACAGTTCATGATTATTTGGAACAAAAAAAGCATTTCTCAGAAGATGAAATCAAAATTTTCATAAGAAGATTGAACTTTGAAATCAAAGTTCACCTGAAAAGATAAAATTATAAACATTTATTTTCTAAATTTTATATGAATTGTCCTTTTTGTACTAATCAAGATATAAAAGAAAGAATTATTCTAGAAAATGATTTGGCAAAAGCCTTTTTAACAAATATTCCAATAGTTCCAGGACACACTTTAATAGTTTCTAAAAGATGTGTTTCAAAATTTGATGATTTAACTTTGGAAGAGAAAAATGCAGTATTTGATTTAATGAAAAAATTAAAAGTTTCATTGGAAAAATCATTTGGAGCGCAAGGATTCAATCATGCCTGGAATGAGAATCAAGTTGCAGGACAATCAATCCTTCATTTTCACTTGCATCTTATTCCTAGAAAAAAATGGGACTCAGGAATCCATAAATATGAACCAAGAGAATTTATATACAGACCAGGAAGCAGAACTGAATCGGAAAATGAGGAATTACTTCAAATTACAGAACTAATCAAAGATAATCTTTAATTTTTGTATTTAAACCTTCTTACAAAGCCACAGTTCTTGCAAATGTATTCCTTACATCCCAAATCCGAATTCATTCTAATCTCTCTAGTCTCTACATCCCAAAAGCAATTGCATTTCTTGCAGAACTTCAACTTCTGTTCTCTAGTTAACCTGATATTAAAACCTTCTGAAAACCTTTTGATTTCCTGAACATAGAACTTGTCATAATCTGGTCTGAATCTAGTCTCAATCAAATTAAAAAAGAAATTTAGATTCTTCTGTGCGTATTCTTTCTGAATCTGTTTTCTTAATTTGTTGTTCATTTTTCAAAATTTTCCTTTATTTTTTCATATCTTCCTAGAATATCTTTTTCTAGTTTTCCTTTACAATATGGAAAAGAAATAATTCCTACATGCATTAAGCAGGATTGTCTACAATTCTCAAAATCTTCTATTAAGTTATTTTTACTTTCTTCCTTTAATTTTAAATTTATAAGTCTTGGTTGAAGTAACTTATTAATTTCTGTAACTTCTTCAATATTATTTTTAAGTGCAGCTTCAACTATTACAGTAAGAATTCTAAAATCTTCAACATTTAAATCCATAAGAATTATTGTGGATTATAATTTAAAAAACTTTGTTAAAGTCAAGCTTTCTTGATTTTGGAATGTAATTAAGAAGCATTTTCTCCTTCAAACTTACACATCCTATGCTTTGTCCATTATATCTAACAATCAAGAAATTAGCACTTCCATCATTATTCAACTCATCAACTTCATCAGCAAACAAATTCTCTGCAGCTAAATACGATTTCAACACATCAGAATTAATCACAACATAATTCTTCTTTGGACTCACAAGTCCAGAACCCTCTATACTTAGTCTGAAACGGTTCTCATCATGGAAAGTCCCAAAATAAAGTCCAACTCCATTAATCTTCTTAAACTCTTCATTTCGAACATCTGCCTTGGAAATGTAAACTTTCCCTCTAGGATTAACATAAAACACATACGATTTCAACTCTTCCAAATCACAACCATAAGAATTAGACAAATTATCTACAAGTTCACGAACTGCTGATTTTCGCAAAACTTCAAAATTAAAATTATTATTGGATTTAACCATACTTCAAGGCAAACTGCCCATTGTTCTTGATTTCTAGTTTTTCAGCAATTTCTGATTCCTTAGCATTCAGAACTACAACTCTTCCCTTGTACTTCTCAACAAACTGGTTTGAACCACAATTAGGACATTCCTTCTCCAAAGTCAAATATCCACATTCCTTGCAAGCTTTTTTCTTTTCAACCATTTTTATGCCTTCAACCATTCCATGGACCCAAGCCCAGGTTGTCTCATTGTAAGACCAACTTTTACGTTTCTAATATCCTTAAAGGAAACTGCTACAACTGATGCTCTAACAACATCTCCTGCCTTTAGAGTCTGACCAGTTTGTGATCCTTGAATCATTCCTGTCTTTGAGAATGAAACCTGATCTGCCATAGTCTGTGAAAGATGAACAAGTCCATCAATAACTCCAAGATTAACAAACACTCCAAAATTAGTAACTGATGAAACTTCTCCTTCAACAACCTCATGAAGGTCTGGTTTGTATGCTAGAACTGTAAACTCAACAACATAATGTCTTGATGGGTTCTCTGGAAGTTTGAAACCCTCTCCAACACCATCAACGCTAACCACACTGATAATAAGACCTAAATCCTCTGTAGTCTTGTCCGCATAATTTCTTGACAACTGCTCTTTGATAGACTCATTAAGGTCTCCTTCAAACAATTCCGGACTCAAATCTACGTAATCCTTTAATTTTACTTTGTAGAACATCTTACAAAAACAAGTTTAAAGGTATTTATAAAACTTATTAAAAAGAATAAATATTATTTTAAAATAATCTTTGTTCAAAAGCAAATTCTTTATAAACTGTTCCATTTTTTACTGATGTTTCATTCATTCTATCTTTTCCTAAGCATTTTTCTAAAATGTATCCGTCTATTACTGCATCTGCAGCATCGTTATTATTTGCAAACCCTCCTAAAAATCTATTAGGCGTAATTAGATTATTTATTCTATTTTTTGCAAGATATTTATTTACCTTTTTTATTTCATCATCACTCATATCAATTCTTAGAAATCCTTCACCATTATCAGATTCAATTCTTTCTAATGAAATTAAATCAAATACTTTTACAGGGAATCCTCTTTCTCTCTTCCCATTTAGATAATAAATTGTTGGAATTATAAAATAACTTTCAGCTAATAGCATTTAAAAAATAGAATAAAGGAGAGATTATATAGTTTACTGATTTATTTCTTCTTTTTCTCATCAACAACTTTCTTCTCTAAAGCTGAAAGTGCCTGTTGAACCATCTGAGGAATATTCCACTTTCCTTTTACCTTATCATTTCTAATCTCATCAGCAGTACCAGAAGAAATTTCCTTGTCAACATGCAAAATCTTGTTTCCACAAGATAAGGTAAGATTAACAGATGCTTTCTTTTGATGTGACTCATCCTTGTTTCCATGAACCTTGAAAGAAGCTTTAAGCAAATTGTAATCGCTCATTTTAGTAATCTTCTTCATAGTTTTTTCAACATAATCCTGAATCAAATCATACTCATCATCAAATAAATCATTGCTTCCATTATATTCAATAACATAGCTTCCCTTTTCAAGGTCTTTCTTTACTTTTTTGAACACGTCCTTGTATGAAACAATAGAATAAAGCTTTCCATCATCATCAGTAACAATAACAGAAGGGATATTTTTATCTCTCATTAGCTTAACTGCATCTCTGAACTTTTCACTACTCTTAACCTTAAGAGGTCTTGAATTCATAATGTTGGAAACTGGAAGATTCAGAACAGACTTTTCATAATTCTCATCATACATGTTTCCTCTATTTGGATTCTTCTCATTTGAAGATATAAGCTCTCTTGCTAAAAGGTCCATTGCTCTAACTTCTCCAAGAATTTCCATATTGTCAATAACAGGCAAAATATTAATTCTATTCTTAACAAACATTCTCTTTGCCTCAGCAATCATATCATCTTCGTTAAGTGCAAAAACCTCTTTTCTTTCAATACTATTCAAGCTATCTTCTAAAAAATCATAATCATTATCTAAAATTGTATCAAGGGCATGAACAAAATCAAAATACCCTTCATCAGTCTCAATAACCCTATCACCACTTTCAATCAAATGCGAAGTATGTTCGTCTCTGCTTTTGCCCTTTGACTTTGAAAGTGGTTTCTTAAGATTCTTAAGTTTCTCATTGGGATTGTGCATCTTAAGTGAGATGGTTCTAACATCAACAAAAGACTTTGGCTCTGTACTCAAAATAATGTATTGCATGTTTTTTTTATCACTAATTTCTCTTAAAAAAGAGCCTACTGTTGCATTTTCGTCTATTTCAAAATAATTCTCTATCATCTACGAATCATCACCATACCTGATATGTTTTTTTAGATTTATAAACATATCCTTGTAAGGGAAAAATTAAAAACAACTTCACAAAAAGCTTTAAAAATGGACTTTGATTCATTTTATATACAAATATTCCTCCGGTAGTGTAGTCCGGCCAATCATACTGCCCTCTCGAGGCAGTGACCCGAGTTCAAATCTCGGCCGGAGGGCTTTGTTTTATTCTAAATCAACAGTTTAATTTATAAATTTTAAAATTCTATAACTATGATGGAAGAGATAAGAGACGCATTTTTGGTAAAAGGAATTCAGGCTAGAGTAAACTCTAGTAAAGATATTAACAAAATTAAAGACTTTTGGCAAAGATATTGGGATGAAGGTCATAATGGAAAATTAAAAATAAGTGATGAACATATGCCACTTGCAGTATACTCAGATTTTCAAGGAGAAAATAAAGAGTCATTCAACATCACAATAGGGCACATAACAAAAGATACAAAAGATAATGGTTATGAAATAAGTAAAATTCCAAAGCAAAAATACAAAGTATTTCAAAAAACTGGAAAAATGCCAGATGTTGTAATAGAATTGTGGACTGAAATTATGCAAAGCAATCTTGAAAGAACTTATAAATATGATTTGGAAGAATATCTGGATTTTAATACAGTAAAAATTTCAATTGGAATCAAATAAAAATGACAAATCAAATAGACAAATACATCTCAAACCAACCAAAACAAAACCAAGATATTCTAAACAATATAAGAAATCTAACAAAAAAAACTTCTCCCAAAGCAGAAGAACAACTAATCTATGGAGTTCCAGGATTCAAACTAAACAACAAATACTTAATTTGTTATGCTGGATTCAAAAAACATATTGGCATTTACCCAGAACCAGACTCAATAGAACACTTTAAAGACCAATTAAAAATATACGAAACCTCAAAAGGTGCAATTAAATTTCCCCTTGATAAAGAAATTCCATACAACCTAATCAAAAAAATAATCCAATTCAAAGCAAATAAAATTAGTAATAAATAAAACAAATTTTCAAAAATTTACACAATCGAAACCATTAGCTTTAAGAATTAACTTGTTTTACAAAACATATGAAAAGAATAATTATTTTAGCAACAATTTTTCTAAGCCTGATAGCCTCATCCTTTGCAGGACTAGGCTCTGATGGTTTACAAGTAATAAAGGGTCAATGGGATGTTGACAATCAAAAAAATGTCTATGTTGAACAATCTGGTTTAGCTTTATCAGTTCTTGAAGATGATATTCAGAAAGGAGAAACGATTGTAAATTTCAAATTAACAATCTCAGATTACAAATCGGAAAATGGTTTCTTCGTATTTGATTACAAAAGTCCAGAAGAATTCAAATATGCCGGAGCAAGAGCAGGAAATGATAGATTGGTAATTGGCCAGTATGAGAATGGTAAATTCAAAGATTCAACAAATGAAAATGAAGAAATTGACCCACTAAAAACATATGATGTTCAAATAAAATTAGAAGGAACTCAAGTAATATTGATTTTAGATGACAACAAATTCATCAAAAAGAATTTCCCCCTTACTTTCAATGAAAAATTAGGGTTTGCTGTAGATAACTCCAAAGCAGTTTTTGGCTCAGTTCAAATAAATTCCACTCAAAAAAATTATTCACACAGATTTCAAAACATATATGATATAAAACCAACTTCAAATTCTGGACTTGATGAAATGCTAAATATAATTAAAAACGATGAAGGACTTCAAAGCAAAGTTCCATATACTGATATTCAAGAAGCACTATTTTATTCAAATGAGATGAACAAGATAATCATAAAATCAATAAAAGAAACAGGAATCGCTAATGATGAAAAACTAACAAGCTTAGACTTAAAGATACTAGACAAACATATTTATGAAAATTATTTTACCGAATTCAAAACATATCATGGTGATGATGAAAATGGAGATGAATATGGTTTTCATTTAGTTCAAAATGATGGTGCAACAACTAAACTTTTTGACAAAAATGCAGTAAACACAATAATTGATGGAATTTATCATGTGGGATTTGGTTCCGCAAACAAAAATAATATCTATAATGAAGATTTAAACAACAATCAAAAATACTCTGATTTGGCTTACTGGCTAAGTTATTTCTTAAAGGATGATTTAAAAGATGATTCTTTGAAATCTCAAATGAACAATCAATATGAATTTAGTTTAATCTCTGGAGAATTATATCAAAATGAAAAAGAACTTTATCTTGCATCAAATGATAAAACTGGGATGGTTCTATTTGAAAAAGAATATGATACAGACAACCTTGAAGTTGAGTTTAATTTGTCATTAACTCAATTTGAAAAAAGCAAGAATGCAAAATTCATCTTTGATTATAATAATGCAAACAATTTCAAATATGCTGGAATTGATCCAAAATCAAAACAGTGGGTAATTGGACAGTATGTAAATGGAAAAAATATAGATAAAGCAAAGAAATCAGACATATTCCCATCTGATTCAAATTACAGAATCAATATTAAATTGACTAATGGAAAAGTAGCATTGTACAAAGAGAACATAGAAACTTTGGAATATGATTTTGACACATCATTAGACAATAAGATGGGATTTGCAACAAGTTCATCTACAAGTATTTTTTCAAATATAATAATTAAAGGTGAAGAGAAAAAAGGAATAATTAGTTCTTTCTTCTCATTTTTTTACTAAAATGAAATTCAAACAAATATTAATTTTCATATTTCTATTAACAATTTCGGGTTGTTCAAATAATTCTCAAGTTGTTGATTCTCAAGATCTATCTTCTCAGCAATTTTCCTCAACATCTCAAATCGAATCAAACATTCAAACTTTAGTAAATACATGTTCAGCACTTTGTCATCAAGATAAAGAAGAATATTGTCAAAAAGAAAGAGAACTCATATTTGAAAACAAGGATGTAACAATTGGAACTTGTAGAAGCTTTGCAAAATTCAATCTTGAGTTTAAAAAATGTGAGCAGTTCTGTAAATCGTATGGTCATGAAAATGGTTGTTCTCTAAAAGATGGAACTAAAGACATAAATTGTGATGGAAATTAAATCAATCCTCGATACCTTTAAAAATATCCAAATTCATAAAACATATACTATGAACAATTTCTTAAGATCACTATTACTAGGTTTGATAATTTGGGCCATACCTTTCTTTTCAAGTTTCTTTGTATGGGATGTTGAGGCAAATGCTCCAACTATTAGTTACGATTGGTTCTCATCATTAATGGCTGTAATGTGGGCAATTGGATTCACAATAGCAATTTACCTTTGGATAAAGAACACAAAACAAATTACATTCAAAAAAGGACTTAGCACAGGTATTACATGGTACATTGAATTAGTTCTTTTGGACCTACTTTTCTTGGTAACATTATTTGGAATGTCAATTCAAGAATTCTATCCAATGATCCTATTATACTTAAACTCATTAATCATCATTAGTGGAATTTCCTTCTCTATTGAAAAATTCAATTCTTAAAAAACATTACTTTTTAAATACCAAATTCCAACTAATTATATGAAACCAAACCAATACTTTTCAGAAGAAACAAAAACACAAATAAGGTTATTAACCTCATGAAATCATTAAATTTCTCGGAGATCCTTAAATCAAGAGCGTCGCTTCTTGGTCTGCTTTTTTTCCTGTTTAACGCATGGTACAGCTACGACTATTACCAGATTAACGTCTTT
>JBNKLP010000013.1:0-36380 GCA_050292425.1 Candidatus Nanoarchaeia archaeon | reverse complement strand
GGTATTGAAAAGGCAGGACATTCAGGAACACTTGATCCTAAGGTTACTGGAGTTTTGCTTTGCGGACTTGGAAGAGCTACTCGTTTAATGGAATACATGCTTAAGTCAAATAAGGAGTATGTATGTTTGATGTATTTGCATAAATCTGTTTCTAAAGACAAGATTGAAGAAGTTTTGAAAAAATTTACTGGAACTATTAAACAGACTCCTCCAGTTGTTTCAGCTGTTAAGAGACAGGAAAGAGAAAGAACAATATATTATATTGATTTGCTTGATGTTAAGGATGATGGACAAAATGTATTATTTAGAGTTGGCTGCCAGCATGGAACTTATATTAGAAAGCTTTGTTCAGATATGGCAGAGAGTTTAGGAATTGGAGGACAGATGGTTGAACTTAGAAGAACAAAGGCTGGGCCTTTTAGGGAAGAAGATAATATTATTAGTTTGGACAAGCTAAGGAATTTGTATGATTTGTATAAGAAAGATCCTAAGAAATATGAGAAAGAATTGTGTAAATATATAAGACCTATGGAGGACGTTCTTGTTGATTTTAGACGAGTTTATGTTAGAGACAGTGCAGTTGATAGTGTCTCCAGAGGTTCTGATTTAGCAATTCCGGGAGTTTCAAAGCTTGATGAAAATATTGAAATGGGAGAAGAAGTTGCTTTGCTTACATTAAAAGGTGAACTTATTGCAATGGGAACTGCATATTTGAAGTCTGCAGATGTTATGAAGAAGAATAAAGGAGCTTTTGTTAAAACAAACAAGGTTTTTATGGATGTTGGTGAGTATCCTAGAGTTTGGGATTTTAAGAAAGATTAACTGTTTGTTTATAATCTAATATAAATCCTTTTTTTTCTGTAATCCAATTATCGGGTTTAAATCCACATCTATTATTATTTTCTTCAGCCATATGTATCCTATTCTCAATTTTTTGAAGTAGGTATTTTTGTCTGTTTTTATCCTTTGAGTTTAAAGAAGCAAGAAAGGCTTCCTCAAACTCTTCAATTACTCCTTTGATGTATTTTCCAAAACTCTTACATCCAATTTTTCTTAACCACATTGCCTCTGGTTCATATGGCTTTAAACCATATCTTTTAATATGAAATTCCAAATCCTCTAATCTCATACAATTTAGTGCAGCTCTAGCTAGTTCGTCTGCATCTGGATTATGCATATATTCATATGGATCAAAATCATCTGAATCTCCCATGGCTTCTTTGATTAAATTTGCTAAATCCTTATTCATACTAATATTTGAATTTTATATTTATAAAGTTTATTTTGAAGTATAAGAAAAAATATGTTTTCTAAATAAAAAATATTAATGCAATGTAGGATTTACCAATCCTAAATAATTCATTACTTCCTCTTCTTCTAATATCAGACTTAATTCAATTTCTTTTCTATGTACTATTCCTTGAATCATTCCCAAAGCCATCTTTCTTTGATATTCATATGCTTTTTTTTCATCTCCTCCAAATAAGTCAATATATTCAGGCATTGGCTTATCCCAAAGATAAATAATTCTTTTTTCATTTGGAGTATATTCAATATTATTTATCGCAGTATTCATTGCTGAGTCTAAAAATTCAGGATTACCTGAATTAGCATTTTTTGCTTTATTAATTAGCTGTGATAGTCCTAAAACGGAACCTGCCTTTACTAAATTTTCAATAGTTATTAATAAATTTTGATTTTCCACTTTTAATAAGAATAAAATATAATTTATAAATATTGCTATGTTGTTACTACTAATAGTTACAAAAAGAATTTAGAATTAACTACATTTACTGTAGCCACATTCAGGATTGATACAGTTCAGACATCCACCATCAACCTGAAGGGATTTCTGGTTACAATGGGGACATATCTTAAAGTTGTTTACTTCAATTTTCTTTTCTGGATTTGCCTGTTTTGCCTGCTCAATCCAGTTGTCCAATCCTTCATCTTTACCTTTCATAAATCCAATGTCAATGAAGAATCTCTCGATTATCATTGCAATTTCGGAGTAGAAAGAGTAAATGTATTTTCCTTTCATGAAATAACCTCCATTAGGATCATAAATACTCTGAAGCTCGTTAAGGATGAATTTTGGATTTGTAAAGTGTCTGAAGATTGCTGAGATTAATCTTGTAAGCATAGTGTATTCTGGAAGTTTGGATAAGTCTTTTGAGTAAATGAATATCTCAAAGGGTCTACTGGTTTCATTTTCTTTAATATATGTTAGAGTTACATACATGTTTTCCTTTACAAATCTGCTTTTAAGTTTGTAAACTTTTGCATCAACCACTTCAGGTCTTGCAAGTTTTCCTTCATTTGGAATTAAAACTGGTGCTTTGCCAGTTTCAGCTCCTTTTACTGGCTGCGCTATTGCTTCTTCTTTTATTTCCTCCACAATTGGAGCTACTTCTTCAATTACTATGTCTGCTGAATCTAAAATCTCCATTTTTAGTTACCTCCGAAAAGACCAAGTTTTTGGCCATGATATATTGTTGTTAGTCTTCCTGACTGTGTTACAAGAACTTCATTTCCTGTAACTACTTTTTCACTTTCTCCATCTTTTATTTTGAACTTTTTGTCCTTGAATTTTTGGAATGGAGTTTCTTCTCCTTTTACACTTAGAATTGGATATCTTGAACCGTCTCTGTACACAGTAATTCCCTTTGCTCCGTTTTTCCATGATTTTAAGTAAATGTCTGAGATTACTTCTGGGTCAATGTCTTCTGCTAAGTTTACAGTTGATGAAATTGAATGGTCAATGTATTTTTGAGCCTTACCTTGAATTTCAACTCTTTTATCTGGAGTTATGTAATGAGCAGTTTTGAAAAAATAATCAGGAATTAATTTTCTTAGCTCCTGTGCATCTGCATCTTTTGCTTTTTCAGTTAATCCATTAATGTCAAGGTATGCCTGAATAGTGTTATGGAATACATTGTATACTGCTCCTTGGTTCATTTGTTCTGATCTTCTTTGATAGAAAGGAGCAAATACTGGCTCAATACCTCCAGAGACTCCCATGTAATTCTTATCTGGTGTTCTAAATCCACAAATAGCATTTGAGATAGTTCCAGTAGGAGCAATTGAGAGTATTGCAATGTTTCTTATTCCATGTTCTTCTACAAGTTCTTTTATTTCTTCATCAATAATTTCGACAAAGAATGGGTTTTCCTTGTACTTGTCCCAATCATAACATGGTGCTGCTCCTTTTTCTTTTGCCAGAAGGGCTGATGTTTTGTATGCATTCTGAGCAATGTTGTTCATAATCTTTTCAAGAAGGGCAATCGCTTCATCACTATCATATTCCATACCAAGCTGGTAAAATAGATCTGCAATTCCCATAACTCCAAGTCCTATTCTTCTTGTTGAATGAGCAGCGTCTCTTTGTTTTTCAAGAGCATTTAATGTTTCATTCCACCAAACTACATTGTCAAGGAATCTTGTTACATTTCCTGTAGTTCTTTTTAGTAAATCCCAGTCAACCTCTGCTTCTTTAGTAAATCCATGCTTTACCATTCTGGATAAGTTAACTGAACCTAAATTACACGCTCCTCCATCTTCAAGAGGTACTTCACCACATGGATTTGTACATGCAATTTCTTTTCCTACATAGTTTGAAGGAGAGTATTTAGACATTTGTGACCAAAAGATTAATCCTGGTTCAGCTGTTTTATAGTTTCCTTCAACAAATGCATTCCAGATATCTCTTGCTTTATGTAAATCCTTTATTTCACCAACATTCTTACTCTTGTAATATGTCATATAATCTCCAGAGTATCTGATTGCAAGATCATGATCTGCTTTGTCTGATTGAATTACAAAGTCTCCATAAAAATCTCTATCTTTTACATCAGATAATTGTTCTGCTTTGATTTGTGCAAAATCGTTTTCTATAAGATAAGCGTTTAACTCTTCAATATTGTTGAACTGCTGATCAAGTTCATATTTTTTCAAATCTTTTTTAGACACACCATATGAATAATTGTGTGAATCAGCGGAGATTCCTTTAACAGGACCTCCTTTTTCTTTCTTTTTATACACTAATATTTTGTCTTTTCCGTAAAGGTTTTGCTCTTCAACTGCTGACATGAATTCATCAGAAACTTTGATTGAAATATTTGCAAATCTTACCTGTGTGTTTTCAATAATGTTCTTTTCAGCTTGAGCAAGTTGCTCATCATTGAACTGATTAGACCATTTTAGTCTATCCATAATCTCGTTTGTTGTCCAATTTGGATTTTTCTTTACATGAATGAAATCAAGAACATCTGGGTGTTTTACATCAATTGTAAGCATAAGAGCTCCTCTTCTTCCTGATTGACCAATTAGTCCTGTTGTTAGGGAGTATAGTTCCATAAAAGATACTGCACCTGTTGAATTATCTGCTGCATTGTGAACTTTAGCACCTTTTGGTCTTAATTGTGAGATATCAACTCCAATTCCTCCTCCAAATGAGTATGTTCTTGCTGCTTCATATGCTGCTTTGTAAATACTTTCAAGGTTATCACTTTCAATTAGGGATACAAAACAGTTTGCAAGAGTTTTTAGTCTGTATAGGTCACCAGCTCCAGCTAAAACTCTTCCTCCAGGTAAGTAATATCCATTATATAAATCCAGATAAAATTTTGATGCATATTCTTCTCTTAGTTTTTGTGTATCCTCAACAGATGCAATATATGATGCAAGTCTCATATAAACATCTTCTGGTTTTTCTTCTAGAGTTTCTGAGGAGTTAAGACCTTTTAGGAAGTATTTTCTCTCATAAATATTCTTTGCGAGAATATTTCCTCCAAAATAATCAGGGTGGGTTGGAAGTTTTCCTGACTGAATTTGTTCAAATAAATAAAAGTATACTTCTTTGTAGTTTTTAATCCTTTGAGGGTCAACCATTGTGGATAGCTTGCTTTTATGTTCAAACATCTGCTCCATTTTCTTGAAGAACTTATCTCTTGTTACTTTTTGAGTTTTCATTTTTTCATTTACACTTACTCCCATTTTCATTCATTAATTTTACTTTTTTCATTATTGTTCTTGTAACTTATTCCATCAAAGGAACTCAAATCATCTATCTCACTCATGAATTCTTTCATAGAACCATAGTTATTGTGAACAATTGCATATTTCAAGAAAGCGATTTCATCAACTTCCTTTAGGTTTTCAAGAACAATTTTTCCTACATCTGTTGTAAGGATGGTTGGTTCTTCGAATTTTTTTAGGTTAGACACTACTTTTTCAAGAACTTCTTCAATCTGCTCTAAAGTCACAGGTCTTTTCTCACATGCCTTAAGAAGAGATCTTTTGATTTTCTGAAGGTTAAATACTTCTATTTGCCCATTTGATTTTTTTACTTCCAAGTCTAATTTTAATACTTTCTCAACTGTTGAGAATCTTTTCTCACATGCAAGACATTCTCTTCTTCTTTTAATATTAGAGCCGTCTTTTGACTCTCTTGAGTCAATTACCTTGGTTTCGTGGTTGTTACAATATGGACAGTTCATCTTTTAGCATATCTAGTAGTGTTTTTTTGTTGGTGACACTATATGTTGTGCCATTAAGTTAATTTTTAGGTAAAAGAGTATATATAGTTTTCTTAGAACTGTCAGTGAAAACATAACTGATTAATATTTTTAAGAAAAACACAATATATTGTAGTTGTTTTTGTTATTACTGCACCATATGTAGTGTGTGTGCTGTTCACTTAACTACTAGAAAAGTATTTATAAAAGATAGTCTGAGAAGTGTGAATTTCCATGTTTGGAGAATATAATTGAATTGAACACTAATTATATAAACAAAAAGTCATAAGTTTTCTTTTATGATTATAATTTTGCTGGCACTTGTTGACATTCACACACTCCTAGTATTGCTTTTTCATGAATACATGGGAACAGTTTGGGTTTTGTCAGGAAGTACTATTGCAATTATGAAAGGATTGATGTTTTATATTCCTGGAAGGGATTTGTTTAGCCTGCTAGATATTATTACTGGATGTATTATGCTTAGTTTACTTGTATTTGGTGGTCTTTGGAATTTCTTGTGGTGGTCTATATTTATTTATCTGAGTGTTAAAATAATGCTGAGTTTTATGGCATTGTAGAAGAAAAAAATATTTTATTGAATCATTACTTTACCTAGATATGTACAAGCATTAGTACAACTTCTACTTCCACTATTCCACCATCTATTAGAACATGTCGAAATTGAAGATATTTGTCCATTACATCCAAAACTTGCCCAATCACCACTTACAACTTGCCCATCATCACAGGAAGTTTTACTTGGACACTGATAAATATCAATAGAAGGAGTTCCTCCTCCACTTCCACCACTAGTTGTATTATATTCACAAACTGTTAGATAATTAACAGAACAAGCATTATTAAAATATCCATGAGCAGTTTCTCTAAATCTACAAGTAATTGCACCAGATGTTGGATCTGCTCTAATATCATAAACTACATTATGATTATCTGTTGGAACTCCTCCAGATGAAGCTCTTAATGAAACAATCCAATCACATTGATCTCTTGTAAATCCTGAAGGGATTGGAACAATATCTCCGTGATTTGCATTTCCTGACAAATATTTAACATTTGAACCTCCTCCAGATAAAAAATCAGAAATATTATAACAACCAGTGTTATCACAAAATTGTTGTGCTTTTATATTTCCATTCACATCCAAAGTCTGAGCAGGAGAATTAGTACTAATTCCAACATTTCCAGCATCATAATAAATATCAGTTCCACTCTGATTCCACAATAAACTTCCTGAAACAGTTGTAGAAACATAATTGTTTACATAATTTTGAGTTGCAACTTGCTGATTGTTCATAGTAACATTGCCAGTTACATTCAAATTACCATAAATAGTATCTCCATTGGAATTTACAAATGTTGAATTCAACTCATTACCATAATAATAAACACTATTGTTTAGATTAAGAGTTGTGTTGAATGTGAATTCTCCTCCTCCTTCATCTCCTCCAAAAATACCTGCTCTGATGTCCTCAGCTCTTTGCCAGACTCCATTTGAGTCTGCCCAGATTACTCCTCCAAATAAAAGTATACTTAATATCAACAAGTTGGATATAGTATTGAAATTTTGCTGAAATTTTCCTTTCATAATCTAACTTTTATTGATGAAATTTATAAAAGTTAGATTTGATTTAAAAGTAGTTATAAATTATAACACTTCATTGATTGAACCAAGAAGGATTAATGAAAAGGATGCTATTAGAAGATACATTACATCCATGGCTAATCTTTTGTTCATAAGTTTTTGAAATGTACTTCTCCTGTCTTTTCTTTTTTCCAAATTTCCAAATTCGTTTTCAACAAAATAATGTCTTGATTGAATTGCAATATATAGTCTATGTGAGAGTAATCCTCCAGCAAGTCCTGCCAAAATATACCCACCAATTTCAAGCACTGAATGGGAAAAAATTATTAGTCCATATACTAATGCCACTTTATGTGATTCAAAAGAGCTTAAGTAAAAGGCAATAATGGATGCATTCCAAAGTATTACAAATAAAAGTCCAGAGAAAACGAAAAAACTGATTATGAATGTCAATACCATTACTTTGAAATTATTTGCAAAGATTGTAAAGAATGAGTTTTCCGAAAAAATTGACATACCTGAAGCTGAGTTTGCAAATTGTTGTTCGTAAGTGAAGTCTGAGGTTAAATCAGTAGAATCCAAAATATAAAATGCAAAAAGAGATCCCAAGAAAATTCCTATAAACACCACTATTTCCTTTTCATATCTTTGAAAAAAGGTTTTTTCTTCAAGACTATCAATTTCTCTTCTATCCATGCCTTTAACATAACTTATAACAGGATATGAAAGTGCCAGAGAAATCAATGCTACTAAGAATAAAGATACAGAACCAATCGAATTATTTATTAGCCCGATTACGATTGTTATGAGAAATGTCAATCCCATAGTATTCAATATAATGAATCTTTTGCCTTTTCCAAACAGTATTGACTCAAACATATTGTATGTATTATTGATTTTGATTTATATAAACCTTTTTATTATTCCATTATACATTCCGGAAGTCTAGGAAATTTATACACATTTTTGTCAAAAAGTATTATGAAATCAAAATTTTGTATATCTTCTGAGAATTTGTATCTTATAATATTTAGATGTTCATTGAGTTCTTTTATATTATTAGCAAAGAACTGAACTGCAAAATTCCAATTACCTATTGTTTCTACATAATTACTTAGGAAATCCTGTTTTTTTAAATAATCTTTAAATTTTTCAATCTTTTTTGGATTTATATTTAGAAATGCTACAGCCCATATTTTATCAAAAGCATTTCCATTAAGAACAATGCTATAACCAGTTATAATTCCTTGTTTTTCAAGTCTGCTTATTCTGTATTTAATTGCTTCTGCTGTAAGGTTTAACTTTTCTGTGAGATTTGCATAAGGTTGCTTTGGATTTTGAGAAAAGTAGTATAATAAATCCTTGTCAATCTGATCTAAATTTATTATTTCATTATTTTTTATGTTTGAATTAATATTTTCAAATGTTGTTGAACTTAATAAGAGTTCTTTTCCAAACATATTCTCTAAAAATAATTTTGATGAGGCTTTAAATTTATCCATTACATATAAATAATTGATATCTTCAATCTCTTTTGTGAATTTTTCATGTATTTTTGCAATAATTGAATGGATTTTATCTATGTTCTTAAGTATTAGGGCAATCTTAAAATCATATCTTCCAAAAGATTTTCCTACCCAAGTTGAATTTTTATGGTTAATAAAATATTCTGTCATATCTTCAATTATTTTTGGACTTGCATTTCTTAATCTAATGTATAAGTTGATTTCCTTGTATCTCAATTTTGCATAATTGGTTTTTAATGAGAAAGATTTTATATATTCTTTTTGTTCTAAAATTGAAATTTTTGAACTTATTGTCTCTTTTGATAGATTAATATCTTTTGCAAGTTGTCTATTACTTTTTCTTGAATTTAAAAATAATGAGATTAATAATTTTTTATCTTTAATTTTTAAATCATCTGTCATAGTAATAATATACTTATTAATTATTTATAAAAATATGCCAAATATAAAAAATAATTAAGATGTTTTTTGTTTTGTATTAATTTTTTAAAAGAACTTTTTATATATCTAAAATTAATTAAAACTAATGTGGTAAATATTACAATGATTGGAACTGGGTACATAGGGCTTGTTACAGGAACATTGTTTGCTGATAGGGGAAATAATGTAGTTTGTGTTGACAAAAATCCTAAAATTGTTGATATGCTTAATTCTGGGAAGATACATATTTTTGAGCCAGGACTTGAGGAGCTTGTTGCCAAGAACAGAAGAGACGGAAGAATAGAGTTCACATCAGATATAAATGATAAAATTGAAGATGCTGATGCCATTTTTCTTGGAGTGAATACTCCATCATGTGAAGATGGGTCTTTTAATCTTGAATTTTTGATAAGAGCAGCAGAAGATGTTGGAAAAGCACTAAAAAAGAGCAAAGGATACAAGGTTATTGTTGGAAAATCAACAGTACCTCAGGGAACTTACAAATTAATTTCAAAAGTTATTGCTGATGAAATTGGAGATAATCCTGATTTGCAATGGGATTATGTTTCCAATCCTGAAACTCTGGCTGAAGGAACTGCAGTTAGGGATTTTGCAAAACCAGACAGAATTATCATAGGAACTAATTCAGATAGGGCTTTTATACTTATGGAAGAGCTTTATCATCCATTTAATATTACAAATGACAGAATTATCAGAGGAAGTCCAGTTGATGCTGAACTTGCAAAATTGGAAGCTAATACACAGCTTGCCTTAAGGGTTGCCTCAGCAAATGAATTTGCAAGAATTGCTGATGTAACTGAAGGGGCTGATGCTGATATTATCAGGAGAATGGTGTGTGAAGACTCAAGAATTGGTTACAAGTTCCTTTTCCCATCTCCTGGTTATGGTGGTAGTTGTTTTCCAAAAGACATACAGGGAATCGTTTCACAAGCCCAAAAAGATGGATACAATCCTTTGCTTTTATCCCAGATACATGCATCCAATGAAGCTCATAAAAATTATTTGGGAGATAGGGTTGGAGACTTTTTAAAAGAGATACCCAATCCAAGAATTGCAATGTGGGGAGTTACTTTCAAACCAAAAACTGATGATATGCGGGATGCTGCTTCAATTCCTATTATTACTGGCCTTCTGAACAGAGGTGCTCAAGTTGTGGTTTATGATCCAAAGGATGAAAAAGCTAGAGAAATTTTTGGAGATAAAGTTACTTTTGTAAATTCACAATATGAAGCAGTAAAAAATGCTGATGCTCTTGTTTTGATGACAGAATGGTCTAATTTTGATTCTCCAGATTTTAAAAGACTAAGAGAAGAAATGAAAGGAAATGATTTGTTTGATTTGAGAAACAGATGGATTCCAAAAATTGCCAATTCATACGGGTTCAATTATGTAGGAATAGGAAGGAAATATTTATTAAAATAGAATACAGGTATTATTTAAATGGAACAAAAAATAGTTTTGATTACAGGAGTTGCTGGTTTTCTAGCCTCACATGTTAGTGAGATGCTTTTGCAAAGAGGAGATGTTGTTGTTGGAGTTGATGAGGTTAATGATTATTACAGTTTAGAACAGAAAGAGCATAATTTGGAGATTTTGTCAAAGTATGAAAATTTTCATTTTTACAAACAGGATCTGGCAGACTTTGATTTGCTTGAAAAGATTTTTGAGGAATGGAAGCCAACTCATGTAGGTCATATTGCAGCAAGAGCAGGAGTTCGTCCTTCAATTGAAGATCCATTTATTTACGAGCATTCAAATATTCAAGCAACACTTAATCTACTTGAGCTTGCCAAAAGATTCAATGTGAAGAATTTTGTTCTGACTTCTTCAAGCTCAGTTTATGGTGATAGGTCAAAAGTTCCTTTTAGGGAAGATGAGGATGTTACTAAACCAATTTCCCCATATGCTGCAACTAAGGTTTCAACAGAGGTTATGGCATACACATACCATCACCTTTATGGTCTTAATGTTAATGTTATAAGACCATTTACACTTTACGGGCCAAGAGGAAGGCCTGATATGGCTCCGTTTTTATTTTCAAAGTGGATTAATGAGGGAACTCCAATCAAGAAGTTTGGTGATGGTTCAACTAAAAGAGATTATACATATGTTGGAGATTTTGCAGACGGATTTGTAAAGGCAATTGACAAGCCACTGGGCTATGAGATTTTCAATTTTGGAAACTCCACACCCATTACATTGAATGAGTTTATTGAGACCATTGAAAGAACTGTGGGTAAGAAGGCTTTGATTAATCAAATGCCTATGCAGCCAGGAGATGTTTCAATTACTTATGCTGACATATCAAAAGCGAAAGAATTGTTGGGATATGAGCCAAAGACGAAGCTTGCTGATGGTATGAAGATTTTCTGGGATTGGTATAAAGAATTCTATAAAGTTGAATAAAAATCATTCAATTATTTCTGCAATAAAGTCAAAGTCTTTTACTGATGTTATTTTAATGTTCACTTTATCTCCTAATTTAGCTTTGCCATTATTTTTGAGAACTATGTGCTTATAATATAAATTTCTTGCAATGAAAGTGTCTGTTCCTTGTTTTCCATTTTCTGATATAAGAGCTTCTCCTTGCCATCCAATCCATTTTTTATTATATTCAAGGGCTTGCTTCTGGAAGGCTTCTTTTAATATTTTTGCTCTTCTTTTTGATTCAAGGCCATCAATGAAATCTTGTTTTGAATACATTTTCTCTGCTGGTGTTTTTGGTCTTAGCCAGAATCTGGAAAAATTGAGTACATTTGTTCCTTTTATAGCTTTTAGAGTCATATTGAATTCTTTATCTGTTTCTGTTGGATATGCAACTATTATGTCGTTTGCTATAGTAATGTCTGGAATAGAGAGCTTTGCCTTGTTAAGAATTGTTGTGAAATCTTTTAGATGATACATTCTTCTCATCTCAGTTAGTATTCTATCTGATCCTGATTGAAGAGGAATGTGAAGGAACCTGTAAACTCTCTCATCTTGTTTCATTATTTCTAGTACTTCATCAATAATTTTCTTGAAATGATTTGGGTTTCCCATTCCAATTCTGATTTTATAATCACCTTCAATTTTTAGCAGTTCTTTTAGCAAGTTTGGAAGGTTAGTTCCAATATCAAATCCATAGCATCCTGTGTCCTGAGATGTTAAGTAGATTTCCTTTGCTCCATTCTCTATTGCTTTTTGCATTACTTCTTTGATGTTTTCTATAGAATATGAGAAAAGATTTCCTCTTGCTTGCTTTGTTTTACAGAATGAACAAGTGTTAAGACATCCTTCATTGATGGGAATTATTTCTACTAAGTTGTTATCTGATTTTTGCGATGTATTTAATCTTATTTTTTCTGCTTGAAGTCTTTCAAATTCGTTAGGTCTTTTTGTTGTCTTATTTAGAATATGTTCAATATTGCCTTTTAAAGTCTGCTTTGCAACAAATTCTATGTCTGATAGGTTGTTTGTCCCAATTGTCGAGATGTCTTTTAATTTTGTGCTTAGATATGATTGCTCGGCTTGTGGCACGCAACCTGATGCTATTATCTTTTTGCCTTGAGTTTTTAATCTTTGAATATCATTGAAGAATTTGGTTTCTGAACCATTTTTTACAGAACATGAATTTACAATAACAAGGTCGGCTTCGTCTTCATTTTGTGTTATAGAATGACCTGAGTTTTTCAGGTTTGAGGCCATTATCTGAGAGTCTAACTGGTTAAATGAACAACCGTATGTTTTAATGAAGACTTTTGACATAAATTAAAATAATTTGAGATAAATTATAAAGTTTTAGAATTTGAAGTTAAGTTTATAAATTAAGAATAACAATAATAATTATGGAAAGTTCTGTTAATATCTCTAAGTATGAATTAGAAGATTTTTTAGGTTTTAAGAAAGAAAAGTTTCAAGAGAAATTAAAATTAATGAAAAAAGCAAAAAATGATGAATTATTTTTAGAAGATATTAGAAAAATTCAAGAAGATTTTACAAAAATAGATTTTGAATAAAATGAAAGCTTTGCAATGGGAAATTTATTTGGCAAATCTTGATCCAGTAATTGGAAGTGAGCAAGGAAGAACAAGACCTGTTTTAGTAATTAGTGAAGACAATATCAATGAAATTCTCCCAATAATAAATATTTTGCCTATAACAACAAAAAAAGAAAATAGAGTTATTTATCCTAATGAAGTTTTACTAAAAAAAGAGTTTTCAAATTTAGATAAGGAGTCAATAATTTTGTCTCATCAAATAAAAACTATTGATAAAATAAGATTGATTAAAAAACTTGGAATTATTGAGAATAAAAAAATAAAAGATGAAATATTTCAGAGTTTGTTATTTCAAGTAGGTTATTTTAAGTAATTACAACTCAAACTCATCAATAAATCCTTTAATTAATTTGTATTTGTCCAAATAATTGAATCCTTTGTCTGTTAGGGTGTAATGCTTTCTGTGCTTTTTGTCTTCAATTATTTTTATGAAATCTTTTGATAAAAGCTCTTTTTCGTATTCTGAGAATGAATTGAATGAGAGATTTGAGAATCTTAGAAGTGGAGTTGGCTTTATAGAATTATTATTAGTTCTTATTATTTTCAATATGTCATATATTACTTCAAGCCTGTCTCTTTTCTGAACCATTTCTCTACTTTAATCTTAACTTACTCATAACCCTGAATGTTATGTACACAAATATTGCAGCTCCAATCATAACAATAGTCTCTTTTGCAAGTCCTAATGTAAACATTACTCTTGCACCCATAGTCTGAGTAATCCAGTAAAGCATTAAAAGCATGTAAATAAGATATATTTGTGAAAACTGGTGTTTTTTCTTTTTGTTTTCAGAGTATCTGTGATATGATAGTATTCCGAGAATTATGAATAGTATTGTCATTAAAGCAAATACTAGTCTGAAGTCTATTATCAAAGAGAGTATGACAATTACAAATATTCCAAATATCCAAGGCCATTCATGCTTGATTTTTTTTGAATAAAGTGATGCGTATAGATAAAATACACCAATAAGATTACTTAAGAGCAAGAATGGAATTATGTCTCTACCTTCTAGAATCTCCTCAGGCCCAAAGAAGTAGAAATGAGATATGTAAGATAAAAGTCCAAAAATCTGAGCAATTCCAAAGTAAAGAAATGCTTTTCTGAAGAATTTAATTCCTTTGTGGTTTGACAGCTCATAAAATTCTTTTGTTTTGTAATATATAAGAAAACTGCATACTATTATTATCAAAAATCCAAGTATCTCTATTTGTGGGAACATGGGTTCAATGTGTCTGAATGGCAGTTCTCTTGGTATCATTTTTTATTTTAATTTGTTTATTTTTATTTATAAAGGTGATGGAGTTGAAGTAATTTCTTCACATTCCTGCTTTGTTTTCTTGTCTTTTTTTAGTTTGTATATTTCAAATCCTTTTAATATTGTATAAATACCCAGTAGGACGTAAGCTCCCATTTCTCCATGCTCGGCTAAAGATTTATGGACTACAGCAAATATTAAAGTAGGATATGCTAGCATCTGAAGTTTTTTCCAGTTTGTTTTAAGCAGTTTTGTTGATAGCTTGTTTGAGGTTATTCCAAGTATGAACATTCCAATAAATGCTATAAATCCTGTAAATAGCATTGTTTGAGCAGGGTCAAACATTACTAATAAAGAACCATAGTTCTCAAGTACGTACAAGTAAATCATTCCAATTGAATGTGTGATTGCAATCCAGAATGCAAGGACTCCAAGTTCTCTTCTGAAGGGAAGTATTTTCTTGAATATATTGAATTTACTGTATTTTGCTGGAAATAAAACGCATAGGGGTTTTATCATTAGAATTACAATTAGTAAAAAGAATGCATAGTTTCCCAATTCTCTAGTTGAGTGTTCTATGAAGACTCCTGACAAATGTATTATTGCATTTCCAACTATGATTGCAGGCAGGATGTAGTATGCAAATAGCTGAACAACTGTTCTGATTCTTATGTTCATTAAGTATATTCTATATTTATTAGTTTATAAATAAAGTGGACTTGTGGTATACTATTTAGCAGAATTTATAAATAGATGAAACATCAGTTTAATTTATGGTTAAAAAGAACAAGAATAATCATATCATTAGAAATATCATTCTGATTGCTGTTCTTGTTTTATTGATTTTCTTTTTAGTTTTCAAAGTGAATAATTTTCTTTCTCACAAGGATCAGTTTTTCAAGATGAAAGACATTATTGCAAAGGATGGCAAGAATGTTAAAATTGAGGACTGGATGAGTCCTAATATGATTGAGAAGAATTTTAAGATAACCAATAAGGATTTTGAGTCGATTTTTGGCAAGAAAATTTCAAAGACAGATATGAGAGAACCATTGACTGATTTGTGCAATTCTGAAGATTTAGACTGCGCAGAAGTTGTTTCAAGGTTGAATGAGATTGCAAGAAAATGATTAGTTTTGAAGAGTTTATTTCTGATTATATTGAGGCTGCAGTTTACATTTTACCTTTTTTTACGCAATTGGGAATTCCACTTGGACTTACTTTTTTTATTATGCTGATTACTTCTTCTTATGATAGTTTTTATACTTTTTTTGGATTTGTTATTGCACTAGGAAGTATTTTGATGCTTGCCGACCTTCTTGCATATTATATAGGACACAGATATGGAAGAAGACCTCTTGATTTTATTTCTTCCAAGTTTGGATTGAATGGGGTAATTGAGAGCACTTCAAAGATGATTTCAAGAAACAGCTTCAATTCCATTTTCATGACTAGAACAATTCTTCTTGGAGGAGCGCCAGTTACAAATTACCTGCTAGGAATTGAGAAATATGATGTTAAGAAATTTGCCTTGTTCAATTTCATTTGTGAAAGTATTTATGTTTTGCTTTTCGGACTTGTTGGTTTTGTTTTCAGGGATTTCTGGGAAGTGTTGTTTTCACTTCTTCAAGATATTTCAGGAATACTTATTGCCTTGCTGATGATTTATTTTATAATTAGGCATATTTTCAAAAATAAGAATAAGGATTATAATGTTAAAAATGTTTAGAGATGAAATTTAATATGGTTAATTAATCATGCCCATTCCTTGGTCTTTGTGCCCTCCTCTGTGAAAATCAGATCTGGCTGAACCAAATTCATTAATATGATTTTCTCTAATAAGGTTAAGAGCATCATCTTCTGAAAGTTCTCCGTTTGCGAATTGCTGAGCATAAGTTTCATTAATTTCTTCTAGCATTTCTGTTAGATGATTAGTTCTAATTTGAGATAAGAGTTCTTCCCTAGCATCATCGTCCATTGCATCAAGCTTTTCTTTTGCCATGTCAAGAGCAACTCTTAAAGTGATAGAACCATCTTCATATGATTGAGCAATTTCCTCATCAATTAGAGCAAGTTCATCAATCGTAAAAGGCATCATCATTCTTGGCTCACCTCTGTTGAATTCATCCCTCATATGACCAAGATTTTCAATACCATATTCTTCTCTTAATGCATCCATCTGAGTCTGAAGTTCAGTTCTTAATGCGATTCTTTCTTCTATTGTAAATGAGCTTTGAATTATATCTCTAATCTGATGAGATAAATCGTGCTGAGTTTCCCTTACCTCAAAGAAAGCATCTCTTAGTTCGTCTGCTGTTGCTTCATTTATATCAACACTTTCAAGGAATTCTTCTAGTTCTGCATATTCCTTAATGATTAGCTCAAGTTCTTCTTTTTGCTCATCACTAGTATCATCAAGCTGTTCAATTAGTGTATTTGCTTGGTCAATTTGAAGTTCAATTGATTGCTTCATGAATTCAATGTGATCTTCATCAGCAACAATTTCATTTATAGAATTAAATCTATCTTCAGTATCAAATCCACCTTTGTATGCAAAGGCTGCCAAAGGGGCACTTAGGATTAAACCTCCTATAGCTATTGTTCCTATTAATTTTTTCTTGTTCATTTTTCTTTTTCTAGAGTGTACCTGCTTTGGTATCACTTAGAAATACTATGGTGTAAGTTGTATATAAACAAAAAGAAGTAAAAGTATATACTTGAGATACATTTTGTTTATAAATAATTGAATTCATGGATTATCTAAGACTATAAGTCTTGTCAAATTAATAGTATAAAAATGAAATCAAAAAACATCCCAATTGTAAAGTTAGAAAATGTTTGGAAGGTTTACAGAATGGGAGAAGTTGATGTTCCTGCTTTGAAGAACACTTCTCTTGAAATCCATGAAGGAGAATTTGTTGCAATTATTGGAGCATCAGGTTCAGGTAAGTCAACAATGATGAATCTTGTTGGATGTCTGGACACACCATCAAAGGGAAGAATTTTTCTGAAAGGTGAAGATATTGATAAATTATCAGAATCTGACCTTTCAACACTTAGAGGAAAGAGTGTGGGTTTTATTTTTCAACAATACAATCTTTTACCAACTCTTACTACTTTTGGAAATGCAAAGTTGCCACTTGAACTGCAAGAAGTTCCTGATACAGAAGCTGACAAAAGAGTTGAAAATGTTCTAAATATGGTAAAGCTTGATGATAAGAAGAATCATTATCCTTCTCAGCTTAGTGGTGGACAACAACAAAGAGTAAGTATTGCAAGGTGTCTTGCTGCTGACCCAGATATTATCTTGGCAGATGAGCCAACTGGAGCTCTTGATAGTGTTACTGGAAAAAATGTTCTTGAGATTTTGCATAGATTGTGGAGAGATAATGGGAAAACTGTGATTATGATTACACATGACCTCAATCTTGCAAAGTACGCATCAAGAATTGTTGAATTAAAAGATGGAGAGATTATTAAAGATTATCTCTCAAAGTCAAAAGAAGTTAAAATAAGTAAATAAAAAAATGAAATTAATTAATATTATTAAGTTAATAGTTATGTCAGTTTTGATGATTACACTTTCGTTTTCATCAGTTAGCGGAGCAACTAATGATTTGGTTGACATTCAAGTAAGTCTGGTTAATCAAGACCCAAGTCCTGTTGTTGCAGGTGATATTGTTGAGCTTAGAGTAGGAGTTGAGAATATTGGATATTCTTCTGCATCTAATGTCATTATTGAAATTGATGATGAGTATCCTTTTACTGTTATTTCTGATAGTACTCAAAAAATTGGAGTTGTTCAGGCAGCAAATAATGATGGAAGTAATTTGCAGATTGTAAAGTTCAGGGTTAGAGTTGATTCTGATATTTCTGCTGGAAGTTATGATATTGTTCTAAAAGAGTACAGTGAGAACTCACCTTCAACAGTTACAGAACATACTATTAGCGTTGATGTTAAAACTAAGGAGAGTGTTGAGATTGTTAGTATTGACAAGTCATTTTTAACTCCAGGTCAAAAGGAAACTGTTACATTCAAGTTGAAGAATGTTGGTAGTTCAGATTTAAAAGATATTATTTTTTCATGGGAAGATGAGGATGATGTTATTTTGGCAATTGGAGCTGACAATTCGGTTTATATTAAAGAGATTGCAGTTGGAGAGAGTATTGATGTGCCTTTTGATATGATTGCTAGTTCTGGGGCTGAGGCTGATTTGTACAAGCTTACTTTGAAAGTAAATTATGAAGATTCTCTTTCATCATCTGCTGTTACATCAACAACAACAGCTGGAATGTATGTTGGTGGAAATACTGATTTTGATTTGGTTTTTAGTGAAGTCTCAGGAGGAGAGTATGCATTTACAGTTTCAAATATTGGAGCTAATGATGCTGAGTCTGTAACTATTAAAGTACCTTCCCAAGATAGTTGGAAACTTGGAAGCTCTAATTCTGAGATTATTGGAAATTTGAATAAGGGTGATTATACTACTATTAGTTTTGATTTGACTTCAATTGGCGGTTCAAGCGCTGTTTTTAATATTGATTATACAAATACCATGGGACAAAGAGTTACTGTTGAAAAGCAGGTTGAAATTTCATCTGATGTTAATACAAATTCAACTTCTGTTAAAACAGGAGTTCCTGGAAGCGGGACAGGAAGAATGGGTTCAATGTCTTCAGGAATTACAAATGTAGTGACATATGCAAAGTATACAGGTTATTTCATTTTGATTTTAATTGTAGGAATTGTTGCTTACAAGGTAATGAGGAAAAAGAAGAAAAATTAAATTCATTTTTTGAGGTTGAATAAATGAAATTACATAAGTGTTTTCGGATGGCATTGAATATGGTGCTCCATTCTAGATTGAGGTCTTGGCTTACGATTTTAGGAATTGTTATTGGAGTTGCATCAGTTATTGCTATCTTGTCAATCGGTGATGGAATGGAGGCAGAAATTAATTCTCAGTTTGATTCTACTGGAGGAGATATTGTAACTATTACTCCTGGATTTACTGTTGCTAGTTTTGGGCCTGGAAGAGACAGGGATAGTGGAACTAGTGCAACTCAAGATGGAGAGGAAGATGAAATTACTCGAAGAGATGTTTTAGCAATTAAGTCTGTTAGTGATGTTGAAGAGGTTAATACTATTATTTCAGGGAGAAGTGATGTGTATTATCAAGGAGGAGAAGGTTCTGTTACAGTTACGGGAGTTGACCCTAGAGTTTATAGTATTTTTGAGACTACTGATATTTTGGAAGGAAGATATCTTACGGGTTCTGATTCTAATGTGATTGTGATTGGAGAGAGGCTTTCAACTGATTATTTTGAAAGAGAGCTTGGCATTAATCAAATGCTGATTATTGAAGGAAGAGGGTACAGAGTTGTTGGTATTTTAGAGGATGGTGGAACTACTGTTTACATGCCGATAAGTGAGGCTTATAGCGTTCTTGAAGATAAGCAAAGAGATGTTTATGATTCTTTGCAGATTAAGATTGCAGATGAGGAGAGATTGGATGAGATTGTTGAGAAGATTGATTTGAAATTGATGAATACTCGTCATGTAAATGAGAACAACAAGGATTTTACCATTACTTCAAATGCTGCACTTGCATCTATGAGGAGTGAGTTTTTATCTACAATGACTACTTTTTTGGCTGCAATTGCTGGTGTTAGTTTGATTGTTGGTGCTGTTGGTGTTGCAAATACAATGTTTACATCAGTTTTAGAGAAAACTAAGGAGATTGGGATTATGAAGGCAATTGGCGCTCGTAATGCGGATGTTTTGATTATCTTTGTTTTGAATTCAGGTTTGATTGGTTTAGTTGGTGGTTTGCTTGGAGTTGGAATTGGAGCTTTGCTTTCAATGGGTCTTAGCGCTGCTGGAATGACTACTTTGGTTACATGGAGCAATGTTTTTATGATACTTATTGTCTCAGTTATGATTGGAATGGTTTCTGGTCTGATTCCCGCCATTAATGCCTCTAAACTGAGTCCTGTTGATGCACTGCGTTCAGAATAAAACGCAGTGTGCCGAATGTAATGAAATGAAGTGACTGCATGTTGAGAAGTGAATGAAATTATCTTCTCCAAGGTTTTTTCTTTTTTTGCTTTTGTCTAGGTTTTGGTTCTAATTCTGAATCTTTGCAGATGAATGTTCTTTTAGTGTCAGGAGTCTTAAAAGGAGGTTCAATATTTTTTTCAAGACCATTTATCTGATTGTAAAATTGTTTTGTTTTAAAAGTAATATCGGATATGTCAATAAATCCAATCTTTGGATGTTCATTTACTATTTCATATAGTCTTTTTATTACTCTGTCATATGAATCTGATTTCATTGTAATAAAAACTGAATGAACATAAGAATTGAAAAAAGGAATTACTTGAGTTTTAAGATGATTTAAATATCCATTCAAATTCCCAGATTTAATTTCAATAGGAACTGCTATTCTCCCATCTGCATAAGAATAAAGTCCATCAAAGCTTATGAAATGAGTTGAGTCATCTATTTTTGAGATTGAAATGTCTTGATTTAGAGGAAAAGAGATTTGTGTTTTATCGAATAATGCATATCTTTGTAATAAGTAATCCTGTTCAGAATAAATTCTATTAAATTGAGAAAAAGAATTAGTTAACCAGTAATTGATATATTGTTCAACAATATGTCCTATTAATGTTCCGTTTGAAGAATATGAATCATGGCTTTCTTTGAAAGAAAAATCTGTAGGAAGAGGAGTGTTTGCAATCATGGAACACAAGTTATAAGTCAGAGATTTCCCTTTTAACATGTAAAAAGCAAATAAAAAGTAATTTATAATATTAACTTTAGAAAAAGACAACATCAACTTAATAAATGATTGAGTTGATGTATAAGGTATGCTGGAATTTATATTACCTGTTTTGTTTTTTGGAATGTTTTTTTGTTTTGATTGGTATGTAATTCATACTACATTTAAGTATGCAAAATGGGATGGATTGAGAAAGAGTTTTTATGTAACTGGGGGAGTTTTTCTTACAACGATCCTGTTTATGTTTTTGAGATATTTTACAGGCTTTGAGTTTTTTGGAGTTGTAATGTTTTATGTTCAGACAATTTTGTTTGTTGGTTTTTTTGTTGTATTAATTGTTGATGTTGTGTTTAGAGTTTTGAAGTTGAAGAACTTAAAGCTTGGATTGATTGTTATAGTTGGTGTTTTATTTGTGTTTTTTTCTTATGGAGTTTGGAATGCAAATCAATTAGATGTGAAAACTGTTGATATCGATAGTTCAAAAGTATCTGATGTTAGAATGGTTCAACTGACAGATATTCATGTTGGCTCTAGGAGTCCTGAATTTTTAGAAAAGATTGTGGATAGAACTATTGGACTTAACCCTGATGTTGTTGTTATTACTGGTGATCTTATTGATAGCGAACATGTTACTGTTGAGGATTTGGATTCTTTGAAGAAGTTTGATGTGCCTGTGTATTACATTTATGGAAATCATGAGGCTTATGCAAGAAAAGCTTATAGAGATTTTTATGAGACTAATGGGTTGATTGTTCTTGATGATGAGGTTGCTAGTTTTGAGAATTTGGAGTTTGTTGGCATTAATTATTACAAGGGAATGAGTAGTGGGGCTAGAAGTCCTAGTGTAAAAATTGGAGAGGTAGTTGATGGGTTTGATGTGGATTATTCAAAGTACACAGTTTTGCTTAACCATGAGCCAGATCAAATTGATGATGTTGCTCAAAGAGGAATTGATTTGATGCTTGCAGGACATACTCATGCAGGTCAGATTTTTCCATTTAATTTTCTAGTTAGATTGAGATACGATTATGTTTATGGTTTGTTTGATGTTGAGAATATGAAATTGTATGTGAGTTCTGGAACAGGAACATGGGGGCCTGTTGTTAGGGTTGGTTCAAAGAATGAGATTGTTGTTTTTGACTTTTAGTGAAGAGGAAATTAAAAAAATTAAATTAAATTAATTCGCCGATCTCAACATAATCATCCTGAGCGTAAGCGTAATGGATTTCCTCCCCAATTTCTTCGTCAATCTGATTTATATCATCATTTGCATTTTGATTGTCAGAAGATGTATCAGGAATTATTACTGGATTTTCAGAAGAAATAATTTCCTGCTTTGAACAGCCACTAAATATAATTAGAATTAGAACTAGAATAACTGAAACTACTGATAATAATTTTTTAGTTAGTTTCATTTTATTTTCCCCTTAAAGAAAGTAGAGTTTAATTCCTTCCTCCCCTACCTCCTGAACTGCTTCCTCCAGAAGAGGAAGAACTTCCAGAATTTGAACTTCTTCCTGTGTTCAAGTTTCCTGTGGCATCAGAACCACTGTTTCCAGAACCTCTGTTCTGGATGTCTCCATTGCCTCTTGAGTTCATGTTTCTCTCGTTTCTCATATTGCCTCTTTCCTCAACAATGTCCTGAGCATTCTTTCTGTACTTAGAAAGTATTTCATTTCTTTCGATATTGGACTTAATCTTGTCTTCCCTAAATGCCTGAGCCGATTCCCTTATCTGTTCATGTGTCATGTTCTGAAGCTTATCTCTTAGTCTGTCTCTTATCTGCTGATTTGTAAGAGTTCCATTCTGAACTTGTGCAAGTAATTCATCATCACTTAATCCCAATCTATTTAAATTCCTTTGAACAACCTGAGCCATGTATCTGTTTTTGTATTTATGGAGTTCATCATTCATAGTTACTCTGATTTGCTTTCTGTATTCAAATCTTTCTCTTAATTGCTCTTTTCTTACTTCAGAAAAGTAATCCTTTACTAATATTCTGAATTCCTGAGTCAGATCTATTGCAATAGCTTTTAGTTCAACATATTCTTGAGCAAGTACATCACTGCTCTGGTTCATGTCAAGATCATCAATTTGAGTTATTAATGATTCATACCCATCAACTATTTCATTTAATCCTGAAGTGTTAATAGTTGAGTTTTCGTCAGCTTCTATTTCTTCAATTATCTCATTAGCATTTTCAATTTTTAGTTCAATTGAATTTTTAAGCTGCTCTAATCTTACCTGAGCTCCATAAGAATAACTTAATACTTTAACATCACCCTCATCAATGATTGTTTCATTAATTGAATCATCACTTTGATTAATCTGAGTTTGATTAGTTTCTTGAGTTTCATTTAAGTCAACTGTTTGATTAATTAATGTCTGATTCTGAATCTGAGTTTGATTCATATCTTGTGTTTCATTTTCTGCCATTACTGTGAAGATTGAAAATACACTCACAATTGCAATTGATAATAGCATGAATATTTTTTTTATGTTCATCTTGTTGCCTCCCAAAGTGTTTGCTTTGTGGTAGGTTATGGTTGGAACAGTATATAATAGTGATGTGAAAATAAGCGGAACAAAGCGGAAGATGAGTGGAAATAGACAATACTCACTCATATATAATAAAAAATATTATAAATGGCATTTTTGCTTTCTAAGTATGTTGAATTTAATAAATAGAAAAATAATGTTATTAGTGATTGTTTTTTTACTTTCATTTGTAAATGTGTTAGCTGCTCACATTTCTCTTACTCCTGAGTTAGACCTGCAACCAACTGTATCTTTCAAATTTATGCAGAGTTCGCAGAATATTGAAGAGAATGCATATAATTCATTGGATGATGTGTATTATCATATTTCAATTTTATCAGAGACAGGAAAAATAAACGAGTTGAGTAATGATGAAAAGAAATATTTTGAGAGAAAAATATATAGTTTTAGAAATCCTGATGGTGGTTATGGTGACTGGGATAGTGACAGATCAAAGGCAGGTTCTACAAAATTCGCACTCAGAACACTTAAACTATTAGGGGTTGATATTGCAAACAAGACAGAGACTATTGAGTTTTTAGGAAAACTCCAGGTTATGGATCTGACATATGGTAATGGTGGTTTTAGATCATCACTTAAAGAATCAGATGCTGATGTTTCCTCAACATATGATGTAGTTTATTCTTTAGATGTTTTAGGAGCTCAGATTCCAAATAGGGAATTAGTAGTTTCATACCTTAAAGACCACCAGAATTTTGATGGTGGGTTTGGTTATCAGACAAATAGACAAGCAGGAATTTTCTGGGATTCAACACTTATTCATACAAGAAGGGGAGTTGAGGCTCTAAGACTGCTTGGAGAAGAACCAGAATTTTTTGATGAGGCTGTTGATTTTGTAATGAATCAACAGTCAGTAAACGGAGGGTTTGCAAATGAGATTGGAAATAGTCCAAGGGTTTCTGCAACTTTTAATGCTATTATTACTTTGAATGCTCTTAATCAGAATATACCTAATGTTGAAGGTATTGAAAATTTCATTAAGAACAATATGGAACCAAATGGAGGATTCAAGGAATTTGCTCTTGATACTAAAGAAGGTATTCATACAACATATTATGCTGCAGCTGCTTTGAATGACATAGGAAAAACATTTGATTCTGAGAAGATTGTAGGATTTGCAAATGAATTCGTATCTTCAAGATTTGATGGGGGATTTGGAGATTATCCCGGTCTTGGTTCAACATTAAAATCAACATTTAATGCAGTTTCTGCACTTAATCTTATTGGAAAAGAACCTCTTAATAAAACACAGACCATTGATTTTATCCTTGCAATGAAGAATCCAGATGGAGGATTTGGACAAAATGGAGTTTCAAATGTTGAGTCCACTTACAGAGCAATTGTTGCCCTTAACATTTTAGGGCATAATATTAATGATAGAGATAATATTGTTTCTTATTTGAAAAGTGTGCAAAATTCTGATGGAGGTTATGGATTTACAAAGGAACATATTTCCCGGGGATCATATACATACAGGGCAGTTAGAGCTTTGGAAGTATTAGGTTCTGAACCCGTTAACAAACAAGGAGCAATAAATTTTCTAAGATTGCTTCAAAATTCTGATGGAGGATTTGGAAACTATATTGGAGAGAGTAGTTCAGATTTGGGTTCAACTTACAGAGCAGTTAGAGCTCTTAGTATTTTAAGTAGTGAACCAATGAAAGCTGATGAGGCTTTGAGTTTTGTAAAAAATTCAATTAATAATGATGGAGGATTCAAGAGATCTCCTGAAGACATTGTTTCTCCTGGTAATTTGTCCAAAGCAGTTTTCACATATGATGGAGTTCTTGCACTTAGTTATCTTAATGATGAACTTGATATTCCTGTGGAGACTTTACGTTATATTAAAAGTCTAAGAAATCCTGATCTGGCATTTGCACAGATTACTGATTTCACATCAGATGTCTCTTCAACATTCACAGCTCTTTGGACTTATTATTATGTACTTGATGAGGTGGTAAATGACAGACCTCATCTTAAATATACAAAGATTGAGAATGTTATTAATGAAGATGGACAACAAGAAGCAGTTTTTAGTACAAGAATATACGATAATGAATCACAAATTCCAGAATATGTACATTTAGTTTTAAATGGAGAAAAATATCTAATGAGTTTTGTGAATGATAATCTAAAAGGAGAAAGATATGAAATCAGTCTTGAGCTTCCAGTTGGTGAATATGAGTTTTTTGTAAGGGCAACAGATGGATTAAAAACAATTAAATCTGCAGATCAAATGTTCAACATAACACCTGTTGGAGACATACCAAAAATAGATTTGCAGATAAACCAGAATCAGGGAGGAGAAAATAGTGTGTTTGAGTTTAGCGCAAGCCTTGAAAATGTGAATGCTGATTTGATTGAATATGTTAAAATCAAGTTTAACGATGATGCATGGATTGACATGAATAGATCAGATGGGAAGTTTGTTTACAGTTCAACATTTAATTCTGGTGAGTACAATTACAAGGTAAAGGCATATGATGGAGTTAATGTGATTTCTTCTGACAAGCACCAGTTTTTTGTTTTTTCTGAGGGTCATGACAGACCATCCTGGGATGTTTATGAGAAGATAAAAGGACTTATTGAAGGCAAATATGGAAAAGTTGTAGAATACGAAGATGTGAGCAAGGACATTCTTAATGGAAATCTTGTGTGGGCTGTTGATTTGGGAGAGAATGTGACTTATGTTGATTATGCTGGAGATAATATTTATGTGGATGAGAATAAAAATTTTGAATTTAAGTCAGATTATGTAATATTTGGAATTATTGTAGTATTTGGAATTGTGATCTTGATTCTAGCAGTTTTGTTTTTCAGAAAACACCATAAAGTAATTTCAGATAAAAAATAAAATGGATAGAGATGACATCATTAATTTAGGAATGTATTTTGCAATTCTTGTAATGATTGTTTTTTGGATAAGATATAATCTAGAGTATATGGAAACAATTCTTATGAGTTCAACTCTATTTTTTCAGTTGATGGTTTCTGTTCTCATAATTGCTGTTATGAGGAATGTTTTTGGTGTGAAGACTTTTGGTGTATTCGGACCCACAATCATTGTATTTGGAATTTTAAAAGTTGGATTGTTTTTAGGACTAACAATATATCTTAATCTTTTTTTGATTGCAATGCTGCTTAGTCTCGTTTTTTATCCATTAAGAATTTCTTCAAGTTACAGAGTAGCAATTATTATTTCAACGATTGTAATTATGATTACGATGTTTGAACTTGTTGGTGAATTATTTCACCTTAGTGTTTTTGAAGGAGCAATATTTTTTCCAGTACTTATTATTTCATGGCTTGCAGACAGATTTGTAGTTCAAGTTAAAGAAATCGACTGGATAGAAACTTCAAAGAAATTTATTGGAACTTTATTTGCAATAATTATCGTTTATTTTGTTATTGGAATTGATATGCTTATCAGTTTCATTAGTGTTAATCCTGAGACTTGGCTTTTATTTATAGGAACTAATTTTTATCTGGCAAAAAAATCAGATTTCAGATGGACAGATAGTAATAGATTTAAAGGACTTATCAGGAAACTTAATGGGAAAAAGGATATACTTAGCCTGAATGTAAGAAATCGTGATTATATTGCAAAATACAATCCAATAAGTATGTTTTCAAATCTTACAAAGGACAAGATGAAGATATCTTTTCACCAACTTGGAATTCCTACTCCTCAAACATTCATGATTGTTGAGAATTCAAATGATTTGAAGAAATTTGAAAAAGTAATTAAAGATAAAAACAGTTTTGTGATAAAACCAACAAAAGGACTTGGTGGAGAAGGTATTTTGGTTGTTGATGCTAAAAATGGCAAGTTTTATGTCTCTGGAGAGTTCATGAGTCTTGCAAGTCTTGAGAATCATATCAAGCAGATTCTTGAAGGACAGTTTTCAAATGATAATGAAGACAAGGCAATTATTGAAGAGAAGATTATTGTAGACCAGAAGTTTTCAAAGCTTTTTTACAAAGGAGTGTTTGATATTAGAGTTATTGTTTTTTACGGGTTTCCAGTAATGTCAATGATGAGAATTCCTACAAAGGAATCAAAAGGTCTTGCAAATATACATAAAGGTGCAATAAGCATGGGACTTGACATTAGTGATGGGCATGGTATCAATCCTTTTTGGAAAGGGCGTGGAGGACATATAAAAAATCATCCAGATACTGGAGTTGATTTGCAGAGCATAAAGATTCCTAATTGGAGCGAGGTTTTAAAAATTGCATGCTTGGCTCAGGGTGCAAGCAAGCTTAACTATGTTGGTGTGGATGTAACTCTAAGTGATAAGGGTCCGATGATTTTGGAAGTTAATAAAAGACCTGGTATTGAGATACAAAATGCAAATCTTGAAGGTTTGCTTAAAAGACTTAAATTCATTGAGAGAAGACTTGATAAAATCAAATTCAAAGACGTTGATGAAAGAATTAAACTTTCAAAAGAATATAATAGGAGGAATTGGAAATGAAGAAGAATATAATGGGAGTTGTAATTTTACTTTTAGTGATTGGTTTGGGAGTTTTTGTGCTTGCACAGAAACAAGAGATTGAGATTTATGAAGAGACTAAAATGAATCTGACAGTTACTGTTATTGTAAAGAATATAGGCTCTTCACCTGCAATCAATGTGCCATTAAGACTAGCAGTTCCTGTCAATATTGAAGATTATCAGAAAGTTGAAAATATTAAATACTCTGTTGAGCCTGAAAAGAAGACAACAGATGTTATAGGGAATGAGTTCATACATTATACTATAGAACAAATAGATCCTTATTCAAATGTTAATTTTACAATTAATATGACACTTGAGATGCTTTCTGCTGATTATAATATACAAAAGAATGAAATAAGTAATTATGAAGAAGATGTTGAAAAGTTTTTGCTGGAGAGTTCATACATAAATTTCAGAGAGGAGGAAATCCAACAAGTTGCAAAGCAAATTTCTCTAAATTCAAGTAACATTGTTGACATTGCATGGAATTCTTATATATGGGTTATTGACAACATTGCATATCAGCAGGTTCCTGGAGAGAATGATGCATTAACTACGCTTAAGAACAGGGAAGGAGGTAGTGCGGAGTTTGGAAATCTGTATGTTGCATTGCTTAGAGCAAATAATATTCCTGCAAGAAGAATATCTGGATGGGGAAAGAATTTCATAGTAGATGAAGAATATCATTTAGCAAAGTTTTCACATGGTTGGGCTGAGTTTTATCTACCTGAATATGGTTGGATTCCTGTAGATCCAACTTGGGGAAGAAATCATAAGTTTGACTATTTTGCAAAGACTTATGATTCCCATATTGTTATGACTAGAGGATCTGATGTTCATTTTCTTAGAAGAGGACTTTTTACAGAACCTTATGGACAAACAGAAGTTGATACTGATTATATTGTAAAGGTTACATCAAAAGAGATTAATAATTTGTCTTCAAAAAGAACTATTATATATAATTTAATTTTTGCAGGTCCTTTGGCATTTATAGTTTTCCTGTTAATTCAAAAAAGAAAAAGAAGAAAGAGTTTGGAATAATTAACTGAACCAGCTTTTGAAACCGTTCCACATTCTTGCAAATACTCCTCTGCTTTGAGGTTCTTGCTCCTGAAGCTGAGGAACAAAATCTTGATTTGCTTGTCTACCATTACCTAGGTTTTGATTGTTTGTTTGAGTGTTTAGCTGATTCTTACCCTGAGTATTTACCTGGTTTGCCATACCCATTGAATCATACTGCATTCCTGTTTCCATATCATTTCCAAGGATTTCATTGTAGTAATCCTCTGTTATGAACTGAGCTTCATAAGACTCACCATACATTCCAAGCATTCTAGTAAATGATCTTAGATGGTTTCTTGAACCTTTCATAAGATTGTTGTAGACTGCTGTGATGTCCTGATTATCAGTTTGTTCTAGTAAGTCTTGTAAATCCTTGATGTCTAAATCCTCAATTGTAGCTCCAATTGTTAGAGCATCTTCAATAGAGTTTGAACCCTGCTCAACAAGTGATATATATAGAGTTTGCAGTTCTTGATTTTCAAATACTCCTCTAGCATCATCTCCAACTGGGTCTTCTAAATCATATTTGTCTAGTAGAGATTTAACTGCATCGGTGTGTGTCTGCTCTGATGATGCGATGTTAGAGAAAATTCTGATTCCCCATTTATCATATAGCTCAAGATATACATCTCTTGCTAATTTTTCTTCTTCTCTCATTAATAGAAGACCATCAATCTCTTCTTGTGATAGTTCTTCAATAGGAAGAGCATCAATTTCTGCCTGATGATTTACCTGAGTATCGTCATAGAATGTGTATAAATAACCTCCTTGGGAAGTTCCTCTCATACCCATGCCTCCCATACCACCTCCGTAGCCTCCTGCTGCAAATGTAGTTGCTGCAAGGAGCATAATCATCATACTTGTCATAATTGCTTTGATAATTTTGTTCATTGTTATCAAATATACTTTGGTCATTTAAGTATATAAAAGATGTGGACTATTCATACATAGTTATGTTTTTTGTGATTTTTGCACATGTATTCTTTGGTTATGTGTGCCAGAGTTCAATAGCATTATTTTTTTCGTTTAGGATTAGTTTGATATACAAAAGACAGATATTCTTTGTTTTCTGGAAATAGTTCTAGTGCTTTTTTGAAATATTGACTTGCCAATTCTCTATTTTTTTGTATTTTGTTTGCCAAACCTAATAAAAAGTATGTTTTTGCAGTATCTTTTTTTAAATCAAATTCTTCAAACGACTTTGGAGCTTGACAATTTGATAATTGTTGGTTGTTAGTTTCTGTTTGAGAAATCAATTCCAATCTCATTTCCAAACTTTCTTCAAAGCCAGGAAAATCTCTTTTTCTAACTAACGCAGTATTTTCATTCTTATTCACTTCCATTAAAGTAGTTAATTGGGCATCTGTATTGATATATTTCTGACAAACATTTTCTGTTCCATACGATGGCAATGTAAAGGCAAGACTTGTAATAATTGAAGCTGCATATCCTAGTGTTCTCATGTTAAGTGTGAAGTTGTATTAGTTTATAAAATAATATGGTAGGTTTTTGGTTCGAAATGCCAGAGACCAAAAATCATTGAAAGGTGTGAATTATGGAAAGATATATAAACAATATACTATTCTAAAATGATAACAAGTTAAAAAATGGCTGAATATGTAATTGAGACTAAAGGTAATGCAACGGAAGAGCTTGCAGGAAGTAGTTTGGAAGGTAAAATTGCTGATGCTAATAAAAAGTTGGTTAGTGCAAAAGTTGAAGAATTATCAACTCCTGTTTCCATGATTTATACTGGAATTGCTAAAGGAGTTGTAGAGGGTTTGGAATCTGAATCAACATTCAAAAGCAATGATGGATGGGACAAAATTCTTAGCCTAGTAGAAAAGTGTGATGGTATGAGTGTTGTTGATTATCAGATAAAATGTGTTTATGAATTATCAAGAGAACAATCAGATGCAATGTATGGAACTAAAAGATCACCACCAGCATTTAAAGAATCAAGAAGCGGTTCATACTCTGAAAAACTTTTCAGATAATTATTTTATTTTTAAAAGATGTTTTCATTTCCCCAAGAATCTATTTCTAAAGCAAAGGAGATTACTGAAGAATACAATAGTAGGTATTCCACCAAATTGAAAAAAGCCAGAGCCCTATATGATGCAAAGTTTATTGAGACTGCTTATGGTTTTTCAGATTCCATAAAGAGTGGAAAATGTGCTAGATTTTTACATGAGGTTAAACGAGATATTGAATGTTTTTCTCTTGCAGGAGTTAATTATTTGGTAGCTAAAGAATTGGGTTTAAATCCAACAATTTACTGGGCAACTGATTTGAAAGATGTTGGACAAGGAGAAGATCCAGATGATGCTCATGCTACTGATCATGCTTTTGTCACTGTAAAAATTAATGGAAAGGAATTACTTTTAGATCCAAATTATGGTGCTATGGGATTTATTAAGAAAACATCTGGAGAATGGATAGTCAAAGACCTAAATAATAGATATAAAGAAACAATTAGAACATACTCAATGATTTCAGAAATGTCTGAGCAAGACTATCTTGAAAGAATTCATAGATACAGAACTCCTGAGTTTGGAAAAGAAGTTTTAAGTGCTGCTCAAAAAGTTAAAAGTAGATCAAGGATTGTTATGATTGAGTATTCTCCAACAAATAATAAGTTTTATTCATTTGTAGAATTTCCAATAAATACTCAAAATAAATATGATTCTCCAATTGGGCGATGTTCAGTTATTGAATTAGAAAGAGAAATTGATGATTCTGGAAACTTATTGGATGATAATAGTATTATAAATACTTATATTGGAGAAGTATCTGGTTGGAGAAGGGATCAATATGGTGAAAAATCAATGAGAGTTTCAATGTCAATAGAAATAGTTAATCAATACATAAAACATCTTGAAACTGCAGTAAAGTATCATGGAAGATCAACAAGTATTAGACGAATAGTCTCAAATGATTTGTATTATTATTTCTTTAAAAGAGGTTTTGATTTTAGTGGAAGAGTTCACTGTGAAAATGGAGTTGATAAAAAGGAACATGCAAGACTAATTGATAGAATTATTGAATGTTCTGATATAGGTAATGAAATGCCAGAAGTTCAAACAAATATTAATTTTAATGCCGAGTATAATTGGAGACGTCAAAATAATATTTCTGAAAGTAATCCTCAAGGGCTTTTGTATAGTGAAGAAGAATATGCTAAACTTGAAAAAGAGATGTTGCAAAATATTGAAGATGATATCATGCATAAGTTTGATGTGTATATGACTAATATCAAAGCAGATGCAGGATTTGAAGGTGGTTTAATACAAAAAGCAAAAAAGCTTGAAATTGTCTTGGGTAAAAAAGGTCATGTGGATTTTATTAAAGGTTTGTTAGAAGATAGGAGAGAAAATAGTCTGGGTTATAAAAGAAAATTAGATAGTATGTTGTTTTATAAGGAACATGAAGGGACTAGTTTTAACCCTACTCAGGATGCCTTGATTAATTATTCATTGTATGAAACTCATGCGAATATGATTCAACTTGCTCTTAAATTACCGTCCTTAATGCTTCCAGAATATAGAAAGGGATTGAAGCAGATTTTGGCAATGTGAATTTGTTATTTGGTTGATGATGCCAGAGGTCAGGTATAAATTAGAGATTAAATAAGTAAATATTATAAATTAGTTTTTACTTTCTACTTTCAGATGATAGCATATGAAACTCAATTATTTAAAATTGCACCTTGGACTGAGGAAGTAATGCAAGTAGCTAAAACATTAAATAATAGGAATTTTATGAGAGGTAGAACTGGTTGGATTAGAAGAGGAATTCATAATCCAGAATCTATTTATGAGCATTCTTGTAAAGTTGGTTTAGCAGCTTATTATTTATTTGGAACTGATGAGGCAGTTGCAAAAGGAATAGTTCATGATTTTCCAGAAATATTTGAAAAAGATCATATCCCTTGGGAGATTGATGCAAAGGATAAACAAGAAAGAGAATTTGCTGTAATGACAAAATTAAAAAATGTGCTTCCAAATGGAGAATATTGGTATAAAACTTGGGTTGAATTTGAACATCGAGTTGGTGTAGGACAACATATTTTCGAATTAGATAAAATGTGTCCTGCCATTCAAGCAATAAATTATTTAAAAAGAAATGAAGGAGACAATTTAGAAGAATTTTATCCCTATGCTAGAAAGAAAATTTGTACTTCCCAATTAGTTGATTTGTTAGATAGTTTATGTCTGGGAAGTTGTCAAACTGAAGATGCATATGAAACTTATTTTAATGATTTAGAAAGAATTCAATTAGAGAGTATCTCAAAATAATAATAATAAAAATAATAATATTTTTTAAATTCTTAGACTTTGGCTTGTTATGCCAGAGGTCAAATCCTACTAAAATAAATTAATATGAATTTAAACTTCTTTTTGCAAGTGTTTCCAAGCTTCATCTTCTTCTTTTGATAGCCAGTTTCTAGCAAGTGATTTTTCACTAGCTAAAAAAGTAAATTTACTGTTTAATTCTTCATCATTAAAATTAGTTTTCATCTTAGAGATCTTTTAATCTTTTCAAAAGAGAATCATTTCTTTTCATAATCTTAGCAACATGTTTTTTTGCAGACTTATCAATTTTATAATTAGTCTTAGTTTTCTTTATCATATTAACTTCTAAATTTCATAATATTTAAAAGTATCTATTTTCTTTGATTTTATAAACAATTTTGTTAATGTATGTATACAAATTTGTATATCTTTAAGTTTATTTGAGTTTCTAACATTTAGAATAATCTCAACAAAGAGAAATATTGAGAAACTAGTTTTTGTAAGTTGAAATGAATAAAAAAGTTTTAGTTGTGTTACTTTTATGTTAACAAAAATGAGAAAAAGATGGAAAAGAAAATCTGGAGAATATGTTCCTAAATATTGTGATAATATTCCTTTTAGAATAAGAGTAAAATATGATTTCTTAGAAGAAAGGAAAATGTATAATGATTGGGATGACTGGCGTGATGGTATGAGAGAGTCTATCTGGTATCAAAGGTTTGGAAATAAACCATTTTTTAAAAAGTCAAAACTACGAATGATTCTTACTTATGAATATTGGCAATCTCACTATGAAAAGGATATTATTAATTCAATGAAAAAATGGAAGAGAAAATATTATTGGAGAAAAATAAGCAAGTTTAAGAAAAAATATGAAGTGGTTTCTTGATTTCTTGGCATAAATAAATTCCTAATTTGTTCCCCCTATAAAAAAGATAAAAACTTGAATGTTTTCCCCCTAAAACATTTAGCTTCTAATAGCTAATTTTTAATATTATAAAAGAAATAATAGATATTTATACAAAATCGATTCTTAAATAATCTGTAGTTGTTCCCCCTATAAAAAAGATAAATTTATAAATATTGTTCCCCCTACAAATGTATGGTATATGTTGAGCCAAAAAAAAAAGGCGATAAAGTCTATTATTATCATACTCGTGGAATTAGAATTGGGGAATCTATTAAGAAGATTAGAAAGTACGTTGGAACTGATAGAGAAATAGCATATAGTTTAGATAAGTTTAAGAATTCAATTCAGGAAATTGCAGAAAAAGAATTGGATTCATATAGAAAAGATTTTATTGAAGATGATTTAACTTATTCAAATGATATAATTAAAGATATATTCAAAGAAAATATTATAATTTCAAACTTAAAAGAATTTGATAAGAATATAAAGGAAAAAATTGAATATGAGTTTCCAATTAAATTTATTTTTAATTCAAATTCAATAGAAGGAAGTAGAATTAGTCAGGAAGAAGTTGAAAAGATTCTGACTGGAAAAAGTTCAACTCATAAGAATAGAAGTGAAGTTCAAGAAGTTAAAAATTCTCAAAAGTCTTGGGAGTTTATGAAAAAAGATTTTAATTTTAATGTTAAATCAATTAAAGAACTTCACGCAATATTAACTAAAGATTTGAAGAATTTGTATGGAGATTCATATGTTCAAGGTTTTAAAAAAGTTAATATCGTAGTTGGTCAAGAGGCAATGCCGACAACTGAACCCAAATATGTTAAAGAAGAATTAAAGAAACTTCTAGAGTGGTATAAAGAAAACAAAAATAAGGAATTTACTCCAAAGCTGGCTTTTGATTTCTATTACAGATATGAGTTAATTCATCCTTTTGAGGATGGTAATGGAAGAACTGGAAGGTATATCCTAAATAAGATTTTAGTTGATAATGGATACCAGCCAGTTATTGTATTTGAAAATAATAGAGAATCTCACCATAGAGCTTTTCTTAAAGCTCAAAATGGTCATATGAAATATTTATACGATTTTATGTTTAAACAATATAAGAAAACATTTGAGAAGTTTTATTCTCAATATTATTAGTTGAAACTCAGGCTAGAGATACCAGAGTTCAGGAATTATTTGTTCTGAAAATTAACTTTATAATAAAAATAAAGAGTAATTAAAAAACCAATAGAACACGAAATATATAAAATCAAGTCATTAGACATTTTAGAAACTAAAATAATTAATAAATTAATTGCAATAGATATTATAACAAAAATAAATAAATATATTATATGCATTAATGACTCCTTTGCTAAGTTGTTAATTTTTTCAAAATTTTTTGTTTTAGATTCAGGTAAAGCGGAGATTATTAACCCAAATAAAAAAAACAACACTAAAATTATTTGAGAAATTGGATTTAATATACTCAATATAATTTTTATTGGTCCAAAGTAATTTTCATCAGGAATTGAAATTATTGCTGCAGAAACTGCAAGTAATAAAAGATATGTTCCTGTTTTTTCATTTATAATTTTATTATGATTTGAAGCCATATCTAGCTTTTATTTTTATTATTTAAATATTTTCACTGTCATTTTTTTAATTTATTTGCAATTTTTTAGAATAAATTTGAAAAATAATGGTATTTTGGATAACTTTTAATTTTTTCGGATAAAAATAATTAAGCTTCTTATATAGTATATACTTATATAAGTAATGATCCCTATATAGTGATCATAAAGTTTTAATCGGGCCTTGGGTTCTTCCAGCAATGCTCTCTCTATCTCTTCTGACAGTCTTATCGCAGTAATAATTGAATATCTCTCGTGGTT
>JBNKLP010000012.1:0-36526 GCA_050292425.1 Candidatus Nanoarchaeia archaeon | reverse complement strand
ATATTAAACAAATCAATAATTTTAATTTTTTTAACCACTTTAATAATATATTTTAGACTCAATCCTTTTTATAGTTTTGGGTTTTATTAAATAATTTTGTTCATTATTGAATTATACGCAAATAAGAATGCTCAATTTTCATATTTTACTAATTATTTAGAGTTAAGTTTAAAAATAAATAACTTATTGTTGTTACTAACAAGTAAAACAATAGGAGAATGAAAACAAAAATCAAACACATTTTACCGGCTGCCTTTCTTGCAGCAACATCAGCAAATGCTATTGCCTCAGAAGGTTCAATAACTTTTGAAAAAGGTCATGATCAAAGACCACATTATGACACTTCAGATGCTACATTGACTCTTCAAGTTACAAGACAAAAAAATGAGACTTTACCTGGAAGGTTTAAACTTGAACTTAGAGCCAAAGAAGGACCCTCAGCAATATATCCTGAATTATATTTGGCTGGTTTTGGATCACTTGATAAAAATCCTTGGCACAATTTGATAGGAAGAACTGTTGGATTAAGTTATGGAGGAATGCTTGAACTTGATTCAGGAAAATTGTTTGCAGGAATAGGATTTGAAAACAACAGATGGAATACTGACTGTAAAGATGCAGGATGTAAGGAAATTAGTTTTGGAGGAAAGGGATTATCTGCAAGATTTGCAGGAAATGATCGTTCAGAATACTCCTTCTCACTTAAGGATACCTATTTTGAACCAACACAATATCATCCTCTAAATCCTTTCCTATCTCCAATTCCTCTTGAAGAGATAACAACAAATGATGAAGTTATCATTAATATGACAGCAAGACCATCTCAAATGCCTATTGATTTTTCCTTAGAACATATTAATGGAAATCAAAGAAAAGAATTTGGAATACTTCTTCTTCCAAATGATATGGGAGGCTACTCAGGAGGAGAATTAGGAGCATTCTATAGAATGAGTTTAGATAATGGCAATAAAATTAGTTTTGGTCCTGTTATTGGATTTGGAACTTCACAAGGTTCAGTTGCAGCATTGAATAACAATCAAAAAGGTATAAAATTCAATATGTATAATAATGCAACTGAAATCTCAACTAAAATTATAATGGGAGAAAATTCGGGAAATTATTCTAATCCACAATTTTCAATTGATGAAACTCAGGAGAAATTAGGATATGAATTCTCATATACAAAATACACAACTCATGACAAAATTGATATTGATTCAAGTTTATCTTTGGGATGTCAGATAAAAAAGCTTGAAGGAAACATTAGCATTGCAGATCCTACTTTGGCATTTGTAGTTGGAGGATTAAATCATACAAATAATGATGAATTCAAAGAGTGTCATTTAGGTCTTGAGAAAAGATTTGATGATTGGAATGTCGGTTTAAACTATACACACTATGAACATAAAGGAACACATTATAATAATCCTGAACATAATTATAATGGAAAAGAATTCATGTTATCTGCAACAAAAAGATTCTAAATTAATTTCAATTCTTTCAAAACTTCCTTATCCTTATCAAGTACAATCAACTTTGGCACCTTTACCTGAGTTTCTGACTTCTTGCCCACAGAAAATGCAGATTTTATTTTATCAATTGAATGGGTTGGTAATTTAACAACTCTAATATGTCCTAATCTTTGAGAATCTCTTTTTTCCAAATATTCCATATTAACCTCTTTTAATTTAAGTTCAAGCATATCTTCAATTTCCTTAATCTGTTTTTCTCCCATTGGTTTGTCAAACTCAATATGATACTCATAATATGGAGTTTCTTTATATGTATTTGCAATCACGAAAAAAGTATGGTATGAAAACTTCAACTCTTCATGGCAATGATACATTGCATCAAGAACTTCCCACTCTGAAACTTTCTCTCCAGTAATTGAAGATACATACTTACCTTTCTGAACAAACTTGATTATTGGAGTACTTTCAGCATAATACATAACTTCAATAATATCATCCATAAAATACCTGTAAAGTCCATTCTCATTAGTAATTATTATAAAATACATTTTTCCCTTTTCAAGTTCATGTGCAAGTTTTGTCTTTCTAACTCCTTTTTCATAATCACCAACTTCAATGAATTCATAGAAATTAGAATTAATGTCAAGTACTCCATCACCTTTCATAGTAGTCTCAAAAGGAATTGTAAATCTACCCTCAGATGCCAGAAATCCAATATCTCTTATTTCAACATCACTTCCATAATAGTGTGAGAGTTTTTTAACATAAGTTCCCACATTACCTCCTCTCCAGCATCCAATTGATTGCAATTCATCAAAAATATGTTTAGGAAGTAAAATGTCATTCTTTGCTTTGAGTTTTTTCAATCTTTGAGCTGTAATGGCATTTTTTCTCCTACTCCAATATTTCTGCAAAATTTTCTTTTTCAATTCAGCATCAACTCCTTTTGCTTTTTCAAGCATTTCAATTCTATTGTTACTCAAATCTGAAATCAACTGATAAAAATAATAATTGAATTTCTTTGCAAAAACAATCAATGTAGAAGGATTTGGAGTAACAATTAATGTAACATTTTTTCTAATTGAAAAAAGTATTGACAAATAATACTTTAACTCAAAATCATCAATCTGCATAATCTCATCAGGAGCTCCATATAAAAACTTTACAAACTTTGGTTGCATTTCATGAATCTGCCCACTTACACTTCCATATTTAACTCCATTTTCTGTAACTCCATCATAAGGTTTTGCAGTAAAAGTCAAAATCCCTCCAAATGGAGAAAATGTTTTTGGCCTTGACATAAACAAATTATTAATCCAGATTTCCCAAGCTTTTTTTCTAAGTTTTATGTAATTTTGAGTATGAGGAATAAACTTAGGCTCATCAGTAGTTCCTGAACTTGTCGCAAAATATTTCACTTTTGATGAAAGCAAAGTATTCTTAATACCTTTAATTTCATCATTAATATAACTCTTCAAATTTTCATACTTGTTAATTTTAACATTTTTTCTAAAGTCACCAACACTTTTAATCTTTGAAAAATTATGTTCTTTGCCAAACTTACATTTCTTATTTAAATTCAAAATTGATAATAATAATTCTTCTTGAACTATTTCACATTTGTTTAATTTTTTAATGAATGGTCTTGTTACAGAATAAAATAAAAACTTCTGATAGGGATTTATTTTTACATTAATATTATCAATGAATTTTATCCTTTTCATAATCTAATATGATTCATATATTTTGTATTATAAAGAATTATTATCACCTGTTGATTAAATAACATCAAATCTATTTGCTCCTCTACTTATATCATTCAAAATATCTTCCATGCTGGAGTTAGTTCCATCTTTTCTTTCAACTATAGTATTCACTCTAAGTAGGGGAGGAGTAACATCTAGTAAATGAAGTATGAACTCGCTTGAATTTAATTTATTGTATGTATTTCCAATTGCTTTAGATATATTATCAAACACAATGTCATTGTTAAGAGGTTCAATTCGATGATTTCTGAGATAATTTTTAAGATCACCAGATTTTCTTTTAAGTGAAAATTTATTGTTTTTTCCTAACACAAAATCCTGCATGTCTCTTGCAAGTCTGGATTGATTTTTAAGTGCTATTCTTTTGTATTCTTCATAATTTCTAAGATCAAGTTCTTTAATTCCCAAAAGAGTATCATTGAATTTGAATGTATTTCCATATAAATTAAGATCACCAATTAATGGTAAGAATTCTTCAACAAACACTAGTCCTAAATCTTCTTGGAAAACTCCTTTTTCAATATCATTTTTTATGATTTCTATTACTTTTTCCAAAGGCATTGCATCTTTGTAAACTCTTCTATTAAGCAAGGCTTCTGCAACATCAATTAGTTGAGAAGCACTTCCAATAATCGGTGTTTGTTCCCAAGTTATTCCTTGATAATAACCTCCTCCATCGAATCCATTAGCTCTTTCCTGATGAAATTGTGCTAAGTCAGCTGCCTGGGCTACAAGTCCTTTTTCGATTCTCAACAAATAATGTCCTAGTGCTGCATGTGGAACTCTTATTATAGTAAATTCATCATCATCTAGTTTACCACTTTTTCTTAATATCTGTGAAGGAACTAATATTTTTCCTATATCATGATTTGGCATTCCAATTGTTGCATGAAAGATATCTTCTTCTGATGCCCCAATCATTCTTAGAAATGGTGCTAGCCAATACGATGTTCTGTTTGTATGATGTGCAGATTCAACATCATGTTTTAACAATTCCTCATAAGTCGTTCTTCTAAGATTTGAATGATCTTGAGTCTTCTTTAAAATAGATTCTTGTATTTTATCAGTTATTCTTCTATTTTTTTTAAGTTTTCCTTTTACTCTGCTTGAAACAATAAAGGACTTAAGCTTCTCCCATGAACTTTTTTGTCTTTCTTCATAAGGTAAAGTAAAGCTAAATGATTTTGTTTCTGGGTCATAATTATAATTTCTACCTTCAATCATTTCTTCGTCCAAAACAGTATCATCACTTAGATATTGTAAGAAATTGTAATGTCCAATATTATAATAAAAAGTTCCTTTTTCAAATTCTCCTTCAGGAACATGTCTTACATTTATTTCAGTTTTATAGGTGTTATTTCCAGTTTGATTATGAGAGATATGAAAATATTTACTATGATTAAACTCTGAATTTCCTCCTGCAAGCATTCCTGACAAGTCTTTAATTCCTCTTCCATATTTCATACTGTATTCAATTAAAGGGCTATTTTCTGCAGAGCTATAACCTGCACCTAAAAAAAATTCTTTAATTTCATCAGGATCATTTAAATATTTTTCTAAATTTCTAAATATTTTTGCATTTGTAAATAAGGAGATAAGGTGTTCTTCATTTACACTTCTAATCATCTGAGCATCTTCTGCAGAGACTCCTTCAAAAATAACTTTATAATCCATATTATTGTCTTCAGCAGCAGAGACAATTGGATAAAGAGTTTTTGCATAAACCAAGGGTTCTGTATTGATTTTGTATCTAACAATAACTCCACTTGCTAATGACTCAGTATTTTCTAAAGTTATCTTGTCTCCTTCATAATCTTCTGGCCAGTATAATCTTTCTTTAGTATTGTCAATTAACGTAAGCCTTCGTTCTTCTGCCATAATGTTCGTTTAGTTACTACTAAACGTTTATACACGTTTTTATTTAAAACTATCTCTTGATTTATGTTAAAATGTAGGAATTTTAATACTCCTTTTTCCTTAAATTCAGGATTTTCAATGATTTTTTTGTTATCATCAAACAAAAACTTATCATAATCACCTTCAAGTTCAATAACATCCAAATATTTTGCTAAAATAATTTCTTCTCTTGTAAGTATTGTTTCTCCAACCATGCAACAAAGTTCAACGTCAATGTTCTTTTCTATAAAATATTTGTACATAAGTAATGTATTAGCAATTCCACCATTCTTTGAAATTCGTAAGTTAGGTATATCTCCAACTCTATTGCTCCCAACAATCTTTTTTTCATCATCAAAACTACACAAATCCTCATCCAGAATAACTTTAATGTCATATAATTGGCATAAATCATACATTTGTTTTTTCTTTTTGTAATTAGTTGCAAAAGGTTGTTCGAAAAAATCTACTCCAATCCATTTTAATACTCTCAATGTCCTCTCAAATCCAGTAATTTCAAAAGATCCATTTCCATCAACTCTAACTTCAAAGTCTTTTAAAAATGGCTTTAAAATCCTTAATTTCCAGAAGCTTTTTGGTGTTATCTTCATTTTTATCTTATTCATTCCAAATTTTTTGATGTAAATGACCTTTCCAATCATTTTAATAATATTAGAATCTCCAACAATTCCTGAAAATTTTATTTGTTTTTTTTCTTTAAACCTTATATCTAAAAACTTAAGCAAGTCTTTCATCTCAAAATCAAATTCTTGTGCAGAAAGGTTTAACAGAGCATCGCTAAAACAAGCAAAAGCACTTAGTTCTTCTTTTTTTATATTTTTTGAAAAATTAATGATTTCTTCAACAGTTTCTTTAGCATTTTTGAATTCCAATTTACTAAAGTAAGGAACAATCTTTTTTTCCAAAACTCCAAACACACTATTCACACTCTCACCTGTAACATAATCTCTTGGCAGACATTCTCCAACTCCAACATATTTATCAGAATAAATCTTCACAATAACATTGTCCGTATATGTTCTGGATTTTAATGCATGAGAGAATTTCATTTTAAATGGTATCTTCAAATGCTCTGCTTCTATTTTTTTTATTTTCATTTCACACCTGCTTCTTATCGATATACCCAATAACTTTCAATTGCGGACTGTTCAGCAAATCAACAGGAGATGTTGTTGCCTCATCATCTTTGTTAGACAAATAAATGCCAGCAGTTTCATATGCTCTTACAACATTCTCTGAGCAAAAATGTGACTCTTTTGGAAAAGGGTTTTTCAGATTTCTAAAAAAAGGCATATGAAAATACATCTCGAGTTCCAAAGCCAAAAACAATGCTTTAATCAATCCAAAACTGCTTCCAAGATTATTATGATAATATTTCTTAAGGTTCTCTTTTTGTTCAGGAGTAAATTTCTTATTATAACGAAGAACCAGCCCAATTCTCTTTTTTGAGTAGTTCATATTGAATAGTTTGTATTTTATTTTCTTTAAAGGATTATATACCTCAGGCACATCCAAAAAATAATATTTTCCATTTATTTGTTTAAAAAATTGAGAAGCATGCCCTATATGAGATTTAGTAACAAAATAAATCAATTTGAATATTATCTTTTTCTTAATCATTTCATCAGATTTCAAAGTAAGAACAATATCTCCAAATTTTAGATCTTTGTAATCTAATTTCTTATACTTTTTATGATCAACATTATATCGGAAATTTTCATAGCTGTAAATCATATTATTCAAGATAACAAGATTCTTTTCATTTCTTTTCAAAAGCAATTTAAGGTGATACAAATCTTCTGTGGTATTTACATTCCTTTTGATTAGTTTTTTCATAAGTTTTCTAATCTTAACGTCATATCTTTTTACTTTACTAACTTGACTTAAAACTATTCTTTTGAAATATTTCTCTTTACAGTTGCATTTATCTGGAAGTTTTATGTAATCAACAACATAAGCATGGTAATTCAGATATGCCTTTGCCACTTTTTGTCCATCATTTTTCAATGCAAAAAGCAGATTATTCTTAGATGTTAGTTCAACAACTTCATACAAATACTTTCCAGCATTAACTACTTCATTAAAACTCATTTGCACATTTCCTTCATCTTCTCTACATACTCAGGACGTATATAATTGGAAATTGTGATTTTGTAATCTGCAACCCAGTCTTTCTTTTTAGGATCATATTTTTTATGTCCTAGATTAGCAGCAATCTCTTTAAATTTTCCCAAGACTTGTTTTCTAGTTGGGCTTCTATGATTTCTAATAAACTTTCTACACTTTGAATCTGCATAAAATGAACGAATGATATGAGGATAAAAATGCTCTCCGGTGTATTTGAAGAGAATTTTAGAAAATACACTTCCATGAAGAGGCAAATCATTTGAGCCAGTAAAAACAAAATCTCCTTCCTGTTTTTTGTCAAGCAGTTTTTGAAGCATTCTAACAGTCATAGTATCAAACTCTTTTTCCACATGTTGGGGGACACCGTCTTTTCCAACAAAATCAAAAATAATAATATTTCCTTTAATTGTAATGTCTCTTTTCTGCAAAGTTGTAAGCCCTTTATGTCCGTAATGAAGAAGATATTCAAGATTACCAACTCTTATTTTTGTCATAATCATAATATGAAGAGCTAGATGTCTTATATCTCTTTTAAGTTTCAAATCTCTCTCAAGCCTCTCAACAATCAAAGGATAAAATCTAATAAATTTATTAACTAGTTTTCTCTTTTTTTCTCTTTCTAGATGAACATTCTCCTCATCATATAAATAAGTCTTAAGTCCAGAATAATTCTCATACATAACTGCCCAATCTGATTTTCCATCCAGATTAAACTTAAGATTTTTTGCAAAAAGAGAAAACCCTCCTCTTGCTAATTTCTTTCCATTTGGCAGTTCATTAATTCTTTTCCCAGAAGGATTTCCACAAGCAGATATATGGCCCTTCAAAAACTTGTCAATATCCTTGTCAATCAATGCTTCAACGTTTCTCTCTCTTAGATAATGTTGCACAGCCTCATAAGTTTCCTCTGACATATCATCACTTAAAAGCCATCTTCCATTTTGCTTAGTATACTGTTTGAAATCAGAACTCTTAACTCTTTTAGAACCTTCCTCCAAAACAATATTATTATTCATTTTCCCTTCAAATTAATTAATTTTAATACCTACACTTGAAAATGGATTAACCAGTTCTGAATTCATATAATTATAAAAATCAATATAACTATCCTCATCAATATAACTACTTGTTCCAGTGATTGTAACTTCTAAATAATTGCCACTATGGATATTAGGTTTCCAGTTATTTATTTCAAGAATTCCCTTAAGATTGTAATCCTTATCAGCATAAATCACAGATACATTATAAGTTGCCTCATCATCATCCAAAAGCTCAATTTTATCTAAAAATCCTTCTTCATTTGGCCACATTGCCTCAGACTCAAAATCATAACCTTTATTTTCAACACTAATATAAATACTTCCGTCTTCTTCTGAATACACTCTCTTACCAGTTCCATCTTCTCTGTTGATAATCAAGAATGTATTCTTGTCAATGACAAACTCCTTAACAGGAATCATTTCAATATCATAATAAGGAGCATTTTCTCTATCAAGTAAATCTGGACTGGTATCAATTCTAACTTTCGAAGTATAATAACCTTCTTTTTGTGCAATTACATTTCCTCCTATGCAAAAAGGGAAATCTCCTTCAAAATAAGGATCAGCATAAATTCTTTCGACACCATTGAAAGTTGGTTTTTTAGTAACTCCCATATCACATTCAAGATTAATACATTTGTATGATATGTTTACATCACTTAATAAAACTGAATTTGTTTTATCAATAGCATAAATTATTGTTGGATACTGCTTGCTTTCATTACTGCAAAAAGCTTCATTTGTTGCTGTTGTCTCTTCAACATTTACTATTGGTGATGCCAACTCTTCTTTAGGATTGTTGTTCTTAATCAAAACCCTAAGAGGGAACTGGAAAAAATAATTTTGTCCATCTTCATTTGTATCAGTAAGCTTTACTATCAAATCATAATCAAGACTATACAAATGATGATAAATTTGTATGCACGGAATAGGTATTTTTGCTCCAAGATCAACTTCCATTTTCATAGGTTTTACTATGCTTCCAGAACTTGGAGTTACTTCAAATTCCCTGTAAGGATAACTCTGCAAATACCCTTCTCTTCCAGTAACTTCTGTTGAAGGCATCATAACATCAACTTTGTAATCTTCAAAAGAAGTTTTCTTATTATCAAGACTATAAACATAATGACTTTCATAATAAGCTCTATCATCTAATGTGCCAAACTGCTCATTCAGGTTAGCATCAATAATCTCATCAATTGGATAAGTTCCATCAAAATACAAATACTTGAAATTATTATTATTCAAATTAGCAAGATTTTTCTTTAATTGAGGTATTGTCCATACTCTTGAATTACACGAAAAACTCATCCCCTCAGTTGGCATTGAAATTGCAGATGAATAATCAGATGCTGAATAAATCTGATCCAAAGTAAGTTCCTCTGCAAAATGAGTATTTTCTTCTAGATTATAAATTTCAACTGCAAGATCATACAAATCTCCTAATCGTAACTCCTCAAGTTTTACAGAATACTTTGAATATGTCTGTACATCTTCTGAATTCTCGTCACTCACCTTTATAGGCAATGATGCACTAAAAATAATGTTTTCTTTGTTGATTTCCGTTTCAATTTCCATCTCCTCTGCAATCTCAATTCTTGCAAATTCATCTAGTTGTCTAAGATTTGCATTTATGCAACTAAGTGCTTGCTCAGAAACATAAGCATTAAGTTCTTCTTGCATTGATTCAATAGTTGGAACATTTCCTTTCTCAGAATCCCAATTTGGAATCTTCAGACCCAAATCAATGTACTTGTTAGGATTCACACTAACTGTTCTTGGAATCTCTATATAACCCCCTTGAAACCCCAAAAGAAATGCTCCAGATTCTCCTTCTCTTAATATGCAGTCCTCAACTGTATCCTTTATCTTTTTCTCTAAAGGAGTTTCCCAGAAACTGGTTATTCCTCCACTATTGTAAAAAAGAAATATAACAACAAAAATCAAAATGATTCCTATAACAATAAATATACTAATCTGACCTTTTTTTTCATTCAACATTTTCTAAACTCTCCAATATCAATTTCTTGTTTTTTATCATTGCACATCATATAATCTTCACCAACCAAAACTTCAACTTCAATTTCCAAAGTGCTCTTAGTAGTCTCAAGTTTTATGTCCTTGCTGCTTGTTGGATTTACAGATTCTTCGTTTCCATTGATAATCAAGTTAAGCACATTTTCTTCTGTATTTTTTACAGAAAACTCAACAACATCCTCACTAGCACATCTGGGGATAACTTTGAAATTGTAATACTCACAAACTTGAGGGTCTGGTAAGTAAATATAATCAATAACATTAGACAAGAAAAAAGCCACTCCAAATGAAATGATAATCAATACAAGTATGTGTGTTTGAAGTGCCTTTTTGCTGTTTAACATATAAACAAAAATTCAATCTTCCAAGTTATAAATCTTTGTCGTCATTTTACTGAGATTATTAATGTTCAGTAAAGCCTTCCCTACATACAGGCAATTCTGCAGGCATAATTGGATTGTCTCTATCACAACTATTTATGGCAGAAGATGACCCCATACCAGGTATTGAAGGCACTACATTATCACAATAATAATTTACAGAATAATAGTCTCTATATCTATCAGTTGAATCAGTATCATTTATACATAATATACTCTCTTCTCCTCTATCACATACCCAACCATAATAACTATGAATTTCTCCTTGAATTACATTCAATTCATTAAAATCAAAATAATAGTCCACACAATCTTGTCTGCTATCATCATAATCAACTCTCCAGTCACTAGAACTTGGAAGGGATTTTTTAGTTCCTGCTTTTCCACTACATTCATTTGAGTTAGCTTGGCAGTATCCATGACTTACAACAAGATTATATGATGGATAATAATCAGGCCCAGTAGCTCTTGCAATATTAGCATATATTCTCTGCCAAGGACTGCTATCATATGTTCCCCACCAATTATCATTATCACACAAAATATTCAGCTCAGTTGCTGATGGAAGATATTCAATTCCTGGTTCAGAAACACTCACAACGTTTCCTGAAAAATGGAGGTTATTACTATCATCGAATCCTAAGATTGAAAGGATCTCTCCTTCATGATCTTCAAGTGTACTTCTAACTGTACAGAATTCACATTCAGATCCATCTAATACTTTTCTAGGTCTAAATGATACTGGTAAATCCAAATCAATTGAAGGAAGTCCTCTTAGTGCAAATTTGGTAATACTTGAAACATAGTCACTTCCTGAGTTAACTGGATCAAGATTCTGTGCAAGTACAGGATAAACTCCTTTGCATGTTGCACTAAGATGACCTCTGTAAACAGAAGTAATGTCCTCTCCAAAATTTTCCCACACATTATTAACTTCAAAATCATATCCATCATTCTTGTCAGGATCCATACAAAAATAAAAATCCGCATCAAGAATCTCTTCCCTTCCTGAAAGCATTGCACTATTTGCATTAGAAACAAACTCTTGAGGAGTATTACTCAAAGGATTTTGCATAGTTCTCAAAATTGTGTCAGTTTCACAACATGAAACAGCAGGATTTCCATTATTAAGAACAGTTCCAAATAATTTTGTCTGATATAAAACTGACCAAGGATGAGGTCCAAGGCATGATGCTGGATAAATAATTATTTTAAAAGGCTCAGATACAAAATTTCCTATTCCATCGCCTCTCAATCCAACTTTGATTTCCAAAGGTTCATTGCTTCGCGGAATTGCAATATATCCATTTGTAATATCAATTCTTCCTGCATCCCATTCATCTCCATTAAAAGAAACCACAGGAGTAAAAATTGAAGGTTCAAACATACATGCCATACTCAGTCTTATTACACTATTTTCAGTGTTTCCTAGATTGTTTCCTCCAAGCTGATATCCAAAAACAATATGTTCTTCTCCAGACATATATTCAGTCAGATTATAAAAATCACGCTCCACTGGAAACAATCCGGGAACTTCTGTATTTGAAATAAACTTGAAACAGTCCTTTGCTTCCTTGTTATTTTCATTGTCCAGAAATCCACTTACAAAAATAACATCTTGTACTCTTGTTGCTTCTCTGTCAGAAACCCTGACCTGATAAGAAAATTTGGCATGATCAATATATGCTGTAAACCTAAGATGACCATCACTTGTAACCTGATAACTTGCATCTCCTCCAAAATATTCATCTTCAATGTATTTAGTGCTCCAGCTATCAGGTAGTTCAGAATGAAATGTTGCTGGCATTAAATTAATATCAACTGGCTGATTCTTTGAAACTACATAAACTATTGTTCCTGTCTCTGTTTTTATATGTTCAATACTCTCCAAATCAAGATATGGTGCCTGATTGTCATAACCAAAATTAAATACATATGGATTTCCTAAGATTTTGCTGTCATAATCAATAAAACTATATACAAATTTTTTGCTATCCTCAGTATTTTCAACAACTCTTTTTAAAAATCTCAAATCATCAAAATTAATGCTATTGAATGAATGCTCACTTCCGAATAACTCATTGACTTTTGAAATGTTAAAATAATCTAAAGACCTTAACTGTGTTTTCTTGTCAAGAAGAAATTTTGAGAGTTCAAGAAGTTGTTTAAATCGAACATTTGCTCTTGTAGTAGCTCTTTGATAGGTATTGACATTCTCTCCATTGCTAAGAACCTTGACAGGAAAATTCAAATCAGCACTCACATAATCTTCATAAAAATTAACATCAACATTAATTGATTTGTTCAAATTGACAATCTCGATGGCACTTGCTGCAGATCCAGTACTAAAACTACTCAAATCTCTTGAACTGAATTGGATTTTTACTATTTCATCATCAATTTCAGTTACATTTCCAAAGATGTATCTACCTTCATTTTTTATCCTTATTTTATCATCAAGTTGTGCAGTCATGTCCTTTGCCAAAACGTAATGTTCAAATGTGTTAACATCGACAAATTCTCCTAAAAAATCATCATAGATTACTTCAAATCCTTCATTCTCATATTCTTTCAAATCAATACATGCAACAAATTCATCCAAAATGAACTTTTCAAAATCCTCTTTTATAGAATGTTTATAATAAAAATTTTCTGTATCAATTGCCTCATATGGAGAATAAACCTGATGATGTGAATGAACAAGTGTAGAGTTGAATTTATTTATATTAATCTCAAAATTATCCAGAAAATCTGAATTGTAAGAATCATCAGGGAGACTTGATGGCAAATAATATTCTGCATTCTGCTTATATATAAATCCTCCTTGCATTCCAGCAATAATCAGAGCTCTTTTAAGCTGTCTTTCCAGACAACTATCCACATTCTCCTTTATTGCTGGCAAAGTGATTGTCTGATGAGTCACAGAAGATGGTTTTTCTTTATCAAAAGAATATGTAATAAGAAAAATAAAAAGTATTATGATTATTATTGCTATTATAATGAAAATTGCTATTTGTGATTTAGAAGACTCTTTCTTCATCTTTTCTTTGAATAAAGTGGCTTGAATGCAAATCCTAAAATTACAAAAATCAAAATTACAATAACAAACTTGAAAAGACCAAGATTCTGATTACTTTCAACCTGCATTCCAAATTCTTCTGTTTGCTGATCTGAAACATCTTTGTTGATGGTATAATTGATTTTTGTTGGCGCTTTTTCAATATTCCATGCAATAAGTGGATCTTCGTTTAAGATCTTGTAGTTAAAATCTGTTTCTATCAAATCATTTTTATTGCTCTCATTTAGAACTTCAATAACAGATTTTGGAATCTCCTGTTTTACAATTATATTTTTTCCTTCTCCTGTAACATCAATAACAACAACAGTTTTTCCTTCAAAATTTTCAAAACTCATACTCGCCTTTACATTCTCAAACATGAATTCTTTATTTGTGATTTCTTCAAGAGTATTTTCTTTATCTATTATCTTTGCTTTGAAAGTATATTCTCCATCTCCATATTCTTTTGGAACTTCACAGGTAACTTTCATAAAAGCTACATTGTCTTTATTTTCTAATGGTTTTCTGCAAATTTCATGGACTTCTCCATTAATATTAAGTTCAACAACTAATTCCTCATTTTCAGAAATAATGCTTTCCAGGTCAACCTCATATGAAACCTTGTTCAAATCCTGTGAATTTTCATCTATGAAAAAATACAGGTAATTAACCTTCTCTCCTGCAAATGTTGATTGAGTAAAACACAAAGCAGAAAAAACTATAACAAAAACCATAACAATTTTATTAATATTCATAAATATTCTTCCCTAAAATTATCTTTTTAAACTTTTGCTCTTAATGCAAAGTGGTAAGTTGTTTTGCTATTTAAAACGTTACCTTTATAAAAAACAAGTCAGGAGTCTTCTTAGGTTTAACAAATGGCAGACGAGTTTAGGGAAAACGTTGCTGCCATCATCATAAACAAAGACAAGAAAATTCTTATGTGTGAACATGCCTGGATTGATGGCGCTTGGCAGTTCCCGCAAGGAGGAGTGGATGATGGCGAAAATGATGAAGAAGCAATTCTAAGGGAATTGAATGAGGAACTTGGTAACAAAAAATTCAAGATTCTATCTAAAATGGATGAAAAGATAAAATACATCTTTCCATACTATCTAAGGGAAAAATATGGGTCAGAAGGCCAGGAGCAGACTTTCTTCATGCTGTATTTTTATGGAGATGACAAGGATTTAAGATTTGACAATCAGCCAAAACCAGAATTCAAGGCATTTGAATGGGTTGACTATGATATTCCTCCTCAAAGAGTAATCTACTTCAAAAAGCTCTCATATCTAAAAGCAATGGATTATTTCAGGGAAGAGTATGATAAATTGGATGTAAGTAAAATTAAGGTTTAATTTTTTACTTCAAGCTTTTTCTTATGACGAAACAAATATTTCTCCAAACCGATCTTTAAGTTTTCCTTTAACTTTTCATCAAAATTTTCAATTTCACAAGAACATTTACTCCCAAGCTTATCTGCATATTCAATTGCCTTATCAAGTCCCATCAAAGATACATATGTATTCTTCTTCTCATCATGTCCAACCGGTTTTCCCGCTTCATCCTTAGAAGAAATAATATCTAGAATATCATCCTGTACTTGAAACAACAAACCTAACTTCTCTCCAAAATCAAACAATTTCTCTTGCATTTCCTCACTTAGTTCACAAATTATGGCTCCCATCTTCAAAGCTCCAGAAATCATTTTTCCAGTTTTATGATTATGAACAAACTCTAATTGCTCCAAACTAAGTTCCTTTTCTTCAAAAAAGCAATCAAGTGCTTGTCCTAATGCCATTCCTTCAATTCCAGCATTATTACTTAATTCCTTAACAAGTTTAACCTTAACACTATCATTCAAATCAGCATCTGTAATTAATCTAAATGCATGAGTATTCAAAGAATCTCCAACCAATATTCCAGTAACTTCATCATAAGTTACATGCAGTGTTGGATGTCCTCGTCTCAAATCAGCATTATCCATTGCAGGAAGATCATCATGAATCAAAGAATAAGTATGCATAATCTCAATTGCCAAACCTATAGGATAACTTTTCTCTAAAAGTTCAGGTTTGAAACTTCTAATGATCATAAACATTAATTCTGGTCTGAATCTCTTCCCTCCTGCCACAATCATCTCATTAAGCGCCTTTTCAAAATAAGGATGAAAACTCTTACACTCAATAGGATTACTCAAAATAAAATCTTCAAAATCAGTCATAACAAAAGAATAATTTAATTAATTATAAAGTTATCTTCCAAGCAAGAACACAAATGCTCCAAGAACTAGCAAAAATAAAGCAGCAGAAAGTATCTCGTTACTTATATGCAAAGAACTAAAAAAACCATCACCATCAATTTCACTATTGGTAATATCATCAACTCCTGTATTGTATGAAGTATCAACAGCATAACTGTTATTTTGAGGATCATTAATATCATATGCATTATTTAAGGCAAAAAAACTCTTTACAAAAACAATTAGGAAGAGAAAAATTAAGATAAAAAATATTGGCTTTGAAAATTTAGTTACACCTCCTGTAATATCTTTTGCAGAAATTCCAAAAAACATCATTAAAACCATAATTAAAAATACTACAAATAATATAATAACAAACCAATTAATGGCATAACTTACTGCATAAGTTACAACTCCACTAAAAGAAACAATTATTGCAGCAATAAGTGCAATCACTGAATTTATCTTAGCGTCCTCAAAAACACCTACTTTCTTAAGCAATGCAAAAATAAGAGCATAAATTAGAATACCAACAAAAAGGACCTTGATATTCTCAAGAAAACCAATAGCCAAAACTTCACTCATAACTAACAAACAATGAATTATATTTATAAATATTACTCTTTATTCAATAGTTATGGTAAGACATTTGTCTGGAAAAGAAAAAAAACAACTAAAAAGTTTGCTTCCAAAAGGATATGACGTTGACAAGAAAGACGAGATTGTTGAAAAAGAAAGTGTCCTTTTCAAAAATGATACGCCTCTGCTAATTATAAAAGATAAACAATATCTTCCTCATATGAAATCAGTAAATGAAGATGATTATCCTTGTGCATACATTGACAAAGGAGCAATTCCATTTCTTCTAAAAGGCGCTGATATGATGAGACCAGGCATACAGAAAATAGAAGGTGATTTTGAAGAAAATGATATTATTCTAATAAAAGATGAGAACCACAATAAGATTTTAGGAATAGGTTTTGCTTTGCTTGATTCTAAAGAAATGCAAAAACAGGAAAAAGGCAAATCAATTGCAGTATATCACTTCTTTAATGATGAGTACTATTAATTACTTTTTTCTTTACTTTCATAAAACTTTTCTAATCTAGCTTCATACTGAGCCTTTGTCAAAACTCCTTTTTCCTCAAGCAAGTCTAAAAGCACATCAATTCTATTGTGAACTTCCTCAATCATTTCCAACTCATCTACATCGACATATTCATCTTTAGCCATAATAAAGAAAGAAAGTTTAATTATTTATGAAGTTTATGCTATGGTTTATATTTTCTCAAACAAAATTTGATTTAGAAATTGTCCTGTATTCATTTCCTTTAATTTAAAATTTCTTCTTTCAAAAAAAGCAGTTAATTTATTCAAGTCATAAATTAGAATATTATAAAGTTCAATATATTCATCAGGAATTAATATTACTTCATCACCATCTAAGAAAAACTCAAATTGTTTCAATACTTTAAATCCAAATTGAAATAATAGAGCATTTATAGTTGTATTTTTTCTCATCTCTAAAGTCACTTCTCCACAACTGGTATCTACTCCTAAATTCTTTAATGGATATAAAAAAAACTCTATTTCTGGTTCACTATTGAGGTAAGAGACATATCTTTCAAAAAGTTTGGCCTCTTTTTCACTATTTATTTCTTTAAAACCAATAATGTCGATCAGTAGATAATCTCCTTTATTCATAAGATTCTTTAAAATATCTGCCATATAACTTTGATTTAAGTTTCCTAACGTATGTCCAAAAAAAAGAAATATTTTCACATCATATTTTCCAATTATTTTGTCTAACTCTAACCTGAACTTTAGTGAGCCAAAATCAGCACATATTAAATTAGAAGGGAATTTTGCACTATTTAAGGCTTTGTCTGCCAAATTAATCATTGACATTGAAGAATCAACTCCATAGAATGAAAAATTATAGTTTTCTTTATTTAATCTTGTTAAAATCTCTTTTTCTTTTTCACATGAGCCACAGCCCAAACTAATAATTGCTGTTTTATTATTTTTATTTTTAAGAGTTTTTTTCAACATACTATAAATGCCATCTAAATTATATTTTGATTTTGAAAATTTTTTATTTGGATTATAATAGTTCTTAGCTCCATCACTTAAATAGAATGCATTTTGTTCTAAAACTCTGTGCCTTTTAAAACTTTTTGTCATATCATCTCGAATCTCAACTTCGGAATTAATTGTTCTAATTGTTGTCATCTTGTATTATAAGAAAGCAAGTTCATTTTTAATAATTTATTATTTGTTATTGCTCCTTTCTTGAATTTAAAGTCTGCAGTTAACCAGTTTCCATTACTTTTCACATTCAAAATATCTATTTTATTCTTAAATGCTCTAGTTGAACATAATTTCTTATACATGTCCATTCCTTCTATTCTCCAGATAACTGAAGAAGAATTATTATATACAGTATTAAATGTATTATGATTAATGTTTTGAAATGATTTGTCAAATAAGAATTGTTTAAACTGAGCTGCAGTATTAATTTTGTGTTTTCTTAAAGCTCTGTTAAGTTTTTGCTGAGTTTTTTCTATGGAAATTGGTTTATCATAATTAAGGAGTTTTTTCAAAGGCTCAAATATTGCTTGTGTTTCAAAAGCCATTCTAACTTGTTTTTTGTCTTTTAAATGATTTAATGTTTCTATGTTATGTTCTCTGTCTGCAAGTTTTAAGAGTAAAACTCTTACATCTTTCATTCCTGCCCATAAGAATCTCTCTATTTTATCATCAAATTGAATTTCAGGAAAAATATAGAATTCTTTTTTGTCTTTAGTAACAGCATCAACTAAGAAACAAATTTCTTTTCCAAATTTTTTGTAAATAACTTCTCTTTTAATTACTTCACAATCTTCAACAGTATCGTGCAAAAGTGCAGCAATTGTCAAAGAAAGATTTTTATATTTCTTGCATACTTTTTTTGCAACTGCAATTGGATGTTCAAAATAAGGTTCTCCTGACTTTCTTTTTTGTCCTTCATGTGCTTTTTCAGCAAAATAAAATGCTCTCTCTAAAAGTTTAAATTTATCCTCTGGAAGAATCCTACATGCGTTTTTTAGACATTCAGCTATAACTTGTGGTGACATTGTGTATTTGTGTATAGATTTAAGGACTTACTTATTTAAATACTTTACGCAACATTTTTAAAGAAATTCAATCTAATTTAAATAAGATTAATGAAAATGAAACCTGAAAAATTAATTAAAAAGCAGATAATTGAAGAGGCATCATCACATCCAGAAAAATACTTCCCTGTAAAAACATTAGAGCAACTAGGTATGAAAAGGCAAAAATGCCAAAACTGTGGAACAATGTTCTGGTCATCAGTGAACAGAAAAGTATGTGGAGACACATCCTGTGTTGGTACTTATTCTTTTATTGGAAACACACCAGCAAAAGTGTCTATGGAATTTGCTCAGGTTTATCATTTGTTTAAAAAATTCATGGAAAAAAGAGGCTACACTCATGTTGATAGATTCCCTATTGTAGCAAGATGGAGGGATGATTTGGACTTCAACATTGCATCAATCATTGGATTTCAGCCATACATTACAAAAGGAGAAGTAGCACCACCAGCAGAGGAAGTTGTAATTCCTCAAAACTGTCTAAGATTCCCAGATATTGATAATGTAGGTTACACAGGAAGGCATGGAACAAACTTTGTAATGATTGGACAAGCTGTATTCAAAGACCCAAAAGAATATGATCAGGCAAAATATGTAAAAGATTTATTCGAATGGTTTACAAAAGAAATGAAAATTCCTCAGGATGAACTTCAGATTCACGAAGATGCTTGGGTTGGAGGTGGTGACTGTGGTCCTTCAATGGAGTTTTTCTCAAGAGGTTTGGAGCTTGGAAACCAGGTTTACATGTGGTTTGACATGAGTGGAGCAAAAGACATCTCAGAAATAAAACCTCTTAAAATCAAGGTTCTTGATATGGGGATGGGCCTAGAGAGATGTTGCTGGTTTTCTAAAGGTTCTGTGAATCAGTATGAGGCATCAATGCCAGTTGTATCAAAATATCTCTTTGAAAAATCAGGACTAAAACCAAACTGGGACTTGTATCACAAATTCCTTCCATATTCAGGTAATCTCAATCTTGATGAAGTTGAAGATATAGATAAAGCGTGGGAATACGTTGCAAAAAACATTGGGAAAGTCTCAGTTGAGGAATTAAAAACTCAAATAGAACCTATTGCTGGAATATATTCAATTGCAGATCACTCAAAGACTTTGCTTTATGCTCTAACTGATGGAGCTTTGCCATCAAATGTCAAAGGAGGATACAATTTAAGATTAGTTCTTAGAAGAGCACTAGATTTTATTTACAAATTCAAATGGGACATCAATCTATTTGATGTGATTGCACTTCAGGCAGAAGAAGTAAAAGATCTTTATCCTGAGTTGCAGACAGAGCTTGATGGGATAAAAAAGATAATTGACACAGAAGTACAAAAATACCATCAGCACAAGGAAAAGGTAGAAAATAAGATAAACTCTTTAATTAAAGGAAATAAACTGCTTACAAACGATGATTTCATCAAATACTATATCTCAGACGGAATCACCCCTGAAGAAATCAAAGAAGCTTTTGCAAAACAAAACAAAAAAATAGAAACACCTGCAAACTTCTTCACTTTGGTAACTGAGTTCTTTGAATCAAAAAAGCTTTCTGATGTAAAAGAACAAAAAAACAAACTTATCGAATTCACTTCAGATGTTCCTGACACTCAATTGATGTTCTATGAGGATACCTACAAAGATGAAGCTGAAGTAAAAATCCTAAAAGAATTTGACTTGGACAAAGATCATTACATTATATTAGATAAAACTTTATTCTATCCAACAATGGGTGGGCAGGCAACAGATATTGGATACATAGGTGAGAAAAAAGTAGTTGAAGCCATAAAAGTTGGAAAAGTTGTTGTTCATAAAGTTGAATAATTATTTTTTCTTTTCAGTTTCAATTTCTCCCCATCTCCACTTCCATTCTCCATCAGTCTTCTTATAAGAAATAACAACAAGCAAAGCGATAAGAACTCCCATTGAAGGAAAAAATAGCATTGGCATTGAAATAAGATAAGTTGCAACAAGCAAAACCAATCCAAAAAAACCAAAAACCAAAAGCCATCCTTCCCAAGTAATTGGATATGCTCCATATCCATAAATCTTTGGTTTGAACCAATATTTATTTGATTTCATAAACCTTTTCCAACTTTATTATTTAAATAGTTTTGGATTAACTAAAATCCACGTTTCTTAAAGAAATTAATGAAATGGGAATAATTATTCTCATTCTCAAATAAACTCTCATCCTTAAACTTGTTCTTTGTGAATATGGAAATCAAATGTGCGGTAAGCAGGTTCAAATCCTGATAATAAAGTTCAATCATCTTACCAGTAAGAAATGTTCCAATAATAAAAAGTGTTGTCCCAAAAAAACTGATTATCTTACTAATGAGATCTGCAATCTCAGACAAAATAAACACATCAGAGAAAAATAAGGAGAAAATACTAAAATAAATTCCAAAATACATTAAACCCAAAACGACATAACTTCTTCTAAGTCTCTTAACTCTATCTGCAATAAGATTATTAATCTCTGCAATGATTTCTTCATCTTTTTTGGATTCAATCTTAATACTTGACTCCAGATTCTCAATATACTTTAAGACTCTTTTATATCTTGTATAAGCAAGATTCTTAAATGTCTGTTTGATCCAGCTAATCATACTATTAATTCATTTCCTGATTTTATAAAATTATGTAACCTATCTAAAAAAACAACTTTTCTTCTATCTTAATATTTTCCATATCATACTTTTTGTTAATCATCTTTGCAAATTCATCTTTTGCAACTTGTGTTTTTAGGTTCTTGTATCTCATTCTTTCTTCCTGAGTCCAGACGTGATGTTTTCTATTTATGAATGCGTTATTTCTTCTCATCTCAATAAACAACTCTTCAATTAAAACAAACAAAAAACCAAGGAAAAAAGGTCCAAGCAAAATTCCATACAAACCAAAAACTTCAATTCCTCCAACAATACTGATTAATGTTACAACAGGCCCTATGTTTGTTCTCTCAGAAATTATATATGGTAATAATATATTATCAATACTTGACACTATTACTCCAATTATTAAAATAAAAAAACTCATCCAGTAATCACTTTGTAAAAATGCAAGAATCATTAATGGTCCCCATACCAGACCAGTACCAATTATTGGCAGAAATGCAGCAAAAAAAGTAACAGTTCCCCATAATATGCCACTATCAACTCCAAGTATCAAAAATCCCAAAGTTGCAGTTGCTGCCTGTATGAATCTTACAAATATCTGCCCATAAATTATACCATCTAAAAGACCTTTTAACTTATACTTGATATATTTGAATCTTTGATTTCCTACAAGTGTTTTGAAGAATTTTGTTTCTCTTGAATGTTCTTTTGAAAAATAATAATAAAAAAATACTATTAAGAATATGTCAAAGACAAACACTGGCACCTTAAAAATCAAATTTTGTATAAAAATATTAAACTCTTCAATAAAAAAGAAATATTGCTTTGTAAAATCAACATTAATGTTTAAAAGTTGATTCACTTTTTCATTCAGGAAATTCAGATTCTCAGTAACCAGTCCTTGATCCATGACATTTATTTCATTTGAAAGTTCAATAATTGCATAAGAAATAGGTAATATAAATATTAATAAAAATGTCAATATTATAAAAAGGGAGGCAAATAAATGAAGTTTTAATATTTTTTTGAGTTTTTTGTAAATTGGATTTAATATGTAAACCAGTATGAAAGTAAACATTAATATGATTATGAAACTCTTGATTATGAAAACAGAGATAATAAAAAGTAATCCAATCATAAAAAAAATTATATTGTCTTCTTTTTTGAACTCTAACATATTAATTCTAGATTTTTTGGATTTATAAATATTTTGGATTTTCGTCCCTAATTGGAAGTTAATATCAGTTTTAATCTGTGCTGTGTCGAAATGAATATGAAAAAGGCAATGTATGCAAATAATGTTGAATTATTCTTGTTTATTAGATACTTTTCAATTATATTACTGATTCTTTTATTTCAAAGTTCTTTTTTTCTTGACTTTTTCATCAGTGTTTTTACTTATATCTCATATTGGTTTCTTAATATTTTCCTTGAAGTAAAAATGGTGGATGGAGCTCTTTTTTTATCAAACAGCAATGTTTTTTACGTTGTTGAGGAATGCATTGCCTCAAGTGCATACATTCTAATAACTCTTGTATTCTTCACACTACCTCTCAAGCCAAAAGATTTATCAAAAATGTTTTTGCTCTCAATCACTTGGTTCACATTTTTTAATTTAATAAGAATTTTGTTTCTAATGTGGGTTCATATAACATTTGGACAATATTATTTTGATAAGTATCACCTAGTGTTTTATCAAGGGCTTTCAGGGGTTGTAGTTGCTCTTATAATCATTTACTATTTAAGAAAAAACAAAATTACTGGATTGTACCCAGTAATTTCAGATTTGAAATTCTTAATTTCATCAATAAAAAAGGAAACTTGATGTCTCTTTAAAAATAGTGATAAACCTTTATAAATGAATAAATTTCAAAATTTCATTATGGATGCTAGAAAGAACAAAAAATTATTTTTATTGTTATTTTTAATTTTAGCAAGTATTTCCCTTTCATTTGGTGCAAATGATACACTGCAAAAATATGCAGATAATAGTATATATGTCCCCTCTGATTGTATGCCTTCATTAAAAAAAGTAGTTTGGAGTGATTGTGAGGATGGCTCTCAAAACAGATTCATTGTTGATTTGAATTCATGTATTGAAGACAAAGATGAAACAAGGTCATGTACAACAAACCAATCCGAAGTTGATGCTTTATTTTATAATGCAAAACCTATAGATATGGTTGAGACATCTCCTAGAAGATATAATGCTTATCTTTTAGATAATACGTATTATGAAGTCTTATCTTCAAATATTTTAGTCAATAATTCTTTCATTCTTACTGATACTAACAAGGGAACTCAGTATATAGCAAGGATGATTGATGAAGATGAAATGGGGTATCTTTACTTAATTGAGGTAATACAGGAAGATACAATTTTTACTTTGGAAGATGAAGGATTAATTACATATTATTCAACAATTAGTGAAGATGTATCAGAACTCGCAGAAGATGTTGCATCTCATCAATCATTTCCAACAGTTATGGTCGTAATCGGATTTATGATAGCATTGACAGTGATCTTATTCATAAGTTTCTATATGAAAAGACTTCACAGAAAACAAACCTATTCCAGTATTCTTAATGCAAAAGGGACTGAAGATAACAAACAACTTGAAAATAAATATGCACCAGAAGAACTTGACAAATACAAAAATTATATTACTGATGTTAGAGATTATGTAAACAGAAACAAGGCTTTGGGAGAGCAGCAGGTTCGTGAAAATCTAAAGAAGGCAGGGTGGAATGACATAATTATTGACTCTGTTATATCAGATACAAAATTTGACAGTACTCCTGATTCAAGTTCAACTGAAGAAAAGAAAGAGTGATTATTTTTCTCATTTTTAAATCATAACAAATATTTTTAATCTTAATTTTTAGAAAAATTTCTATGGGTTATATGAAAGAAGTTGAAAAGAATATGAAAAAGCTTTGTCCAAAAGGCAAGGCTCTATTTCTTGCGCAAGATCAAGGTCTTGAACATTTCGCTCCAAAAGAGCTTACAGGAGAAACCTCTAATCCTGATTACATCTTCAATATTGCAGAAAAAGGAGATATTGATGCTTTTATCTGTCAAAAAGGTCTTGCAGAAAAGTATGGAGATTCATACAAGGTTCCAATTCTTCTAAAAGTAAATGGAAAAACTCTTCTTGGTCCAAAACAGGACCCTTACTCTCCAGTAATTTGTTCAGTTAAAAATGCTGTGGAATTAAATGCAAAAGCAATTGGATTCACACTTTTTCCAGGCTCAGCATTTTTTGACAAGCAAGTTGAAGACTTCAGAATAATTCAGGAAGAGGCTCATGATTTTGGTTTGCCAGTAACAGCTTGGATGTACCCTCGTGGTTCAACAATCAAATCAGATTTAGATGCTGAATTACTTCAGGAATGTGCAAGGGATGGGCTTGAGCTTGGTGCTGATATGTTAAAGATGAAATACAATGGAAACAGGGAAGATATGAGAAAGCAAGTTCAATTTTCTGGGAAGGCAAAACTTCTAATGGCAGGAGGAGCAAAAACACATACTGAAAAAGAATTCCTGCAGGAAATAGAAGAAGTAAATGATGCTGGAGCATTTGGATTTGCAATAGGAAGAAATATTTGGAAGCATGATCAACCTCTTGCAGTTGCAAAAGCTATTAGAGACATCCAATTGAATGGCAAGGATGTATATTCAGCTTTGAAACGGTTTGAAAAGACTAAGCTTTAACTTTTTAAGAATTTAATCTAATTCTTAGGGTGATTTTTAAGGAACTCCCAGAACATTTCATTTCCTTGAATGTCATTACTTATATTTCCAACCATTTTTATCCAATATTTGCACAATACTGAATTTTGGTTATTACAGATTTCCACTCCAAAATCATTGCCTGGCCATGTATGTCCCATATTTCCAATAGTGCAAACTTTAATTTCTTCATTATTTTCACATTCTGAATATTTATAACAAATTGCTGTGGCATTTTCATAAACTTTTTCTTTTTTATCTAAGCATTTGTTTATTCTTAACCAGTTTTCAATAAATTCATCTAAAGATGCACATTCCCAACTATTCTCTGGTACTATATGAACACATCCACAACTTCCTCCCTCAGTAGGGCTACATAAATCTTGTAATCCTTGAAAATGTAATATTGAAACAGGCCGATTTGGATTACAAAAAGTCATATTTATTCCATGAGCCCCCCCAACAGCAATTGATGCAATTTCATTAGATAATTCACAAGCGAGATAATGAGCCATTAATGCTCCATTAGAATGACCAATTGCATGAATTCTATTTTCATTTATATTGAAATCTTTTTTTAACTTGGAGATTAACAAGGAAACAAATCCTACATCATCATATGTTAAATTTCTTCCAGAGATTCCTACATTCCATTGCCCTCTTATTTTATTAGTAAGTAAATCTATTTCTCCTGTTCCTTGTGGATACACAACAATAAAATTTTCTTTGTCTGCTAATTTTTCAATTTGAAAAAATCTAGGTCCATCTTTAGAATTACCTCCTCGACCATGAAAAGCCAAAACAACTGGAGTTGGAATTTGACTATTATAACTTTTTGGAACATAAACTAAATAATTTCTCTCCAAACCTTCATACATAATTGTAAAGTCATGGTTTCTTTCTTCTAAATTAAAATATGTTTGATTATTTTCATTTATTGAGTTATTATTGTTATTATTATTATTATTATTCAAAATATCACTAATACCTAGCAATATTAAAATAATCAGCAATATTCCAGTCCATATAACTATTTTTTTAAAATTCAAGATATGTTATAATAATAAATTAAAATTATAAACTTTTTGTTTATTATTTTTTGATTAGAAATAAAGAAAAACAAAAATTAATATTGAAAAACTACCTCTTGGGTAGCTCGTAAGTTATTATAAGTAATATCTCTTTTTTTACGCAAAAAAGAGACTAAAAAACGACTAAAAGAGAGATTTAATAATACTCTTCAGTACTTGTAATCTCGTCGTTATCTTCGTTTCTTCTCTTAGCAATTGAAATTACCAGAGCAAGTAGGATGATAATTGCAATGATTAATAGCACTGCAAGAGCAACATTTACCCAGTTAATTTCGTCACTAGGCTCTACGTATGTACTTACAGTAATATCACTAACAGTAACAGCTCCTTCCTTAATCATCAAAGCAAGCTCCTTCTCTCCGGAAATTGCAGACTTAGGAGTAACCTTAACAGTAAATGAAGCACTATCTCCACCTTGAACCATAGCCAAACTAGGAGTAACTTCAACATCAGCCCATGTATTTTCAACAGGAACAACTGAAATTGGCTTGCTCTCCTCATTAGGGTTAGCAACAACAACATCAAATGTCTTTGTAGCTCCACCAACAAGATCTAGGTTGTCCTTGAAACTTACAAGTAAGTTCTTTTCTTCAACTGTCTTAGGTGAAAGGATGTTCAAAGAGTATATATCTTCTGAAGCTGTGTATCCATCATTGTATGACAAAGTCACAACAACATCGTAAAGACCAGCAGCTGCTGTTTCTGGAACAAACAATAGCATATCATCTGAAGTAGCAACTTCATTTGCGTTAATATTACTAATGTAACTTGATTCCTTAACTCCTAATTGAGGAATTGAAACTGAAACCTTAACTGAATCTTGTGACTGCTGTCCTCTGTTCTTCATTCTAACATTAGCAATGATGTTCTGTCCTGGCTCAACACCTGAAGAAGGAGTCATAACTAAATCTAAAACGTCAACTCTGTCTCTTTGAGTATCTACGTAGATGTTGTAATCCTTGTATGTGATACCTGAAAGGTCAGATGCCCCAACAATTCTTAATTTGTAATCTTGTTCTGAATTCATATCAGCTGGAAGGTTAAGTGAAAGTGACTTAATGTAAGTCTTACCTGACTTAACTGCGAAAATCTCAGTTGATGAAACTAGAGGTGAATGCTCGTATCCTTCAATAAATGCCATAATTCTAGCATTATCGAAATTCTCTAGAGCGCTGAATCTCAAATCAACATTAAGAGTCTCACCGTTCATAACCTGAAGAACATCTCCAGCTACTTCAGCACCATTAACTTCAACTTCTTCAAGAATAAGTCCCAATCCTTCAGTATCTTTGTAAGTACCAAATAAGAAACTCTCTGTCATTGAATCAGTGTCAGTTGAAACAGTCAACTGGTAAGTCTCTCCTTTTTTAAGAAGATCATATGAATCAACTACTTCTGCAAGGTTGTATTGGAAAACAAGTGTGTTGTTACTATCAACTTTAACTGCTCCAATGTTCTTGGAAGTACCTAACTCTTCAATATCAAAAGTTAGTTCTGTGTATACTCCTGAAAGAGTATTTGCATTTTCTAATGAAACTAAAACAGTGTAAACACCGCTGTTTTCATCAATATTTACATCAGTTACTGAAATTGGAAGTGCAAAAGCACTAGCAACCATAGTTACTAACATAACTAAAAATAATCCTAAAATTTTTACTGGATTCATCTTTTTTATCTCTCTACTCATTTTTTAGTAGTGATAATACAAAGTCTTAGGTATTTATAAATGTTTCGTCAAAGTTGTCATTCTCCAGTAAAGAATTTGTCAAAAATCAGTTTCCTTTAAAAAGATTTCGTTATTATATAATATATATGAAGGTTCTAATCAGCAAGAAAACAGGCAATTACTATTATTATAATGAAAATGGAGACTACCACTGCAAAGAAGGTGTAATCAAAGAAGAAGACTTGAAGTCTGATGAGAAACTGGTAAAAGCAAACACAAACAGGGAGTTCATAAAATTTGACTCAAACCTCTATGACATGCTCCAAAAAATCAAAAGAGGGCCTCAAATAATCACTCCAAAAGATCTTGGCTACATTGCCTCAAGAACCATGTTAAACAAGACATCAAACATCATTGAAGCAGGAGGTGGCTCTGGTGCTGCAACTTTGTTCTTTTCAGGAATTGCAAATAAAGTAAAAACATACGAAATCAAATCAGAACATTGCAGAATCATCCAGAAGAATCTTAACTCATTTAATGTAGAAAACGTTGAACTAATTGAAGGTGATTTGGCTGAAATCATTGAAAACGAACCAGAAAACTCAGCAGACTTGATATTTCTTGACATGCCAGACCCAAACTTCATACTGGACAAAGACTTGAAGGCGCTAAAATCTGGGCAGTACATAGTATGCTACGTTCCATCAATCACTCAGATTCAGGAAATCGTTAACTTGGTATCTCAAAAAGACAACTTGTACTTTGAGGAAATTTCTGAGGTTATCTTGAGACACTGGAAAGTCTCAGATAGGATTGCAAGACCTGAACATAGAAAGGAAATCGACCACACTGCATTTCTGGTTTTTATCAGAAAAATTTAAAAGGAATAACTAAGACCAACAACTCCAGTCCTGTCAGCAGGACTCAGAATGTCCTCAACTCTTCCAAATACTGACAAATTTTTATAGGCTGGAACATTAATCTCAGTTTCCAGATAATGAGATGGTTTTTCTCCTTTTTCAAATGTCAAACTATAAACTACATTTCCGCTAACATTTCCCCAACTTTTAGTACAGATGTTCTCACTACTTGCAATATCAGAACCATTGATTACTAATCTTAAATTACAATTAGCAATTGAGGATTCCAAATCTACTTTTCCTCCAACAAAAGCATCATCATACTTTCCATCTGAAGTTGTAACTCTCAGAAACGGTTTTACCTTACTCTCATTAGATGTCAAGTCATAAATTCCAAACGAATCACTATTATCTAAATTATTTGTAGAGTAAAATCCACTAACTGACATCTTTCCAACATCTGCTCCAAAAAAAACCCTATTGTTAAAATCTCCTTTAGTTGTATGTCCTGCTTGAACACTTACATAAGGATTTTCTATTAATCCATTCTTTGGCACTCCTGTCTCAGCCATTAATGGACTTGCCATTAATGCTAAACTTACTGTAATTGGCAATATTTTTCTTTTCATGTTCAATAATATCAATGATTTTCAGTATATGAATTCTATTTTCAAAAATCTCACAAATGCCGAATAAATATTATCATTTAATATATCTCTCATTTGCCCATAAACCAAATCTTTAAAAACCTCAGATACCAAAATCTAATTTATGATTACAGGAAGGGCAAACGGACTAGCACATATTTACCTCGACAAATCTCTAGATCAGTTCTCAAATGTTGCAGTAGGTCTTTTAGCAAGAGCAACTGGTGCAGGCCTAAAAGTTGCATACATTGACATACAAAACACAGCAACAAGATTCACAAACTTTCTTGAAAACCTTTGTCTTAACTATACATTTCCAAGAAGATTTGATAGGCTTCACATAGAGACATTCTCATTCAAAGAAAAAAATAAGATAGCAAAAGGAATTATTCCTCTTGTTGAATTCTACAACATAGACGAAAAAATGTTCTGGAACTCCTTAAAATCCTTTGACCTAATAATATTTGACAATGCAGATCTCAACATAATCTCCAAATTCTCAATAATAAGCTTTCTCGAAAACAAGCCTATTGACACTGAGGTGGTATTCACTCTTTCAGACGAAAAGCAATTCAATGAAATAAAAGACTACTTTGATCTAATAAGCATCTACAAAAATATTCCACTTCAAAAAGGAGTAATAGGAACAAAGAATATCTTCACTATAACAGGAAATGGAAAAGGAAAATCAACATACTCCTTTGGATATCTTCTAAGAAATTTCATAAATAAAAAAGATGTAAAGTTAATTTACTTTGACAAAGGGGGAAATTTCTATGGAGAAAGAACATTCTTTGAAGCCCTAAAAAAATGGTCAAAAGAAAACACGCTTTATGGGAAGTTTGATTATGTTGGAACAGGCCTTCCAAGATTTGATGGAAGAACATTTCGATTTGATAATCTTCCTGAGGATATAAGAGAGGCAAAAGAAGGTTTAATGCTCCTAAAAACAGCTCTAAAAAAGCAAACGCCAGTAATTGCAGAAGAACTTGCAACAACAATTAAAACTAGACTTCTCAAGATAGAGGATATACTCCCAATAATTAATGAAGTGACACATGAGCTTGTAATAACTGGAAGATATGCTCCAAAAGAGATAATTGAACTCTCAAATAAAATAATTGAAGTTGAAGATATAAAGCATTATGCTTCAAATGGGTATGGAGTAAGAAAAGGCATAGACTTTTAGGTAGTAAAGGAGATTTATAAATAAGAAGTTCAGGTTTGATAATATGAATATAAAATATACATTATTATTTATATTGGTTTTATTCTCTTCAAATCTTGCATATTCAACAGAAGGATTTGATTTAATATTTATGAGTGCAGGAGATTTAAGTACTGGGGACTCTGAAAATTTGAGAAAAGCTGTTCAAGATGCTATTGACAGATATCCTGAAATGGATTTTTTTGTAAGTACTGGAGACATGGACACTTCAAGTTCTGTTGATTTAATGTTTGCAAATGATTTGGTTGACAGAAATAACAATCCAAGAACTCTTTCTTGGTTTCCTACACTAGGGAATCATAATCAAGATAAATCATCAGATTTGGACTATTTGGTAACTGATGTTCTTCCTGATGTTGGCACTCAAATTCCTATTTCAAATTATGCAACAGGTGTACTTCCAGCTGATAGATTTTTAAGAGATGCGTTTCAGGATTTGGGGAGTTCTGGTGATTATAATTTTAGAAGTAATCAGGAATGTGTAATTTCAGTTTTAGTTGATGGGGGAATTCTAACTGATTCGGGAACCTATCTTTACTGGAATGCTCCCTTTGATACTCGTTCAACATCTCTAAGTGCTTTTCAGGCTGAGCTTACTAATACCTTTAATACACATGCAGTAAATTCATTGGTTTGTACAATTTCTCTTAATAGTTTTAATGAAAGACTTTCAAGACTTTGGAGAACACAGCAAATAAGTCCCTATTCATTTGACTACAAAGGATCACATTTTATAATTATAAATCAATATTATGATGTACCACATGCGTCAATTAGTCCTTCTCAAATGACATGGATTGAAAATGACTTGCAATCTGCAAGATCTAGAGGAGTAAAGGGAATATTCTTATTTGCTCATGAACCTGCTTATCCTTATGGAAATAGACATTTGGGAGACTCATTAGATCAAAGTGCAGCTACAAGAGATGAATTTTGGAATTTATTGGATCAGTATGATGCAACTGCTTTTTATAGTGGACATACTCATGTATATGGAAGAAAAGAATTAAATGATGTATACGAAGTGGGGACTGGAACTATTAATTTTTTCAATAATGAACACGCAAGATATAGTTATGTATTGACAAAAGTAAAAGGTAATCAAGTTATTTTTGAGGCATATACCTCAGGAAGAAGAGGAACTAGTGATCAAGACAATTTCTTCCTCTCTGATTCATGGTCTATTAACATAAATAATTATGGTTGGGAACCTTTTAGTGTGTCAGGAGGAGATTCAATAACTTCACTTAAGATTGATTGGAACAATGGAGACAGAGTTCTTGTTGGAAGTGAGATTGGAGGTTCTGCAGTAAGTGATGATAAAGGACTTTCTTGGATTCCACAGCAGTTATCAATACCCACAAATGAGATAGAAGATTTTTATCTTCCTCATGCTTCATACGGTCAGAGAACTTATTATGAATTTGTACAGACTTTGGGGGGGTTGTATGAATCATTTGATGGAGGAATAAATTGGATGTATAAAAGAGGTGGACTTTTGGAAAGAAGTTTTAATGCAATAACATTTCCTGTCTCTTCAATGGTTTTGACTGGCAGGCTTCTTATGGGAACAGGATCAATGGTTCTGCTTCCTTCATTAACTGATACCTCAATGTTTGGAAATATATTCTGGATGAATTTTTATAGTGACACTCAGTCTTGGACTTTGGCTCATTCATTTACAGGAACTACGGATGAGAGGAATATTCAGGATATGAAATCAACATCCACAGCCCTTTATGTTTCTTTATTGTCTGGAGGAGTTTGGCAGGGAACAACATCAGATACTTGGGCAACTTCAACATTTGTAAGTAAAAGCACTGGACTTCCTCCAAATACTTATACACTTGCACTAGGAACAGGAACTACTCTTTATGTTGCAACAGGCCCAGATGGTGTTTACAGATCAACAAACTCAGGAGATTCCTGGAGTTCAATAACTTCAGGAATGGGACTTGATGTTCAGACAATTGCTTCTTGTGAAAATGATTATACAATTCTTCTTGCAGGAGTAAGAAATAGTGGGAGTAATAATGGAATTTGGAAAAGTACTAATTCAGGAGATACTTGGACTCACATTTTAGATCCTTCAATAGCATCATCAACTCCAAATACTCAGACTGAATTGAATATTAGATACAAAGCACTTGCAATAAATCCTAAGAACTGTAATCATATTGTTGCAGGGGATGAACAAAATATTTATGTAAGTTTTGATGGAGGAAACACTTGGCAGATAAGTGGTTCTCAAACCTCAAATAATCAGGATTGGAGTACTTCCTTTTTCTCAATAATCAATTCAAATGCAATTGCAACAGATGATTCAGATCCTGATCATTTTGTTCTTGCAGGAGATAACGGTCACTTATGGCAGACTTGGAATCAGGGTCAAACATTTAGAAAAATTACAACTGATGATATGCTTGATTTAGGAGAGTCTTCAGGAAAAATCAATTCAGATTTTATTGATATTAAAATTTCACCTCAAAACAGTAATGTTTTATATACATTAATTGATTTCAAAAGTGATGGTCAAGGTAATGGAGGGAAACTATTCAAAAGCATTGATTCAGGAGTTTCATGGTCAAAAATCAATGATAATTTATACACATCAATAATGATAGACCCAATGGACTCAAATATTGTTTTCTTGATTCAGCAAGGAAGTATTATTGAATTGAATACAAATACTTTGCAATCAAATACAAGGGCAAGTAGCATAAATGCAATAAGGTTGAGTTATAATCCTTACAATGCAAATTATATGTATGCAACATCTTCAAATGGAGTATATCAAAGTTCTGATGGGGGAAATATGTGGACTTCAATTGGAGGTCCAAATGCTTGGAGTAAAAATAGTAAAGTGGTAGTTGACCCTTCAGATTCAATTTCTCTTTATACTATTGATTATGATGAGGTTTGGAAATACGAAAGTGGTTCTTGGACTGCAACAAATATCTTTGCAACAAGAGATACAAATGGAGATATGATTAATCCAGTTGAAATGATTTCAGACATTACAATAACCAACAATCAGAATGTTTATGTTGCGGCAACAGCATTCCCCAATCAGGACAAAAATCCAGTCACTGCAGGAATCTGGAAAAGTTCTGATGGAGGAAATACTTGGTTCATATTTAATGAGAAATTAAGAATTAACAGAGTAACAAATCTGGAAACATCTTCAAATAGTTTGGTTGCTGGAACTTTGAGTGGAGGGTTCTTTTTTTTAAATGATTTTGAAACAGGGGACACAAGTTTATTTTCAGGAGGGGTTGGTCAAATATCTGTGTGTGGCAACTCTTTTGTGGAAAGTGGTGAAAATTGTGATGATGGTAATACTCTTGGTGGCGATGGTTGTTCTGCAACATGTCAGCTTGAGAACTGTGCTCAGCAAAATGGTTTCTTATGTACCTCAACTCAAACTTGCTCAGGTTCAACTATTATCTCAACTGATATCAATATGTGTTGTTCAATTGCTTGTACTGATGGAGTAGTAGAACCTCCAGTTGAGCCTCCTGTGACTCAAGGAGCAGTTTTTGTTGATAACTCCCTCTCCGCAGACTGTTCAGGAACATATTCAATAGCAAACAGAAATTGTGCAGGGACTGAGGGGGATGCTTATACATCAATACTAAAAGCAGCAAACATTGCTGTAGCTGGAGATGTAATTTATATAAGAGGTGGAACATATATTGGAGATGTTTTAAGACCTGCAAATTCAGGAACATCTCAAAATGTGATAACTTATCAAAATTATAACAATGAAGAAGTAATTATTACATCTGTAGCATACACAGCAGGAGATTCTCTATTTGGAGATCATGATGGTTGGAATATTGGAATGTACTTTTGGAATGTTTCATATATAACTGTAAAAGGTCTGACTTTTCAAAACATAGTTCATGGTTGGGGTAGATTTATAGACTCAGACCACATTACTCTTGAAAACAACAATTTATTGGGGGCATCAACTTCAGGGGATGTTGCTGCTATAAAATTTGTTATGAGCGATTACAATACTATAAAAAACAATGTAATTGATGATGGTTTTGACAATATTGGACTTATTGATTCAAATTATAATTTAGTTGAGAATAACACAATAACAACAGCAGATCATGTTCTTCTTGTAATTAAATGTGGAGATTACAATATCATTAGAAATAATTATTTCTCAAATCCTGTTCAAAAGGAGGTTGAGATATACAATTGTGCAGATCCTACAAACAGTGATATGAATTACTTTGGCATCTATCAGCCGAATAGTACTCTTCACAATCTTGTGGAAAATAACATCTTTGCACAAACTGCTTATAACGATGGTGATGGTCCATACAATGCAATTCAGTTCTCAGCTCAAAAAAATATAGTTAGGAATAATGTATTTTATAACTCCAGGGGGAGTGGAATTGGTCTTGCAAACTATGCTTCTGAAGCTGAGTATACACTTAATAGTAGAATATACAATAATGTATTTTACAACAATACTGGAGGAGCAATAATCTCAGGAAGGTCATTTGATTCTGCTCATTTTACAGACAACATTATGAAAAACAATATAATGTATCAAAACCTACCTCTTGAAATGGGGTGGGCTGATAACTATCTAGGAGGAAATGAATTGACTCACAGGGATATGGACAACTTTTTATTTACATACAATAACATTAGAGGTTATGTGTCTCAGGATCCAGCTTTAATTTACACATCGTATAATACAAGACATACCTTGGATTATGTTCAAGCAAATTATCCTGCTTTATACAATAATAATTTCGAATTTGACCCTCAATTTGTTGATGCTACTAATTACGATTTCACTCTTCAGAGCAGTAGTCCTCTCATTGATGCTGGCTCTCCTCTCACCACTACTTCTAGCTCAGGTTCAGGAATCAGTATGCCAGTCTCTGATGCTATCTACTTCAGTGATGGTTTTGGTCTAATTTCAGGAGACATAATTCAATTATCTGGTTCCTCTCAAATAGCCAGAATCATCTCAGTAAACTACAACACCAACACATTAACTCTAAACACTTCCTTAAGTTGGACTTCTGGTCAAGGAGTATCCCTAGCATATGAAGGCAATGCTCCTGACATTGGTCTATTGGATTACACCTCATCTGATAGTGGTTCAGTTCAACCACCTGCATATCCAGTATGTGGCAATAGCCAAGTGGAAAATGGTGAGACTTGTGATGATGGAAATACTCTTGGAGGTGATGGTTGTTCTTCAACATGTCAGCTTGAGAACTGCGCTCAGCAGTCTGGTTTCTTATGTACTGCCACTCAAACTTGTTCTGGTACTCTCATTACCTCTACAGACTCTAACACTTGCTGTTCAATAACTTGCACCTCTCCTACCAGCAACACCACCTCTAGCAGTTCTTCCTCTACTAGCAGTACTAGCTCTACTTCTAGTAGTAGTTCCTCCTCTTCATCTAGTTCTGGAGGAGGAGGCGGTGGAGGTGGTTCCTCCTACACTCCTCCTGC
>JBNKLP010000011.1:0-40154 GCA_050292425.1 Candidatus Nanoarchaeia archaeon | reverse complement strand
TTGAATTTTGAGTTCCAGTATTCATTTGCACCAAGTTTTCCAAGATTATCCTCACCATCTACAATGATAAGATTTTCTTTTGATATTGTATCTTTTGGAACTATCTCAAGAATATAGGATGTGTCTGCACTTTCATCTCCAGAAACAATGTTCTGAACTCTTAAAGTAAGTTCTACATCATCTCCTGGACTTATTGTTTGAGGAGTTGTTGTTGAACTATCAAGTCTAAGACTTGCACCAAAAATACTAGTTGAAAGTAGTATTAATGTTAGCATTAATATTGATATTTTCTTAATCATATAAATATATAAGTGTGCTTTATTTATAAACAGTTTTTAAGTGAGAAAAATGATGTGATTTTGTCACATAAGTTTATTCCTTAATCCCACATTTTTTTAGAATTATTTTTAGAGGACAGAAGTTTGTAAATCCAAACTGGAATAGATTTAATCCAACAAAAATTGTTACAAATAACCAGTATTTGCTGTGAAAGTAACCTAAAAATGCAGTTGTGAATACAAAAATTCCTGCAATTATTCTTATATAATTTTCAGTAGTTTTTACCATATATAGAAATAAGTGTGAAAGATTTATAAACTTCTTTGAGATGTGAATTTGAAAAAGAAAAAATCACAAAAATTAAAAATTAATTAATTGAAAAACCAATTAAACTAGGATTTTGTCCAGGAACTAAAAGTTGATCTGCTCTTTTGTAAGGTAAATAAATCTGAAATGGACTTGGAAAATTACTTTTGTGAACATACAAATTTGGATTCACAAATTCAAGTGAAACTTCAAACTCATTTTCCATTTGTTTAAGCCCAAATTGATACATCTTGACATCAGGAGCAAGCAAAGTCATAAGATTTACGTCAACAACCATATTTGTTCCATCTTCATCAGTAATTAATGAGTCTATAAGATAAACTCCTGCAGGTTTTCTAGACGTCTTTGACCAAATTCCTTCTTCATTTCCTGTAGTCTCAACAACATCCATATACCTACAAGGTCTCTTACTATTAATAATATCCTCAATGATTAAATTTCTCATTAAAGTATAATCATTATCTCCTTCAATAGGAAGAGGAACATATCTAACTCCATCCTCCAAAGTTTGAGTTTCTCTATCATTTTTTACAAGTTTCATTAAAATATCATCTAAATGAGTTACATCATTTTCTACTGCACTTGCAGAAATTTCTGCATAATCATTTTCATTTATTGAATACAATCCCCACCCTCTCATCTCAAATATCCATCTCATATACTTTCTATGATCCTTTATTTCCTCAGAAGGAATTTTAAACTGTGGAAATTTTTGAAAACTTAATTTTTGTGTTAATTGTGCTACCATTTTTCAAAATTCAAACTAATACCTAACAATTTAATCTTATTTAAAGAATACTAAATGGTGAGACTTTATCTCACTTCTAATTAATTAACTTTTATTCTCTTGATTACGCTCGTAAAAATACACAAGTGGCATCATACCCAGCAGAGCAGCAATCATTGAATAAAAAATACCTATAAGTAGAATTGAACCCAAATCTGCCATTGCAGGGAGTGATGAAAACCACAAGGATATAAATCCAGCAATTGTTGTTATGGAGGTTCCAACAATTGCCCTTATATCTTTTTCCAAAGTCAATATAATTGATTCTTTTATTGATTTTCCTTCATCTCTGAATTCCTTAAAGATACTTAATAAATGTATACCAAAGTCAATTCCTAATCCCATTACCATTGCTGCTGCTCCCATTGACGCAACAGTCATTGGAATTCCCAAGTATCCAACAGTTCCATTTGTCCACAATAGGGAAATTAAAACGATTACCATAGGAATCATTCCTTTTACTAGAGATTTAAATGTAAAATAAACAACAATTCCTACAAATGCAAATGCAATGAACGTTGTATAAGAAAAGTCGCTTAAAATCACTTCAAATGTTGCTTTATCAAGTGCATTGTAGCCAGTTAATCCAGTTTTTAGACCTAGCTGATTTGTATTGTCAATATCATTAGTTATATCATTTACAACTCCTTTTATATCAGATGCTGATGAACCAGTATTCGTTTTGATTTCAGATAAGAGTATTGTAAAATCATGATTTACCAACTGAGTTCTAGGATCATTTATTAAAAGAGCCTTTTCATAAATTTCTTTAATCTTATCATAATCTTCTGGAATGATTCCATTATTATAATCTTTAATCATCTGTGCAAATGAGTTTATCATTAGAATATTTTGTTCGTGAGATATTTTGGTTTCTGTTACTTCAACTTGCTTTAGAATTTCAGGCAGTCTTATATCTTCATATACAGTTCCTTCTGTTTGGTAAAATACATAGACCATATCTGCTCCAAACTGGTCTCTCATCTCATTCATCTGTTTTAAAACATCAAGATCCTGAGGTAGAACTTTTTCTAGTGATGGTTCAATTTTCATCTGCAAAAGTCCTGGAATCATTAGAATAGTTATTAGAAGAATGGACCATAAAAATCTTTTTGGATATTTGACTTCCAATTTTCCCAATTTTTCTCCAAAACTTTCAAGCATTCCTTTTTTGTTTTTACTGTTCATTTTTACATACAACCTCCCTTTCCTTTTTCCATAAATTGTATTTCTCCTCTAAAACCAGAAGAGATGGAAGACCAAATATGGATAAAACCATTGTATAGAATATACCTATTACCATTAATATACCAAATCTGCCCATCTCAGGCATTTGACCAAAATAGAATGCAAAGAAAGCAACTAGTGTTGTTGCTGAAGTTGCAACAACTGCCATTCCTGTTTTCACGACTGCCAAATCAGCAGAGAGTCTTATATTTTTTCCTTCTCTTCTTTCTGCCTTGAATCTATTTAGAACATGAATTGAATATGCAATTCCAATTCCCATTACCATTGATGCAACTCCTCCAGCCAAAGTTGAAATTGGGATATTGAAGTAACCCATAGTTCCATAAAGCCAGATTGCAGCAAGTACAACCATTAACAAAGGTGTTATTGCTGAGATTAAACTCCTGAATGTCAAGAGAAGAGCAAAAAAAATGAAAACTGCTGCAAGAGAAAATGTAACTACTTTATCCTTATTGATTAATTCTCCCAAAGTTTGTTGCAATATAGGGCTTCCCGTAACTGAAGTTTTTATCCCAGGAGGATGACCATACTGGTTAAGTTGAAGTTTTAGTTTGTCAGCTAGAGATGACATTTGCTCATCAATAGTACCAACATCTGTTGTTGCCACAATCATTGTGGTAGTTTTTGCATAATTTAAAAAATTGTTTAATGCAGGACTAAATTCTTGAGAATTTATTATCAGATTGTAGGTTTTCTCATCAGGAAATGCTTTTTCTCCAGTTAATCTATAATTATAGAACACAAAGTAATTTGCAAGCGAAGTAGTTGATGTTATTTTTGAGTTTTTTTCGAGTTCCTTTTGCAGCTCATAGATATATTTTGTAACTTCATAGTCTGTTATGTCATAATGACCATCTACTTCTGATTCTGAATCAACTTCAATTACAACTGCCAAAGAATCCTTTCCATTGAATTCGTCCCTTAATAAATTAAAGTATGCAACTTCCTGAGTCGTAGCCGGCATCATCTTTTCAAGTGAGGCTACGGTTTTTACAGATGAAAGACCTCCAATGAAGATTAATGTTACAGAGAAAATAATTAATATTGCAACAATAGGGCTCTTTACCTGAAAATCTGAAACCTTGTATAAAATTTTTTCAAATACATTCATACTGATAATAAAGTGTGCTTTATTTATAAACAGTTTTTATGTGAGAAATATGATTGAAAATGTTCACACATCTTAAAATATTAAATATTATTATTTCTACTTATTAATTAAATCAGCCCAGGAAAAAGTTATTCTTTTTATAGGATAATCATTAAAGGACAATCCTTCACATTGAACAAATTCTCTGGTATTTCCTAAAGAATAAAGAGGTAATGTATGTATCAAATTATCAGATTTTTCTCTACCATCAAGAGGAATAAATTCACTGAAAGTAAATCTTTTTTCTGGATCTTTAAGATTTTTATCATGAGAAGTTATATGTGTAATTAATCTGGCAGTTATTAATTCTAATGAATTATGGTTTTTTGCCATATCATTTAATTCTTTGAACTCAGATTGATGATCTTTTACATGCTCTTCATCATAAGTTCCTAGTATTTTCATTACATACTCTTCTATTTTATAATGCATATCTAAATAATCAAATAATATAGGTAAAGCTTCTTCAGAAAAATCTCTAAAAACACTTGAAATTGAATGTGACATAGCTAAAAGACCAATATGATCATTATTTATTAATTGAACATCAATTTCATATTCTTTTTTCCAAGAAAATGGTTGGATCATAGATGAAAAAATAAAAACCAAATTATAAATTTAATCTTTTGAACTATGATTGTATTCCATCAATATTGGCATTATTAATTGAGTATAATCTCCAAGAACGTTTAATAATGTTTTATATTCATTTAGCCTTTCTTCATTCATATATATCATAGAGTTAAACATTGAAAATATTGGAACAAACGAAGTTAGAGGTTTATTTTCATGAGTAATAAACTTGTAAGGTTTGATTTCAATTCCCTCTTCTTCAACATATTCAGCAATTTCCATATCATGACCCAAAATATGTTTAAGTAATCTTGAACTAACCCCATATACTCCTTCTTTTTGAGATAAATCAGTTAATATTCTAACCTCATTTTTATGAATATGATAATGATTTAAATCTGGAAAATTTATTGATTTTAAAAAATATTCCTCATTATTAAAATGAATACCTAAATATTTAAAAAAAAGTTCCAAACCTGCCTCATTTTCTGGCAGATGAGGAATTACGTCAAGAATTGCAACTAATCCTTGATGCTCATAATCTATAGAAGGTATCCCCAATTCATAATCTTTATCCCAAGAACTTTGAATATTCATATGAGGAAATAACAATACTTATATTATAAATTTATTGAATGGTTGTTCCTTTGAATTTTTTTCCATCCATATAGTCTGCAAGGTTGTTTAGGGATTTTCCATTCATTATTGCTACTTTAAGTTTCATGTGAGATGCTTTTTTTGATGCAATCGGGTCAAATGGAGCTGACATTCCAGGATCCCACTTGTCTCCCACAATATTTTTAAATTCATCCCAAGAAATATTCTCATACTTTTTTGCATCAGGATTTAACCGAGGATCTTCTGAGTAAACATATTCAATATTTGAGAGATTTATTACTGAATCTGCCTTGAACTTTTCTGCAAGTAGAACAGCATCATAATCTGAACTAAATCCTGGTTTCCATCCTGCTCCAACCAGTATCTTTTCTTTGAAATCAAGAGTTTTCAAATCAGTTTCATAATCCTTGATTACCTTTGGATTTGCATATAGTTTGAAAATTGTTCTTAATAAGTGAGCATTTAATCTTGTAGAATGAATACCTATCCAATCTTTTTCCTCATCATCAATACCACTTACATGAGATGCTGCATTTTGATATTTCCTACAAGTCTTACCACCACCTGCTATTAAAATAAATCTATCTCCTTTTTCTATTCTTTTTAGAATAAATTGCTTGAATGCTGCCAGAAAATCTGTGTCTATCTCATTTGGAACTATTAAAGATCCACCAACTGAAATTACATAAAGTGCCATAAATTAATTTTAAAAAAAGAAGTATATAAATATTTTGATAAATAATTATTTGATTATTATTGAAACCAAAGTTTCAAGGACCCGTTTGAAATTAATTAGAATTTTTTCTGATGTTGAAGTCAAACCATTTTCATCTTCTGCTTCAAGCCAGATTTCTATTTCATCATTGCTTTTTTGAGCAACCTGATCTTCTAGAGAGAATTGTAAATTAAAATTTGCATTTTGCCTATCAGATAACATTTCCCTCCCATTTACAAATAATTTTACCAAAGCTTGTCTATCTAAAATTGCTGACAAATCAAGAACTCCTTCAACATAAGTGTTTATGTCCTCTCTTATGTATAGACCATCTCCTGATATTGAAGAGATTTCTATAATTGGATTCTGAGTTAGTAGTTCAATTAAATATGAATTTGTAACTGAAGTGCTTCTTGAAGTTCTTGCAGTTACAGAGATTGTATTTTCTCCTTCTGATAATCTTACTAAACATACAAATGAAATGTCATCAAATTCACAATTGCTTCCTTGAATATTTGTAGTTATACTTTGAACTGGAGCTCCTGAGATTAGCTGACCTTGAATAAAATAATCTTGCTGAGTTGTTATCCTATCATTTCCATTAAAATAAATTTCAAGTGCAGATGTCTGCGTAGGGAGAGATGAGAATGCATTATCAGATGTTGCAATATTTCCTGCCTCATCTTCAATTTGAAGAGTGATAGAAGAACCTGAGGGGAATTCATAACAAATATCATATTTACTTACTTTTTCATAATTTGAACATAAATTAACGTTTTCAGATGGAAGAGAATTAATAGTAAATTGAGCAGACTGAGTATTTACTGGAGATCCTGTTCCATCAATTATTACCTGAAGATTTGATGATGTATCAATAAAATAAATTTTAGGTGAAAGAGAATCAACTGAGTATGAAATTATTGAGTTTATTGAATTTTGAGTATTGGATTTTCCTTTAAGGTTTAATGATCTAAATCCATTTCTTTGCTGAGAGGGAAGTAAGAAGTTTCTTTTCAAATAAGTACCTTGTGTTTCAAACCCATCAAAACTATATGCAAAGTGTTTTATCCTTAAAGGAGATGAAGTTATTGTTGCACTAAGTCCTAAATTCAAAATTGCTTGAGAGGATTGAATATTTAAATTGGAGTCGTCAATCTCAAATACTGAACCAAATATGCTTTCTCCTTTATTCAATGAGTTGTCATATGCTGAAATTACAAGGTTTGAATTTCCCTGAGGTATTAAATATGCTTCAAAATACTTACCAAATCTCAAGAAATCATTATTTCCATTAAAGGAAAGAGATGACCAATCCAAATGAGAATCTGTTATTTCTCCTGTTACTCTTACATATCTTTGACCATCAGTGTACGGATTTTGTATGTAATCAAGAAAAATCTGTGGGTTTTCATCATCAGTAAAATAGTTGTAGATCATATTTACTGGTGTGTTACTTAGACTATCAAGAAATGTCATTTCAAGTATTCCCTTATCTTTTTCAAAATCAATTTCAATAAATACAGAGCCATCAGATTTTATGTCATAATTCGTCAATTCCTCTCCATCAAGAAATATTTTATTGAATACAACATATTTAGAAGGAATTAAAACAATTGTTTGTTGACCACTTTTTACAAACAAGTTGTTTCCTCTAACAGTTCCATCCTCAATTTCAAAATAGTTTATCATAGTATTTTGCATGGAAACTGAAAGAGTATTAGACATAGGCTGTGATGCTAATTTACCTACCCTGTCTTTTACATTAAAGTGCAAATTGTAATTGGAATATGGAAGATTTGATATGTCAAGCAAATAAAAATCTCCTTCAATAGAAATCTGATCTTTTGCAAATTGATATTGTTGATTGCTACTTGTGTCAGTTAGAGTTACTGAGAGATCATTTGTATCTATTCCAATATCATCGGTTGCCCTGAATACAAATTCATCAACACTTGCAAGATTTAAAGGAGTTAATATCTCAAGTTGAGGATTTTGAGTATCATAATAGATTATTTCTGAAATGTCCTGATTATTGTATCCTTGAATGTAAATGTAATTCTTACCTGGCTTAAGACCATTTAGAGTTATGGAACCTTGATTATATGTGTTTTGATATTTTCCGTTTACAAATACATTAAAAGGAAGATCATAATTAGTTATAATATCAATAGTTGTTGAGGGAGTGCTGATTATTTTTTCAAAATCAAATGTCAAAAATTGGAATTTGAAATTAGAATAAAATACTTTTTGTGTATCCAGTTGTGAACTGCCACTTTTTACAATTATGTCATTTTCTCCCTCATTCAATAATACAAATGCTGCAAACTGACCATTTGCAACTACTGCTCTTACTCCATTAACATAAATTTCAGCACCATTAGTTCCATCTGTTGTTCCATAGACATAAAAATTTCTTTTTGAAGTATAATAAGTTTCTGCATTATTTATTGTTCTTTCATTTATCAACAAATCAGATATAGAAGCTGTTGTTGCAATATTTTCATTTTCAACTATGTTGTTTGAAGTTATTATTCTTTCAATTGGTGCTGAGGTTAGGCCATTAGAACTTTGAGTGTAGAATTTAACATAATTTATCCCCGAGTTCAAATTGTTCAAATTCATTTGAAATTCTGAATCTGAATTGCTAATTGCTGAAAGAGTGCTTGCCCCATTGTTTATATTTGCAATTACATCTGTATTTGGAAATTGGGTTGTTCCTCTTATTTGAGAAGTTGCCTGACCCTCAATTACAGGAGGAAGTTGTTGAGTATTATCAAATATAAACTGAGTTTTATTATTTGTGACTTTCCCTCCCTTTGTGTAGGCATCAATTTCAATTACATAAACTCCTGGCTCAATTAAAGGTTGAAGCTGAGATAGAGTGTTTCCTGAAGATGACAAGGGAATTTTGTTCATTTCATTTTCCTGATTATACAAAGATGCTTCATAATAATCAAGCATTGCTGAGTTGTCAAAATTCAAGGTAAATGTGTTAAATGATGAAGTTGTTCTTTGACATTGCCCTGTATTGTCAAAAGAGCATTCAAGTGCGAAAATGTTTGAAGTTAAAATTAGAAATGATACTATTATAAGTAATTTTTTAATAAACATATATGTTTTTCATATCTCGAGATTAAAAATATTATTTATAGTTTAATAGTAGTAAATGAGAAAGAAAAATAATTATTAAAGAGTAATCTGCTTTGCTTTCAAAACATCTTTTGCTGCTTTGAACAATTCTTCAGATAAAGATAAGTTCTTGAATTTTGCAGAGTCTTCAAATGATTCCTTAAGAAGTTTTGATGCAATGAATTTTCCTGAGTCAAGTTCATATATTTTATCATGGGCAAAATCTACAAGTATTGTCTTTTTGTCATATGAAAATAATTCTGCAGATTTGTTTTCATCATATCTTATCATAAGTTTTTTGCTGTTTACTTCACTTAGCACGTTTTTATCTCTGTACTCCTTAATTTCTGAAAGGACATTTCTCATCTCTTTTAGAACCTTGTTAACTTCAGTTATTGTAATTTTTCCTTTTTCATAATCGGATTTTGCCTTTAATGAGTTTTCAAGTGATTTTTTAACAAATGCTGGAAGCTTCTGTGCCCTGATTAGTTCATCTTCAAATTTCTTGAAAATTTCCTTTTCAGATGTGTCTGCAAATCCAGGAAGTGTTCTTATCTGAGTTACAAGTTCGTTGTATGATGAAATAATGGACTCTTTTGTTCTTTCTTCTGTTATCTGCTCAAACATTTTCTTGATGTTTTTAAGGAAATCTTCTGCATCTTTTATCATATTGTCAAGATCTTTTCCAGTAATTGTTTTCTCCTTATTATGCTCAAGTTCCTTGAATGTTTTTACTGCATTTTCAAGTGTGTTTACATCTTTTTGAGAGATTGATTTTTCTTTTGCAAGAAGAACTTCCTTAAACATTTTCACTGTTTCTTTTGGAGTTGTTGGGTTATATCCTTTAAGCATAAGAATAGCCTGTGAAGGATTTAGAACTGAATAATAAATCTCATTGATTGCAATATCGGCAAACATTTTCTTTGCCCTGTCAATAAGCTGTGTTCCTGCGTTCATATGCATGTCAATTGCTTCAGCTGAGGGTCTGATTTTTCCAAGTTTTAGAAGTTCTTTCCAAGCACCATAAATTCCTCTGTCATAAAATGGTACTCCATCTCTTAGGAAGGTGAACATTACTGGATGAGCATCTTTTAGTGCATCCCAGAAATCTGTTAATAAGTAAACCTGAATGTGAATTTGTATTCCAGTTAGAGCAGCAACTTCTCTTGACATCTGCCAGATGATTTTTGTAAGCTGGTCTTTTACCTGAAGTCTTGGCATTCTTTTCACGTCTGTATCATCAATTACAACAAATACGTCAAAGTCATTGGACTTTTCTCCTCTAAGCCATGAACCAGCTCCAGCATAAACCACAACATATTTTTCGAATTTCTGCAATAACATGTTTCTGTGAATGTCAATTGTTTTTAGTGCTGAAATGAATCCTCTTGAATCTTCGTATACAAAAGATGTTCCAAGTCTTTTCAAGTCATCATAAATTGCATCAAAGCAGTTTTCTCTTAGGATTGAGATTGAGGTTCCATTGAATTTGATGTTTTTGTCTTCCTTTAGGTGATATTCTGAGTAAGGTTGGTTATATTCATCTGTCTTTTTTTCTTCTACAAGAAGTTTGTCAAAACCTGTTCCCAAAAGAAGTTTTGGATCAAATACTTGAATAGGATTTTCAAAGTCATCAAGAAGGAAGTTTAATGTCAGATTGTCATAATTTGGAGTTGGCATGTTGTTCTTTATTTCAATTGATGGATTGATGAAAAAACCCATTGATTTGTCTTTTGCACTCTTTTTTATTGCATCAGTAATTTTTGAAATTGCCTTTTCCTTAGATTCTAATTTGGATTTGATTTGAGGAGGAAGTCTTGATATTTCCATCTCAAATTGAGAAGGTTGTTTTTCTTTTGATTCAGATTTCTCATTATTTGTCATAACTAAGATTAGAGAATGGTATTTTATAAGCTTTTCTTAAACTGATGAGTTGTAATTTGAGATTTAAAGAAAATATGGAAAGGTATATTTATTAGTTAATAAAAAAATTTATAAAGTTAAATAATGAGTTTTTGTTAGATTACATGGGACACCACGATAAAATACCTATTACATCAGAAAAAAAAGTCACTTATTCTGGGATTTTTGATATGAAAGAGACTTATAAGTATCTGAAGGGATTTTTGGAAGAGTCTAAGCATTATGATGTTACTGAGAAAGATTATGAAGAAGATAATCTTGGAGACAATAAGAGAGTTACTGTAGCTTTTGAGGCAGAGCAAGAATTTACTGATTATTACAAGGTTTTTTTGAAATTCAAACTGGATATGAGTGGAAAAGAAGTTATTATTGAGACTTCTGAGGGAAAAAGTTTGAAAAGAATTGAAGGAAAAGCAAAGCTAGTTGTGAATTCATACATTCTTGCAGATTGGCAAAATAAAAGAGGAAAGAGTCCATTTTTTAATTTTCTTGATAAGGTTTATACAAAGTACATTGGAAAGAGTGAAATGGAAAAGTGTATTCTAGCTGCAGTTATGGATGCAAATGAACTGCTTGCAAGATTCAGGCAGCAAATGAATATGACAATGTGAAAATGGTTAACAAAAAAGCAAGTGCACAAATAGGATTTGGAATTATGATTTTAGCTGTTCTTTTGCTACTTGGAGGGCTTTTTGTTGATAGTGACAAGGACAGTTATATTAAGGCTAAAAATTCAAATGTTAACTCAGATAGTTCATATAACTCAGGACTTCCCGATAATAGCTATTTGTTTTATTTGAATGAAACAGATATAGGAAGACAGAAAAAAGTTACTGAGAGTTTTCCTAATATTGAACTTGGTTCAAAAATTGAGTATAATACAGTTTACATTGGCAATACATTCCGACTCCATGCAAATTTATTTACAAAGTCAATTTATGGATTTGATGTTTATTTTAGCGAGGTTGAGAATGTAAATAACTTGATGATTTATTTTACTCCCGAGAGATTTTTTGGAAGTAACGATTTAGTTGTCAAGGTTAATGGAAGAGAAGTTATCAGGACACAAGCAAGAACTAATGACTTACCAATTATTATTCCAAAAGCATTTTTAAATTCAGTTAATAATTCAGATTCAACCAATCCTTTAGCAAGAATCACTTTTGAACTTGATAAACCAAAATGGTATCAGATTTGGAAATGGAACAAGTTTGAGGTTTCAGAGTTAAAAGTGGTTGAAGAGAAACAAGATAAAGAAAATAACCAAAGGGAATTTAATTTTCAAGTTAATGATGCGTTTTTGGAAAATGCGTATGTTGATCTTGCAATTTCCTGTGAGGATGTGAAAGAGAGATCTGAGGCAATTAAGGTTGAGGTTAATGGATATATTATTTCAAACCATAATCCTTCTTGCACTTCAAGATATTCAAAGATTACTGCAAATGTGCCTCTTAATATTTTGAGTAATGAAAAGAATACCTTAAAGCTTGAGACTACTGGATATTACAAAGTTGCATATTCGATAAACAAAGTTTATTATAATGATCAGGATGTGTACAAGTTTACAATCAATAGTTTTGATGATATTATTGACGTTGTAATGTATGGAGATTTCGATAAGGATGTTATTGATTTGAGATTAAATGGAAAGACTATGAGTCTTAATAGAGATGAGATTAAATCAATCGTGTCTTATTTGAGATTTGGTACGAATGAATTGAAGATTCTGACAAAGCCTGTAGAGATTAAGGAGTTTGTTATTGAGAAAAACGAGTTTTATTAGATTATTTTGTTAATTTATCCCACAAATCATTTGTTTGAATTCCACTTAAATCCCAACCTTCTGAAGTATCATCAAAATAATAAGTTGCAGTTCTTCCTATTAAATTTTCTCTAGTATCTTTTAAAAAAACCGAATCAGTAAACTCAAGAATAATTTTCTCAAAATTTGAATGATCAGATTCATTAAAATAAGCAAGTCTGGTTAAAGTTCCCAAAGTCCTATCTGAAGAAAAAAATGGAAAATAAATCCCACCTGAATCTAAAATAATACCATATCTTGAATAATTAAAATCTCCATATTTTGGTTCTTCTCTTGATTTATCTAAAAAAAGGTACTTTCCCCAAACAAAAGGATTTAATCCAAATCCTAAATCAGAAACAGAAATCTCTTTTTCTCCCAATTCTAAATTAGTCTTTAAACCAGTTAATAACGTTCTTGTTGCTAGAGTTGAAGGTAATGAGGTATAAACATCAATAGTATCCATAAAAAGTGGATTAGATTGACATTTAAATAATTTACTAAAAAGTAATACTAAAATTGTCAATTTATCAGCTTATGAGACTAATAAAATTATTATATTTTTGCATAGTAAAATTACTTTTTGAATTATTTATCAAATAAAGAACTAAAAAATCAAATTTTATATGATTAAGTGTGTTTGAGTTAGAACTAATTTTTGGTTAAGTTAAGATTATCTTTGACGCCTTAATAATAGTGCTATTTAGTAATCGCGAGCTAAATACGTCGCCGAAGCTTCGTAATTACACCCCGATCCTATCAAACCAGTCTTCTTCTGGCAAGCAAGTATCTTTTTTAGAGGGAGGTTTCAGGCTTAGATGCTTTCAGCCTTTATCCTCAAGAGCGTAGCTGCTCTGCATGCCCAAATGGACAACAGATATACCAGTGGCTCCGACACACCGTTCCTTTCGTACTAAATGTGACTTTCTCGCAGATACCAACACTCCAAGCAGATATTATACCAACTGCCTCACAGCGTTGTAAACCCAGCTCACGAACCCTTTTAATGGGTGAACACCCCCACCTTTGGTAGCTGCTGCACTACCAGGTTAGGATGAGCCGACATCGATGTAGCAAACCGCTCCGTCGATATGAACTCTCAGGAGCGACAACTCTGTTATCCCCGTGGTAACTTTTCTGTCAATACAAGGCCCCACTAAGGAGCGCATTGTAGATCGTTAGACCATTGTTTCCAAATTCCGATTAGTATTATGGTAATCAGAATAAAGCTGGCTTTTGCTCTTACACTCTACACCGGATTTCTAAACCAGTTGAGCCAACCTTTGGGCCCTGCTGATATCTTTTCAGCAGGGTGCCACCCCAGCCAAACTGCCCACCAACTACTGTTTCTCATATAGAGATAAGCAGCCAGTTCCATAACGACAAGTATTACATTTGTGCCGAAGCTCCTTGTTACATTACAGGACTGACCACAATAGCAGGCTGCAGTAAAGTTCAACGGGGTCTTTACTTCCCACTTGGAGTCCCCGGCTTTTGCACCGGGAAAGTGTGTTCGGAAGGTTCTTCGTAGGGACAGTGACAATCTCGTTACGCCATTCATGCAAGCCGTCATTTAAACGGCAAGGCATTTCGCTACCTTAAGAGGATCATAGTTATCCCCGCCCTTTACCAGACCTTGGCCGCCTTGAAAAGCGGTTTTAGTTACTGGCAGTGGGCAGACTTCAGGAACTATACACATCATTACTGACTAGCAGTTCCCTATGTTTTAATTAAACAGTCGGACCGTCTTTGTAATTGCACCCTGAAATTACCTTATTATAAAAATAGTTCAGGGACCACATATACCGAAGATTTGTGGCCAATTTGCCGAATTCCCTTACGAAGATTATCCTTACAAGGCTTAGGTTTCTCACCTAGGGGCACCTGTGCCGGTTGTGGGTACACTTATTTGGAATCGGAACTATTTCATTTTCATAGAACCTAGGCATCACCGCAAATTACTCATAACTCTTTAAACAACTTCTCGTGATTACCACACTCCATTGTTTTGTAAAGCTTAAACCAAGCATGCTTGGTAGCAGTTAGCCCCAGCCGTCTGAAATAGAACTTGTGTTGCCACATCTATCCAAAAAGTACTGGAATATTAACCAGTTTCCCTTTCACTTGAATCCAATTAGGACCAAATTTAGGAATGACTAACCCTTCTCTGAACTACATTGAGAAGGAACCCTTGCCCTTTCGCCCACGGTGACTCTCACACCGCTCATCTCCTACTACCACCAGGATTCTTATCACCAAAAGGTCCACATATCCTTAAAGACATGCTTCTACCCTTTTGCTGCACCAGTCTACCTTACAGGAGCCGTGCTCCTGAACCACAGTATCGGCAGTCGATTTAGACCCGATTATTTTCGGAACAAGTACTCTCGAAGAGTGAGCTGTTACGCACTCTTTAAGGGATTGCTGCTTCTAAGCAAACCTCCTCTTTGTCTTCGAATACTCACATCCTTTACCCTTTATCACTTAATCGACATTTAGGGGCCTTAACTGTAGTCTGGGTTGTTCCCCTCACGGATTGCAAGTTTACCCCACGCAATCCCGTCTCCCTGCATCTACGAAGTTACTGGATTCGGAGTTGGACTAATGTATGAAGGACATTTGTCCCCCAAAACACTAATCCGTAGCTCTACCCCAATAACCTTCTCAACAGAGGCTTGACTAAGGCCAATTTTGACTGGAACCAGCTATCACGTGATTCGATTGGCTTTTCACCCCTATACCCAAGTCACACGAACCAATAGACGCGGAACCGCTTCGGACCTCCACGAGGTCTTACCCTCGCTTCATCCTGCCCAGGTATAGATCATCACGTTTCGGGTTTGTTCCCTTAGACTAAGGCGCAGTTAACACCCATGTCCTCAAAACTTGCGACAACTCGCTTTCGCTTCGACTTTCGTCTCGCCTAAGAAAAAAACTCCCTGGCCCGTTATTCAGAACGTACGATGCAACCCCGAAAGGCCGCATCATCCTATCCTTGCTATGTTTCAGATCTTTTCACACTCTTTTTAGGAGTACTTTTCAACATTCCCTCACGGTACTAGTACGCTATCGGTCTTGTGTTATATTTAGGTTTGGAGGTCAGTGTCCCCCACGTTCGCACCTAAGTTCCAATAGATGCTACTCTTGAAATCCTCAAAATCCTAATCAAAAATTCTTACGGGACTATCACCCTCTAAGGTTTAACTTTCCAGAAAATTTAGAATTATGATAAGGATGAAAAGAGGCTCACACCACATCTCTTATGTATTACTACAGAAGATTCAGTTTGACCTGATCGGGTTTCACTCGCCGTTACTAACCGAATCTCAATTGATTTCTTTTCCTCTGGGTACTAAGATGTTTCAGTTTCCCAGGTATTGCCTTCGTCAAGCGAATTATTAGGAAGTCCAATTCAGGAACTCTTGGTTCAAAGGGAGTATGCCCCTACCCAAGAATTATCGCAGCTAACCACGCCCTTCTTCGCTACACAAGCCAAGTCATCCACATAACAAGTTAATTTATTATTACTACCAACTTGAGATGTTGAACACATTTCAAGTAGGACGTAAAGACAATCTTAACTTAACCTCATTGACAAGTTGCAAGCAACTTATCTTAGTTCTTCGCACTCGAATTAAATTCAAGTACTGCACACTCATGGACCCGTCGGGATTTGAACCCGAGGCCCCCGCCTTGCAAGGGCGGTGCTCTACCGGACTGAGCTACAGGCCCATAACCAATACACCACCCACCTTTGTTTGGCGGCATAGTATAAGTTAACGCGAAACGCTTTATAAAGCTTGTCCTAGTGTGCAAAATTGTGCATAAAAAGATTTAAAAAAGGAAATGCGTTTTTTGGAGAGTTGAATTAACTATATAGTTTCTCAAACTCATGTTTGTAGAGCATTGCCAAATCCTTATTTTGAATTACTAGCATATGCTCATCGTTGTAGTTAGCACCTGATGCTGAAGGATTCATTGAACCAGTAATTATAGTGTTTTCATCTATTACAAAAAATTTGTGATGCATATTGTTTGAATTTGTATCATATTTTATGTCAAAGTACTTTCTAAGTTCAGTGATATCTGAACCTTTAAGATTGACATTTCTTTTTTCAATTACTCCTTGTATGTTAATATTGTTTTCGTCTTGCTTAATTAGAGAGTCTTTTAATTCATCAAGTGTCAAGGCAAATGTTGCAAAGAGAATCTCTTTTTTTGCACTATTTACATATTTGATTAAGACTTCATCACAATCATCTTGAGGACAGAAATATGATGAGACTAAATATGATTCATTTTGATAAATTAAAGTTATATTATTATATTGCAAAACTGATTCCTTTTTTTCTCCAAAAACTCCTGATGCTAATTGATCAAATTCATTCTCAAAATTTTTTGCCAAATATTCAGATTTAAACACCAACATATTGTTATTGTTTTTGAAAAGACCATTAGTAGTTGGATTGGTTGAACCTGCAATAATTATATTATTGTCTATAATACAGAATTTGTTGTGCATGTAATTGTTGTATCTAGTTCCTCTGTTTACATCTGAGTAAATATTAATGTCCTTGTCATAGAGTTGGATTAAGGGCTGCTCTTCAATATAATTGTTATCAATTACAAGCGAGACTTGAACTCCTTGTTGCGATTTAGCAAGCAAAGTGTTAGAGAGATTCTGTTCATCAAGTTCGTAAAATGCACATTTGATTTCTTGCTTAGCAGAGTTTAATGCTCCAGTTAATAAATTAAAACAATCTTGAGACGGACAAAATTCAACCTGCAAATTAGTTGGAATATTTTCAGATAAAGAATATATTACTTGTCCATTTTCAAATGTTGAATTTTCTGAGTTTGAAAGCTTATCTTTTATATCAAAAACCTTATTTGTTTCTTCTACAATTACATCCTGATTAAAGTATCCAAGTATAAAAAGGATAAGAATTGTTAATATCTTAATGTAAGTTTTTTGTTTTCTTGAAACCATAAAATTATTAAAAGGAATCGCTATATAAATTAATAGTGAAACTCAAAACTCATAACTTGGTCAAGATTTCCATGGTTGGATTTCTAATAATGTTTCTTATAGTTTTATTCCTCGATATTAATATAGAACTTGACGTCACCCCAGTAGCAGATTTGAAAATAGCAGATATTAATAAACATAAAGCCATAGTTGGAGAAGTGCTTAATGTGAATAATCTTGAAAAAGTAACAATTTTTGATATCAAAGATGAAAGTGGATATCTAAAAGTGATTTTTTTTGATTCCAAGATTCTCCCTGAAGAGAATAAAATATATAGAGTAGAAGGAAAAGTTTCAGTTTATAAGAATGAATTAGAATTGATTGGAGAAAGTATAAATATTATACCTTAATATTAAAATCAGAAATTACTGGATCTTCACCATTTACTGCAATTGAACGTTTAAGTGTTCCCATCCTCTTTGCAAGCCTTCTTGCCTCTTCAAAATTATTAATGTCAGGAATCTCCAAATCATTTATTACAATTTCATGTTTAATCTCAATATCCTTAACTTTCTCTTCTTTCATATCAAAAGCAAATTCAGCTTTAATCTTCTTTGCAAAAGAGCCAGGGAAAACAGCTTTACAGAAATCAGAAGTTATCTCTTTGTTTGGTTTTGGAAATGAAGGTTTCATTACAAGAGAGAGATCTTCTTCTTTTATCGTAAGCAGAAGATTATAGTTTATCATTTCATCCACAAATTCCTTTAGTCTTACTTCATTGTCAAGAACATATTTGAAAATCCCCCGAGATTTTGTTACTTTAGAATATTTGATTCCTAGTCTTGCCAAATCCGCAGACAAATCTTTGTTCCATACCAAAGATCCTTTTACATGAACTTCTCTATCTCCCATGTAATCTGCAACCATCATCAACAATTCATCTGAGAAATGGAATGATGCAGACATTCTTACATTGTTTGCAGTAAATTTGATTTTTGCCAAAGGACCTGTAAAGACCCCTCTACTGTATCTTACAAATTTGTTATGAGCGTGCTCAGTAATCTGATTTTGAACAATATCTTTAATATAATGCATAGAATATTGGAGGGATTTGTCTTTATATATATTTGCATTAAGCTAAAAGTGAATATTTCAATCTTTTGTTTGTTACTATCATTAAGTAATTAATTTACGAAAGATTTATAAATTTAGAATTGTTAATCATATTCAACATGATTAATGCAGAATACTTAGCAATCACAGCAATTTTTGTTTGTGGTCTTATTGTTGGATATAAAGTTAAAGAAGCTCTTTATAATCTAAGAGATTATTTCGCAAAGAATAATTAAATTTATTTTATTAATTGGAAACTTTAGCTTTCCATTTCTCAAGACTATCTTTTAGACCCTTGAAATAGCTATCAACGTTCTCTTCAATCTCTTCAATAATCTCAGTTTTGTTTTTTGAAAAGTAAACAAACATGAATCCTCTCTCAAGATTCATCTGTCTTTTCATGCAAAGACCTCTTTTTAGAAGTTTAGTCAGGATTTTTTGAACAGTTGTTCTGTCTTTTTGGACTTTTTCAACAATTTCTTTTACACTAAGACCTGTTTTTGTCTTCATAAGTTCAGCAAATACCAAGTATTCTGAATCATTTAAATTATAGTTGCATTGCACCATATCTTTTAGTGAAACTTTTTTACATGTGAAGTCTATCTTTCTCATAGTGAATATTAATTCACATATCTTTAAAAAGCTTTCTTATTACTTGGAGAGAAAATATATAAATTAGTAGAGATTCAACATATCATGAATATAAATGAATGGATTGATCCTGAGCATTTGAAAAAAATTAAAGAATATAAAGATGAGATTAAAAATAACAAGCCTTTTGCCCATACCTCCATTCCAAATTTTTTAGTTGAAAAGAAAGCTAATGAGATTTATGACATACTTGTTAAACAGAATTATTATCTTGAAGATCATGACTTATACCAATTTTTAAGAACTGTACATTTTAAGAATATTAAATCAAAGGAAATAAAGGAAATTCTTGATTCAATTTTTAGTGAAGAGTTTGTTTCTTTTATTGAGAAGATTTCAGGTTGCAAGTTATCTAAAAAGCAAAGAGAATTACATTCACTCAATTTTACAAATGGCCATTATCTTTTATGCCATGATGACAAAGTTCAAGGAAGAAAAATTGCATTTATTGTGAACTTGTCTAAGAACTGGACGAAAAAAGATGGAGGTGAACTTGAGTTGTATTACTCAAAGAAAGGAGAGCCTGTTGTTGAAAATAGCAAAATTGTTTTGCCTGCATTTAATCAATTTAATATGTTTATTGTAACTGATAATAGTTTTCACCAAGTAAGGGAAGTGCTTAGTGACAAGCACAGAATCTCTCTTGCAGGTTGGTTTTACGAGGAAGATGAATAATGATTAGCAAATTATACAAGCAAAGAGAAATTATTGATGAGATGGAAACATTTGTTGAACAGGAAGGATTTATACAACTCAATGACTTTTTGGATATTGATTTGGTGAAGATCAGAGAGAAGATATTGAATTCCAAATTGATTGAAGTTCATGAACCTTTAACTATGAGAAGAAAAGAACTAAATTTGAAAGAAGTTTTTGATGTTGAACTTTTGAAGCTAATTGAGTATTTTAAAAACAAGGAATTTTTGGAGTTTGTTGAAGAGATTTCAGATACTGAATTGAATTTAAAAGATTTAAAAGTTTGTGTTTATGAGCATAGAGATTTCATTATTTTAAATGATAAGACAAAAAGAGAGGATTGTCTTGAAGTTGTTTTTGATATCTCTGATATTTTTAATAAAGAGATGGGAGGAATTTTGACTTATCTTACCAAAATGGAAGAGGTTTTTTATCTTGAACCAGCATTTAATTCAATGACAATGCTTTTCAAGTCTGAAGAGATTATGAAATATTTGAAATATATTAATAATAAGTCAGAAAATAGAAAGATTGTAAGATTTGAAATTAGTTTTGATTTTAGTGATTAAGAACTATCTAATTGATTAATAACATTTCTTGCAGAATCAATAGAAGCAAGATGTTGTTGTACACCTCTAGAATTAATATCTTGTTCATTTCGTTTTTTCCGTAATTCTTCTTCAGTAAATCCTGCTTCAGCAATCAATTCAAGAGCACGATTAATTATTCTTTCCAATTCTGCTAATTTTTTTCGTTTCTCTTCGGAATTCATTAATTAATTCCAAATTTGAAACTATATAAAGGTATGTTTATCCAAAAAGTACAAAATTTATCCAAAAACCAGAAAAAGTTGAAAATTAGTTATATATTTTTAAAATCCTAAAGATCTTAATAGAGATTTTAGAAATGAGTTTTCTGCTTGAAGTTCTTCTAGTCTTCTTTCATACTGACCAGCATGAACTCTTCTTGCAAGGTGATGATATTGTCTTGCTGTGTTTGATTTAGGTTTAATGTGAATAATTGGCTTCTTTCTATATACTGCCTGTCTCATTAATTTATCATCTTCGATCACGGATGTTATTGGTGTTTCAAGAAGAGATTCAATTGCTCTGAAACCTAAATCAAAGTTGTCTCTTCTCACCTTGTTTAGAACAACTCCCTTAACAGGAATTCCTATTTCTTTTGCTAAAGTTACAATTTTGAAAGCATCAGTTACTGCTGGAAGTTCTGGATTAGTTACAATTAATATCTCATCAGCATTCTTAAGAACTGAAATTGATTCGTTTCCAAGACCCGCAGCACTATCAACAATTACAAAGTCGCACATTTCCCTTAAATCCTCAAACAATTTTTTTAGTTTTCTTGAATTGATTTCAGAAAATGACCTTATTGAAAGTGAACCTGGCACAAGCTTGAAACCCAAAGGATGAATGTAGATTGCATCAGTCAAAGCAGCTTCTCCTTTTAGAACATCGTTTAGAGTAACCGGAAACTTTGTGAGTCCAAGATGAAGTCCAACATTAGGAGTAGTTAGGTTTCCGTCAACCAAGATAACATTCTTACCTTGCTTTGCAAGAGCAGATGCTAAATTAACACTAGTAGTTGTTTTACCAACACCACCTTTACCAGAAGATATAACTATAAGTTTTCCCATTTTTATTTAATTAAATCAGCAGTGATTTTATTATAATTGATTATAACTACAAAAAAGTAAATAATGATTAGGCAGAAATGTTCAATCCAGAACATGCCATTTTCAAGTTTTCATAAAAGTCAAGTAACTTGCTCATGTTGATTACATATTCTTCACCATCAATATATGAAACCATACAAAGATTCTTTCTGTATTCCCCAACACAGTCAAATTCTGAAATTAATAATCTTTTTAGAAGGAAGTAGTCTGATAAATCAACTCCAACTCCTCTGTTCGCTAGGCTTTCAGATAATAATCTAATTTTGTCATGAACTGTTGCAACCATATAATCCTGATCTCCTACTAGAATATCATATGCAACAGCAAAAAACTGTTCATAACCAGTAACAATTGTTTCCATAACTCTCCTTAACATCTCAGTTGTTCTAGTGAATTTGCATGATACATAAATCATGTGCTCAATTGAATTGAGATGCCTTTGCAGTGATCTTAAGTGTTCTAGAGTTTCTTCCATTTTTAACTAGATAGTTTAACGATAGCCTCAGCAATATCGCCGTTTGATTCCTCAAGTGCCTTCCTCGCCTCATCTTTTGAGACTCCAGCCTGCTCAGCAACCATATTCACATCTTCATCAGAAATTGATATTTGTGCTGATTCTTCTACCTCTTCATAATCTCCAGAAAGCTGAAAAGTAGTCTGACCTTGCATAGTGATTTTTTGAACAGAAGGATTTTCAAAAACTAATTGTTTTCCAGATTTAGTTTTGATTATAACCTGAGTTGCATCAATGTCAGATTGAGACATGCCCATTTGTCTCATCATCTGCTGGAGTTGTCTGGGATTTACTCCAGGTATTATTTTTGATCACCTCTGTTAATTTTTAAATTTGTTATAACCATTTTTAGTTCATATTGAAAAGAATGAATATGAAGATCACTACAATTAATGAAAATACAATTACCACATTTGGTCCAAACTCAATCTTTGATTTATAAGAACTTGAAAATCCTCCTATCAGACCGCCTTGACCTGATGGAAGGGAAACACCTCTTTGTTTTGCCATCTAGTATATAGTAATACATCATTATATATAAAGGTTTTGTGTTACTTGGGCTTAAAACATAGATTTTAACTGAAAATATTAACAATTGTTAAGGTAAATGTATTTAGAAAAATTAAAAGAAATTTAGTAATAATTTCGGATAAAGAGTGAAAATTATCAAAATCAAACAAGTAATTGAAATAATATTATATATAAAAACTGCCTTGTTCTCTTTGAAGTATTTTGACAATATTGATTTTGCAATTTGACCTCCATCTGTTATCCAGATAGGAAGCAAATTCATCATTCCAATACCGATGTTCAAGAACCATATCCAAAATAAAAGCTGCTGCAGATAAATTGGAAAATTTCCTAACCATTCATAGCCTTGTTTGTTTGTTTGAGTATAATGCAGTCCAGCAATTCCTATCATAGTTTTTTGAGATTGATTATCATTATAAGGAGTTATCTTGTATGTGTTTATATTTCCTGATTCATTTATTGTAATCTCAATAGGTTTTTGTGTTGAGAGATTTGCAAATTCTTTAAGTATTTGTTCTTTATCTGATATGCCATTTACTGATAAAATTTGCCCTGAAGTTACATTATAACTTATCAAATCACTTTCATTTAAAACAGATGAAAATGACATAGTATCAATTGCGATTGTATCATTTACAAATGGGACAGCAATAAAGAGCCATACTGCAAAGAACAAAAATCCAAATATGAAGTTTGATGTTGAACCTGCACCAAAGACTGCAATCTGCTGCCATCTTGGTTTTTTTGCCAAATCTTTTTCATCTGGTTCTACAAAAGCTGCTGGAAGTATTGGAGCAAAGATTCCCATGAATGCAAATCCTGATGATTTGATTTTTATTTTGAATCTTTCAGCAATTACACCATGTGCAAATTCGTGAACAGTAGCTAGAATAAAAAGGGCAACTATCCAGTACCAGAAAGGAACATAAAACACAGGAACAGGACTTTCTAATCCTCCTTCAGTTTTAAGAGGAAGAACTAGTCCACCACCTGCAGTAATCTGATTGTCAATAATAAATCCAAGTTGCCAAAACATGAATATGAATGTCAAAACCATCCCAACTACTCCAATGAATATTGAAAGATACGATAGGTTAAGGAAGGTTTTTGGATGATTTGTTGACCATTTTTGCATTCTGTCAAGACCCAATCTAGTTCTGTACATTAGCATGTAAAGAAACGGAAATGAACCTGAAAGTTGTAGATTTTTTCTTTTTAGGTAGAGGAATACTGAAAGTATTACTATAAATATGAAGAAAGACTGATTGTTTGCAATGAATTCGAACATAGTTAAGAATTGATTTGTTTGCTTTAAAAATATTTGTTTGAAATGAAAGGTGAAAGGACTAAAAAAAATTATCCTATTTTTTCCATATCATTTAACTTATCATTGGTAATATTATATAATCCTCTTAACATTTCCCCTGCATCCTTTGCATTTAACCGATTTAAATTACAATTTTCAAAAAATTCATAATATTTTTTAGTTAAATCTTTTCCAACTATTTTGTCAATATCATTTTTTTCAAAAATTTTCCTAAGTTCAAATACTTCTTCCAAAGTTAATTCATTTCCTTTTCTAATATCATCTAATTTACTTAGTAAAATCATTAAATAATTATTTAATATTTGTTCACGATTTGCCATATATTTTTTGAAGAATTTTCTGAGAGATAAGTTTTTTGTTGCTATTAGAGAGAAGTTACAAAACATAATTTTATAAATATACGAAAGTTAAGTAAATTATGAATTTTTCCAAAGTTTCTAAAATAGGCCCTAAAAAAATTTCTTTAGAACAAATTAATGATTTATGTCTGTTTGAAACTCAAGAAAAACAGTTAATTGGAAGAAAACTAGGAGAAATTTCAGAAAGAAAAAGAATTTTAACATTTTCAGAGGAGATTTATCCTAGATTACAAGTTATTGATGTTGATTCTAAATTATTTAAACCCTCATTAAAACAAATAATAAAACTTGAAGAGAATTTATACAGAGAGTGGAATGTAAGTGTAGGAGGATTTTTAAATTTCCCAAGAATTGGAGAAATAATGAAAGCTCACTACAAAATGAGAATTGGAGAAACACAAAAAGATTATTTAACTATGATTATGCATTTAAATAAATTAATAGTAAGCACATCTCATATGAGACAGAATAGAACTTTTAAAACACATTTTTATGCTCCAGCATCTTCTTATAGTATAAATGAAGAACAATTTTTTTATGCTCAAGAATTTAATAAAATAAATTATTGGTTATTTTTTGTTGAGAACATGAACCTTGTAATCAGAAGTTAAAACTAAATTATTCAAATCTTTTAATTCTTTAAAAATTACTTGTGCTTGTTTTTTTGAAATAGCCTCTTTACATAATGAAAGCTGAGTTAATACTTTACCACAAAAATCTTTAACTTTATCTGAAATATCAGTATATTCCAATCCATTTTTTACTTTTGCTTCAATTTGATTAATAGTCATCATAAGATCATCTTTTATATTTTTTTGTGGATACAATTTTTTTTTACGCCAAAAACCTGAAAGTTCCCAACCTCCAGAAACAATTTTACGTTCATTATAATGCTTGATAACTTCTTCAAGATATTTTACGTGATTTTGTAAATCTTTAGGATAGCCACTTGCATTTCCAATTTCTCCAGTCTCATTTATTTTTTGCCTTAAATATATATCTCCTGCATCTACCATTATAACTAATATCCAACTCAAAAATTTATAAAGGTTTGCTTGTTAATCTTAGTTTATGGAAACTAAAGAAATACTTGAAAACTTTGCAAAATACAAAAATCAGTTTGGAAAAGAGAAGTTTAATCTGAGTTTTGATGAATTTGAGAGAGTTTTTTATGCACAAGACTTCTTTTTGAATAAAACAACACCTTATTTGGAAGAACTATTTTATGAAACTACTTTGCAGATTGTAAATAACATACTTAAACATAGTTTGCAAGATTTAGAGTATTATGTTAATGTAAAACCGCAAACCCCACTTACCTCTTCAGATTCTGAGATTTTGAGAGACAAAAAGGACATTCTCAAGATTTATTTCAAAATGCATATTTTGTTTAAAAAACTGAATTTGCTTTGGATTCAAGGTAAAGAGAATACTGATGAAGTTATTGATTTTGCCAGTGAGAGTTATAAAATAATAATAGAGTTTAAGAAGGTTTTAGGAGAAGTTCAGACAAAGTTAATTAAGAACTTAGAGAAGAAGCTTAATGCAGTTGATGAAGAGAAGAAGGAAAAGTTTGATAGTTCTATTTTTAATTAATTTATTTAATTTCTAAATATGCTTTTTGTCTTAGGTACATTACTCTGCAAGGAACAGACCATAGCCTTTGACGCAGTTCTTTATCATTTGTTGCAACAATTACATCATTGTTTGCATTTCCCATAATTTGATCATCAATGTATGTTTGAGATGAGTTTATTATTTTGAAATCATAGAGATGAAGCATTTTTACAATAAGAGGAAGAAAGTGTTTGTTTTTATCTTTTTTTCTTTCAACAGATTCGAGTTCTCCAATTGTTCCTTCATATATGTAAAGTGCAAAATTGTTTCCCACTAGTTTTTTTATTTCTGCAATTACATCTATCTTAAACTGGAATGTTGTAAATAAGAAGTTTGTATCAAAGATTATTGGAGTTTTTTCTTTGAGAATCTCAGAGAATTCTATTTTTTTTAAATCAAATGTTGAGTTTTTGATTGTGAATGGTTCAAATTTCTCTGGTTTCATTTAAATAATAGAAGAAGTAATTATTAATAAAGGTTTAGGCTGCTTTTGCCAATGATTGCTGTTCTTGTTGAGCAATAACTTGTTCATATTGAGCTTTCATTAATTTGTACACATCATCTACTCTTTGTTTTAAGTAATTCACATCATAACCCTTATACCCTTCATAAGTATCTTGCTGTTCAATTCCAATATCAATCATTTCATAAACAATATTTCCATTTTTATCTTTATAGATATCAGTCATTTTAGTTCCAGTATTTATCATTTTCCCTCCAAACATATTCTCTCCCTCTTTTGTTCTATGAGTATCTGATGCTACTGAAAGCTGTGAGTAAAGACCAAGATATGCAGCAACTGCGGAATACATTTGACCTTCTCCATATGGAGCGTGAGTTGCTAGTATATCTAATGTTTTATTTTCTAAATCTTGACCATTGTTTGTTAATCTATTAAATTCATTATCTTGTTTAATTATATCTTCTAAATTTTTAATTTCTTCTTCTGTTTTTTTTCCATTTAACAAAACTGCTTCACTGATTCCATAATCTACATGAGAAAAATACTGAGCAACCATATCTGGACTAAGGGCCATTCTTACAACATTAATTATTCTTCCTGCAGAATTAGTCATTCCGGCAATATTTAAACCATTTGCATCAACATATCCAACTTGATCATTAAGAACAGTTACTTGATTCTTGTTTTTAAGATGTATCCTAACATAATTATCAATAAATCCTCTTGAATCATGATTGCCTTCGTTAAATAACATTTCAACATTTGAATATTCATTTAATAAATCAGCTAAATTCTTTCCTTGTTCTTGCAAGATTACTTCATATAAAGCATTGTATCTTATTTGATTTTCAATTAGTTCATCTTCTTTTTCATGTTGAAATTTTTGTTCTAATTGAAACATCCTTTTTTGAAATAACTCAGATTGTCCATATTCGATAATTTTCATCAAATTTTCATTTAATTGTTGCATTTGTTCAATGCTAAAATTGTTATTTTGTTGAATTAAACCAATATAGTTTTCATAACCTCCAACTTGCTGAATTTCTTGAAAAGTCATATAAGTTTGATAGTCTTGTTGTGATAAATTTTCTTGCATAAAACCATCTACTATCTCCATTCCAGTTTTAAGTCCTAAGTTTGAACCAACTTCTAATAAATTATAATCACCAACAACATCTCCATTATGAAAAACAATATTTCCTCTTTTTTGAGAATATTCAAAAGCATTTCTTATAGGAACTATATTATCATGAGTATCTCCTATTGCAGTAATCCCACTTAATCTGTCTTCCAAAGAGTAATTATTTGATGAATTATCCATTATATTCTATATGTTTTCTATATTTATAAATGTTTCGAATGTGTTGTCACTTACAGTAGTTACAGGGCAAAATTCTTAAATATTTTGCATAATTTGTTTATATGAATTGCGATAAGTTTTTAAGCGAAAAAAATGTTGAAAATTGAGTTATTTTTTCTTGTCTGTTGAACAAGCACCTGAACCACAACAGTCATCACCATCATGACAGTCTCCACCACAACATCCTCCATCTCCATGGTCGTGTCCATGATGAGGATTCATGAATTTCTGCATATCTTCTTCTGATGTTTCTTTTACATCAACAATCTCAACATTGAATGTCAAATCCTTTCCTGCCAGAGGATGGTTGAAATCAACTACAATTGAATCATCCTTGATTTCTGAAATAACTACAGGAATTACTCCTTGAGGTCCTTGAGCTGCAAGCTGCATACCAACTTTTAGTTCTACATCTTGTGGCATTTGAGTTTTTGGAACTTCCTGCATTGCCTGCTCCATTCTTGGACCATAAGCTTTTTCTGTTGAAATTTTAACTTCCTTCTTGTCTCCTACTTTTAGTCCTGATATTCCTTCTTCAAGACCTGGAATGATCATACCAAGACCATAAACGAATTCTAGAGGGTCTTTTCCTTCTGATGAATCAAATACTTCACCATTATCTAAAGTTCCCTTGTAATGTAATTTTACTGTTTTTTTATCTGAAATTTCCATTTTTAATTTAGATATAGTATGTAGTAAGGTACAGGTTTTTATAAAAGTAAGGGTTTTAAAATAACATCAAATGGCCAGCTACCCAAAAGGCGTCGTCCACCCCGCAACCTAATCAGCACCCCCTAATAGTTTTAGTGCTGCTCGGTTCCCCGCCTGACACAATTCCGCTAAAAGGAGGCCAGAAAAGACAGAGCTTCTACCTTATCCTCTCGGACTGGCCAATAAAAATGAAGAAAAGCTAATTTATAAATATTATTACTAAAAAAATATAAATTAATCGTATTCTTTGTATCCCATATCCATCTCAAATGATGGAATGTATGATGAAACTGTTCCTGCTGGAAGCATCCTTAATAACTTGAATGTAAATCTGTCTGGATATACTTCAATATCTCCTTCTTTATATGCTTCAATGAGAGTTAGCACATTCTTTTCATCTTGAATATTTTCATAAAGTCCTAAAAGAAATGCAGTCTCGTCAAGTTCAAGAGAGTTGTTTTCCAATCTTGTACTAACCATTTCTGTTACAATAGGTTCAAAAAATATTAGTTCTAATCCAGTAACATTATTTTTATCAATTAAAATATCAACAAGTTCTTCCATATCATTTGTTTCCATAATTGTTACAAGTTCCTCTTTATCCAATTTTGTCTCATATGTATAATCTTCAGGAACTTCCAAACCTGGAACAACATACTCATCTTCATTTAAAATCTCCTGATAAACTGAATCATCGATTACTATCACAAATTTATTGTCTTCATCCTCAATTTGCTCAACATCCAAAGAAACTAGTTCTGATTCAGGCAATCCTGAAGTCTGTTCAACAATTGGTGTCTGATTTTCTACAGGGATACTCACTCCTAAAATATATTCATCCTCATTTGAATACACAATTTGAATATCAAAATCCTTTTGTGATGCCAGATTGTTTAAATCCAAGTATACCAATCCAATAACTGATGCAAATATAAGCACCACCAGCAATACAAGAGTAATTACTGCAAATACAACCTTTTTGATAAACTTGAATATCAAGTATACAACAAGGATGAAACCTAAAATGAATAATATTAAACTCATTTCCATATTTTTTAGAATATATAAATTTATTTAATAATTCTTAATCACTAAGCTTAGTTACAAAAAGTTAGTTCCAGACCATCCTCCCCTATCATCAGGGTTTTGATTAGGAGTATTTCTAAATGTGTTGTAACTCATACCATATTGTGAATATTGTGGCCTTGTATTATAATTTCGTTTTACTGACATCCAATCAGAAACTGCCGTACCTACATCTGCAGGCTTTTCTATTCTGTAACCTTGTTCTTTCATAGTAGGATTGAATATATCAAATGCATTCATCATATGCTCAACTCCTGCTCCCCCCCCACCATTTCTTCCTCCAGGCTCAACAATAAGTGCTTCTTTTATTCCTGCTTTTCTTAGCCTATCCCTTAAGTCATGTATATCAAGAAGACCCTGTCCCAAAAGATTGTGATCATCATCTTTTGCCTGAGTATCATTGAAGTGAACATGTTTTATTATACCTTCCCTTGCCATGTTTTCAGCTTCCTGATTAAGCCATTTATTAAATCTTTCAATTCTATGCTCTTCACTCTCTCCAGGATTTCTTTTAAAATATTTCAACCAAACTCCTGCATGAGCATTATCAAATGTTCCTCCAATATGTTGTTTTGCAACTTCTTTTGCTTTTTCAAGTGAATCTATTTTTTCTCCTGTTTCTTTCTCATAAGCTTCTCTTACTGCTTTGTAATCTCCTTCATTGCTCATAAGTTTTTTTGCAAATTCATCCCAAGAAGTTCTGATTACAGCCTTGTATTCTTCAAGAGAATCCATATAACCGTATCCAGCCATAATGTTTTCAGGTGCTAGATACAAAGGTCTGTCTTTAATATCTATATCTTCATAATCCTTTACTCCAACCCATAATCTTCTATCATATTTTACTTTTTGAATCTCATTATTTAATCTATCTTTTTCTTCTTCATCAGTTGCCCTATTGTATTGATCTTCAAGAGTAGATATTTTTGAGTTGAATTCTTTTAGTTTACTCTCAGCTTGTCGAGATTTTTGTTTCAAATCTAATTGATATTTAAGAGCTTTTAATCCCAAGTGACCCATTGCTGATGCATTTTTTTCAAAAATCTCATCAGTCATAACTTTAGCATTTTGTTTTTGTTCATTTGCTTTTTTTATCTGTTCATTAAATTGAGACATCATCTCATCATATCTATCAAGTTTCTGATACTCAAGTTGTCCTATTTCACCTACTTCAAGTTCATATTTCCTTCTTTTTAATCCTCCTGTTTGTTTTTGAAGTTCTTGATATCTTTGAACATCCTGAGGTAATAATCTTCCTCCTGCAGCTTCTGCCCTTGCAACAATTTCTTCCATTTCTTTTGTTTGATCTTCAGTCAAACCTCCATTAAGTTTAGTTAATATTTCTTTTTCTTTTTTCTTATCTCCATCTCTTGTTGCATTATCGAGCTCTTTCATTAATCTTCTTTCAGTGACTTTGATTTCCTCAATTTCATCAATATACTGGGAATATCTTTTTCTATTCATGGAAAGATCTTCTTTTTGAAGTTTTGCAGCCTGAATCTGCATATCCATTGATTTTTGAAAGTATTCTTTATCTGCTTTTGATTTCATTCCATGATTGCTTTTTAAGACATCTTTATATTCTGTTACAAACTTAGATCTTAATTTCTTATATTCATCAGAAGTCAATCCAGAAAGATCTGTTGGAACTCCATTTGTGAATGTTGCCATGATTCTTTGGAAATCATCTATATTCTTATTATCATAATCTGTTGTAATTCCATGAGCAGTCAAAAATTGCTTCTCCTTTTCTGAGAGATTCTTAAGACCTTCTAGGGAAACTACATCCTGTTGCCGTGATGCTCTAGTAATGGAATTTCCAACTACAACTAGAGGAGTCCCTTCCTGCTCAAGCTTAATCTGCTCGTTTCTGTTGTATTCATGATATTCTTTCCAATTATCAACTCCAAAATTTTTTTTGAGTTCTTGTTTTTGAAAGTCTGATAAGTTGTCATATTGAACTTTAAGTTCTGATTCAAGATCAGGATTATCAACAAATTGCCTAGATAAATCATCTTTGTTTAGATAATTCTTCATCAAACTTTCATATTCCTGAGGCTTTTCTTCTTTTAGTTTTTTCAAATACCAATCAGGAAGATTAACTTCTCCGGGATTTGTTGGAGGAAGACCAGTTTCATGAAGATGAAATACAACTGCACCTCCCTTTGCTGTTTCTGCTGCAAATTTTAAAGTTTCATCAATTTCTTTTAAGTTATTAGCTCTTTGAACTTCATTAAATCCATTCCCCCCAAGTCCTGAAAAAGAATTAATAGCAAATGTTCCGTGAACACTTAAAGTCTGTTTATTTAATTTTGCAAGTTGCATTATTGTTCTTCTTTGTTCAAAACCATATTTATCTGGAGTCTCATTAACATTGAACTGCCCTTTTCCTGAATTTGCAAGATGAATCTCAACATGCTTTACTCCCTGCCGAATTCTAGTTTGCAATTCTGCTAGCTGGTTTGCAGCCATAGGATTAGTAGTTGTTCCAAATGATCCTAAGGATTCTTTGAATACTTTAGGGTCATGCTGATCAAACTCAGAAGAAAAGGACTCTTTTACCATATGTTGTAATGTAACTTAGAATATATAAATATTGTTAATAATTATTAGTAACGAAAATAATTAAAAGAAAGTCAGACTTAAAGTCTGTGTTTTCTCTGGTATTCCTCTCCTTCTTTTTTAAGGTGAGAAGCTGCCTTGAATTCTTTTGAAATTTTTGAAATTCTTGAAACTTTCTGAGCTTTACTTAGAGCAGATAGTTTTGCAAGCCTTGACCATTTTAGAATCTCGAATGTTGGAACTTGCGCTATAAGACCAAAAGGAATAGTTGCCAGAACATCAAGCCAGCAGTGTGTAAAAAAATCCTTTGCACCAGCATGATTTCTCCACAATCTTACTAAATCTGCAAAGAAAATCACAAATACTACAATGTTAACATAAATATATATGTCATTGATTTGAGTCATTTCAAATCCAGTTTTACCAGATGCTGCCACGATTTCCAAAATCAAGAAAATCGTAACTACAAAAACTGCTAGGAAAACTAAGAGGTCTAGTAATCTTTCCCACCCTGATTTTTCTTCTACGAAGTATTCATCCATAATACAATATTTTTATTTGAAATAGTTAAATAAATTATTAACCACTAAAAAGTTTTAATAAATTCCCGCCTTAATTAAATTTTCACAAGTCAGATTATCAAAACCAGAAGTTACATTATAATAAGGCGAATAAGTAATGTTTGAAGGAAACCCTGTAATTGAATATGCTTTCATAAGACATGCATCAAGTAAAAAGTTGTAATAATTCTCATTTGTGTTATAAGAAGTTATGTTTGTAACTTCAATTAATGTAATATCATAAAGAGGCATATTTCTACTTACATTATCAAAGAAAAGTTTTGATGAATAAGAATAAAACTTTCTATAAGAAGTATCATTATAACCCATCAAATTAGGATTTATCAAAGTGATGTAATTACAGCATCCTTTGGCTCTTCCAGCATAATTAAAGTAATTTTGAGTGATCTCTTGTTCAGAAAGTGTTCTATTGTAAACCTTAACCTCATCAATGATACCTTCAAAAGCAAATGCTGGTTTGTTTGAAAAATTTGAAGAATAATAACTAACATTAAACATTCTTGTATCTCCTATCATTGCCCCTAAAGCATCTTCTCCTGGATGAAGAGTAATATTTGTAGGAGCTGTTGCATTATTAATCAAATGACCATTAAGATAAAATTCAAACTGGCCTGTTGTCACATTATCATATGAAAGTACAACATAATGCCAATTATTTGAGGTTATAAGTGAATTGAGCCAGGTACCATCAAAAGAGTTTGTTGCTGAAAATGCTCCAACATAAAGTCTGGAATTATTTAAAAAGATATTAAATCCATTAACGGTTCCTCCTTCTTCATATATGATTTGAGGAGTTGTTCTAGAAACATCATAGGGTTTAAACCAAACTTCTATTGTTCTTTGATGAATTATATTGTCAAAAATTGGATTCTCATTTGATGCATTATCTAAAGAAACATAATCGTCAATACCATCAAATTCTATGCCTTTTACATATAGAGAGTCTTTATAATCAATGAATTTGGCTTTGTTTTCTCCATAAAGATATGATATTTCTTCAGGAGAGAGTGCTTTTGAATATACAGCAATCTCATCAATTTTTCCTCTAAAATGCTCATTTAAAGGACCACTTTGATCACCAATTCCAACGTTAGGTGTTGATTGAACAAAATTAATTATTGGCGTAGCGTTTTGAAAGCTTCCAAATTGCCCTGGATTCACAAGTTTTCCATCAACATACAATCTTCCTATTCCAGTATCTCCATTAAAGACTCCAACAATATGAGACCATTTGTTTAAAATTATATTTTCTGTTGAATTAAATTGGTAAAAGTTTCCTCCATTATGGTCTCCTATCTCCATTTGTAATTTGAAATTTTTAATTCTAAGATCAATAACTTCTCCTGTTCCAGAACCATACCTGAATATTTCTGAAACATTATTAGGATTTAAAATATCATGATGCCAAGTAGGATTAATCCATGCTGAAATTGAGACTTGATTTGTATTGTTAAGATTCAAATCATCCCTTGAGACTTCAATTATTGAACTTCCATCAAAATCACAACCAAAATCAGTTCTTCCATAAACAAAACAATCAACTGTTCCAATAGTGTTTCCTGAATTTTCATATGCACTCAAATCATCCACAGATGTTCCTGAGACAGTCCCATTGTTAAAATTCATAAGCAATCTTGTATTCCCATAATGTTTGAAAAATGGACTTATTAGAGTTGAATCAAAGACATGTCCAACATCTTCATCATGATCAAAACTTATTGCAGAGAGAGTTTGCCTGTATGAAGATATTTCCTCAACATTAAGCATCCTGTTTAAAAAACTTGAACCAATTGGATACTTATAATTAGGTTCAACATAAACAGCAGATAAAACATTTGCAATTGTATCATTGAACAAATCAATGTTCCAATTATTTGATGCACCATATATTTCAAAAGGCCTTACTTTGAAATCATTTCTTCCAGGAAGAGCATGAAGAGTAAATTCTGGATCTCTTAAATCAAAAATAGGAATTGAGACAACAGTTTGATGAACTGAATCCCAAGTTACATTCTGATCAGAATAAATTTTTGCAAATGCTGAAATATTGGCAAGTATCTGAAATGAAAGATAATATGTATTTTTTTCAAATACATTGATATCAATAATCTCATAGGAGAAATTCCCTTTTACATTTCTATTGAAATCAGATTCAAATCCATTTAAGAAATATGTGAATGTCTTGCCTGTCATTTCTGGTCTGATTGTCCCATTTATTGTTCCATTTAGAACTGCCTCTTTAATGTATGAATTTAATTTTGAGTGATTACCATTAACACTTCTAAGCAGGGTTTCATTTTCAACAATCACATCAATTGCATTATAAAGTGAAAATTTCATCAGATTTGGCATGTATGAATTTTTGAAATAAGAAATTTCGTTGTTAACGAAACTGGTTCTTGTTTCCTTGAATTGAGCCAACCTTGCATAGTCTTCATCATACATATACAAAGCAGCAAATGCAAATATAAGAAATGATAAAAATAATGCCAATATTGAAAATGCAATTCCTTTTTTTGTTGAATTTAAGACCATAGTTTAATTCTGAATATGTAAGGGCCATATGTGTTAGTCTTATTGATTATACCATAAACTGTTCTTTGTGTTGAACTTGAAAGCAATGAATCAACATAACTCACTTGAGGATTATTTAATTTGTAGTATACTTGACTTATGTGTCCAGTTTCATTTTCAATACTAATATTTATATTTATTTGCTTTCCAAGATAAGTGTCCACAAAAATTTCTGAGAGGTTCCAAGCTAAATCAGGATGAGATTCAAAATGAAAATCACAAACCTGCTGTGCAACAGAATTTTCAACGTTTCTGATATAATTATCTATGAACATCTGCTTAATCTCATCATCATTTAATGAATTGATTTTTGTGTTTGTGAAACCATTCATTATTTCCAAATTTAAATTAAATAAATCCTTATTATCATTTGTAGATGAAAAATAAGCCAATATCAAACCAACACTAACAATTAAAATTACAAAAGAGAATATTAAATCAAATAAAAATAGTTGGGATTTGTGGGATTTCATCTACCTTAACTGCAAACATAATCATTTACAGAAATTTTACCTGATCCTATGCAAGTTACATTGTTTGTTGGATCTATTTTTACCAAATAACCATCTTTTTCAAAAACAATTGCAAAATCGTTTTGGATTCCCAATTCCTGCTTTATCATATCCTGATCTATCTGAATCATTTTCTGAACATTAACATTGTTTTCAGAACTAATTACTTCTTTTTGCTTTAAAGCCTGATATATTTTATCAGAATCCATTGAAGCTTGTTCATATTTTTTTGCTGTATCTCCAGAAGGGTTTGAAGTATCATTGATTTGATTTAAAACCAGAAATACTGCTCCAAATAAAACTATAACAACAACTACCATTATATCTGCCGACAAACTTTGTCCTTTTTTTTTATTATTCTCCATTTTTAATCCTCACAAACATAAACATGCATTTTTACAAGTTCGTTATCAATTAATACTTGATACTCCAGATCCAATAGATTTGAACACTCGTTAGATGACTGAACATTAAGTCTTTCATTTGTAAATACCAATGACCTATAATTGTTCCAAGGTGCAGAACATTCAAACTCGGAATCTATAATTGAATCTCCATTTGTATCATATCCCACCCAACCCTGATATAAGGAACCATGACATGCCACCAGTTCATTTTTGAAAGGAGAACAATCAGGAACTTTTTCTGCACACCAAGAATAAACCCTGTTATCAAGCCTTGAAGTACAATCATAGTTACAACTTAGAGTATTGAAGTTTTCCCAAAGTCTACCATAAATTGAATAATTGTATTTATTTCCTCCGTTAAATGTAGCTTCACAATCACTAACATGGCCGTTTACTACATCATTTGTTCTATATAAACATTTATACCCTATAGCAGCATATCTAATTTCATCTCCAGGATTATCAAGAATCCTTAAATCCAGTTGAGAATATTCCTCGCTAAGATTTACACATAATTTATCAGTATAAAAAGCAGGGTTAAACGAAGAAAAATGATTGTATCCAATTCTAGCATTTGTTTGACTTGTGAAATATAATAATTCCTGTCCCCTAGTACCACAGGAAGAACCAGAATTAGTAGTAGAAAAATCAATAGTTCCAACATCTGACCTACAACAAAGTATTCTATTATAATTGGAATCATATGTTTGATTATTTAATCTAACATTTGATGAAAGAACCCTACCGGAGGAATCATTGAAATATCTATTTGCATTAAAAACAGGATCGTATCCTGCTGAACACGAATTATCTACATTGTTTGTCTCCCAAACACAATCAATATTGGCAGAAACAAAACTCAACCCAAAAAGAATTGATAATATCATAAAAACAAATAGTTTCTTATTCATAAGAAAGATTTTAAAGATATTCTATTTATATATTTGTTACTACTATGTCTAAAAGGTTTTTAGGAATTTTTTGAGTTTATACAAATATTATTATAGTCACAAAATTTGCATGCAAAAAAGGAATGTTTTGCATTAAAATCATTTTTTTCAATCGAGTTTATTATGTCAAACATTTTGAGTTTTATTTTATCCAAATTTAATTCTTCAAAAGATATGTCAGAAATATTGTTGTGCACCAAATACCAAAGTCCAATTCTTGAAGGATACTTGCCATAAATTTCTTTTGCAGCAAGTGAGTAAACTCCTAGTTGCAAATTATCTTTTAGTTTATTTTTAGTCTCCATTGAGTTTGACGTTTTGTAATCAAGGATTTCTATTTTATCTTTGAGTTTATCTACTCTGTCAATGAAACCCATTATTTTTTTATTATTAATTTCTATTCTGAACTCCTGTTCCCTTGCAATTGTTTTTCTGTTTTTTTCTTTTAGTTTGAATTCTTGTTCTATGAAATTTTTTATTGCAGTAATTCCTTTTTCAAAATATTCTTTTTCCTGAGCTGAGTTTTCATAACCTTTTGAGATCCAGTTTTTGTGAAGAAGAGATATGGCTTTTGCATAAATCATTTCCTTATCTTTAGTTTTGCTTTCTATTTCTGGGACTATGTTTTCAAGAACCCCGTGAAGAGAAGTTCCAAAATCAAAATAATGTTTGGATGTTGAAGGAATTTTGTATATGTATGAATAGAGATATTTTTTAGGACAAGTATCATAAGTCTGGAGTTGAGAAACAGAATAAACATATTCTTGAGGGTTTAAGTTTAAAGAAATATGATTTTTATTCTCAAGTTTTTTTTTATAATCTTCTAATTGAGGATGGTTTATGTTTATGAATGATGATAAATCTTTTTTTGAGAAAAGGGATTTTAATAAATCAATTTCTTTTTTGGCTTCATCATAATTTTCGTTTAATAAAAGAGACTGGATTTTTTTGATTATCTCCAATTTGATTTCATCTTTTGAAGATAAAGGAAGTGTGTCAAAAGTTTTATCATACCAAATTATATCAAGATTTAAAAGATCTAAGAATTTAGATGGTTTTGAGTCAAGTTTATTGTCAGAGAATCTCTTTACTGTAATAAGATAGTTAGAAGTTTTTGCTCTTGATATTGCAACGAAGAAAAGCCTTGATTCTTCTTGTAAATATTCTTCTTTTGTCATATTTATTGGAAGTTTGAATAGAGGAGATTTGAATTGAGATGGAAACTTTCTATCATTGAGAGAAGATATGAAAACATGGTCGTACTCTTTTCCTTTTGACTGATGAATTGTTGTTACTTCAATTTGTTTTATGGTTTCATTTTCAGTTACAATTTCAAGGTTTTTTGATAAAGAACAAATTTTTAGAAAGTGTTGAAGATTTGAGCTTTTGTATGTTTGCGTGTATTTCTGTAGAAATTGATTGAAATTGTTTAATGCAGTAATGGATTCAATGTCATAATTGATCGTTGATTTTTTGTACAAATTGAATTTTTCAGCAGTTTGAATGAAAAGAGATTGAAGTGAAATGAGAGGTTTTTTGTCTATAAGATAATTTAATGAATCTAAAAAATTCTTAATGATTTCTTTCTCACCCTCATATTCTGTTAAATCTTTTTCGTGAATTGATAAATAAATTGATTTTTTATTGTAAGAAGATTTTCTGGATATTTTTTTTACTGTCTCATCTCTAAGTCCAATGTTTGATATGAGATAAAATATTTGTGAATTTGCCTCCTTTGGATTGCATATTACTTCAAGTAAAAATAGAATTTCTTTTATTATATGTTTGTTGAAAAAATTTGAAGAAGTTGTTGTATGATCAATATTTATTTGAGTTAAATAGTTTGACATATGAGAAACTTGAGATTTACTTCTGCATAAAATCCCAATTGTTTCTTTATTGTTTTTGTCAAGAATCTCTCTTATTTTTTCTATTATGAATGTGTTTTGAGAATTTTCATCAGATGTGATTATTTTTTCAATGATTCCTTTCTCTTCTGAGTTTGAAGTTAATTGTTCTTTTTGTGGTGAAAGTTTGTTGATGTTTTCAATTATGTTTTTTGCCGATCTGTAGTTTTCAGTCAAGTATATTTCTTCGAAGTTTTTGAAATGTTTTTTGAAGTTTTCAAGATTTTTGTAGTTGGTTCCTCTGAATGAATAAATGGATTGTTTTTGATCTCCAACTATAGTTATATTGTTTTTTGCAAGATGTTGAATTATTTCTAGTTGCACAGAATTTGTGTCTTGGAATTCGTCAACTAAAATGTATTTGTATTGGGTTTGAAGTTCTTGTTTTATTTTTGGATTTGTTTTTAGTAGGTTGTTAATTAAAATTAATAAATCTCCAAAGTCAAGAAAGTTGTTTTCCTGTTTGAATTTTTCATATGTGGAGTACGCTGTTAATATGTCAATTTTTGTTTGTATGTCTTCAAAATTTAATTTTTCCAAATCCTTTAAGGTTATGTTGAAGTCTTTTAATTTTGAAATTGAAGATTGTAGAGCTGATGCAATCTGATAAGTGTTGTTTTTTATTTCAACTGATGAGAGCTTTAGTTTATACAGATTTTCAAGAAAGAATATTTGTTGGTTTGTTTCATCTAACAAAGTGTAGTTTAAATCTATTGAGGATATGAATTTTGAGTATTTTTCTATTAATTCCAAAGCAAATGAGTGAAAAGTTTTTGCTTCAAATGGTTTGTTAGTTAGTTGCTCAACTCTATCTGACATTTCTTGGGCTGCTTTTTGAGTGAATGTAAGTGCAAGTATTTCCTCTGAGTTATGTTTATTTAGAAGAGATTGGATTTTGTGTGTAATAAGAGTTGTTTTTCCAGTTCCAGGTCCAGCAATTACTATCAGAGGTTTGTCTATTATTGAGATTGCTTTGGACTGCTGTGAATTTAACATATATACTCGCGTGCTTGAAGATTTA
>JBNKLP010000010.1:0-43732 GCA_050292425.1 Candidatus Nanoarchaeia archaeon | reverse complement strand
ATTTAAATGCAGGTTCGTTAAAACCAATTATTAGATCTCTACCTTCAATATTGATTTTCTTATTATTTAAATCATCTCTTTTAATAACTAAAGAATTATTTTTATCAAAAACATTTTTTGGCATAAGAATTTATTTATAAAGAAGTATTTAAATGTTTTGACTTAATACTCAAAGCTATTCCTGAAAGCCTTTAGTTTTTTTATATCAAAACTTATTGTTTGCCTCAAAGGTCTGTTTAACATTAATTCATATATTTTCTCCCTTCTTTGTGAGTATGGGAGTTCAATTATTGTCTGGCCATTTAGATACATTATATCAAATATTTTTACTACAACCTTGATGTGAGAGACCTCATTAACGTTTTTTGTCATAATTCTTCGTGAGAGGAGCTGAAATGGCAAAAATTTTTGCGTATCAAAGTCATATCCAACACATTCAGTATCAGCAACAAAGCTTAAATCAGAAAAATTTTCTTTTACAAATTCAACCACTTCTGGAAATTGCTTTGTGATTTCTTCCAAATTTCTTGAAAACAATCTTACTTTTCCTTTATCGTTGTGAATCTGAACTCTTAGACCATCGTATTTGAAGTCTATTAATGCTGGTTTTTTTGATACTTCAAAACTGTCTTCAATTGTGTTTGCCCTTGTTCCAAGCATAGACCTTATCGGAGTTCCAAGAGTGATTTTGCAATCAAAAACCGAAGGCAAATCTTTTTTTATCTGCTTGATTATTTTTTGAAAAGAATTTGTTACATTGTAGTTTCTTTCAAATAGGGATGTGAATATGTTGTATATCTGCCTAGGATTTTTGGATTTGATTACAGATGTTTTCCTATTAATTCGTAGCATGAATTTTATTTCTTCTATTTCATCTCTTCCTCCGATGAATTCATCAAGACCAATTACATCATCTGGAGTTCCAACTTCAACTATTTTGAGATTTTTGGATTTGATTATCTCTTCTTGATTGTCAAAGTCAACAGGTGTTTTGCATTTGAAACAGATTTTAGAGTTTAAAGTTGGAAATGGGCATTTTGGACAATAGCTATGGATTCCAATTATTCTTGGAAAAAGTGCATTTACCACTGCCTCTCTTAGAACTCCTTCTGAAACTCCAATTCTTAAATCGTCAATTAACAGTCTTGCCAAGTATTTGTATTCTTTTGACTTTTGAGCATAAAGGAATAGTTTGGAAAGAGTTTCCTTTTTTGCCTTGTTCTTGTTTGTTCCTGTTTTTTGAGAAATTTGAGTGTATGCGTCAAGTATGTCCTTTAGAGTAAGTGTTTTTGAAGTAAGTGATGTTTGCTTTTCATCAGAGAGTATGTCTTTTGCAACAAGTCCAATGTCTCCAAGTTTGTTGAATTTCTTTTCTATTTGCTTTTCTGTTTCCTTTGATACAAATGAAAGAGTTGAAATTACTGTTTTTAGAGAAATACCCAGAAGTTTTTTGTCGATTTGCCTTTGATAGTTTCCAGCAATAAGATCGAATATAATTGGTGCTTCTTGTTTGTTTTTTAGTAAAAATGATTTGAGGTGCATTACTTTTTCGAGTCTTTTTGAAGTGGATTCAAGTTTTTCGAAAAGTGTTGCAACATCTATAAAGTCCATTTTAGTTATAGATAATTGGAGAAGAAGTTTATTTATATAGGTTTGTAAATGCGTTTTGTAACATAAAATTAACAGCAAAAATTTATATAGTTGTTCTATTACAATTACTTATGGTATTCAAAAAGATTAAGGAAGCACTTAGTGGCAATGATGAGAGGTATGAAGTTTTGTATTATAAATATTCAAAAATCAAGCTGGAAAATCAAAAATTGAAGGAAGAACATCAAAAAGAGATGAAGCAGCACAAGGAAGGAGTTCATAGAAATGTTGCTGATAGTTTGATTAGGGTTTTTGATAGTATTGAGACTATGAAAGCTGATAGTTTCAAGGTTAGAGCAACAGATAAGGAATTGCAAAGATTGCTTATTGACATGAACAAAGTTGATAAGGATATGAGAGATTTACTTAAGGATTTTTCAATGGAAGAAGTGATTCCACAGGAAAGAATGTACGATCCTGAACTGCATGAAGTTGCTTCATATGAAGATTCAAAGGGAATGGCAAAGGGAATTGTTTTGAAAACTGTAAAGAAAGGTTTCAAGTACAGAGGAGAGCTTATCAAGAAACCCAAGGTTGTTGTTACAAAGTAATCTTATTTTTTCTTTTTCTGAATATATCGAAATAATTTTTCTAATAGAATATTAGGGTCTTTCCCAAAAAATATTGGAATATTAGAGTCTTTTTTTGTAAATTTGCATATTTTCTTAATATGAGATGCTATTCCTCCAGTATTTTCAAATACGATAATTGGCTTTTTTTCTTCAAATGCAATTGAAAATTCACTCAAGGTTCCCATTCTTCCTGAAAGTACAATTACAGCATCAGAATTTTCTATCATCTTTAAACTCCTTTTGGTAAATCCTTTCTCAAAAATAACTTCGTTGAAATCCTGTATTTTTTCAAGGTCAAAATATTTATGAATATCAACATCATCTTTTGTTGGATAGTAACCGATAGTAAAAGCTCCTTTGTTTTTTCCTTCTAAAACAACTTCATGAGGAAGTCCAATTGAAGCCCCAGTCAAAATTGTACATTTAATATCTCCCAAGATTCTTCCAATTTCTTTTGCCAGATTTATATTTTCTTCATTGTAATCTTTTATTGCTGACCCTATAATAGCGATATTCATTTTTGAGCATCATACAATAGCGCATAGGGATAGTTCAGATTAAAATATATTTCTTCCTTGATTACTGAACTGAATCCTGCCCTCTCGAGCAAGCTGTCATAAACTGATGTTGGTTTATGATAATCTCTAATCCCAACATCTTCATATTCTCCTCCCACTTCAAGTTCAACTCTGAACGGAATGTCTAATTTTTCATAAACAAACTCTTCTTCAAATATGTTTCTGTATCCTGGATAAACCATTCTATGGATTTCTTTAGGATTTGTTATCGTAAAACACAAATGGCCGTTTTGATTTAATATTGAATAAATATTATTGAATGCCGTTTCAAGATTTGCTGATGTTAGTTCTGTAAATACATAGTTGGCAGAAATTACTTCTACATAAGAATTAATCACTTTTTGAATATCCTGTTTTTTTGTAATGTCTCCTAAAGTAACAATAACTCCATTTTTTTGAGCAAGTTCCACCATTTGAGGATTTATATCCATACCAAAATGTTTAATGTGCTGAAAGTTCTTTAGAAAATGTCCATCTCCTGCACCTATTTCAAGTAAAGACGAAGGAGTGAGTTCTTTTATTTTCCTTATTAATCTTGATTCGGCATGGGATTTTAAGCCCTGACTATTTTCATCTAATTCGTAAAATCTTGTTGCGTTTTCCATGTTTTTGTCATTTTAAGGTAAGGTTTATAAATATAAAAAGACTAGTTGTCATAATTATGACTACTAAATTAGAACAAACCTTGGAGGTTTATGGACTTAATAAGAATGAGATTAAAGTTTTTCTTACACTAGTTGAACTTAGAGGAAGTTTTGCAAAGGATTTGATTGAGAAGACAAAGCTTCATAAAAACATAATTTATGATAATATTTACAAGTTAATTGATAAGGGATTGGTTTCTGAAATATTAGTTGAAAATAAGAAATATTTTATTTGCGAAAACCCACAAGTTGTAGAAGATTATATTCAATCAATTCAAAAAAAATTTAAAACATATAATGAGGAAATTGAAAAACTTAAGACTCAGATAAAAGAAAAACATAAAGAACCATCAAAGACTAATACAAAGATGTTTACAGGAATTGAAGGAGTTAAACAATTATTAAGACATGAAATTGAAATTGGAAAAGATTATATGGTTATTGGAGCGCCGAAAGAATCTGTTGACATGCTTGGAGAAGTTTTCTGGAAAAATTTTGTTACCAGACAAAAAAGCAAGAATATGAGAGCAAAGTTGATATTCAATGAATCCCTAAGAGATTTTGCTCCTAAAGTTCATAGCTCAATAAATGAAATCAGATTCCTTAAAGATAAATTTGAACCGATAACAGAGATTGTAATCTATGATAAGTTTGTATCTACAATTGTATGGTCGAAAGAACCTGTAGGAACCTTAATAGAAAATGAAGAAGTAGCCAGAAGTTATAAAAAATATTTTGATGTTTTGTGGAAACAGACAAATAAATAAGATTATTTTTTATTTCTATTATATAACAATCCAATTAATCCACCTGTAAGTACAAATATTGCTGCAGATGGGTCAAGTCCTATTATAAATATTCCTAATATTACTCCTATTATTCCTCCAAATACTGAACCAATAAATCTATTTTCATTTTTAAATCCAAATAATAAGTAAACCATTGGAACTGAGAGTGTAAGTAAAATTGCTGCTCCTATTATTGTTATTGCAACTATATCTCTTAAAAAATATGATATCATTGTCAATATCAAAATAATAATAAATATAGAAATTCTAATCTCTTTTTTTGGATTTTTTGGATTTTTTGAGAATACAAAATGAGAAGTTATTGCATAGATTCCTGAATCTGCAGAACTCATAAGACCTGCAAAGAATAATACAAGACTAATAGGAATCAAAGTTTGAGGCAAGTGTGAAAGTAATGCCTCTAAAAATACAATATCTGGGTCCAAATTTGGATTTAATGAAAACATGAATAATCCAATTATTAAAAGAAAGAATGCAACGATGAGAATTGGCACAATTGCAAAAGCCATGCCTCTTCTTAATGCTTTTATGTCTTTTGCAGCATAACAAAGTTGATATCTATCAGCTGATGCAAAAGTTGACATAATTCCCCATATCAAAAAACCCACCAAACTACCAAGAGATAAAGAAGAGGTTTTTACGCTTAATACCTGACTTAATGCTTGGCTTTCAATCAAAGAGAAGGATAAAAAACCAAGAAGTATAAGAATAATTATACCTTGAAACAAATCTGTAATAATCACACCCTTAAAACCTGATAAAATTAAATATATAAGAATTATTAATGATGTAATTAGTATTGAGACTTCATATGAAAATAAATTGAAATGAGACATTATTTTTGCACCTCCCACAATTCCTACAAGGACAAAAAAAAACTGTGAAATGATTGTTATTATATTCGTTAATAATTTTGCAAAACCATTTTTGAGATTATTATAAACATAGTCTCCTATAGTGTAAAATTTATTTTTTCTAGAATGTTTGTATATTTTTGGAGATGCCCAATATGCAAATATAGAATAACCAATTATGTATCCCAAAAGAATCATAAATACATCATTTCCAAATTCATAAGCATAAGCAGTATATGTAATAAACCATGCAACTCCTACAGAAACTGAAAATTTGGAAAATAGAATATATAAAGAATTTCTATCTCTTCCACTAATTAAAAAACTTTCAGAATTTTCATTTTTTGAAAGAATTAAAGAAATAATCAATATTATCGAAATATATATTCCAAGATAAATATATAACTCCAACATACACTTTCTTGACAAATCATATTTATAAAATTATTTATTCTTCTTTAGATAGTGGATATAAAAATTTTAATTTGATGAATTTTTTTGTATGTTATGGGAGCCCTAATGCATATTTTTAAGAAAGTAAAAAAAGAGACTCTTACTCCTGCTCAGGAAAAGGCAAAGTTACTAGACTATTTGGAACAGCTTAAAGTTCTTGAGACTAAATTGTGGGGTGTTACAATAAAGCATCTTGCGGATGGAGAAGAGCAGGTTTTAGAAGATGTAAATCATCTTATTTACCTATTTTCACATGGGAAAAAAACCGAATTAAAGAAGATTCTCGACTCCAAAAATGTTAAGGAATTTTTAGATGATTTGAGAAATCTTAAGTCTGATTTTTTGGTTTTGAAGAAAGAAGTAATGAAAAAAGAAAAACTTAAGATGATGGTTGGAAATTTTACAATTAAATTGGTTGATCATAAGAACTTTTCAAAACTAGAGGAAATATTCTTGCTTGAGAAACAGCTTTACGATGTGATTGACAAGCAGGAAGAGGAACTTAATGCATTGATAGGTCATGTTTCTGCAATCAAAGTTGATATTACTGAGAGAAAATCAGATGTATTTTTAGGATCATTGAACAAATTGAGAAGAATTCTTGCAGGACATATGGATCATCATGCTCTTTGGGATGAAGAGAGACAAGGATATTCAAATACTTCTAATATTATTCATTCTTTGCAGAAGAGTGTTAGGGAAAGTTTTTAATCCAATCTTATTTTTTAATAAATTAAACTGATTGTCATTTGGCAGTAAAGATTATAAAGGGAAGATTCTCTTCTAATAAAATGGAGAAAGGCAAAGACAAAATTCTCACACTACATCATTGGTATCAACCGCCTTGGCAATTTCCAAAAGTTCTTGACCAAATTGTTAATGAGTGTTATATTCCAATGTCTGAATTTTATAGGGATGTTAATAATTTTAAAGTTGGAGTTAATATGAACTATTCATTAACCAAACAACTAATGAAGCAAGGCCACAATCAAGTTATTTCTAATTTAATCGAGGCTGCTGAGAAAGGAAATGTTGAATTTTTAGGAAGTACAGCCTTTCATGCATTTGGACCATATACTCCAAAGGATGAATTTGTAAGACAAATTGAATTAAATGAAAAAGGAAACAAAGAAATTTTTGGAGAAGTATGGAAATCTGAAGATGAAAGAGGATTTTTTCCTCCAGAAATGGGATTTAATCCTCAATTAGCAATTACTATTAAAGAGGCAGGTTTTGCATGGACAATTACATCTGGAATTGCAATGCTACAAGAAAAATTCCCATCAAACAGGATTCATACTATTAACGGTTTACCTGTATTTTTCAGAGCAGATGATTGGAGTAAAGCTTTTGCAATGGATTTTCCAAATGCAAGTAATTTTGACACAAATCAATTTGCAGAAGTAATGGGAAATAATTTGTTTTGGTGGTTTTTAAAAAGAAGAAATGGATTAGAGGAAAAATTTAAGAAATTTGGAATTAATCTGGAAGAACTTTCCGATAACCATACAGTAATGGGTTTTGATGTTGAAACAATGGGTCATCATCACAAAGGATATAATAAAGATTATATGTTTGAGTTTGCAAGAGCAATTGAGAATAAAGGATTTGAATCTGAATTATTTACAAGTTATCTGAATTCAAATGTTCACCTAAGAAGAGAATTGATTAATAGTGAAGAAGATAATGAAAGATTTATGGCTTCATGGTCAACTGGAAAATCAGACATTTATATGGGAGAACCATATCCATTATGGACTCCATCAAATCCAATTAATAATCTTCAACATAAATTAATTGAATTAGGGATTGAAGCTGTTAATAGTGCTCAAACAAATGGTTATAATGTGCCTAATGCAAGAAATCTTCTTGATTATGCACAAAATAGTTGCAAATTCTGGTGGGCAAATCAGGGTTATTTATGGAATCCAGGGTTGCTAATGCTGGGGGCTGCTGAGAGCATGCAAGTGTTTTATGCTCTTGAAGAAGAATTATCAAAAGAGGATAATGATGTTAAGACATATGTGAGTAAGGCTGAGAATATGTTCCAAAGCATTTATTCTAAAATCAAAGAAAGGGATTCATGTTATGTTCAGAAAGTTGATGGAGATTTACCTGATTATTTTGTCAGAAAAGACATTTATAGTATTGTTGCTTAGATTAAACTATTTGTTTATCTATTCTAAAAATCCTTTTGGGATGTAATTCTGATAAACGAATTCTAAAAAAGTGTATGATGAAATGTTTTTGATAATTTTCAACTGATTTTGGAATTCTCTAATTATTGAATTGAATTCATGGTTGTTCTTTGCAGTAAACATACATAAGTATGAATGAGAACCGGCAAGGGAATTCGCAAATAAAATGTTAGGGTTCGATTTTAATTCCTTTGTTATTATCTCTTGGTTTTTTAAATTTGGATTTTCAATATTAAAGAAAACATAATAATATTGATTGTCAAATTTATCCAAATCGATTATTGTCCTGTAACCTAGAATTATATTATTTTTTTCAAGCTGCTTTACCCTGTATGCCACAGCAGCACTAGTGATACCTAATTTTTGGCCTAATTCAACCGAAGAGATTTTAGCATTTTTAGTTAATTCTTTAATTATTATTTTGTCAGTATTGTCTATCTTAATATTTTGAGTCTGCGACATTGAAACAATATCTGATGAATTATTTTTTTCAATTAGCGTTGCAAAATTATCTTTTATCTCATTTAACATTGTAAAAATTTCATGTTTTTCAATTATGTCTGAAAAGTTTTCATAAATTTTGCTTATGTAGTTTTGAAGATCTTTTATGTTTTTTATAGTAAATCCTATTATTACGTCATAATTTCCTCCAATTTTTGCTATGAAGTGAGTGTATGGGAGAGTTTTTAGAAGTTGAATTAGAGTTTCTTCTTGTTTTGAACTATAATTTTTGAGTTTGATTAACATATTATAACCCATTGTTGAAAATGCGTTAAGGTTTAGTCTTGCCTGATAGCCTAAAATTATTTTTGATATTTCTAGCTTTTTTATATGATAATCAACCAGTTCTCTTGAAATGTGAATTTTCTTACTTAACTGGTTATTAGGAATTCTGGCATTATTTATTATCTCTGAGAGGATTTTCCTGTCTTTTGTGTCTAGCATAATTGTGATAATAATCACAAATTTATAAATTTATTGCCAATTATTTTTAATTTTGTAAAATTTAGAAAGAGTTATTTTAAGTAATTTTAATGCCTATTCAAAAGTTATGAATAGGGATAATGAATTAAACCTATGGATTTCAGATTTATGGGAAAGAGCGCAACATTATTGGTTGAATGATAGGGAAGGAGATTTAATTTATAGAAAAGAAGTTTCAAGACCAACATTATTTCAAACATTAGATGAATTAATTAAAAATCAAGAAACTAATGTTATTGAGTTTGGTTGCGGAGATGGAACGGAACTTCTTGCTGTTAAAGAACATTTAAAAAAACTTGCCATTAACAGAAGATTAATAGGATATGAACCACAAAAAGGTCTAGCAAAAACAAGTGAAAAAATAATTTCAGAAGATGTGAAAACTTTTACCTCCAGATTTTCAGATTATTTTGACTTATTATTATCTTTATATGTTTTAAATGAAGTTGTAGAACCTGAAGAATATTTTAAAGATGTTTATCATCTACTAAGAAATACAGGGAATGGTATATTTCAATTTGTAAATCCTAATTATGCTGAGACTTTAGTTAAGAAAGGAGTTGCTAGATTAAATCATAATTTGAGTACAAAAACAACTTCAGTTATGGTTTATCCAATCTTTAATGGAAAAGAAGTCTTCTATTTGCCAGTTCTCAATAGATCTTTAGAATATTATATTTCAACACTTGAGTCTTTAAATTTTAAGATAAATAATATCAAACATATAAGTACACAAGGAATTGATAGTGAAGAATTTGAAAGAGTTTATAATAATCCTGAAAATCCTCATTTTCCAGAGATTCTATCAATTCCGTCAACTTCTCAAATTGTTGTTTCTAAAAAATGAAATTTGAATTAGGAATATTTGATTTTGATGGAGTTATTGCAGATTCATTACAACAGGTATGGGAAGTTGAAAAAGAGCTTTACAGAAATTTATGTATTCTAATTCCAGAGTTTGAATTTTTTAGGCAAAGCCATGATACTGATTATGATGAATATTATATGCAAAAATTAGGTTTAGATCAAAATCAATATCAATTATTTAACTCATTATATAGAGAAACCGAGCAAAGAGTAAAAGCAAGTATGTCCAAAATTCAACCAATCTCTGAGGCTCTAAAAAGTTTTAATATGGTAAGTAATCAATATAAGATAGGTAATATTCATATTGTATCTGGTTCAGATTTAAAAGAAATTGAAGGTTTTCTTAAAAGATATAAAATCCTTCATCAGTATAATGCAATTCATTCAGTATTTGATTCCAAAACAAAAACATTGCAAAAAATTATTGGAAATAAAAAAGCTTTTTTTGTAACTGACTCTGGAAAAGACATTTTATCTGCAAAAAGAGCGATTGAAAATGGTGTTAAAGGACTAGAAGTATTTGTTCTAGCAACAAAGTATAGTTTCAGTTCTTTTGCAGTATTGGAAAGTTTGGCAAATAAAAATAATAATTTTTGTCATTTAATAAGAAGTTATGATGAATTAATTAAAAAACTGATTTAAAATACAACAATCTCATCATTTTTTATTTCCTTTATCAAGTTTTCATCTCCTTTATCATATTCTTCTTTTGAAAAATAATGAATCTGAATACTGATTTTGAATATATTGTTAATCTCTTCGATGATATTTTCTATAATTAATTCGTCTGAAGAGTTTTTATTCATAATTAATGCTATGTCAACATCTGAGTTGACTCTTGCATTTCCTTTTGCATAAGAACCAAATAAGGAGATATTATGGATTCCTTTTGACTTGTCCAAGACTTTTCTTGAAAATTCATTTAATAATATATGAATTTTATAAGGAATATATCTTAATTTTGTTTTTTCAATATTAAGCAAGTCAAGTATTTGTTTTGAAATTTCATTTTCAAGATTGTAATAATAATATTCTTTTTTACCTTTTTTTTTTTGAATTAGTATCTTGGAGAAGATAAGTCTCTTTAAAGAAGAATTTGTTGCTTCATTACCAAGATATGTCAAATTTTTTATCTCAGTCCTTGAAATTGGTTTGATAGGTGTCTGAGATAGTAATAAAAGAATTCTCCAACTTGATTTATATCCTAATATCGTTTCAATTAGCATTTTTCATTAAACTCTCAACTATTTTTAAATAAGGATGCATAATCTGCTCAACAAATATAGTTGAATCTTCAAGTCCTGATTCTTTTTTTCCAGTGTAATATTGAGATTTCTCTCTTTCTGATCTTGCCTTACTTAGCAGAGTAGGAAGAATTTTTTCTTTTAGAGGTGAATTCAATGTTTCATAAATATGTTGTGCTTCCTGAATTAATGTTATTACTTTTTCTCTTAGTTCCTTATTTGAAATAATATGTTTTAAAGCAACAAGGGTCGCCAAGTGAACGCCTCTTCCAGAAATTTTTAAATTATGATTTTTAGCAAGATAATATTTTGTTATGTCGTGCATTGCATAATAAGCAACAATTATTGTCCATTTTGAGGATTTCTGGGAAATGTGGTCTATAATTAACTTATCTTCTTCATAAGATTTCTGCAAAAATAATATATATTTTTCTTTTTCAATTTCAGGAATTTGTGAAATTGATCCTTCTTTCAAATAATCTTCGAATCTCATGTATTTAATAATATAAGAATATTTATAAAACTATGTTTAAACTGTTTTTGGTTTAAAAATGTAACTTATTTATAAATAAAAACAGTTTTTAGTTTATTTTTAACCAAAAAACTGATTTAATTTCTTCTGCCTTTTCTGTTCTTTTAATACATTTGAATTTTTGTAAAACTGAAAATGTTTTTTGAATTTGAATTCGAGGAATTTTCTTAGCTCGTATTCATCTGATGTTGAAAATATTTTATTCTTCATCGCTTCTCTTACTGTCTCTCTTACAAACACAACTCCTAGTGGAATGTCATAGCCATCTATGTATCTTACTGAAATGAAGGATGCCTGTTTTTTTCTTTGGTTTAAGTGTTCAAATATTGGAAGTTTTGTTGCATAAAATCCTCCTGCGGTATCTGGCTGAGGTTTGTGAAGTTTGTTGTCCACTCCAACATAGTCTGCCTCAATAACAGGTCTGCCATCTTCAACCCAGGTTTCAATTACTTCGGCTGAGAATGTGTCTGGAATTAATATGATTACAAAGTCATTTCCCTTGTCTTTTGCATGATAAACCTCGTATGAGTTTATTGAATTATATTTGACTATATTTTTGTGAAGATGTTTTTCAATAGTCTGGTCGTATGCTGAAATTGCCCACCTAGATGGAACTAGTTTCTTGTTTATCTCAATACCAAATGTTCCTAGTGCAAGAAGATTGATTATCTGGTGTTCGTTTACTCCTTTTTCATATAGAGAAATTATGGCTTGCCTTGATTTTATATCTTCCTGCGTGTATTTTTCTATGTCTTTTGAGGTCGTTGTATTTTCATTTGCTTCCAAGTTTAAAAGAGGATTTTTTGAACCAACAATTCCAGATACTTTGTTTACCAAAACCTTGTCAAATTTTAATTCCTTTTCAAATTGTGATGCAAATTCTATTGCTTTTTTTGATTTGTATATGTCTTGAATTTCGTTTGTGATTTTTTCAGTTCTGTTTTTTGTATAAACATCCTGAGTTGAACCAAGTATGTTTTTTGCCTTTAGTTCTATTATTTTTGAGTAGTCTTGTTTTACAATATCTGATGTGTTGAAGTATGATGAGTCCTTATTTTCAGTTGATATGTTGTGAACTTTAAGATAAGGGTAGTTTTTTTCTCCAACTATTGCTGAGGCTCCAAATCCTTCTATCTCTTTTGTTGGTTTGAGTTCTTGTTGATATTCACGGATTTTTTTATAGAATTCAAGTTTGGTTTTGTTGATATAGTCACGCTTAGAGCCACCCATGTAATTGTCTGTTTTGAAGAGTTTATAATCATTTTGATATGAAAAAGAATATTTATAAAGGTAAAAAATGCAGAAGAATTATGAAAAATAATTTTCTAATCAAATTCAACACAATAACTAATTTGATAATATTGAGTATTCTTCTATTTGGAGGAGTAATCTGGGCAGACTCAAATGGAGTATGGCAAAGGGCTGAGGACATTAGAGCAGGGATATTTGGAGGTGATGAAGGAGGAGGAGATTTTACATTTAATACAACTGTTCATTTGAATGATAGTGTGTATTATCATGGAGATGAGTTGAATAATCTTTATGTTAATGCAAATGGCGATACAATTTATGGAGATTTGAATGTAACTGGAAATATCACCATGCACAATAGTCTTGTTGCAACTGAAAATTATGTTACAAATTCAATTACTACAAGTATTTCAAGTATTAATGGTCTTTGGAATCAAAGTGGAACTGATCTTTATTATAATGCTGGAAATGTTGGAATTGGTTTAAGTTCACCTACACAAGCTTTGGATGTGAATGGAAATGTAAAAGCTGATATGTATTGTGATGGGACTGGATGTTATCAAATTGCTGATTTCTTAGCAGGAGGAACAGGAGGAGGAATTTCAGTAGGATGGTATGCAACTTGTCCAGTAGGATGGGTAAATACTGGTTTATATGATTGTGATAAAAATGATGGTCATGATGTGACAGAGGATACTTGTAATGGTGGGGGAGGGGGAGTTTATCTTTGTTTGAATGTTTCTGGAGGAGGAACAGGAGGTGGAGGAGGTAGCTCAAATGTCGAATATTTGTCTGGAAATGCAAATCATGGAGATATTGTTCCAATCCCTTCTGGATTTACAAGAGCACAGTGTAATTGGATTGTTTCATTAAGAGCCTCATCAGGACATGTGCCAACAGATAATCATAATGCTGTTTATGACATAAGAGCAGACCCAATCACCGGATTGATTACTTGTAATTATAGAGAAACCGCTCATAGTTATTTTAATAATGCTTGTTCTGTTAATTACCTTACAGTCTGTAAAAATAATACTGGAGGAAGTCTAAGTGAAGTTTCAAGCTCGTTAACAAATAATGGCCATTTGGAATTGTCTAATGGATTAATATTACAATGGGGAGTTAGAACTGGAACAGGACCTGTTACATTTTCTCAACCATTCCCAAATGGAGTTTTTGGCGTTTATGGTAGTGTTCGGTCTATTGATAGAGTTTTTGCTGCTACTAGTATAACTAATACAGGTTTTAATCAATGGGTTGGAGATACTGCTGGAAATTCTGTATCACTTCCTGCAAATTGGTTCGCTTTAGGATATTAATATAATATTAACTTTTAATTCTTTTGAAGTCATGCATAAGTATTTATAATAGAAATAACTTAATTGATTTATGACTAAGAAAAATTTCCTTTTATTGTCCTTGGAAGAAGAGAAAGCAAAAAAAATTGCCAATGTAATGGGTAATAAATCATGTACAAAAATACTAGATTTGCTTGCAGAAAAAGATTATACCGAATCTGAGATTGCAAAGAAATTGAATCTTCCCATATCTACTGTACATTATAATATTGAACAACTTTTGGAAGCAAAGCTTGTGGATTGGGAAAATTATCATTATTCTGAGAAAGGGAAAGAAGTTAAGCATTACGCTTTAGCTAATAAGTACATTATTATTGCTCCTAAAGAAGAAAAGGAAGGATTTATGGAGAAGTTGAAAGGAATTTTCCCAGCTTTTGGACTTAGTGTAATTGGAGCTGTGGGAATTTGGTTTCTTAGTAGTTTTCAGAGTGGCTCTTCTGATATGCTTATGGCAAAGTCGCAGATTGCAAATGATGTTGTAGCTGATGAGATGTACAGAGCTGGTGCTGAGGCTGCTCCTCTGATGCTTGAGGTTGCTGAGCCTGTAATTGAGAATTTGTTTTGGCAGCAACCTGCTGTTTGGTTTTTTATTGGAGCTATTTTTGCCCTGTTTTGCGTTCTATTGTGGAGCTGGATTAGGAAAAAGAAGTAAAGTGATAACTTCGAATTCATTAGAAGGTTAAGGTGAGTATTTAAATACAGGAATCTTATAATAGATATTATGAAAACAATTAAAATGTTCAAAAGTGCATTGCTAGTCTTGTTGATTAGTTTTGGGCTGATTTTCGCAGGGTGTTCACCAATTACACCATCAAATAATGAGAATCAGAATACTAGTGATAATACACAAGTAAATAATGAGAGTTCAGGTTCAGCTGGATTGATGAAGTTTGAATCAGATGAAGAGCTTAAGAATTTTCTAGTTAATAGCATGATTGATAGTAATTTAATGGGAAGCTCATATAATTCTTTAAGCAGAGCCTCTGCAATGACTCTAGATGCTGTAGCTGAATCAGTAGGAGTTGCAGTTAAAGCAGATTTTTCTGAAGATGGTGGGTCTTCTGGAGCAGGTGCAACTGATTATTCTCAGACTAATGTACAAGTTGAAGGAGTTGATGAGGCTGATATTGTAAAGAATGATGGAAAGTACATTTACACTGTTTCTGGCAACAGAATAGTTATTGTTGATGCATATCCTGCTGATAGTGCAGATGTTGTTTCGGAAATTGAATTTGACAAGCAAGATACTGTTTCAAACATTTTTGTAAATGGGGACAAACTTATAGTTTTCTTGAATTCATATGAAACAGAATTGAGAGTTTCTGATTATGATTTTGTGCCATATGATAGATATGTTTCAAAGACTCATGTTATGATTTATGATATTAATGATAGAAGCAATCCTGAGATTTTGAAGGATTTTAGTGTTGATGGTTATTATAGTGATGCAAGAATGATTGGAGGTTATGTTTATTTTATCTCACAAGAGAGTGTATGGGGATTTGATGATGTTGTAAGACCATTAATTTATGATGGAAATATGAAGATTGCAAGTCCTGAAATCTACTATTTTGATGTTCCTTACTCAAGTTATAATTTTCATACAATTTCTTCAATTGATTTGAATAATTTGGATAATGTTGAAGCCAAGACTTTGATGCTTGGTTATTCAAATGAACTTTATGTTAGTGAGAATAATATTTACATTACTTCAAACAAGTATTATGAAAGAGATACTGTTGCTGAATTTTTTGAGATTATTTCCCCTCTTTTGGATTCCAAATGGCAGAAGAAGCTTGATGGTTTGAATGATGGAGCTAAGATAGTAGAGGTCCTGCAAGAGATGTATAATTCAATGAATGAAAAAGAAGTTGAAAGTCTTATTGAAGAAATTAGAGATGCACAGGATGAATACTGGGCAAAGATGGCAGAACAAAGAGATAGAACAGTTATTCACAAGATAAACATTGATGAAGGAAAGATTGAGTACGATACAAAGGGTGAAGTTCCAGGTTCTCTTCTGAATCAATTTTCACTTGATGAATTTGAAGGAAATCTAAGGGTTGCAACTACAACATCATACTGGACAAGAACTGATGGAAGGCAGCAGTACAATAATGTATATGTTTTGAATTCTGATTTGGAGCAGATTGGAGAGGTTGAAAAAATAGCTCCTGATGAGAGGATTTATTCAACAAGATTTATGGGAGACAAACTTTACATGGTTACTTTCAGACAAGTTGATCCTCTTTTTGTGATTGATTTGAGTGATGCTAAGAATCCAAAAATTTTGGGTAATTTAAAGATTCCTGGTTTTTCAGATTATCTGCAGATGTTTGATGAAAATATTTTGATTGGTATTGGAAAGGAGACTTATGAGAATGAGTGGGGAGGAACAAGTACAAAAGGAGTTAAGATTTCAATGTTTGATGTGAGCGACTTTGAGAATCCTAAGGAAGTTGAGAGCATTGTTATTGGAAATGCAGGTTCATATTCACTTGTTTCAGAAGACCACAAGGCCTTGCTTTTGGATAGGGAAAAAGGAGTAATGGTTGTTCCTCTTAGAGAAGTTGGTGATTATGGTGAAGATGTACAAGGATATTACAGAGAGAATGTTTGGAATGGTGTTTATGTATTTGGAGTTAGTTCTGATGGATTTGAAGAGATAGGAAAGATAAGTCATGATGAAGGTCAGAGTAATTATTATTACTGGAGTTCACCTTCACAGATAAAAAGAAGCCTGTACATTGATGATGTCTTGTATACAATTTCTGAGCAGAAAATTTTGATGAATGAATTAGTTACTGTTGATGAAATTGGAGAGGTTGATTTGAAATATGAAGAAGAAAAAATCGACAATTATCCTTACCCTTATTATGTTGATGATGTAATTGCTGTTGAACCAAATGGTGGCATTGGTGATGGAGCTGAACCATTAATTGATGTAATTGCAAAATAAAATTTTAATTTTTTATTCTAAAAATCTCTTCACTGCTTGAAAAATAGAAAAATTTAAATATAGAAGATAGTTCAGGGATTTCATTAACAAAAATGAAGTGAATGTTTGAATGTTAAGAAATTTAAAAAGATTACAAAGAGGTTTTTATTTGCCAATAACCCAAAAAGAAGGAGTAAAAGAGTATCAAGAGGAACTTAGTAAAAATTTTCCAAAAAAAGGTAACTTAGAAGAAAAAGCAAGATATATTCTGATTGGAGCACATTTAGATTTAAATCTTAGTTGTGAGAAAAGAGAGAATATAACACAAGCAGTAAATTTTGCCTTAAAAGGAATTACTGATGAGTATGGCGAGAGAATAAATAAAGCTCTAAAACCAATTATTAAAGGATTTTTCTCACAAAATGAAGAAGTTTCTAGTTATTTGGATATGATAAGAACATTACATGGAGAAGCAGTAATTGTTAGGTCAAAAGAAAGAGGCATAAAACTTGCAAATAAGATTGCAAAATTATTAGAAAGAGGAGATACTCCAAACTTAGATGGATATCTGCATAATTTAGTAAATTATTGCAAAGAATCAAAAACAACAAGGATTGATGCTTTTTGATAAATATAAATTTTATCTCAAATCCTTAAAGTGTGATTATTTTTTTCTGATTTGAGAAAAAAACGTAATATTTATAAATAATAAGTTTTTAATATTTTCTAACAAAAACGTAAAAATAATTAAAATATACGTGTAAGGTAAAATAAAATGGGAAAAGAAAAGATTTTGGGTATTGATTTAGGTACAACGAACTCCTGTATTTCAGTTATTGAAGGAGGAGCTGCTACAGTTATTCCAAATGCTGAAGGAGCAAGAACAACACCATCAGTTGTTCATATTACTGCAGATGGTGAGAGAGTTGTTGGAGAGCCTGCAAAGAAACAGGCAATTGTTAAGCCAAAGGAGACAGTGAGATCAATTAAAACTCATATGGGAGAGGATTACAAAGTTAGCATTCATGGAAAGGATTATTCTCCTCAAGAGATTTCTGCTATGACACTTGCTAAGTTGAAAAAAGATGCTGAAGCTTACATTGGTTCTGAGATTAAAAAAGCAGTTATTACTGTTCCAGCTTATTTTAGTGATGCACAAAGACAGGCAACAAAGGATGCGGGTAAAATTGCAGGTTTTGATGTTGAGAGAATCATCAACGAGCCTACAGCTGCTGCTTTAGCTTATGGAATTGATAAGGCTGATGCTCACAATGTACTTGTTTTCGATTTTGGTGGAGGTACTTTTGATGTTTCAGTTCTTGAGCTTGATGAAGGAGTTTTCGAGGTTAAGTCAACTGCTGGCGACAACCACCTAGGAGGAGATAATGTGGATGAGATTTTAATTAACTACATTGCTGATGAATTTAAGAAAGAAAATGGAATTGATTTGAGAGAAGATGCTCAATCAGCACAAAGATTAAAGACTGCAGCTGAGAAAGCAAAAATTGAGCTTTCATCAAAATTAGAGACAGAAGTTTCAGAGCCTTTTATTACAGCTGATGCATCTGGTCCAAAACACCTCGAGATGAAGATTTCAAGAGCTAAGTTTAATGATTTGATTTCAGATATTCTTAAGAAGCTTAGAGTTCCAACTGAGCAGGCCATCAAGGATTCTGGTTTGAAATTGTCAGAGATTGACAAGGTTCTTCTAGTGGGAGGTTCAACAAGAATTCCTGCTGTTCAAGAGCTTGTAAAGGAGATTTCCGGAAAGGATGCTGACAAGTCAGTTAACCCCGATGAGGCTGTAGCTATGGGAGCTGCAATTCAAGGAGGAGTGCTTGCTGGAGATGTTAAGGATGTTCTTTTATTGGATGTGACTCCGCTTAGTTTAGGTATTGAGACTTTGGGTGGTGTGTTTACAAAGATGATTGACAAGAACACAACAATTCCTACAAAGAAGTCACAAGTTTACTCTACAGCTGAGGATAATCAGTCTGCTGTAACTATCAGAGTTGGTCAGGGAGAGAGATCAATGTTTAATGATAACAAAGTAATTGGATCATTTAATCTTGAAGGAATTCCTCCTGCACCTAGAGGAGTACCTCAAATTGAAGTTACTTTTGATATTGATGCAAATGGTATTGTTCATGTTACTGCAAAGGATTTAGGTACTGGAAAGGAGCAGAACATCAAGATTGTAGCATCATCAAACCTATCTGATGAGGATATAAAGAAGATGCAGGAAGATGCTGAAAAGCACGCTGCTGAAGATAAGAAGAGAAAAGAAGAGATTGAGACTGTGAATCAGGCTGAGCAGATGGTTTACCAGACAAAGAAGACTTTTGAGGAGAACAAGGACAAGGTTGACCAGAAAAAGGTTGGTCCTATTATGACAAAAATCAATGACCTTGATGAAGAACTTAAGAAGGAAAAGAGAAATGTTGAGACAATCAAGAAGCTGATGGATGAAATCAACAAGGATGCTCAGGCAGTTTTCTCAGAGATGTATGCTCAGCAAGGACAAACTCAGGCTGGTGCTAAGGAAGAGACTACAAAGGACGGAGAGAAAGTAGTTGATGCTGAGGCTACTGAAAAAGAAGATAAGAAGAAAAAGTAAATCTTTTAAATTATAATTTATTCTTTTGTTCCATATGAGGAAAAGTTTTCTAAAACCACATAGGTTTCCAGCAATTGATTTTAATGGAGAAGAAATAAGATTTGGTAGAATTCATTCTGTTGGAGATTACAGGAAGGATGATTATAAGTTCGAAGAAGTTGAAGAGTTAAAGAGAATTTTTGGTAATGTTGATTCTCATCTTATTGAAAAGATTGGAATCATGCTACCTTGCAAAGCTCACTCAACACAATGTGGAGATAATCTAATTGAAAGAATTTCCAGTGAAGAAAGAAATGGAACTTATTGTTTTTTTAGAGATTCAATTACAGAAAGGCTTGAAACTCCAGTATTAAGTTTACATGGATTTGAAGGAAACTATAGAATAACAGTTCATGACTTGACACCTGCTTTAATCTCTTCATTAAGTGATAAAGATAGAGAACTGGTTTATGAAAATGTTGATTTTGAATTGGAAATAGCCACTCCATATTCATAAATCTTTTAAAAAATAAAATATTTTTTATTTATAGGAAAAAAGATTTCTGAAGACTTTTGTGTTTAGAACAAGGCATTTTGCAGCATTTGATTATGATTTTGAAAGTAATGGACAACAAGAGTATCTTGATTTGTGTCTGAGAGGATGCAGATATTTTGGAGATGATTTTTTTGAAGAGTTTTTGGCAACAACATTTATTGGAGATAAGACTTTGAATGAATTGAAATTATTTGATGCTATTACTAAGTAGTTATGTTTATAAATTGAGAGTTGTTTACTGATAGTATGATTGACCAAATTAAGAAATTCAGAGGTCTGAACGAAGTATTTGGAATTTATGCTGAAGTAGATCTAAATAATTATAATGTTGAAATTGGAAGAATTGAATATTCTCAAGATGGTACTTCATTTAATTTTGAAGAATTATTCTCAATTAAGAAAGGATATTCTATTGAGTATCCGAATACTCATAGGCTGCCTGTAATTGCAACAATTAATCCAATTATTCAAGGATTAGCTTTGGAAAAGGATACTGACAACGAGAGAAAGCATTTTGAGAATAACATAATTAATATTGCTGGACTAGATTGGGGATTTAATAGAGGAATGAGATATTTGATAAATAGAGGAAAGCTCCCTGTTCCAGTTTTAAAAGATCATCACTTTTCCGTTAGAGATAAATTGGAATTTATTTGCTTGAGAACAATTGTTCCTGAAATTAATGAAGATAATATGAAATTAATAAGAGAAGTAGAAAATGAATATGAATTAAGATTTAGAGATTTAGATGAAGAGGATTTAACTCCAATAGATTTAACACCAATTAGATTTATAAAAAATACAATATAACTAATACTTAAAAATGGCAAATCCACAATTATTTGATAAAATAGAATTAAGTGAACCAATTAAAATTGCTGATAGATTGCCAAGAGATTTTCCTTTTCCAGAAGGAGCTTTTTTTGTAAGAAAAACTGGAGAGATTCACGTTTGTGATAAAGAAGGATATTTTGTAGAACCAAAATTTTATGTACTTAATGAAGAAATGAAATTTGAAGAATTTACTGATTCATATGAACTAAGTTCATGGATTCGAAGAAGATTCCTTAATCCTTATATTAGAAATGAAACAGCTAGAAAACAAGCAGTTCTTGGTCAAGTTAGTTCTCCATTTAATGCAGATTTAAAAAAACCATTATGGGAAAAAAATAGAAATTCTACATTGACCTTAGTTCCTGAGGTTATGAATAGAGTTTTAAATAACCCAAAAACAAATCTAAATTATTCTGGAGATACAAAGGATAAATTGATAAATATTAATTTGTCTCATAATCCTGAAACACGAAGGTTTAGTATTCCCAGAGGAATAGAAGAATTATTTAAACTTAATTCTTTAAGAGATTCTAAATATGTAAGTTGTTGTCCTATTTTTTTATATGAAAATGAATCAAATTCTTTTTCATTAGATACTATCACTCTTGTAGATTTAACTGCATTTCTTGATGAAAGTAGAAAATCACATCCATATTTGCAAACAATTCTTCAAAATCATTATGCTAATATAATTAAGAAAAAATTAAGAAAAAATGAAAGTCTGATTTCTTATAGAAGTACTCAAATAGACCCAAATTTTGGAGTTCAAAGATTTGATTAAAATTTTATTTATCTGTAATCTCTCCATTGGTGCTTGCATGCAGTACACTTGAAGAACTGAGTTTCAGGCTCATCTCCTGCCCTTGTCTGTTTTGTCCAGTAATAAGCTTCCTTGTTTGTACATTTAGGACATTCCACAGGAGTTGTTGGATGAATTTCAGCTCCACTATCAGAATCAACAATTTCCAAATCCTGCTTTTTTTCCACTTTTTCTGATAAAGTCAAAGTGCTTTTCGCTTTTTGGGATTCACCACAGGAAGGACAGGCTACTGCCTCTCCTTTCTTCCCCATGATTATAGCTCCACATTTGTCACAAAAGTCTACCATTTTTCTACTTTGTATAAAAATGGAAAAATTCTTTTCAAGAATTTTTTGACCAACCAGTGCTATGCACTTTGCTTGGTACCATTTTTTACTTTAATTATTAACTCTTTTTTTGGATTTAAAAAGGTTTTGTTTTAGATTATAATTTGAGTCTTTGAGCATAATTTTTTGCTTCGTTAGCTAAGTATTTTGTTGCATTTCCTGATTTATAATAAGATTTTTTTTCAAGTCTTGGAACTACATGGAAATGAACATGAGGAATTTCTTGTCCTGCTATTTCTTTGTTATTTTGCCAAATATTGATTCCACAGTTTAATTCTTTCTCATAGTGTTTTGCAATTTTTAGAACTATTTTCTGAAGTTCTAGATATTCATCTTCTGGCATCTCCATAATAGTTTCATATTCTTTTTTTGGAACAACTAAAGTATGTCCTTTCTCAAATGGAGATATGTCTAAAAACGCAATATGGTTTTTGTCTTCATAAACGATGTTTGCTGGAATTTCCCTGTTTATTATTTTTGTAAATAGTGTTGTCATATTTAAAATTGAAAACCTGAATTTATAAAATTATTTATGCTGCCTGCTCATCACAAAACAATTTTTCTGCTCTTTGATTTCTAGATTGCTCGAGAATTTTTTCAATCCCTTCAGAATAATCTACAAATTTGGACTCAAAATATTCAGACTTAAGAGAATTCTCCCCTATTTGAGGAATAAAATTAACAAGAACTGATAATTTTCTTTCTTCTTTGTTGATTAGAAAACCGTTTGGAACATACTCATATGCAGTTATCTCTCCACTATATTCAATTAATCTGTAAAATGAAAATTTTGATTTACCTTTAATTTTTTCTTCAACTAATATATAAGAATTTATCATATATTATCCAAATTTATTTCAAGTTTAAAAAGTTAATTATTATGTTCTTGTTTCTTACTTCTGGATGGAAGATTGTTGCATAAATGTTGTCTTTTTGAATTGCTTGAATGCAATTTTTTGATTTAGCTAATATTGTGAAGTTTTTAGAAGTTTTAATTCCTTTGTTGTGAAGTTCATATACTTCAAATTCTTCTTTAAGTAGTGGATTTTTAGTTGTTGTTTTTACTTTATTAAGACCTATTTCCTGATAATCTATTACCTCTTCTGCAAATACATTTGCAATAATCTGAAAGCCAGCACAAATCCCCAACACAAAATTTTTTGTTTTTTTTAGCCAGTTGAACTTATTTATGTGTTTTAGATATTCAAAGTCTTTTAGAGGAGCTCCAGATAAAATTATATGTGTATATTTTTCTGTAATTTTTTCATTAATTTGTGAGAAATGCAGTACATCAAATTTTAAATTTTGCTGAGTTATTATGTCAGTAATTGGTCTTATGAATTCGTTCTGCCATAAAGAGTCTTTTTCACAGCACATATCTATTATAAGAATCATTCTAAATTCACCTCTTCTATTTGCATAATGCCTGAGTTTTCTGAATCCATTTTTGGAGTTCCTTTAATATTTAGTCTTTTTTTGTGAAGTGGGCCATTTAAAACAAAGCTCTCAAGCTCTCCGCCCTCCCCTGCAGGTGATATTGAGTATTTTTTTTCAATTTCAAAGAGTTCTTCTAGAATCTTTTCATCTAATATTTTACCTATATATTTTTGTGTTAGAGGGTATGCAAATACTCCTATTATCATCACTTCAAATTTGCTTTTAATTAATTTTTGTAGAAATTGATGTTCATCTATCTGCCAAAGAGGATTGAAACACCAAATTTCCAATTCATAGCAAATTTTCTGAATTCTTGAGGATTGGTATGCACTTTTAATTGCACCAGTTACAACTCCTTCAATACCAAATTTCTCTTTAGCGATTTGAATGGCCAGTTTTAGATCTTTTAGTTCTTCTTCTTTTTTACCTTTTGTAGGGATTTTTAAAAGTGGAATGTTTAAAGAGTCTGCCTGCATATCTAAAAAATCATTTCCTGGAGTCTGAAACATATATGATTCCTTATTATCTGAAATCATTGAGATAAGACATGCTATTTCGTGCTTTTTGGACGCTTCATAGAGTGCATAATTGGAATCTTTTCCTCCTGAGAATAGAACTGCAAGTTTCATTATAATTTAGAATTCAATTTTATTTAAAAGAATATCTTCTATAACTAAAAAATTAAAAGAAACAAATATAAATATAATATTAACATTCTATTTATGATAAAAAAAGAACTTGATTTTGGTTGGGGTATTTTTTTTTTAATTTTTTTAGGAGTTTTATGGTTAGTTTATTATTCATATCTTAATAGTACTGGACAAATTGGAAGAGATTATATTACTGAAATCAAACATTTAAAATATGATACAATTAAATGTTATACTAGCAAATATGGTGACGGTTCTTGCAGTTGTATTTATTATTCTGAGTTAAATGAAAAATTTTCTTTTTACTATAACCCAGTTAGAAGATGTTCTATTCCGGAAGGAGATTATAACATTACTTATTATAAAACGTCTTCTTTTTTTAATTCTTATAGAATTACTAATTTTAATTAAAATAAAGAGTATTTATTAATTTACTCTTGAGCTGGAGCAGCTTCTGCTGCTGGCTCTTCTGCAGGAGCAAATGCCTTTTCAACAGCAGCATCTCCTTTTGTAACTTTAAGGTTTAATTGATGAGTCTTTTCATAAATTGTGTTTCCAGCAATTGATTTTTTAACTCTTAGACCACCAAATCTTTTTCCCCTAAGTTTTCCATTAAAACCAAGAGATTTAGTAACCAATAATTTTTTTCTTCTTGTACCAGGAAGATCTTTTCTCATAGGGAATCCTTGTGCATCACTTCCACCTGTAATTACAAGCTTTGCACCAGAAAGACCAAACAGTTCTCCATTTAGTTCTTCCCCGAGAATCTTTCCGTAAAGAGACTCAGCTTCTTCGCTAGTAAGTTCTTTTTGAAAAGTCTTACCAGACTTTGTTCCTATGACAATCTTTAGTGCCATAATAAAATGAATGAAAAACCATTTATAAATTCATATGCTTTAATGACGATAAATATTTATAAAGAAGGTAGGTTGAGAAGAATTAATGATATCAGGGTCCATCGTTTCAATATTTTCTGCAATTTTCTCAATTATTGCTATTTCAATTGCTTTAAATATTTTCAAAAAAGTTTACCAGGAAGACTATAAGAAACCATGGCTATATATTGCATTGTCTATTATTTTATTAGGAATTTCGCAAATTTTGAAGTTTCTAAGTGGTATTTTCTCTATTTACATTTATGATACGATTGTCCATGAATATGTGACTTATTTGCTTGAGTTTTTTTCAATTGTTATCTTAGCATATGCAATTCTGCTTGAGTATCTGATTTTAGAGTATTACAAAGGAAAGTTTGTGAAGATGAAATTCATTCCAGTTCAAGAAGGATCAATTGGTGGAGAACTTGACATTAATGTTTCAAAGGGAAAAGGATATTTTGCTTTTAAGAAAAATAAAAAGTTCATGTTTGAACAGTTTGCAAGTGCAACAAAGTCAGGTTTTGAGGGGTTTTTGCTAACAGAAACCAATCCAAGAGAGATTAGAATGAAATACAATGTCCAAAAAACACCTATTGCCTGGATTTCAGAGATTGATTCAGGAACAAATTCTAATTATGTAAAGAGTTCACTTGATGAGAATTCTGATGTAGTTGAGCCTTTGCAATTAAATAATATTATATCTTTTATTGATAATTTTCTGGAACAATCCCACGATCCGTTCATTATGATTGATTTGGATACCATACTCAAAGTGAACAGTTTTTCAGTGAGTGAAGAATTTTTAAAATACATTGCAACAAAAACCGAGAAATTCAACGGTGTTCTTGTTTACTTATTGAATACAGACATATTAAAGAAGAATGAGTTGGCAGAGCTGAGAAGTTTTTTGGTTGAATTGGATTAATTCTTTTTGTATCCTTTGATGATTTTGACTTTTTTTTGCTTTTCATCATCTGAGTTGTCCCAGACAAGTTTTTCATTCTTGTAAATGAATTTTATTCTCATAAAGGGAACAATATATCTGTTTCCTTTATCATCAAATAGTTTGCAGGAAACAGGAGATGTGCCTATTTCAAGTTTTTCCAAGATTATTGTTTGTTCTTCTTCATTTCTATTTGTAAAAATTACTTTGTGACCTTTTGCTGCTTTTTCATAATTCAGGGTGTAGAGAAATTTGTGTGTGTCAAATACTCCTTCTGGTGCGTCCAATATCTCTTTGTCTCCTAAATCCATTTTAGTTGAATAATCCTTTAAGTCTGTCCATGAAACCCTTATCTTTTAGGGTTTTTGCGTAATCATGAAGAATCTTTTTTTGCTCTTTTGTTGTTTTTGTAGGAATTTCAACATTTACTTTTACATACAGGTCTCCATTTCCAGAGTAATTGAAATGTGGAAGACCTTTATCCTTTAATCTAAGGATTGTACCTGGTTGAGTTCCTGTTGGTATTTTTAGAGAAAGTGTTTTGTTGAAGTGCTCAAACTCAACTTCATCTCCAAGTATTGCCTGAACAAAATTTATGTCAAGATTCATGTAAAGATCAGAACCATCAACCTCAAATTTGCTATGTTTTCTTACATATATTTTAAGATACAAGTCTCCATTTGAGTCTGTTTCCTTGTCATAACTTCCCTTTCCTGCAACTCTTAGAGTTACTCCACTTTCAATACCCCTTGGAATTTTTATATTTACAGTCTCTTTCTTGGTTATACTTCCAGTTCCTTCACATTTCTCACAAGGATTTTTGATCTGCTCACCAGTTCCTGAACATTTAGGACATGTTCTTTGAGTTCGAATAGAACCTAAAATGGATCTTTGAGTCTCGATTACAACTCCTGATCCTTGACAAGTTGAACAAGTTTCAACATCTGATGAGTTTTTTGCTCCTTTTCCCTTACATGATGAACACATTTCCTCTTTGGAAATTTTTATGTCTTTTTCAACTCCAAAATAAACATCTTCAAGGTCAATTTCAATCTCTGAGTATACAGATGTATCCTTTCTTTGAGGTCTTGAAGATCTTCTTGAACCAAATCCCCCAAAACCAGAACCAAATCCTCCTCCAAAACCAAATTGCTCAAAGATGTCATCTAAATTAATTCCAAAGTCTTCTGGATTGAAACCACCACCACTGAATCCACCAAATCCTTGAGGTCCATCTGCTGAACCGTATGTGTCGTATCTTTTTCTTTTTTCATCATCAAGAAGAACTCCTGCTGCTTCATTGATCTCTTTGAATTTCTGTTCAGCATTTTCTTCTTTTGATACATCTGGATGGTATTTCCTTGCCAGTTTTTTATATGCTTTTTTTATATCTTCTTTTGAGGCGTTTTTTTCAACTTCAAGAATTTTGTAATAGTCTTTTCCTGCCATTTTAATCTAATTAAGAATTAAGGACTGTTTTTTTATAAAGTTTTTTCTTATTTTAGGAAAAATAAATTGATTTTAAGGATTTGTGATATTTATAATCAGATAAATTTAAATAAATTATAATAACTTAACTTTTATGAAAAATGAGTTTTATGTTCATTTATTTGATTCAATACCAACCACTGATTTTTTAGGTTTAGAAAATAAGGAACCAATTACTCAAACCGGAAAATCCTTGATTGAATTACTAGAATATAGAAATCAAGGTAGATTTATTGTTCCAAGCATAGTTCCAAAAGAATTAGATGCTATTTTTTGTTTAGTTGATGATTCATTATGTGCTAATAAAAAAAAATTATCTCAAGCAAGCTTTAATGATGTAATTTATACTACTTCAAGTTTACCTTTAGGAATATTATATGAAGATTTGAATTCTTTCCAAGAGATTGATTTATATAGTATTTGTTCTATTAAAACAGACTATTTATGTTTTAAGTCCGAAATTAGTATTTATGATTTAAAAGAAGGCAAAATAGTTTATATTCATCCATTTCCTAAACATTGGAATGTAGAATCTCGTATTATTACTCCTAATTTTACTCAAGATTTAAGAACGTTTAATCAATAAATTTTTGTTGTTTTAAAATTAAAAAAAATTACAATAAATCGTCGTCAATGTCAATTTCTTCAATGTCCATATCTATTTCATCAATGTCGTCTTCAACAGGATTTGTTTCTTTCTTTTTAGGTTCTTCTTTTTTGGATTCTTTTACAAGTTCATCTGCAACTTCATCAACAGATTTTAGTTCAATTGAGAGAATCTGGTTTGCTAAGAACTGTTTTTCTCCTGTCATGTTTGATAGAGAAACATTTCCTCCTAGTTCTATTGTTGAGCCTACCATTTTTTTGCTGAAAGCCTTGTATTTGTCAACATCCTCAGTTAGTCCAATAATTTCATCTGCAGGAATTCCTGCAATTTTTTCTGCTCTATCCCTAAACCCAACTACTGGAATTGTTGCTGAGCTATCATCAATTATAATGTTGATAATTGGAACCTTGATTGCCTCAACTTCTTCGTGCTCAGCACATTTGTATGAACCTTCATCCTGAAATACTTTCTTAAAACACTCTGGACATGCAATGTAGAATCTTGGAATTTCAAAGTCAGTGATAATTCCCTTAATCTGAATATTTCTGTCTCCTTCCTCAAGTTCTGAGACTTTTTTTTGTGTGAATTCGAAATTTGTCCTTTCAAACTCTTTTAATTGAATATCGACTCCTTTTGGATTTACCTCAATATCTGAGTATTGTCCATAATGAACTTCAATTCTTTCACTTCTTGCATTTTCCCTTGTGTATGCATTTGTGATTTTAAGAACATCACCATCCTGAATGTTCTCCAATAATTGAGTTTTTTCATGCCAGAATACAACTCTTGTAATTCCTGTTTCGTCTCCAACAAGAATTGACTGAACAGAACCTTCATTGTTATCAGAGGAGAATGTAACCCTATCATATTTTCTGATTACCTTACATATAAAACTAACAGGAGTTTTTGGTTCTGTTATTTCTTCTATTTTTACAAGGTCTGCATCTTTTTTTGGTCTGTCAGCATCAAGTCTTACTCCCAAATCGTTTGCAATAATGTATACTGCTCCCTCTTCTGAAACAAGTCCAGAGAGTTCATCAACTTTTTCAGCAATTAATTTATTAAGTTCGTCAAGTGATTTGCCTGACTTTGCGGCTAAATTTTCAAGAAGTTTTTCTTTTTCGCTCATCCTATAGATTTACGAGGAGAGGAATTTTATAAACTTTTCGATGATGACATAAAATCAGAGTTTAATATTAGAAAAAATTTCCAAATATTTATTGACATAAGTCTCGATTTCTTTATCAGAAATGGTTCCAAATTTTGGAAAGGAGCCAGTTATTTTATTTAATTGAGATAAAAAGTTTAAATTCCAATAACTTCCTTTTGGTTTTTCTTTATATTTACCATTTACCAAACTTAATGCCAATATTCTTAAATTTTTTACATATTTATTTAATATGTCCACATTAGCATTCAAGTCAATATAAAATCTTTTTCTCTCTTCAACATCATATTTTTCAATTTCATTTATAGTAACTTTCATTTCTTGCAAAATTCTAATTACAGCAGATACTGATAATTTTGATCTATGGATGATTTCATCAGTATTATCTGGATTATTTACATCTATCATTGAATTCTTTTTTTCAGGTATTTCTCTTTTTTTTCCAAATATTCCCATTTTTATTCGCTCCTGCCTATCAAGTCTGCTGTTCCTGCACCCATTACTGCCAAGATTATGCTTGCTGCTACTAGTTGATACACTTCATTAAAATGAATTGGAAAATGTAGTTTTCCAAAGAGCAGATTGACTATTAATATAGTTACAATGGATACTACATATAAAATTATCGCTCTTAAAGGCATGAATTTTAGAATAATATGTTTTTCTATTGTTCTAAATCCACTGTAGTAGAGCATTACAATTACTATTATTAATGCTACAATGAAGAGAATTGTTGATCTGTAAAAATCAAGGGTTGGAGCAATGTCTGCAGCTTTAGAGAATGCAAAATGACTCATAACTCCGACAAATGCTCCGACAAAACCTTTGAATATGTCCCTTTTTGTTATTTTTTTCATAGGAGAAGAAATATTTTTTTTGAGATCTTTTTCGAGTTGTTCAAGTTCTTTTAGAGCTTCAGCTTCAGTTTTTTGAGTTTCATTTTCTTCTTTTAGCTCTTCTTGTTCCATCTCCTCAATTCTCTCTTCTTCTCCTAAGATTTTAGCTTCATTTTTAAGAATTTTTTCTTGATTTTCCAGAATTAAATTTAGTTTTGCATTTAATGAAGATTTTTTAGAACTAGTTTTATTTTTTGTCATTTTAGTTGCCTCTTAAAAAATTCAAATCAATTACATATGTTCCATCTTGAACTTTGTATATAATTGGTTTGTCTTTTTTCATTAATTGATTTATGTCTATCTCATACTTACCAGGTTTTACAACCCTTACATTTTCAAGTTTTAGAATAATTGGTGTATCTGTTTCTTCAATTTCTGCAATTCCTTCAACTTCTTTTAGAATTACTTCTTTTTCATGTGTAGTTAATTCAATTTCTTCCTTATTTTCAGGGATTTTTTTTATGTATAAGAATAATTTTTTGCCACAATTAGGACATCCCTTGATTATAACATTTGATGTATTGTCAAAGACTTCCTGACAGTTTAGGCATTGATGAGGCATATAAATTAAAATTTAATATTTGGTTTTTATATACTTTTGGATTTATTGAATCGTGAATATTAAAAAAAAAAAATTTAATCTTCGCCTCTTGGAGCTAAAATGAATCCCAAAAGAAGCCTGTCAACTACCTTGTACTCGATTTTAAGTGGGTAATCGTTGTTGAATGAAAGTTCAACAGTGTTTACAATTTTGTCTGCTTTGATGAATTTTTTAAGATAATCAATTGAGTACCTGCACAAGTGCTCGTTTGCATCATCAACTTTTACATCAATGTCTTCATTAAAGTCAATTTTTCCAGCCATTGAGTTTGTTTTTCCTTCAATTGAGAAAAGATCCTCTTTTACTTTGAAGCTAACTCCTTCATCTTCAAGGAAGCTTAGATCATTTATTGCATTTGTGAAGTTTGAAGATGATGAAACGATTTTTACAGGGAAGGAAAGTGATGGCACTTTCTGAAGGTTTTCATCTGCAAAGTCAATTAATGATAGTTCAAATTCCTTTTTATTTTTACCTTCAGATGTGATTTTCATTCTGGAATCATCTTTAATATTAATGATTAATTTAGCCTTATCATCACAACTTTTCAGAACAGATGTGAAATGCTCCAGACTTAAAGAAACCTTTACATCTTCAGTTACTTCATATTTTTCAAAATTTGTTGAAAGAAGCCTGAAAATGACCATAACCACATTGTTTGAGTTTAGGGCTACTAACTCCATATAGTCTGGTTTGAATACAAAAGTTCCTTCAAGAACGATATCAGAAATAATTTCCATACTTTTTTTCAATAGTGCAGGGTTTTCTAGTACTAGTTCCATAGAAATACCAAAACTAACTTATTAATAAATCTTTTGTTTTTAACTCCTTGAAGAGTGGTGAAATAAATAAAAGGTTCAAATTTAATACCTAAATTTTATATATTAGGATTTACGTTAATTATATTATGGTAAAAGTTGGAGATAAGGCGCCAGAATTTAAGACAACTGCTTTAGTTGATAATCAGGAAAAAAAAGTTAGTTTATCTGATTTTAAAGGTAAAAGAATTGTTTTGTATTTTTATCCTAAGGATATGACTCCAGGATGTACAACACAAGCTTGTAATATTAGAGATAATTGGGGTGAATTTGAGAAAAAAGGCATTGTTGTTATAGGAGTTAGCAAAGATTCTGTTAAGTCACATCAAAATTTTGTTTCAAAGAAAGGGCTTCCTTTTGCTTTGGTTGCTGATGAGGATTTGAGTGTGAATAAAGCTTATGGAGTATGGCAGATGAAGAAATTCATGGGTCGTGAATTTATGGGGACTGTTAGAACTACTTTTTTGATTGATGAAAATGGAGTAATAATCGGAATTATTGAGAAACCAAAAGTTGGAGAGCATTCAAAGGAGATTTTTGAGATTTTTAACTTATTGTGCTAATATAAACATTTTTTGCACAATTTGAATTTGTTTTTAAATAATTAACACTTATTGTGGAGTAGAATGGATTACAATAGACATAATATTCATAGTTATAATGGATTTTGGACTTATGGACTTCTAGCTTCAATAGGTTTAGCTTTAGCAACAGCACAAATAACAAAAAATGGAGTAAGTGATCTCTTTAATATGTTAAGACAAGAATTCACACCTGTAAAAACTGTTATTAATAACAATCTGCCAATTAATGAACAAAATTCCGTACTTAACAAAAGAGAATTAACTTCAAAATTATATTATAAAAATGGGGAATTTAGACCAATTTTAGAAAATAATAAATCAGATTCAGAATTGCCAGATGAATTTGAATTATCCTCTGAAGGGTATGTGTATTTTCCTCCAAATAGAGGATCTGAAAACAGATATAATGGAAATTTTGGAATAGAAACTAATAATTATCAATTTAGACAATTTTAATAATTTGTAACACATTAATTATATAAACTTCTTTTTCTTTTTCTAATGTATGAACAAGAAGATTAGGTTTGCACATCTAGCTGATCTTCATCTTGGTGGATGGAGAGAGAAGAGACTTACTGAACTTAATTTTTCGACTTTTCAAAAAGCAATTGATAAAATTTTAGAGGAAAAAGTAGAGTTTGTTTTGTTTGCAGGAGATATTTTCAATAATGCAATTCCTCCTCTTGATTTAGTAGGAAGAGTTGTTAAAGAATTTATGAAATTGAAACAGGCAGGAATAAGATTGTATGTCATTGGAGGAAGTCATGATTATTCTGTAACTGGGAAAAGTTTTATTTCTCTTCTTGATGAGGCAGGAGTTTTTGTTGATGTTTGCAAGTACGATGTAATTGATAAGAACAAAATCAAATTAAAGTTTTTTGATGATAAGAGTGGTGCCAGAATTTGCGGAGTTTTGGGTAAAAAGAATGGACTTGATAAGAATATTTATACTAATTTGAAAACTGAAGTTCTTAGCAATGATAAATTTAATGTTTTTATGTTTCATGCAACTTTGGAAGATTTCAAACCCAATTTCATGAAGGCTGTAAAAGCTCAGGTTGATTCTTCTTTTTTAGCACAGGGTTTTGATTATTATGCTGCAGGCCATGTTCATACTCATATTGTTGGGAAAATTGGAGAGGGTTTGATGAGTTTTCCAGGTCCACTTTTTCCAAATAATTTTAGTGAGATGAAACGTGAAAAATCTTGTTTTAACTTGTGTGAATTTGATTTTGAGAGTAGGAAAGTTGAAATTAAAAGAGTGTTTTTGGATATTTTTGAGAAAGAGTACGTTAAAGTTGGAATTGATAATTTGAATCCTATTGAAGCAAAGTTAAAGATAGATGAGAGTTTGCAGGATTTGGATATTGAAGGAAAGATTGTATTGCTTGAAATTAGTGGAGTTGTTGAAGGAAGAGTCAGTGATATTGGTTTGAATAAGATAGTTTTTGGATTGTATGAAAAAGGTGCGTTTCATGTATTGAAGAATACATATAAATTGACAAGTTCTCAGTTGCAAAAAGTTGATGTTGACGATATTGAAGATACATCAACTGTTGAAGAGATGATTCTGAAACAAAGTTTGGAAGATTTAAAAAATAGAGAGATTGTGAAGAAATTATTAAAACTGGATTTAGCAAAACAAGAAGGGGAAAAAGTAGCACAACATGAGCAAAGAGTGATTGAAGCTATTGAGAAGAATCTTTAGTTGGTTTTGAGTTAAGATAATCTATGATTATTTTTTTGTTATCTAAAGCAAATTTTAATTTTGGAATATCTTTTAATAAGAACCATTTTAGATTTGAGGTTTCTTCAAGATGTTTGGAGTTGATTTTTGCACTAAAAATCAAAGGGATACAGGACTTATTTGGGTGTCTGTTTGGATTGTCATAGAATTTTCCAGTAAATTTCAAGTTTCTCAAATGCATTATTCTTGTCATCTGCCAAACTACTCTTCGACATGCTTTTTCAAGTGATTCAAATGGATCAACATAACCTGCCATATATTCCCAAGAACCTTTTGAAGGAGATTTTTGCCTTTTATGGAGAAGTATTCTTTGCTTTTCATCTTCAATTATTACACCAACAGCGAGTATTTTTCTGTAATTTGATGAATTTTTACGATTGAAGAAGTTGAAAAGGCTCATAATTGTTTTTTGAAGTTTAATATATATAAGTTTTTTGCTTAGAAATACTAATTCAAGAAATCAAAGATTTCTAAGCCGATGTGAATACTACTCACATAGTTTTATATAGTTTAGAGTATTATCTTTGTGTTATGGAAAGTGCTATTGAGAATGAGAACTCAAAACAAATAATTTTGGATTTGACTCCTTATCTAATTCAAAATATTTGGGATGAAAAGGATGATTTGAATTATGTTGCTGCTCTTACTATCTCTTCTTATAATCCATTTCATAAATTAATTGCAGTAAATGATGAGAAGTATGAAACTGAAGAAGATAAAAATGTACCTCTTACTAAGGTTATTGAATTGAGACCAAGAGTTGTTAAAGATGATATTCAAGAAGAAGTTGTTGCAAATGAGTCTCTTGAAAGTAGAGTTGAAGATAATGTGGAAAGTTATGATAATAATGTCGTTTCATTATCAACTTATAGATCAAATCATGCTAGAAATTATAGACAAGAAAATTTTGAATATAGAAATTCAAGTGCATCTTATGGACAAAGAAGTCTTGAAAATGTAATTGGAAAAAGAAGATGTTTTGTTCCAAATTATAGGATTGGTGGATATCAACCAAGATACAGAGCCTAATCATAGATTTTCAAAATAATCAATACTCTCATCAATTATTTTTAATGTTTTTATAGGTGTATTTTCATTGAATTTTTTTAAGTAGTCTACAATATCAGTTATATTTTCTGCAAACAAATCACAAGGAATTTCAACAAAAGGATTTTTGTAATTCTCGTATGATTTTCCTTGAATTATTTTTTCTTTAACATTGAATTTTCCTCCAATTGGTGCAAGCCCAATTAGAGGTTTGTTGAAATATTTTGCAATTAACATTTCCTGAGACCCACCAATGCTTATATCATCAGTCAAATTAACAATTACAATATCAGATTTTTTTATAAGATATGAGCAGTAACCAAATAATTCTTTTGAATTTGCAGGATTTACTTTCCCTTTGGTTGGATCCAAATTTTCAATTTCAATATCACTCAAATTTGAAATTTCATTACAAAAATCATCTCTCCAGTTATGTGTTTTGAAAACTGATTTTGGATTAACCTTACCTGCAATGTAGAGTTTGATTTTTTTCATAATTAAAAATAAAATGAGAAATATATAAAGTTTTACATGCTAAATTGTTGTAAAAACTTTTCTTCCATCTCATGCAGATCCCCTGGAATGATTATACAAACCGGCTCTTTTAGACTTCTTGTTTTATCAATTTTAATCAAAGCACCAATTGAATCGTAAAGAATTTCCTCATCATCAAAACCTAGTCTTGAACAGATTACAGCAGGGGTGTCTTCATCAATTATTGACACATCCTTTTCTTCGGCTTCCTCATTTTCAAGCATTAATTTAGGAATGTCGAGAAGAAACTGCAATGCATCTGATGCTTTTAGATATTTTTCCTCTCCTTTATATGCAACATCATTTGAGGGATTCAAGTCTAAGAGAAATAGTGAGTGAGCTCCCATTTTGAAATTGTCCATGTAAACCAAGAAAGGAGTTCTTGGCATGAATTTTTCTGAGAAAAATGGAATTGATGTAATTTTGCCAAACTTGTAAAACTGAAGTCCTGTTCTTGTTATGAATGTTCCAATTGAAACATTGTTGTAAACTTTAGTTTTAACTTTTCGCTCTTTTGCTCTTAGCAAAAGGTCAGTGTGAGTTGTTGCAATAAGAGGGTCTCCTAAAACTAAAAGTGAGATGTCCTTTTCTTTTGCAGGGTTGATTATTTTTTCTTCAATTTTTGATTCAATATCTTCCCTATCACAGATTTCAATTTTTTTGCTTAAGTATTCTTCAAGTACATCAAATGAATCCTGATAGAATGAAGTGTAGTATTCAAGGAAAACTTGTGAAGAGTTCTTTATAGCCTCAATCATTTCAGGAGTAATGTGCTCTTTTTTTGCTCCAATTCCAATTAAGTGTAACATAACTTTGTTAATCAATTAGATTTTATAAGGTTTTACCAGAATTAAACTTGTTTTGAGTGTATTTAAATATTGCTTCTGCCAGAGTTTGCTCAGAAGAGGAAGATGTATTTGTATCAATTAATAATTGTTCATCAAGTATTGGAGAGATTAATCCTTCATTATTTATTGAAACAATTCTATTTCTCTGTAATTTATCTGTAGAATATTTCCCAGAAATTACTGGGGCACAGGATACAGATGCAAAAAAATCTCCTGATTTTTGTTCATATTGTGATTTGGAAATTATTCCTTTAGCAAGAACAAAAGGAATTTGCAGAGAATTAATATAATATAATATGTCAAAACTCATAGTTGCAGGATGTTTGGAATTATAGTAACAAAATGTGGTTGTCTTTTTTCTTCCATTAAGCAAATTCTTTTTCTTTTCATAAAGTGATAATAAATCTTTTGTGATTGAATCTAAAGTTTGAAGACCTTCTTGATAATAATCAAAAGCATTATAGAAGTCAAGTCTTTTTTGTTGAACCATATTTAGAAGATTACTTTCTAATTTTTAAGTCTTGGTATAGTTTAGAATTAAGAAACGCCAAGACAGGGATTTGAACCCTGAATTCCAAGGGAACCACCTTTCCAGGGTGGCGCAATACCGGATTATGCGATCTTGGCTTAATAGATTACTAAAACAATTATTTTCTAATTGAATAGTAAAAAGAAGCGTCGTTACATTTATATATCTTTTTGTCTGAATTATATGTAGATGTCATATTTACTAGAGATTTGTTTTGCTGCTTTGATTACTTATTTGTTTTATGATAAGGAAAAACCAAAAGTTAAATTCTTACTTTATGGGTATGTTGCTTTTTTTGTTGTTATGATTCTGCAGATTCCTTTCAAGTTTTTGCAATCTTATTTTTTTGATTATTTTGATTCTAATTTTATGCCAGCAACTTTGGTTTTGCTTGGAACAGTTATAGTCTCTGAAGTTGGAAAGTATTTTTCATTGAAGAAGTTTTTGAATACAAAAAGTTTTAAGAATGGAATTTTTTTTGGAATAGGTTGGTCAACTATTGAGAGCATTAATTATTTCACAATTACTTTTTTTACATATGTTTTGGGAATTTTTGGACTGAGTTTTAGTTATGATTTCTTTTTGCATGAGTACCTCCCAACATTGAATTTTGCTTTCTTTTTTATATTTAATATTGCTATTACTGTTTTGGTAATCTTATCTGTAATAAAAAAGAATTATTTTTATCTTATTTATTCAATTTTACTTAGTATGTTTGTTTATCTTGGATTAGAGTTGTTATCAGGAGTTTTACTTGGTTTGTTTATTCTGGGAGTTTTTGTGGGTTCAATTTTCATAATTTTCAGATATAGAAAGTTAAAGTAATTTTTGGTAAAACTTATAAATTTATATTCATAACAATCTTCTATGGTTACAAAATATATTATAGGTCATAAGAATCCAGATACAGATACTACTTGTAGTTCAATTGTATATTCAAGTTTGCTTGAGAAAAGAGGAGTAAAGACAAAGGTTTGCAAATTAGGAGATTTGAATAATGAGACTAAGTTTGTTTTGGATAAGTTTGGGGTTGATGAACCTGAGACTGTCTTGGAATTGGAAGAAGGTTCACAGATTATTCTGATGGATCACAATGAAGCAAAGCAGAGTATTGATAACAGAGAAAAGTACAAGGTTGTTGAGATTGTTGATCACCATAAGTTTGACTTTGCAGTTAAGGAACCTTTGTTCATTAGAGCAGAACCCATTGGAGCTACATGTTCAATTGTTGCTAAAATGTTTTTTGAACAGAATATTGAGCCAACAAAAGCTGAGGCATCATTATTGATTTCTTCCATTTTGTCAGATACTTTGAATTTTAGATCACCAACCACTACAAAGGAAGATATTGAATTAGTAGGAAAGTTAAATGAGATTGCGCAAATTGAAAATATTGATGAATATAGTTTAGAGATGTTTAATGCAAAGAGTGATTTGGGAGATATTTCTGCTGAGAAGATTATTAGAATGGATTACAAAGAGTTTGAGTTTAATGGAAAGAAATTTGGAATAGGAGTTATGGAAACAACTAATCCAGATTATGGATTGAATAGAAAAAATGAGATTATTTCCAAGTTGAAAGAAATTAAAAAAGAAGATGGGCTTGATTTTGTTTTCCTGTCCATTGTTGATATTTTAAAAGAGACTAATGTTACTTTGTATGCTGATGAGACTGATGAGAAATGTCTAAAGGACGCATTTGATGCAAAAATTGAATCTGTTGGTGTTGCACAGCTTGGAAGAATACTTTCAAGAAAGAAACAGATTGCTCCGAAATTAGAGGAGTTGTTTGCATAAATACAAAAATTAATAAAACATATTTCTTTTTCTGTATATAAAATGAATACTTTTGAAACAACATTGTTATTTGAGAAAAGAAGAACTGGAATTGAGATTTCTGCTGCACAGAGAAATTTTTCATATTTGCAACAAAAAGTTAATGAAATATTAATTGATTATAAAAATAATATTGAATATGAAATTAGTTTTAGAAATTCTAGAATCAAAGACAAGTATATCCTTAAAATAGAGATAACCTCTTCTGAAAATTTTGGAATTGATAGATTACAACAAATAAGAGCTAATTTAAAAGATTATATTGCAAGAGAAAATCCTATTCAATATGGGAATGTTCGTGATTTTTCTACTGCTGATTTACATCAATTAAATAATGATTTTAATTTAGGAGAAACTATGTTAAGTTAAATTAATATTTATTTTTGCAAAAGTTTATATTGATTATAATAATTAAGTTCTTATGACATTTGAAAATTTAGAAGAAGGAATTGAGTTTTTAATGCAAGGGTTGAATAATTTTTCTCCAACACTTGAAGATTCAAGAGATGCTGATTACAAAGTAATTTCTGCAAAAAGTAAAGATGGCAAACCCTTCTATCTAAATGTAGGTTTAAATATGGCTGGAGTTGTTGATATGGTTCTATTTGAGGGGTCAAATGGTGAACCATATAGACATTTTCCTTTAGGAAATTTGAAAAAAGCTTGGGATGACTCCTTGTCATACCTAACTACTATGTATAAGTAATTATTAACAAATATTTATAAAAACCCTTATTTTAGATAATTTATCATGGTTAAAATTAGTTTTCCAGATGGTAATAGTAGAAAATTTGATTCAGGAATTAGCTTGCTTGATGTAGCAAAATCTATTTCTGAAGGACTTGCCAGGCAAGCGATTGCTGCAAAGGTTGATGGAAATCTTGTTGATTTGTCTACTACTATTACCACGAATGCTAATGTTGAAATTATTACTTCTAAAAGTACTGAATCTCTTGAAATCTTAAGACATACTACTGCTCATGTTTTTGCTCAGGCTTTACTTAGATTGTTTCCTGAGGCAAAGATAACAATAGGGCCTGCAACTGAAAGTGGGTTTTATTATGATGTTGATTATGATGATTTAACTGAAGACAAATTACCTATAATTGAAAAAGAGATGCAAAAAATCATCAAAGATGATTTGAAGATTGAGAAGAATTTCAAATCAAGAGAAGAGGCTTTGAAACATTTCTATAATAATTCATACAAACAGGAAATCATCGATGCAATTGCATCAGGAAATCTGAATGAAGAAGAAAAAGGAGAAGGAAGTATTGAAGGAGATAAGTTTCAGTTTTACAAGCAAGGAGAATTTGAAGATCTTTGTCGTGGACCACATCTTCCTAGAACTGGTTTGATTAAAGCATTTAAATTAGAGAAGATTACAAGAGCATACTGGAGAGGAAATGCTGATAACAAACAACTTTTCAGAGTTTATGGAAGTGCTTTTTGGAAGAAGTCAGATATGGATGAATATTATGATATGCTTGAAGAGGCAAAGAAGAGAGATCATAGAGTTATTGGAAAACAGATGGATTTATTTATGATTCATGAATATGCACCAGGAATGACTTTCTTTTTACCAAAAGGTTTTGTTATGTGGAAACAACTTCAAGGTTTTATGAGAGAACAGTACATTAAATATGATTACAAAGAAGTTATGACTCCGAATATGTTTAATAAGAAATTATGGGAGATTTCAGGACACTGGGAGCATTACAAAGATGACATGTATATTTTTGATATTGAAGGACAGCAGTTTTCATTAAAACCTATGAATTGTCCTTCTCATTGTCTGATTTTCAAGAATACATTCAAGTCCTACAGAGAACTTCCTCTTAGAATTGCAGATTTTGGAGCACTCCATAGAAATGAGCTTTCAGGTACACTTTCAGGACTTACAAGAGTTAGAAAATTCTGTCAAGATGATGCACATATTTTTTGTAGAATGGATCAAATTGAAGATGAGATTGCAAAACTTCTTGAGTTAGTTGAATATGTTTACAAAGATGTTTTTCAAATGAGTTATGAGATTGAGCTTTCTACTAGACCGGAAGGATCTATTGGAAGTGATGAAGTTTGGGAGAAGGCAGAAAATGCCTTAGCAAGTGCACTTAAGAAAAATAAGAAAGAGTACCAGATTTGCGAAGGAGATGGTGCTTTTTATGGGCCTAAGATTGATTTTAGAATCAGAGATTGTTTGAACAGAGTTTGGCAAACCGCAACAATCCAACTTGATTTTAACTTGCCTGAAAGGTTTGAGTTGAATTATGAATCTGAAAACACAGGTTTGCAAAGACCCGTTATGATTCATAGAGCAATACTTGGAAGTTTGGAAAGATTCATGGGAGTAATGATTGAACATTTTGCAGGAAAGTTCCCTCTTTGGCTTTCACCAACTCAAGTTAAGATTATCAATGTTGCTGACAGACATAAAGAATACTGTGAAAAAATTGAGAGTAAACTTAAAGAAGAAGGTTTTAGAGTTGAGTGTGATTTTTCAAATGAGGGAGTAGGAAAGAAGATTGCAATGGCAAGAGAGTCTGAAAAACCAAATTATATGCTAATTTTAGGTGATAAAGACATTGAAAAGAAGACAGTTAGTGTTAGAACTCGTAAATTTGTTAATGGAAAAAATGAAGAGTTTACAACTACTATTGATAAGTTTGTTTCTGACTTGATTAAAGAAAGAGACAATAGAGAAATAAAGGATTAATTCATAATAGTTTCATAAAGATTGTGAAGATATCCTAAGTTATATGCCAGCACTATAAAAATTATGAAGAAAACATATTCCAATATTGCAAATAATTTATAATAACTTATTTTTCTTTTTAGATATTCATCTAATTCATATTTATTTGAAAAAAGCAAATCAAGGTTCAACAAAAGTGATTTTCCTGAAGTTATGACATGATGAGCTGAATCATCCCTATGATAAATTTGACTGTAAAAATAAGAATAATTTTTTTCGAGATGTTTTAATATTTTCAAAGACATTCTCATTTTTAGAAAAAAAAATAGAAGAAACAAATATAAACAAATATAATATGCATCATAGAGAGTAGGTGTTACTAACTGTACTTCCATTGAAATAAATGTTAAAGTTTTTGTTTAATAAAGTTTGGCATAATTGAGTAATGAATACTTTTACTATTCTTTGTGAAAAAAAATACTTATAAAGCACAAGTTTGAAGTATAGGTATACTCCACGATAAAAATGGTGGAGGTGGTAATATTAAAAATGGCTAAATGGGAATGTACTGCTTGCGGTTATGTTTATGATGAAGAAAAAGGAGACCAAGATTCTGGTATTGCACCAGGAACTAAATGGGAAGATATACCAAATGACTGGGTTTGTCCTGTTTGTGGTATTGCTAAATCAGATACAAGTGTTTGGGTAAAACAAGGGTAATATTAATTACTCAATTTATTTTAAAAATGGCTAAGTGGAAATGTTTAGTTTGCGGTTATGTTTATGATGAAGAAAAAGGAGACCAAGATTCTGGTATTGCACCAGGAACTAAATGGGAAGATGTTCCTAATGACTGGATGTGCCCTGAATGCGGAGTTACTAAAGGAGATGCTAAAAATTGGGAGTTGCAGGAATAATACTCTTGCAAGTTTCACTTATTTTTGAGATACTTAAAACTTATAAATTGAATTTCTGAATTCTATTTTATGCTTAAAAAAACGTTTTGTCATACTTGTGGAATTTCTGCTGAAACAGAAAAAATCTTGTGGGAAAATGGAGTTTGTGATTGGAATTATTTTTTAGAAAATTTTGAAAATATTGATTGCATTCCAAAATCCAAACTTGAAAAAATAAAGACAGAAATTTTGTTTTCAATAGAAAATCTAAATGAGAAAAATTTAGATTATTTTAGAGAAAAAATTCCTGCAAAAGAGCATTACAGATTGATTGATTGGGGGAATATTGCATATGTAGATATTGAGACTACAGGGCTTTCAAGATGGACCGATGAAATTACAATGATTGGAATTTATGATGGTGTTGATGCAAGAAGTTATATCTCAGGAGTTGATCTTGATGAAGCTTATGAAAGGTTAAAAGATTTTGACATTGTAGTAACTTTTAATGGAAAGAGCTTTGATTTGCCTTTTATTGAACAAAAATGCGGATACAAGTTTGATATTGTTCATCTAGATTTGAGATTCATGCTCTCGGAGTTTGGACTTAGAGGAGGATTAAAAAAAATTGAAAGAGAGCTGGGAATTACAAGAGATGATGAGGTTGCCGAGGTTGATGGGTTTGAGGCTGTTAAGTTGTGGAGACGTTATAAAAGAGGGGACGAAAATGCCCTTCGTAAGTTATTGATTTATAATAAGGAAGATATTGTTAACCTGAAGACTTTGCTTGAATATTACATAAACAGGAAGAATGCTTGACAAAGTTAAAATAATTTCAAATTCAAATAAATTTGGATTGGTTGAAGTAAATTCTGGCTTTGAATTAGAAAAGGAAAAAAAGTCAATAGTCAATAAAACTTGGGGATTATTTCTTGAGGAAATGGAAGTTGCAAATAGAAACGTATTTAATGGAAAATTAATAAGGTTTGAAAAAATTGAAAATAATATTCTTTACTATTCAAAAGGAATATGCTACAAAGAGGTTATTGGTTTAAGAAATAATCCTGATATTAATCCAAGTTCTTTACAAAATAGAGAAAATCCAAATGCACTTAGTATATTTAATATTATAATAATTAATAATGATAAATTGATAATTAAAAAAAGAGATTCTGGGGATTGGTCAATATCATATGAAGTTTGTGGAGGATTTGTTTTGGAAAATGAAATAGAAGATATTTGTTTAGCATCTGTAAATAAACTATTTCAAGATTATAATATTGAAAAGAGAAATATAAAAAAGCAAGAGATCATGTTTGTTTATAATTATAAAAAAATCCTTGAAACTACTCTTGTATTTGAATTAAAATTAGACATTGAAATAGATGAAATTAGAATAAGAAATAAGGATAAAGAAATTATTTTAATTGATAATAATTTAGAATCAATAGACACGTTTATTCAAGAAC